>JACOSY010000049.1 GCA_016178595.1 Ignavibacteria bacterium
GGAAGTCGTCCGCGTGTTGGATCGCGAGCAGATGGATGAAGGTGATCAGGTGGTGGATTTCGATGCAACCCATCTTACCTCTGGCGTGTACTTCTATCGCATCACAGCCCAGAGCATGGAAGGAAACGACGTCCATCAGGCTGTGAAGCGAATGCTGCTGCTGAAGTAACAGGAATAACGTAGCTTCCAAGAAGATGAAGATACATTTGGAAAAACCGCCCCATTGCCTTTCCTGCATGAGAACACGTTATGTCCTGATCGAGCAACGAATGGGCATGGGGCGGGCGTTGAAATACTTCTTCGCTTAGGGAAATCCCGCTTCAGAATCGGCAGCGTCTAACGCATTAGGAGGACGCCAATACTTGCCGTGACCGGAGCGGGATTATTTTCCGCCATCTATTCTCGCCTCACCTGATTTCCAAGGCATTGATTTTGTATTCCCGCTTCGGTGCACTGCAGGCATTGTGATTCGGAGAGCTGAGGGGGAGTAAAAATGTGGTAGCCGATGATGAGATCGGCAAATTCAATGATTCGGGTAAGATGACCAGCCATCGCGTACGGAATAATCCATGGGATGGAGTCAGTGTATAACTGAGCAATCTTTACTGGTTGCTTCCCTCCCTCGATAAATTCCTGTCCTCCCACAGATTTTCTATCACCGTCACGGTGTAGCTTCTCGTTGCTTGCGGGGCAGGGGTGAGAGCTGCGGATCGTAGCCTCTCTGTCTTGCATTATTGACACATGCCTGGCGTGAGTAGAATCCATCAGCGGATACTGCAACGACTTTGTTGGATTCAAACTTCCGCCACTGCCATTCGCTAAACCTATCCTTGTAGAACTCCCACCGGTCGGATAATTGGATCATGAGGAAACCTCAAAGGTTAGTGATGTATCAACAAAGGAATTTGTATTTCTGGTGTATGTCGCGCTCGATTTCCATACGTATGTCTTCATCCTCTTTCGGCAGTATGCAGATGCAGTTGGCATTGTTTGCCTTGAAGGACACTGTTTGAAGGGCATTGTCGAGACGAACGGAGAGGTTGTCTGTCTCTCCGCAGAAAATACGGCTGTGTGAGATCCTTCCATCCGGGTCTTGGTTCCTGCTTGAGATGAAGTAGACGGCTCCAAACTTTGCAAATGCAGTCTCCAGCGGATATGATCGAAACGTATACATTCTCCCGGACACTCCTTTTATACGAACATTTCCCAATCCGATAATCATGACAAAAGCTCCGATCTTTGTTGGTGAAAAAGAAATCTGGGTGTCAGCAGGGCAGCGCCGATGCCAAAGTCTGTTTTCTATCGGGGACGGGGTCGAGCCTCGTTTACGGTTAGCGGCTGACCTTTGAATTCCTTCATGTGCAGGCCCGTGATGGCTGCTTCCGCTTCCAGTTGTACGGGCATTTCGAGGAATCCGAATCCTGCCGAAGTATTGTTCAACCTATTCCGAACGATGTTGACAAAGGATACTTCGCCAAATGCTCGGAACGCTGTGCGTAAGTCGTCTTCTGTTACATCTCGTGACAAATTGCCGGCGTAGATATTCATTTTCTGTTACCTTTCACGTTGAAAACGGTTGGAACAGTGTGTGCGTGGACGGACTAATAATTATGACAACTCTGAATCACTACGTGGTGGAGGGAGAAGAAAGTGTTCGGTCGTTCTTCGCAGACTATCATGTAGAGAATCATATATACAATATACCATAAATACTTCCGGTTTCCTAAACGACCGACCACACTCGCAATCAATACAATTCCTAAGAGCGAGCACATTCTCTATTTTGTGTGAGGAATAGTCAAAGGATGCCCAATTTGCCATGTTGTCATTAGCATGGATTAGGGCTACATTACAATGTGAGAGTTGGCACACTGCGCCTGCCGGAACGCGAAGTGCGAGATCGTACAGGCTTGCAGGGATCGTTTCGGAAAACAGCGCTCGTCGTCGTCGATCTCCTTCGATTCGTCTTCACTACGCTGCCTCTTCATTAACAGACGAAACAGTTTCTCTCGCCATCGCTATTTACTACAGCATCAGCGAAACAGCTTCAGATTCTGATTGACATTATGAAGAAGAAGAGCCGTCTCGTCATCCAGAATTCACATAGTTGCCGCATTGAAGTCATGTACAACCCAACAGATCCAACAGTTTGGATCGTTCAACAGTGGAAGAAATTCCTGGGATTCACGTGGCAGATCTCGTCAGAATGGTTCAACGATGAGCAACAAGCGAGAGTATACGCAAACGAATTGAAGCATACACATGACCGGTAGCGCGAACCTTGCACATTAGTCACAAAGAAAAGATGGAACATGGAGAAGAATGAGCATCTACAAAAGCACCCGAGAGGAAGCTCGCCTCAGAAAAGCGCAGAGGAAACGTACCGGTTGTGGCAGGACGGCCGCGAGCCAAGAAAGAAACGTTTTTGGACGACGAGCTGGCAACTCCGACAAAACATGGAAGGACCCGAAGTCAACGTCCAATCCCGAGTAGGCATGGACGCCCGCATGAGCATATAATTCAAACTATAAACGCTCTGCATCTTAAGTCCATCCACTCTCAGAATTCCCTTGCAGATATGGAGGAATGGCGACAGCACTTTTCATAGTACCTTGTCAGTTTGTCCGACAATGCCTGCACCATTTGTCTTTAAGGTCTGTCAGCCCGTCACACTGCAAGATCTCTTACCATTGCTCTGTTCAAAAAAGTTCATAATATCAGCTGTTTGACTGCACTCCCTCTGGCACACGCTTTGATAAATGGAGTGACACACAAAACCAGTGGAGGGAAGAACGTCCTTTCGATGCCTTCCCTCAAGTTTCCTTTTCAACTATTCAATGACATATTTAAGGAGGGATTCTTATGAACATTCACCCATTAGGTGATCGCGTTGTCATTAAGCCTTCCCCCGCCGATGAGAAGACGAAGGGCGGAATTATTTTACCGGATACGGCGAAGGAAAAACCTGTCGTCGGTGAGATCGTTGCCATCGGAATGGGGAAGAAATCC
>JACOSY010000050.1 GCA_016178595.1 Ignavibacteria bacterium
CAAACTTCGACGCTGTCTCCAATGCTGATGTGAAACGTTTAGAACGACGCATGAACAACAGACCAAGAAAAATATTACATTATCAAACACCACGCGAAGTCTTTAACCGACGTGTTGCACTTGCTCATTGAATCCAGCAATCTCAAATCCACTTTCTCACATCCCATATCCCACATCCCACATCGGCTTCTCATCTCGCCATATACTCTATCACATCGTATCGCGTGAGGATGCCGATGATCTTGTGGTCTTCTTCAATAAGAACGGCAGAGTCTCTTCTCTTTAAATAGTCGATGGCATGTTCGATGGGCGATGCGCTGCCGATGACGGAGAACCCCGGCTTCATCATTTCTTTTACCGGTGAATCGAACTTCGTGTGGTCGTCGAGGACCGCGGACATCAAGTCGTTATCGTCAACCGTTCCCACGGGCTTTCCCTTGTCCAGCACGGGAAGCTGCGCGATGTCGTTCTCCTTCATGAGGTCAAGTGCCTTGCGCACCGTCGTGGTCGGATCGATCGCCACAAGCTGTGGCACGTTCTTCGACTTGCTTTGCAAAACGTACTTCACCGTGATGCGATCGGGGATCAGGAACCCGTTCTCTCTCATCCAATCGTCGTTGAAGACCTTGCTCAGATATCGCTCGCCGGTATCGGGGAGGAGTATGACCATGATGTCGTTGTCTTTCATCCTGTCGGCGCACTTGAGCGCACCAGCCATCGCAGTGCCGGCCGATCCGCCGACAAAAATACCTTCTTCCCGCGTCAGGCGGCGCGCCATCAAGAACGATTCCTTGTCCGTCGCTTCGATCATGTCATCGATAACGTCGAAGTTCAATGTTGCCGGAAGCCAATCCTGCCCGATGCCTTCCACCTTGTAGGTCTTCAGCACGTGCGAATATTTCTTCGTATAGAAATACTCGCGGAGGATGGAGCCTTTCGGGTCGATGCCGATAACTTTGACGTTCGGATTTTTTTCTTTGAGGAATTTTCCCGCTCCGGAAATCGTGCCGCCAGTGCCGACGCCGCAGATGAAGTAGTCGATTTGCCCGCCAGTCTGTTCCCAAATCTCCGGGCCGGTGGTTTTGTAATGCGATTCGGGATTTTTTGGATTGAAATACTGGTTGGCAAGAATGGAATTCGGCGTCTCGCGGACGATGCGCTTGGCAACTTCGGTATAGCTCTCCGGTGAATCATGCGGAACTGCCGTCGGTGTCACGATCACTTCTGCGCCGAATGCTTTCAAGAGCCGGATTTTCTCGATGCTCATTTTATCCGGCATCGTGAAGATGCACTTGTATCCTTTGATCGCAGCGACGATGGCAAGTCCGAGGCCGGTATTGCCCGATGTCGCTTCAACGATTGTCCCACCCGGACGCAATCGACCTTCACGCTCGGCTTCTTCAACGATATCGAGACCGATACGATCCTTGACCGATCCGCCGGGGTTGAAGCTTTCGACTTTGACGAAGTAATGTCCTTTGAACCCCCTTGTAATCTTATTCAGTTTCACGAGCGGCGTGTTGCCGAGTGTGCCGATAATCGTATCGTAGAATTTCAGTTTCTTGATATCAGTAAGCATTGCATCTCCGAAAAAGTCAAAGGTCAAAATTAAAAAGTAAAAAACGAGCCTTCTGTTTTTTTCTCATCATCTCAACTACTTATCTACTTTTCTTATTCATCAAACTCGCCGCGAAGCCGGCGCCAAATCCATTGTCGATGTTCACAACAGTGATGCCGCTCGCGCACGAATTCAACATTGCAAGGAGAGCCGTGATTCCTCCAAAGCTCGCGCCGTATCCAACCGATGTCGGAACGGCAATCACCGGAACATCCACCAATCCTCCAACGACACTTGGAAGCGCGCCTTCCATTCCTGCCGCAACAATAATGACATTAGCGGAAAGAAGCTTCTTGCTTTGCAAGAGCAACCGATGGATTCCGGCAACTCCGACATCGAACAATGTTTCAACGCGATTGCCGCACATTCGTGCCGTCACCGCAGCTTCTTCGGCGACGGGAATGTCGGATGTTCCTGCGGTGACGATCAGTATTGTTCCTTTGCCATTCGCATGGAGTTTCGGCTCGTTGGCGGTAATCGTTCGGGCGATTTCATTATAACGAGCCGATCGAATTCTCTTCTTCACTGCCTTGAAATGACCGGCATCCGCTCGTGTCGCGAGAAGAGGCTGTGAGCGCCGAACGATCCGGGAAGCAATATCGGCAACCTGTGCCGGTATTTTTCCCTGACAGAAGATGACCTCGGGAAATCCCTGGCGCAGTTGCCGGTGATGGTCGAGGGTGGCAAAGCCGAGCGATTCAGGATCCAATGATGTCAACTGCTCAATCAATTCTTCGTCGTTCAGCTTGCCGCGCTTGAATTTGCTGAGAAGCGCCCGGAGTTTTTCTTTTGTCATGAACAAAACAGCGTGTTTGATGCCGAATGAGATTGCAGAAGGTTGCGAACGCGCGAAGAAAATATAGCTGTTTTTGGAGGGAGAAGCAAGAATGGAAACTGCCGCTTCAGGCGATCGAGCTGCGCGGTAAAGAGTGTTGTTGTGGATCGGTTCCGGAGTCTTCGGCTATGGAAGGCTGTTCGCTTCCCGCATCGATTTTTTTCCACGGCTTCGTTTTGAAGAAATCGATTGCGCGATCAATGACGAAGAGAAACAGCAGGATGCCCGCGAGTAAGCCGTAGAGTTCCAGGAGATTGGGATTTCCCGGATGGAAAAATGCAAGCACGAACATTGTCGATCCTCCTCTTCTTGAATAACCGCGTTGTCTATGTTGTAATCTAACAAGATCGGGTTCGAATGTCAAACAGCTTGCCGCCATACGTATCGACCGTGGAGAACATGGCGAAGAATGTTGATTCCTTGTGTATTTTAGGTTTTTTTCGTACTTTGATGGGGCAAACAAATAATCTCGAGTGCCCGAGTTAATTCAGCATAGTCTCATCTTTTTGCTCGGTTACCTGATCGGCTCTTTTCCAACAGCCTACCTGACGGTAAAACGAACAACGCGGCTTGATATCCGTGAATCCGGAAGTGGCAATGTTGGAGCGATGAATACGTTCGATGTAACACGCTCGAGGCTTCTCGGGATCACCGTGATGATAATTGATATGACGAAAGGTGTCGCAACAGTGTTGATGAGTTCGCTCCTCTTTGGCGATGGTTTCCGGACAATGAGTGTGGCCGGTCTTGGTGCGATCGTGGGACACAACTACTCGCCATGGATTCGTTTCAAAGGAGGAAGAGGATTGGCAACGGCTGCCGGAGTAATGCTCGTTCTCGCATGGATTGTGGTCGTCGTTTGGTGCGCCGCATGGTGCATCAACTATTCCTACTCGCGAAACGTCCACATCTCGAACGTCATCGCTTCCGTCGTCACTCCGTTCATCGTCTGGCTGACGCCTGAAAAAGTGTTGCAGCTTGTTCTCACGCCATCGATGAGCAGCACAAGTTTGACAGTTGTAACGGTTATTCTTTTTTCACTGATACTGATTCGGCACGCGCAACTGATTGCCGAACTCTGGAAATCTTCTCACAAAGCATAACACGACGCATGGAACATTTTGATCTCCCCGAGCTCCAGGAGATGGCGCGGCAAATCCGGCGCGACCTCATGAAGATGCTCATGATCTCGAAGTCCGGTCACTCCGGCGGGCCACTCGGATTGTCCGACATCTTCGCGAGCCTCTATTTTAGCATTTTGAAGATCGATCCGAAGAATCCGACGTGGCCAGAGAGGGATTACTTTTTCCTTTCGGCAGGACATTTGTGTCCCGTGTGGTATGCAACGCTGGCCCGCCGCGGTTTTATTCCATTGAAAGAACTCTCAACGCTCAGGAAGATCAACGGACGATTGCAAGGTCATCCGGCGCCGGCATACACACACGGCGTTCCTGGAGTCGAGATCGCCTCCGGCGCACTCGGTCAAGGATTATCAATTGCAGTCGGTTGTGCAATCGGACTTCGCTTGGATAAGAAACCGAACCGCGTCTATGTCCTCACCGGCGATGGTGAATTGGATGAAGGTCAGATTTGGGAAGCGATGATGACCGCTGGTCATCATAAAGTCGACAACCTCATCGCCATCGTCGATCGCAACAATTGTCAGATCGACAATCGTACAGACAAGGTGATGGAGCTTGAGCCGCTTGCCGAGAAATGGAAGTCGTTCAACTGGCACGTGCTCGAGTGCAATGGGAACGACATTGAACAATTCCTCCATACAATCAAACAAGCGCAGGAACTCTCCGGCAAACCCAAGGTCATCATCGCCCATACCTTCATGGGAAAAGGAGTGTCATTCATGGAAGACGATTACAAATGGCACGGTGTTCCGCCAAATGAAGAACAGGGAAAGCAGGCGTTGAGCGAGCTGGCGCCGACGAAATATGGCGACTTCATCGAGTTCGAATGGGAGAAGCAGCCGGTGGAAGTGGGAGCGAAATAAGATTCACAGCAGGTTAATAAATAAAAGAATGCTTGTACGATTCCTTAATCCATTCATCTGCTGTGAATACACATTCATCAAACATGTATTTTGATCATGCCTAAATTACAATCAACAGACTTGAAAGCAACGCGGCTTGGCTTCGGCGAAGCGCTGGTCGAGCTCGGACGCGAGAATCCGAATGTCGTCGTCCTCGGCGGCGACGTCACCGGGTCGGTTCGCACCGATCTCTTCATGAAAGCATTCCCCGATCGCTTCATCAGTGTTGGAGTTGCCGAGCAAGATATGATCGGAACTGCCGCGGGACTTGCGGTTGCAGGAAAAATTCCTTTCGCGTCGACATACGGCGAGTTTGCCGTTGGCCGGCCATTCGACCAAATCCGACAATCGCTTGCGTATAGTGACCTTCCTGTAAAAATTTGTGCATCGCACTGTGGTATCACTGTGGGACCCGATGGTGCAACGCATCAATCGCTTGAAGACATCGCCATCATGCGCGTTCTCCCGCACATGACTGTTGCCACGCCGTGCGATTATCATCAAACGAAGAAAATGATACATGCATCGATGATGTGGAAGCATCCGATCTACATTCGATTCTTCCGCGAGAACACGCCTGTCTTTACCGATGTAAGCGCACGTTTCGAGTTTGGCAAAGCCGACACGCTCATCGAGGGAACGGATGTGACTGTCATTGCCTGCGGTTTGCAGGTATGGGAAGCGATTCTTGCAGAAGAGATTCTTGCTTCCGAAGGCATCAGCGTTCGTCTGCTCAACATGCACACGATCAAGCCGCTCGATAAGGATGCCATCCTGAAAGCCGCGAAAGAAACGGGGGCGATCGTCACGGCAGAAGATCACCAGCGTCATGCCGGGCTTGGTGGAGCTGTTGCCGAAGTGCTGGCCGAACAGTACCCGACGCCGCAGGAGTTCGTCGCCGTGAACGATACGTTTGGTGAATCAGGGAAAGGCGACGAGTTGATGAAAAAGTACGGCATAGCGAAGGACGATGTCGTGAAAGCCGTCAAGAAAGTCCTGAAACGAAAAAAGTCGTAACGTACTGATGGAGGAAATTGCAGATGCGAAATCGATCTCTTATCATCGCAATGATCTTTGCCCTGCCCCTCATGGTAGGATTTCTTGCAGGATATACAGTCGCCGATAAGCGTCAACGCACCGATCAAATATCCAGGGCAGAGGATTCGCCGGCGACAACGACTGCTTCGTACCAGACTTCAGCGCAGCGTGATAGCACCGGCGATCAGATTTCCGGTTCCCGGCACACGGCAATCACCCGCGCCGTCGCAATCGCAAGCCCGGCCGTTGTCGGCATTAACGTGACCGAGGTGCAAGAGTATCGCGATCCGTGGTCTGCCGATCCCTTCTTCCGGCAGTTCTTCGGCGATCGCGTCTACCGGCAGGAGGTGAAAGGACTCGGTTCCGGTTTCATCATCTCGCCCGATGGCTACATCCTCACGAACGACCACGTTGCCGGCAACGCGAAAGAAATCACCGTTACCTTGACGAGCAAAGAAAAGTATAAAGCGGAATTGGTCGGCACCGATCCCGCATCCGATGTTGCTCTTCTGAAGATCGATGGAAAGAATTTTCCCTCTTTGCAGCTCGGCAACTCTTCCGAAGTCCTCATCGGCGAGTGGGCGATTGCGATGGGAAATCCGTTCGGACTTTTCGAGATCAGCGACAAACCTACGGTGACGGTCGGCGTCGTGAGCGCAACGGGAATGAATTTGAGCGAACAGCAGGGGCGGTACTATCGCGATATGATCCAGACCGATGCGGCGATCAACGGCGGGAACAGCGGCGGACCGCTCCTCAACAGTTTGGGCGAAGTCATCGGTATGAACACGCTGATTTATACGGGCGGCCAAACGTCGACCTATATCGGCTACGGGTTTGCGCTTCCCGTCAACCGGGTGAAGCGTGTTGTCGAAGAGCTGCGCAAGAACGGGAAGATCGATCGCAATCTCTGGACGGGAATGGACATCCAATCTGTCGACATGCGCGTGGCGCGCTATTTCGGTTTGACACGGGCGGAAGGTGTCATCGTAAGCGACATAAAACGGAACAGTCCCGCCGATCGTGCCGGCTTTAAGCCCGGCGACATTATCGTCTCTGTGAACGGAGAAGCGATTGCAAACGACGATGACTTCAACGGGATTCTTGTCGACTCGAAGCCCGGCGATGTTCTCCGCATGAAGGTGATGCGAGAGAAAAAAGAGATCGAGATGAGCTTGAAGCTGGAGAGAAGGCCGTCGTGATTCCCCGCTACACACGCCCCGAGATGGGAAAAATCTGGGCGGAGGAAAATAAATTCAGAACCTGGCTGGAGATCGAGCTGCTCGCTTGTGAAGCGCACGCCGAGCTTGGCGTCATTCCAAAAGAGTCTGCCAGGACGATTCGCAACAAGGCGAACTTCAGCGTCAAGCGCATCGAAGAGATCGAAGCCGAAGTGAAGCACGACGTCATCGCCTTCCTCACGAATGTTGGAGAATACGTCGGCCCGGACTCGCGCTTCATCCATCTCGGCATGACGTCGTCGGATGTGCTCGATACGGGACTTGCCGTGCAGATGAAGCAATCGGCTGAATTATTGTTGAAGGATTTGCGACAGCTTTCGGATGTTCTGGCACGCCGGGCTAAGGAATTCAAATACACAATAATGGTTGGCCGCACGCACGGCATACATGCCGAACCGACGACGTTCGGACTCAAGCTCGCGCTCTGGTACGATGAAACTCAGCGGAACATCCGGCGGCTGGAGCAAGCCAAAGAAACTATTTCTGTCGGACAAATCTCCGGCGCCGTCGGAACGTACGAGCATCTCGATCCGTTTGTCGAGCGTTACGTTTGTGAGAAGTTGGGATTGAAGCCCGCTCCCATTTCCACACAAATCCTCCAGCGCGACTTGCATGCGGAATTTCTCACGACGCTCTCGCTTATCGGAAGCTCGCTCGAAAAGTTTGCCACCGAAATCCGCCATCTCCAGAAAACGGAAATCCTTGAGGCGGAGGAATATTTTTCTAAAGGACAGAAAGGCTCGTCGGCGATGCCGCACAAACGCAATCCCATTACGTGCGAGCGTATTGCAGGACTTGCCCGCGTCCTGCGCGGCAACGCACATGCGGCGATGGAGAACATTACCCTCTGGCACGAGCGCGACATCACGCATTCATCGGTCGAGCGGATCATCCTTCCCGATAGCTGTATCCTTCTGGATTACATGATCACCACGTTCACCGATATCATCGACAAGTTGATCGTGTATCCGGAGAACATGAAGAAGAATCTGGACCTTACGAGCGGTCTTATCTTCTCGCAGTCGGTGTTGCTTGCTCTGACGAAAAGAGGAATGAAGCGAGAGGATGCATACGCAGCCGTTCAGCGCGACGCGATGGATGTCTGGTCCCGCGAAGCGGAAAAAAAGAATTTCAGAGACGTTCTCGAATCGGATGGAACCATCGGGGCATACTTGAGAACGGAGGATCTCGATACCATCTTCGATCTGAAGAAAAGTATCCAACATGTGGATTATATATTTGAGCGAGTGGGATTGAAATAGGTACTTAGTGCAGTCGTACTGCTTTTCAGAACTCATCCCCAGCCCTTCTCTTAAGAAGAGAAGGGAGCGTGTTGCTCGGAAGTTCGTCCCTCTCTTGTTTAATGTACAGACCGGAGAGATAGGTAACGGATGTTCGGGGACATGGGTAACACATTTAGGTTGAATGAATATCGGTATTGAGATTGATTTGTGCAATCTGTTCATGACAGAAAAAGACGTTGAACTGACCATCAATTGTGG
>JACOSY010000051.1 GCA_016178595.1 Ignavibacteria bacterium
AAACTTCGACGCTGTCTCCAATGCTGATGTGAAACGTTTAGAACGACGCATGAACAACAGACCAAGAAAAATATTACATTATCAAACACCACGCGAAGTCTTTAACCGACGTGTTGCACTTGCTCATTGAATCCAGCAAGTCAAAAAGAAACTCATACGTTAGGATTGAGTACAAATCAAATCACTTTTGCTTCTTCATGCAACAACCGGACGAGTTCCGGGATGGCGCTTGTGTCCGTGCCGACAATCTTTCCGGGCTGTTTTGCTGCCGGCTTCTGTATGGAAATAGTTTCGACAACTATCGGAACTGCCGTCGGCTGCCGATCTTCAATCGGTTTTGTCTTTGCGGCCATGATACCTTTCAGGGACGGATAGCGCGGCTCGTTCAATCCTTTCTGTGCAGCGATCACAACGGGGAACGAAGTTTCGACAATTTCATGACCACCTTCAATTTCGCGCTCGCATGTAATCTTGCCATCTTTTGCATCGATCTTCACGACCACCGATACGGAGGGAAGTCCCATGAACTCGGCAACAAGTCCCGGAATCTGCTCGCCGGAATAATCGATCGATTGTTTGCCGAAGAGAACACAATCGGGCGACATCCTCTTCAGCTCGTCTGCAAGTGCCCGTGCGATTGAGAAAGAATCCCGCATCGCGGTATCTTTCAGAAGAATTGCCTTATCGATGCCCATCGCAAGCGTCTTGCGAAGCGTCTCTTTATGCACATCGGAACCAAGGGACATCGCGTACGTTTCGCCGCCGAATTGTTCTTTCAGCTTGAGTGCCGCTTCGATGGCGAACTCATCATAGGGACTGAGCATATAATTGACGCCGCTGGGATCGATGGTCTTGCCATCGGTGCCAATTTTGACTTTCGTCTCGGTGTCGGGGACGTGATTGATGCAAACGACCAGCTTCATACAATATCTGTGTGTGTTGTCGGATGAATACGGTGAACGGAATTGCTCTCTATCAGCTGAACAAGCACACTTCTACAAGAAATATACCCAGAAACGGCAAGAAAAACAAGAAACGTTCTTGCAACTCCAGAATGATTTTGGTACATTTTCTGGCGTAAGCATTTCACCAGTCCCGGTATTTCCACCTTTGTTCTGAATGACTATGCAGACTGCAACGACCAAGAAGTTTATGACGCTTGAGCGATTCATTAACGAGCAGGAACGTCTCTATGCAGACGCAACGGGGGAATTTTCAGGGCTCCTTCATGATCTCTCGCTCGCCGCCAAGCTCGTCTGGCGCGAAGTGAGTAAAGCGGGACTTGTCAATATCATAGGTTCCACCGATCGCATGAACGTCAGCGGCGACATGGTGAAGAAACTCGACGAGTTCGCCGATGAAACGATCTACAAGGCGATGGACCATGGCGGTCATCTCTGCTGCATGGCATCCGAAGAGAACGAAGACATTCTCCACATCCCCGACGAGTACCCCGATGGCAAGTATGTACTCCTATATGATCCGCTCGATGGTTCCTCCAACATCGATGCGAATATCACGATAGGATCGATCTTCAGTATTTTCAAGCGAGTCACGAAAGGCCGAAAGGGTGCGCTTGAAGATTGCCTCCAGCCGGGATACAAGCAAGCTGCCGCAGGGTACATCATCTATGGTTCCAGCACAATTTTTGTCTACACTGCGGGTCGCGGCGTTCACGGCTTCACGCTTGATCCGAGCGTGGGCGAGTTTCTCCTCTCGCACGAAAACATCAGGATTCCGAAAAAGGGAAAAATCTACAGCATGAACGAAGGAAATTTTTGCAACTGGAGCGATGGGATGCAGCGTTATGTTCAACACCTCAAAACTCCGGATAAAACATCCGGACGTCCCTACTCGCTTCGCTACATCGGGACGATGGTGGGCGATGCGCACCGTACACTTCTCTACGGCGGTATCTTTGCCTATCCCGGCGATAAGAAAAATCCCGAAGGAAAACTACGCCTGATGTACGAGTGCAACCCGATGGCTCTTATAATAGAGCAAGCAGGCGGACGTTCGAGCGACGGCACGAAGAGTATTCTGCAGGTTCAGCCAACATCATTGCACCAGCATACGCCGGTCTTCATGGGAAGCGAGGAGGATGTGACGCTGTGCGAGGAGTTTTTGCAGGGGAAGAGATGAGATCCGAGGTTCCAGGTTTGAGGCTTGGGTGGTAATTTGATTGCAGCTTCAAGATTTGCCACGTCGTGAAACTGTTTGTTCTCTCAATCCCCTAACCTCAAACCTCAAACCTCGAACCTCGAACCACCCGTTACCATGAATACCGTATCGTATAGGTCACCACTTTCTCTTCATCCTTCCCAATCTTCACGGGGAACTTGATCATCGATTGATCGACTTTTTCATAGTCGGTGCTGCTCTTGGTAATTTGCCACTCGCTCCAGCGCCACGGATGTTCATACACCTGAACTTCCACCGGCTCGGTTTTGTGGTTGCGTACCTTGATGTGGATCGTTTCTTCCACGCTCCTTCCGGAGGGGAAAGCTTTGAAATCCACTTGCGCCCGTTCCCCGACGATATCGAAAGCGTTCCCCAGGTACAATCGCAATTCCTCATCCTTCGGCGTATGGTCGATCTCGTCCTCGCCGATGAATTGTTCCCGTCCATCGTCGTCGCGCTTGTAGACGCGCACTTTTCCCTTGGGAAGCGGGATGCCGAGACCGGACTTCTGATCGTTCTTGAACGTTACATAGACGCCGACCTTGGTGTTCGATTGCTGGCCGAATGATTCCTGGTTTCTATAGCTGACGTTTTGAAACCAGTAACGCCACTGATCGGCAAGCCCATCGTAGATGAAGGATTTCTTCGATGGCACGTCGGTGCCCGTGACAAGCTCGATCTGTTTCGTCTCGTTGTTGTTGAGATCGGTTCTACGTTGGAGCGTATAGAGCTTGAATTCGAAAAGATCGGTTTGCTTGAACTGTGGTTCCATCGTTTTCGCTGCAGCCAAGCCATCCATCATCGGCCGGACGCGGTCGAATTCTTCCCGCACCATATTCACATCGCCGGCAACGAGCTTGAGGCCCGCATCCTTGAATGTCGTACCGGAATTATTGGTCAGCGTTACCCATCCGGTCATGTCGAGCTTGGTGTCGCTCTTGTCGAGAAGCGCGACGTAGTTTGCGTTCCAGGAAAGCTGTCCCGCGAGATAACTGATTTCAGTCTTGTGTTCACCGGGTCGCGTGTTTTCTACCAGCCATTCAAGCTGCGGCTTCAAGATCAATCCTTCCGGCAAATCGGGCAGGATCAATCGTCCGGCGGGATTGATCTCGATCTTGCCGTTGATCTCCGCCACCATTCCATCGACAAACGTATAGTTTGACCGCGGCATTGGTTGTGCACCGAAGCCCGCAGTGAGCAATTTGCCTGTTACAATGTATTCCTTTTTTGTCTCTTCGTTGAGGCGGACAAACTGCACGTCCTTCCCGATATATTTTTCCAGCAATTTCGATTGACTGACAAGATCATACTGATAGTTCTGTTCGAGGACGCGAACCGAGAGGGGATCGGTGAGGCTCGAAAAGTGGAGCGACGTCCCATCGATTGTTGCTGGAATATCAGGGATAACGACGTGGCTGAGTCCACTGGAGATATTGAGCGTTCGTTCCTCTCGAATGAGCGAGAGGTTTTGATTGTAGATCGTCAGATCGACGCGTGTGCGCTCGTTTGCTGCACGCTGCTTCATTTGTGCAAATCCATGAGTGCCGATGAGCACAAGTACGGAAAAAATACAAAACCGTTTCATAAAACCTCCTGAGTGATGTTGCGTATGTTCGTTCAACTGCCTGTTGGAAAGAAAAGTTCCGACGATTCCGGAGCGACTGATTGCATTAACGAGAATTAATTCCTGCCATCGGATAGAACGGGAACTTCCTGCTCTTTGTATTGCAGACGGTAGAGCTTGTAATAGATGCCGCCGAGTGCGAGCAGCTCTTGATGTGTGCCCATCTCACGGATCGCACCTTTGTGCATAACGATGATTTTGTTTGCACGTTGAATGGTTGAAAGTCGATGTGCAATGACGATGGATGTCCTGCCTTGAAGGAGCTTGCGAATCGCTTGCTGGATCAGGAGTTCCGTCTCGGTATCGACGCTGGATGTCGCTTCGTCCAGGACCAGGATCTTCGGGTTGAAGGCCAGTGCGCGGGCAAACGAGATGAGCTGCTTCTGTCCGACGGAAAGCGTGGCGCCGCGCTCTTTCACTTCTTCATCGTACGTTCCCGGCAACTGTTCGATGAAACGATGAGCGCCGACGATGCGGGCAGCGGCTTTGATACGGTCGAGCGCGATATCGTCATTTCCCAGATTGATATTCGTCTTAATGTCGCCGGAGAAAAGAAAGACATCCTGCAAAACGATTGCCATGTGTTGGCGCAATTCCTGCTGCTTGATCGAGCGGATATCGACACCGTCGACCAGGATTTGGCCGCGCTGGAATTCGTAAAAGCGACTCAGGAGATTGATGATCGTCGTCTTGCCGGCGCCGGTGTGGCCGACAAATGCAACGGTGTCGCCCGGCTCGATGGTAAACGATGCATCCTTCAATACCCATTCTTCACCGACGTAGGCAAACCACACGTTCTTGAACTCGATCTTTCCATGCACATTCGCGAGGGGAACCGGCGTTACAGGATCCGCCACAAATGTTTGATCGTCAAGCAGCTTGAAGATGCGCTCGGACGATGCCATCGCCGTTTGCATGATGTTGTATTTTTCCGATAAGTCGCGGATGGGACGCCAGAACATTTCGTTGAACTGAAGGAATGCCATCACCGTTCCGATCGTGATCGATCCTTTCAGCGCACCGAAGCCCGCGTACCAGATGATGAGACCGATTGCCAAGGCTCCGATCAGCTCGACGCCGGGGTAGAAAAGAGCGTAATAGAAAATCGACTTGATGTTCGCGTCCCGGTGAAAGGCGTTGATGGAGGAAAACTTCCGGAAGGATTTTTTCTCGCGGTTGTAGATTTGATCCACCATCATGCCGGTGATGTGTTCCTGCATGAAGGTGTTGATGCGTGCAAGCTGGATGCGGACTTCGCGATACGCTTCACGAGCTTTTTTCCGGAACAAGAATGTTCCGTAGAAGAGAAGCGGCAGCACACTGAGAGAGACGAGCGCAAGCTCCCAGCTCATCGAGAACATGAAATAAAGAATGCCGATGATCGTGAAGACGTCGGAAAAGACCATCACGATACCCGAGGAGAACATTTCGTTCAGCACTTCGATGTCGTTGGTGACACGCGTGATGAGCCGGCCGATCGGGTTCCGGTCGAAGAATTTCATTCCCAGTTTTTGGAGACGTGTGAAGAGCTCCATCCGCAGATCGAAGATCGTCTTCTGGCCGATCCACTGCGTGAGGTACGCGTTGGCGTACTGGATGAACGCACGGACGATGAGGACGACGAAAAACGCGAGTGCCGTCATCAGCAGGCCATGCGAATCCTTCTCCGCAATGTTCACATCGACGGCATGCTTGGTGAACCACGGACGTATCGCTTCCAACGCCGAGACGGCGACGCTCATGAGAATCCCGAGCACGACATACCACTTGTACGGGCGCAAGTAGCGAAGGAGCCTCTTCATGAGGCGCGCGTCGTAGGCCTTTCCTAAGATCTCTTCATCTTGCATACGCGCTTAAGTAAAAAGTCAAAATTAAAAAGTAAAAAATAAGAAGCTGGATTCAATGAGCAAGTGCAACACGTCGGTTAAAGACTTCGCGTGGTGTTTGATAATGTAATATTTTTCTTGGTCTGTTGTTCATGCGTCGTTCTAAACGTTTCACATCAGCATTGGAGACAGCGTCGAAGTTTGT
>JACOSY010000047.1 GCA_016178595.1 Ignavibacteria bacterium
GGAAGTCGTCCGCGTGTTGGATCGCGAGCAGATGGATGAAGGTGATCAGGTGGTGGATTTCGATGCAACCCATCTTACCTCTGGCGTGTACTTCTATCGCATCACAGCCCAGAGCATGGAAGGAAACGACGTCCATCAGGCCGTGAAGCGAATGCTGCTGCTGAAGTAACGCAGCAAAAGTTCTTGAATACAAAAAAGCCCCGACCAGTAATCTGGCTGGGGCTTTTCATTTCCTGCACATGCAGCGTCCTGAAATAGGTAGACACAAATGGAGATAACCTATGGAAGGAAAGGGGAAAGTTGCGAGGTTACAACGGACTCAGGGGGACTACAGTCTTGCGTTCAAACTTCATGAAGATTGACACCCAACATCGCACACAAAAAATCCCGGTAACACAACGCTCCCGGGACTTCTTAAAACCGTCAACCTATTTTAGGACGTTACGCACATATCGAAGTGCGTCACTTCAAGATAACCAGCTTCTTCGTATCGCTGAATGGGCCGGCGGAGAGTTTGTAGAAGTAGATGCCGCTTGGAAGCCTGCTCGCATCGAACTCCACGGACTTGAATCCCGCCTCCTGCATCCCTTCCACTATCGTTGCGACTTCTTGACCAAGTACGTTGAACATCTTTAGCGTTACATGGCTTTGCACTGGTAACTGATAACGGATAACTGTTAACGGATTGAACGGATTCGGATAATTTTGTTCTACTGCGAATGATGAGGGAATTTCTGTGGAAGAAAGCCGGAGAGAGATGCTGGATACGGGATGCGAGATGCGAGTCGTGCTGTTGCCCTGCAGTAGAATCCGGTTGTCATCAGCAACGAGCACGGTGTGCAGGCTGGACTGCTTCACGTCCCATCGTAGAGTGAGAGGATACGAAGCCGACGAGACGAGGATGGGAATATTGTTCGATTGTTCATCCACAACTTCAACCATGCGCTGGGAAGCGAAGCGGACGTCGAATCCTCCTTCCGGCGGAATCGGAGGAAGTTCGTACTTAGCAGCATCATATGATACATCCGGTTTCTTGCCGAACGAGAGCGTTTGCGTTTTACCTGCCGCATCCAGGAATGTCAAAGAATTCAGCTCTGACAGTGATGTAGCGACTTGTGTGGGTCTAACCTTATCAAGAATCGCCTGTGATGTGTCGAGTGTTATCTGCCCGTCCGCGTTTGCTTTCACAAAATATCCTCTATGCGGTCGTAGCGTATCATCGTGAGTATAGGAGCCGGCGTATGCGAAAAAATATGATGACAGAATAGATCCAGTATCCCGGACAGCCAATGCAGGAATGGGGACGGAGAGTGATCCAATCATGTTCCAGCCGGCTGTAAGATTTAGCGTCGAGCGCGTTCGCATCGTTCCGTAGATCGTGACCTGCTGGATGCTGTTGAATTTCATCCAGAAGCCAAGGCCATTAGGGATTGTTGTAACCGGAACATACGTACCAGTGTAGATGAATGCACCCGATGTGGCCGTCGGGTACAGAACGCTTGCATTGTGGTCCGCCGGATCCTGTGGAAGCGAGAGGAGATTCCAGAATTGGTTGACGGTGTAGGTGTACGGTGCGGCATCTGTAAGTCCAAAATTGACGCCCGTCGTATCAACGCCAAAAAGAAGTGAGATCGTGTAAGAGTTTGGCGCGAGTGGTGTTGTTTGGACGAGTCCGGGAGGAGCGACCTGCAATACGGTGAATGAACCGATTGCGAGACTATCGAAGGAATAATTCCCCGCCGCATCGGTGAATGTCGATTCGATCTCGGTGCCGGTCAAACGAACTTTGACGTTTGGAACTCCAGCTTCACCCGGATCGATCGCGCCGTTGTGGTTGCTGTCGCTGAAGACAACTCCATTGACCTTCCCGCGCGGAATGACGCCGAAATAGTGAATGGCGCTATCCGCATTAAGAATCCCCCAGCCCATAAGATTGTCCGGCGAGCTTGCCTGGCTTGCGGTTTGCCGCATTGCTTCTCTGACCTGGATCGGTGTGAGTGTCGGATTTGCGCAACGGATGAGCGCGGCAACGCCCGCAGAAAGTGGACACGAGAATGATGTGCCGCTTGCATATCCATATCCTGTAGTATTTGTCGAACTTGCAACCCGTACGCTTGATCCCATT
Source organism: Ignavibacteria bacterium (assembly GCA_016178595.1). Classification (GTDB taxonomy): domain Bacteria; phylum Bacteroidota; class Ignavibacteria; order UBA10030; family SZUA-254; genus JACOSY01. The sequence continues at coordinate 2,126 of JACOSY010000047.1, forward strand.
GCCATAATGTCTGGCTTTGTTCGGCCGTCGGATGTCGGTCCGTATGAGCTGAACGATGATCGTACGCCCGCAGATGTTACAGCTCCTGCTGTAATGACACTGTCACCATCTGCAGGAGCTATTAATGTGTTCGGCTGTCCTGCTCTTGACAGGGCATCATTTCCCGCAGAATTTACAACGACTATGCCAAGACCAACGGCCCGATCTGCGGCTTTGGTGATTAATGTTGTGTTGCCATCCATTTCCAACCATGTCCAGCTTGTGTACGGCGCATCGTATGTGAGGTATCCCAAAGATGTGCTGGTGACATCCACGCCGATGCTGTCTGCCCACTGGATTGCCGCTGCCCAGTTGTCTTCTTCGATGGGTGTTTCGCTCGAGTCATTCTCTGTTCTCGCAAGAATAAAATCCGCTTTGAATGCCGGACCGATCAGTTCCCCCGGCTTGTATCCGCCAATGGTGGAAAGCGTATTGACGCCGTGCGCCCCGAATCCGGTATTCGTATTGTTCGGAATAACGCTCTCTTTGTGATCGACGAAATCATGCTGTGCGATGATGTTCATTGACGCGAATGCTTCATGGGAGAGAAGGCGAAAACCGTTATCGAATACGCCGACAACGACGCCTTGTCCGTGGATTCCAAGGTCGTGTACGGCAGGCACTTTGATTTGATCGACTTGTGTGAAGGATAGGCCGTAGTCGAGCGACGTGGTTCCCGATGGAGCGGGAAGTTTTTGCGGCTTATTGTCGGAAACCATGATCTCTTCGTCGACTTTCTTCTTCCATCGTCCTATAAGCTCAACTTCTTTTACGAATAGCAGCCGGCGGATTGCATCGATTTGCAATTTCGTCGCGACGATGCTGAGCGCGTTGAACCACTTTAGCTCGTGGCGCACCGACGTTGCGTGTGCAGCCACTGCACGGACGTACGATTGCTCGAGCGGGTAGTCTCCCTCATCGATAAGACCGGAGTGACTTCGCACCGTAGACCGGCGCTTGAGTGATTTTTCCGAAATGAACGATCGAGCACCGAGCGACTTGTAACGTCCGGTATTGCCCTTATCAGTAAACTGCACGAGAACGATAGCCTGATCGTTTTCTGAGAGGGATGCATACTTTTTGGATAGAAGTTTTCCGAGTGGAGCTTCTTGGGCGAAGGAAACGGCGGCGGCGGCGAGGATGCCAATCAATAACGTTTTCATTGAATTTCCGGGAAATAAATTCATCTTGATAGTTATTAGTAAACTACCAAAGTTCTATCCGAAAATCAAGGAAAGAAGAAAAGAGGTATTGTCCTAATTTGATCTTGGTTCTCTAACGCAGAGTCGCAGAGGTCGCTGAGAATCGCAAAGACATTATGTTCTCTACGTTCCTGCCGAAGGTATCCCTTCAGGATTTGCACACTCCATGTCTCTGCGCTTAAAATTTAAAATAAATAAGGACAACACCAAAAAAGAGAAGCTTGCGAATATGTTGGAAGGGTGTTGTAATAGATTCGACTTTAGTGGTCGAAATTGGAACGAGCAGATTCAAAAGGGTGGGAGGGGCGCCTCTGCTTCGCCCCTCCCTGCAGCCTCCTGACCTAATCCACATCACCTTTTTCGGAGGCGCACCCTAAAAAAGAACAACGCATTCGCGTGAGAACACGACCGCACTGCGGCACAGAGCTGATAGTTGTTGGAAAGAAGGATCAGTATAAGTGCTACCCCCGAAGCACTAACAATATACGCGGCCCGGATGCGAATGTCAAGATGGGAAAGCAAGTTTTTTTTCAGCTCTCGCCTGCTTCGGTATCATTCATCGCATGTTGAATTGCGCCGGTGTTTTCAGTATCTTTCCAGTATATGGAAACCTCTGGGAAAGGGCAGAATCCCGTAAAGCTAAATTCCGACGTCGTTCGGCAGGTGCTCGTCCGTTTTATCCACGACGAAATTACAAAGGCCGGTTTCTCAAAAGCGGTGATTGGTCTCTCGGGCGGTGTCGACTCGAGCTTGGTTGCCTGCCTAACGTCTGAGGCTCTCGGTGCAGCGAATCTTCTGGGTGTCTTCATGCCATACAAGACGAGCAGCAGTGAGAGTCTAACCGATGGAAGACTTGTTGCCGATCAGTTAGGAATTCAAACTGAGACGGTAGATATCTCGCCGGTTGTCGATGCCTATATCGAGCGATCGAATGGCGAGATGAACAATGTGCGGAAGGGAAACATCATGGCACGCCAGAGGATGATTGTGCTGTATGATCTCTCGGCGCGCGAGAATGCACTCGTCATCGGAACGAGCAACAAAACAGAGACGATGCTCGGCTACGGAACGCAGTTTGGAGACGTGGCCTGTGCCATCAATCCGATTGGCGATCTCTACAAGACACAAGTATGGCAGCTTGCCGAGGCCGTCGGTGTTCCGAAGAAAATTATCGAGAAAAAACCCACGGCAGATTTGTGGGTTGGTCAGACTGACGAGGATGAACTCGGTTTTGCTTATCGACTCGTCGATCAATTACTCTATTATATGGTGGATGAGCGGCGGACTGAGGGAGAACTGATCGAACGAGGGTTTGAGAAGCATTTTATCGATAAAGTACAGCGGATGATTCAGCGGAACCAGTTCAAGCGTCGTCCACCGATCGTGGCAAAGATTTCGCATAGAACAGTGAATGTTGACTTCCGTTATCCGCGCGATTGGGGAGTATGAAGTACGATGCACAGTTCTCAACGGGTGCTCGGTTAGGTACGCCGCGCGCTTCCGGCGAAGAGATCCGGCGCGGCACCCTCTGCATTGTCAGTACGCCGATCGGCAATCTCGACGACATCACACTTCGAGCAATCAAAATTCTTTCCTCTGTCGATCTCATCGCCGCTGAAGATACGCGTACTACAAAGATTCTCCTCAATCATTTCCACATTCAGAAGCCGCTTGTCAGTTATTTCAGCTACAATGAAGCACGCCGCACTCCGGAACTCATCGATAAGCTGAAGGATGGTTGTACAATCGCTCTGGTATCCGATGCCGGAACGCCCGGCATTTCCGATCCATCCTATCGAGTCATACGTGCCGCACTTGACGAGAAACTTCCTGTCGTTGCAATACCTGGACCGTCCGCATTTCTCCCGGCACTTATCTCGAGCGGACTTCCAATGGATCGCTTCATCTTTGAAGGTTTCCTTCCGGTCAAGAAGGGACGCAAAACCGTCCTCGAAAAACTTCGTTCCGAAGAGCGAACGATTATCCTCTACGAATCTCCTCATCGTCTTCCCCGAACGCTCCATGACCTTCTCGAGACTCTCGGCGATCGACAAATCTCCGTCTCGCGCGAGCTCACCAAAAAATTCGAAGAGACAGTACGAGGGTCAATCTCGTCAGTGATTCTCCACTTCACGACTCACACGATTCGTGGAGAGTTTGTTCTGGTCGTCGCCGGCGCTGGGTAAGTCCCGCAGGTATTTGGTTTTCTGAGAAGTTTCCACTATATTGTCTCGGTACACTGGAAGTGTTGAGGCGCTCAGCATCCGCTTTGCTGTCATTCTTCCCAGTCTGAAAACCCAGAATGTATTTATCGTGAACCATTTAAAGGAGATGTATCTATGACTATTCACCCATTAGGTGATCGCGTTGTCATTAAGCCTTCCCCCGCCGATGAGAAGACGAAGGGCGGAATTATTTTACCGGATACGGCGAAGGAAAAACCTGTCGTCGGTGAGATCGTTGCCATCGGAATGGGGAAGAAATCC
>JACOSY010000048.1 GCA_016178595.1 Ignavibacteria bacterium
AAAGCTTTTTGAATATCTGGAAGTATTTTACAACCGGGTGCGACGCCACTCGTCACTCGGTTACAAATCACCTGTGGCATTTGAATATCAACATATGATTCTGGCTTAACTTGATGTCTCATTTTTGGGGTGAACTCCACAGTTATAAGTACAAATGAAAAATTTTCTGATGATGAAACAGAAGATGAAATCGATGTGTGGCGTCGACCAACTGCAGCAGATCCATCAGAGCTTCTTGTTAAAGGCAAGTGGATAACCCAAGATGGTGGGTTTGGAGAAAATGGCAAAGGTCATACAGGCATGCCAACATTTGTTCCGGATCCTAATGCTGATGAGTTTGCTATTAAAGTTGGTGCTCGAAAATCAATTTCAGGTGAATCCAAAAAATCTAAGAAGGGACTTCAAGTAATTCTTTCTGATGATTCTAATTATCCTGACAGACTAGTGTTTAGCGAATATGATGATCCTGTGAGCGACCGAGAAATGGTTTCAAAAGGCATTATATGGATAAATGCAAATCATCCGCTAATTTCGAAGAGAAGAGAGAAAAGCGATAATGATCCTGTGTTTCTTGAAACCGTTGCAAACTATACCCTGATGATGGTGTCGCAATACCATGCTCAAAAACAGTATGACGCAGAACCGGATGATGAAAAATCGGAACCGATATTATTGTTTCGTCAAAAATTTTTCAAGTTACAGCGAGACCTACGAGAGGATGTTGAGATTTCATACTTCGAGCCCGAATTTGGAGAAGCTACCATGGTAACAGGTAATAACTAATTCCAATTTTGCCGTTGTTAAGGGAACAAGGTTATTCTATATTCCCAAGTTACCCCATCTATACATAGACGGAATCCGTACTGAATGCTTCTTATTGTAGTACTGAGCTTATTTTGAATGCCGATCTGATGATCGGCTACTATCCTCGCTTCCTGTGCACCACCACCTCAACCCCATCCCTACGGGATCGTAGATCCGTCCGTGAATGATGTCCCACAACATCGAGCGCGACGCTCCCTGCCTCCTCACTATCACCCTCCTCTACGGCTACTTGCATGATTACTTCGGCTTGTTCATGATCAACACCATGAACCCGTTCTCATCAGGACCGAAGTGAGTGCCCATCCGCAAGGGAGAAAACGAAAACCCGACTAACCCTATCTTCTCTGCTACTTCCTGAAATCGATCTTCGAAATCCTTTTTGGATATTGCGGCGTACGGAAGGGACATCCAGAATTTCTCAAAGATATGGTTCAGACAGAGCAAATGTTCTCCATCCCCGTTGAGCATGAGAACTTCATCGTCCATTCCCAGGAACTCTTTCAGCGCCAGTAACCTGCAGGTGAAGCCGACTCTTCGTGCGCAGGCTATCGCGTGTCCGAAGTGAATGGAAAACTCGTCGTGGTTCAAATTGTACAATTGAGCTGGATGTCTATGCTCGCCTCCATATTCCGACAGTATCAGCGTACCTCCCGGCGAAAGATGTTCCCACGAGCGCTCGATAAACCGGAACACGCCGGCGTTGACCAGAAAAGAATCCGGGGCATCATCGACCGGGAGATCATACTTCTCGACATAGTACGCTCCATCCCCGTTCCATACCCGGCTCTTCCTTGCGGGCGGGTCATTTTTCTTGTCGCCCGGCTCGTTTGCCGATGCCCGGCGGACAGGTGCCACCGGGAAATCCGCCACGACTTCGTTCGCGACAATCAGGCCAAACTTGTGCCCCGGTAGATCAAACTTCGTGGCATCCTGTTGGAAGTGCGTGACAGCAGGGAGGTATTTGGACAACAGTTTTTTTTGATTCTCGACTAAGGCTGGCGAAAGCTCCAACATGTGATAGTTCACGTCGATCCCCTCGAGTGCAGTCCTCTTGAAGTCTAACGCCTGCTCGATGAATGACCGGGCAAAGGTTCCGGTACCGCCGCCGACCTCGAGTACGTTAAGCCGATCCGAGTTGCCCAGCGATGGGAGTACATCAGGCTTCAGCGTGGAGAGGCAAAACCGGGAACCATAGTCAAGCCCTCCCAGTACCTCGGTCGGAAAGCGAAACGCATGATTGATTGTGGTCTCAATCCAATCAAATTCCCACGACGCATCTTCAATGCCATGGAGATGAAAATCAACGATTCGCTCTGAAGAGTCGGTGGAGAGCTGCGGCTTCCATACCGAAGAGCGATAAAGGCTTCGAGGCACCGCGTTGACCGGTGTGTAAGGATCGCTGAGATCCTCGCGCCGCGAAGTAAACTTGATCAACTGTCGCTCCGGACTTGTCAGGAATTCTATGGCGTCTCTGATGCCGGGCTCTTCTGAGATTTTGGCGCCCCTGGAGACGTGCAATGTCTCGAATATTTCGCGGAGAGTTTTAGACCCGTCGGCGAGGAGAAATACTTGAGCACTCACTCGAGACATTCTCTCTTCGATGACCGTGGGCAATTCACTTTTCCCTGGTGAGAAGAGATAATGTGCCATGGAAGTTCGCACCAGCAACATGTCTCCTTGTGCAGAGCGGAACGCAAGCGCGGGGTTCTGCATCGGGCGGACAACATAGCGATCCATGAAGGAAGCAAGAGGATCGCAGCCATCCGGGATCAGAAACTCTCCTTCGACGAGACGTCTGATCTGGGCGTTTTCTACTTTTGGGTTTTGCAGGTCTTCTTCGGTCAGCGAAAGCCTCTTCACCTCGTTGAGCGAAAGGAACAAAGATCGAAGCCTTTTAGAGAGGTCGAAAACTTCACCGGTGAGTTGATGGAAAACTCTATGAGAGATTCTATCCGGAACGAGACGGGTTTCGATGATATGTGCGTAGGGGCTGACGGTGTACGGAATCATCTTAATGCCGATGAGTAGAGCGAAAAGATAAAAACATCCCGGTTGAGAATCAACCTTCGAACTCCGGTAAACGGTGACTTGAAAAGTGCAGATCGTTTCGTCTCCCGCTGAAGCGGGATCCTTGCAATGACAATTCAGGACATCAAAAAAGATTTCACTTGACATTCATATCTGGGTATTGTATATTTAACCGTTTGGTTAAATGTTATTTCAGAACACTTTGTCGGACTCATCCCCTCGTTCCGCTCCCGCAAAAAAAGCTGCGGGATCTTCGACTTCTCTAAACTTAGAGAAGGGAAGGTGCGCTCTACCGTTATCAGCGTCCCTCTCTAAGATTAGAGAGGCCTGTCCAGCAATGATGTTATGCGGGAGACTACAGGGTGAGTTCGGGTTTATAGTCACATCATCAATCACAAACCATGAAAGGATGAGTTATGACAGAGAAAGAAATGTTCCTCAACACGTGGCAGCGCGAGTTTGCTACAACACTAAAGATCCTCAAGCAGATGCCTGCCGATAAGGCGAACTTCAAGCCGGCGGCGGAAAAAACGAAATCCGCGAAGGATCTCGCGACGATGTTTATCGCCGAGCTTGGCGTTGTGGATGGCGTGGTGAAAGGCAAGGTTGAATTCGGAGGCCAGATGCCGGCATTCCCGACGTACGCCGATTTGCTGACTGCGTTCGAAGGCACGTTCAAGTCGGTGGTTCCGAAAGTACAAGGTATGTCCGAAGCTGATTGGAATTCCAAGATTACCGTCCCGGTTGGTCCAAAGCAAATGGGCGAAGTTCGCCGCGCCGACATGCTGTGGCTGATGCTGATGGACAGCGTCCATCATCGCGGGCAGTTCTCGGTGTATCTGAGATTGGTTGGAGCGAAAGTTCCTTCCATCTACGGTCCCTCCGGCGATGAGCCGTGGATGTAGTAGTAACTCGCTGCCTGTCCATACGTCAAGCTTCGAGTTAGGCATCGGCACGCGAGAGTATTCTATAATGGCTCCGACGATAACTTGATTGTTAGCGACAAGGTGAAAGACGATGAGAAAAGCAGAAGAGCTATTTCATAGAATTGCTGCGGAACTTTCTGACGCAAGAGAGGGAAAAATGTTCGGGGCATTATGTATGAAAGCACCGAATGGAAAAGCGGCTGCAATATTCTGGAAAGACAGTGTGATGTTCAAACTTGCGGGACGAGCGAAGCAAGAGGCATTGAACTTGGACAGTGCACAAATCGGTGTACATCTGTATGACTCTCACAGACCGATGAAAGGATGGGTTCAAATTCCTTTTAAACACTCTGCAAAATGGAAAAGATATGCAAAGTCAGCAATAGAGAATGTAAAAGGAAAATAGTAAGTCACCACCTACATTTTCCACTATGGCCTACAACGAAAAATTAGCCGGCAGAGTAAGAGAAGCTCTGTCAAGCCAACCCAATGTTGTGGAAAAGAAAATGATGGGCGGCTTGACCTTTATGGTCAACGACAAAATGTGCGTGGGTATTCTTCAAGATGAATTAATGGCTCGTATTGACCCTGATGTTTATGAAACGGCACTTCAAAAAAAGGGATGCAGGGAAATGGACTTCACAGGCCGACCGATAAAAGGTTTCGTTTTCATAAGCCCGGAAGGAACGAACACTAAGAGCAACCTTGAGTATTGGGTCGGACTTTCTTTAGAGTTTAACAAGAAAGCAAAAGCATCCAAGAAGAAAAAAATCAGACGCACATAAAACAAATATTGAGAAAATTCCCAATCATTTTAGGGAGAATTTATGACCAAGAAATTTATCTATGCTGCCTTGACCTATAGTGTGATATCCATGATTTTAGGAATGACGTGGCATTTTGTTTTCTTTAAGGAGGTTTATCACAGTCTCGGAATTTACAATAGAGCTGAGCCGATCATACCTCTTGGAATGGTGTCGATGGTAATTCAAGGCACCATCATGGCGTATCTTTATCCATTCTTTGATCGCGATGGTAAAGGCGTTTTGGCAGGCGTCAAGTTTGGTCTTCTGATGGGTCTATTTCTCTTTAGTGTATCAACACTTGCCAACGCCGCCAAGATCGAGGTAACGTCAATGTCAACATGGCTCATGGTTCAAACCGCATTCCATGCTATACAATTTACATTGGCAGGTATAGGGATCGGATTGGTTTATAAGAAGCAACAATAATTAATACACATGAATAAACGTTCCAACGATACTCTTGATGCCGTCTTTTCGGCCTTAGCCGATCCGACACGTCGCGCAATTCTTGAAGCCCTGAGCGAGGGTCATGCTCAAGTATCCGAGTTGGCAGAGCCGTTCGAGATGTCGCTGCCGGCAATATCGAAGCATCTTCGCGTCCTTGAAGAAGCGGGGCTCATTGTCCGGGAACGAGACGGTAGATTCCACCGGATGCACCTTCACAGCCAGCCGTTGAAAGATGCGGCAGAGTGGCTCGATCACTATCGGAATTTCTGGAATACACGCCTTGATTCACTGGGTACGTTTCTCAACAAAACGAAAAAATAACAGGAACAACTATGGCAACTCCAACAACCGAGACAACGCTTATCATCAAAAGAACATTCAATGCGCCGCGAGCAAAAGTGTTCGAAGCGTGGACAACACCCGAGCAACTCAAACAATGGTTTTCACCGAGTGACAACTATCTCATTCCCATCGCTACCGTCGACCTCAAAGTCGGGGGAACATATCGCATCGGCATGAGACCGCAAGACAGGGAAACACTTCACGTAGCGACGGGAGTCTATCGTGAAATTCGACCTCCGGAAAAACTTGTCTTCACATGGTCATGGGAGGGAGAGCCGATGGAAACACTTGTGACGGTGGAGTTTCGAGATTTAGGGAATGAGACCGAAGTGATGCTCAAGCACGAGAACTTCTCAGACGATGCCACTCGCGACAAGCACTCCGAAGGTTGGACGGGATGTATGACTCGACTGGCGCGGACACTTCAGAAGACGTAGAACGTTCACGCAAACTCACTATTACTTCACACTTCATAGGAGAATGTATTATGAGAATCACAATACTTGCGGCGGCCGTTGTGATCGCCGTGGCAACACTCGTAGCGGGCAACCCGCCCGACAACACCAAGAGCACACCTGCATTCGACAAGCTCAAGTCGCTTGTGGGAATATGGCAGGGTAAAGATGGCGAAGGGAAGCCCGTGACAATTTCCTACAAGATGGTTTCCGCCGGCACGTCGCTCATGGAAACGCTCGACATGGCTGATACCAAAGAGGCGATGATCACTATGTACCATCTCGATGGCAGCAAGGTCATGATGACGCACTACTGCTCGATGGGGAATCAGCCGCGTATGCGCACAACGGGTTTGTCGAAAGACGGGCAGAAGCTGAGCTTCAAATTCGTCGACGTGACAAACCATGCAACGCCGGAGGAGAACTACATGCGCGGGCTTGTCTTCACCTTCAAGGATGCCGATCACTTCGCACAGGAGTGGACGATGCGGATGGAAGGAAAGACCGACCATCCCTCATCATTCGAGTTCGCGCGCTCCAAGTAATGACATAGGCTGTGTCAGGTCTTCTGCCAAAGGTCTCTCCCAAGTTGACCCTCGTCGATCTGGTGGCTCTGGAAAAGTGTACGGATTTCCTGACCGAGAATGCCGTACACCTTCAGCGTCACGGCAGATGCCGAAGGCAGATCGAACCGGATGGTCGTCGTCGGGTTGAACGGGTTAGGTCAGATACAACCGGTAGCTCAACGGGACCCACTCTACCTTGATGCTGTATGTCGATTTATCCTGCACCTTCAGAATGAACGTGCCTGACTCCTGTAACTTGTGCGTCTCGACGAGCACTTCGGTTTTAGCACCGCTGTTTATTTAAAAGGTCCGCTTTACGCTGACCGAAGTCGTGTCTTTTTTGAAAGGACGGAGTCGAAATGTATGCTAAGCAACCAAGATTGTCTCAAAAATGGTCTCCATTCTTGTGAGAACTTGTTAGTCTTCCGGAAGATGCTTCGAGAGCCAGTTGCTCACGTGCTCCAAAACAGGACCAGCAAACGGTTTCACGAGCGTAACGATAAACAGGTGAGCACTGCTGCTGAGGTAGGGCATGATCTTGTTGAAAATCGTTCGAGTCTTTTCATCCGTTTCAATCGCGTACGAATTTTCGGAGAGTTGCACGTGTTTGTATTCCTGAACAAGACTGAGGACAGGATCAACGCTCGAATTCATCTCACTCTGATCGTAAGTTATTAATAGGACAGACATATTCATCTCCTTCTCATTATTCATTCACTTTCCTAACAGCTTCTTCTTTTTCACCACGAATCGACTGCAATCGCGAGTTGTTGCATTGCAGAGCTACGAAGAAGCGGTGTAAGTGTATCGAACCGAGGTAGGCTTACAACGAATACTGCTTGACAGGACGACCTCTGTGAACATCGCCCTTGAGATAATGGCGAGTACAGAGGACCCAGACTTGATACATCAATGTAGATTCTTTCCAGACCAATAGCGAGGCATTAATTTAATTACATAGAGAGGTTGCATAATTTCAGTCGATTTTCTATATTTCGCAAAACTGTAATTGTCCGGGTGTGCGTTGCATTAGCATCAAGAACGTAAGTCTATTCAATGAAAAAAATCCGCCTGTTACTTATTGAAGACAATCGGCTTCTCCGTGAAGGTATCACGTCGTTGATCAAAAAACATGATGATATCCGGGTGGTGGCTGCGCTCGGCGCGAATGAAAATATTTTGCAGAAAATGCGAAGCTTCAAACCCAACGTTATGCTTCTCGATCTCGGCCTACGAAGTCAAAACAGCTTACAGCTCGTGAAAGCCGCGAAGATAGATTCTCCACCGACGAAGGTCATTGTCATGGATCTCATTCCGTTGCAGGCTGATATCCTCGAGTTTGTGCGAGCGGGAGTATCGGGGTTTATCCTCAAGGATGCGACGATCGACGATTTTCTGAGAACCATCCGATCAGTTGCTCAAGGTACAAAGGTGTTGCCTTCTCTCATGACCGGTTCGCTCTTTTCTCAGATCGTCGAACACGCAGTCAACGGAGCGAGAGGAACTTCCTCCAAACTGATGGAATCAGTACGCATGACAAAACGTGAGCGGCAAGTGATCGACTTGATTTCCGACGGCATGACCAATAAGGAAATCGCACAAAAGCTTCATCTTTCACCGTATACGGTGAAGAGCCACGTTCATAACATACTTGAGAAGCTGGCGCTCCATACTCGAGTCCAGATTGCCAACTATGCTCACGCCTCTGAAAGCTTTCAGGATATAGCCAACAACATTTCCTTGATGGCCGAGTAGTTTCTCCTTTCAACGGAGTCATCCCTTTTTCATCCCTTTGGACGATTGGTTTCCCGCTCGACTTAGTTGTATCTTACATGCTGATGGTGGATTGAGTTGAAACCCGGAGTGACAGAGGCCGGGCCTCCGCTTTGTTGGCAGGAAACGCTTTCAGGGGAACTGGTTGCATTCCATCAACATAACCGCTGCAAGCCAACCTATAGACATCGGATCCGGCTCAACCTTTCTTCGATAATTATTGAAGGGCTAAAAGAGTTCCCAGCGGGACGCGTTGGTGCGGGGAAAGATAGCTTGCCAATAAATCTGGACACGAAGTAACACGCCGCAGTATTAGATGAAAGAATTTGGAAAACAGTACCCAACTATTGCAGTCATCGATCGCATTGCTTTCATCGGCAATTACTTGCCGCGTCAGTGCGGTATTGCCACATTCACGACCGATTTGTGTGAGGCCATCGCTGCCGAATGCAGTGATACAACGTGCATCGCCCTGCCTGTCAACGACATCGAAGCCGGCTACGACTATCCTTCCCGCGTTCGATTTGAACTGACAGAGAAAGATATCGACTCGTATCGCCGTGCCGCCGACTTCCTGAATATCAACAATGTTGACCTCGTGAGCTTGCAACACGAGTATGGCATTTGGGGCGGGCGGGCGGGCAGCCACATCCTCGCCCTGTTGCGTGAATTGCGCATGCCCATCGTTACGACCTTGCATACTATTCTGCAAAACCCGGATCCCGATCAACGACGGGTGCTGGAAGAAGTCGCAGCTCTCTCCGATCGGCTGGTGGTTATGAGCGAGCGCGGCGCGCAGTTCTTGCAGCAAGTGTATCAGGTGATGGCGGAGAAGATTGACGTGATCCCGCATGGCATCCCCGATGTGCCGTTTGTCGATCCGAGTTTCCACAAAGACCTATTCGGCGTCGAGGGCAAACTCGTCTTGCTCAGCTTTGGGTTGCTCTCGCCGAACAAGGGGATCGAAAACGTCATAGCTGCTTTACCCGCTATTGTGGATCGTTACCCGAACCTGGTCTACATCATCCTTAGCGTAACCCATCCACATGTTATTCAGCAAAAAGGCGAGACATATCGACTCTCTCTAGAATGGCTGGCTCAGGAGAAAGGGGTGGAAGGTCATGTGATCTTCTACAACCGATTTGTCAGCACGGAGGAACTCGTGGAGTTCATTGGCGCAGCGGACATTTACATCACCCCCTATCTTAACGCCGCGCAAATCGTCTCCGGTACCCTGGCCTATACATTGGGGGCGGGCAAGGCCGTGATTTCGACACCATACTGGTATGCAGAAGAAATGCTGGCCGAAGGACGTGGAGCGCTGGTGCCATTCCGTGATCCAGCCGTGTTGGCCGGGCAAGTGATTGACCTATTGGACAACGAAGCCAAGCGCCACGCCATGCGAAAGCGGGCATATCTGTTTGGCCGCGCGATGATCTGGCCGCAGGTGGCGCGCCGTTACATGGAGAGTTTCGAACGAGCCCGCGCCGAACGAAGGCATTTCATCCCGCCCGGCTTCACGGCCAAAGCGCTCGACAATCGACCAGCTGAACTGCCGCCCCTCAAGCTCGATCATCTGCATCACATGACGGACGAGACCGGCATGCTGCAACACGCTCTGTTCACAGTGCCCAACTATCGCGAGGGCTACACTACCGACGACAACGCCCGCGCGCTGATGGTAAGCGCTCTCCTGGAAGCACTGGGCAGCGGCGAGGCCCTCGAACTGACTTCCCGTTATCTCGCCTTCGTCTGGTACGCATTCAACGCGGAGGCCGGGCGTTTTCGTAACTTCATGGATTACAATCGTCGCTGGATAGAGGAGAGCGGTTCAGACGACAGCCACGGTCGCGCGTTGTGGGCACTGGGCACCCTGTTGGGCCGATCGAACACTCCAGCCCTCCACAGCATGGCCGGCAGATTGTTTGAGCAAGCATTACCCACCATTCTCGATACGACCAGTCCACGCGCATGGGCATTCGCGCTGATCGGCATTCACGAGTATCTCCAGCGCTTTGCTGGTGACCGCCGTGCCGGTCAGGTCCGCGAAGAATTGGCTGGGAGATTGTTGAGGCTGTATCAAAGTCACCGCTCAGACGAATGGCGCTGGTTCGAACCAGGTTTAACCTATTGCAACGCCGCGCTGCCGCATGCTCTACTTGTGTGCGGCCAATCGATCCCGAATACCGCCATGACCGAAGCCGGATTGGAGTCGCTCAATTGGCTGTCGACGTTGCAGCGCAGTCACACCGGGCACTTCGTCCCGATTGGCTCGAATGGTTTTTATGAGCGCGGCGGTGAGCGCGCGCGATTCGATCAGCAGCCGGTGGAGGCGCAAGCAATGGTCTCGGCCTGCCTCGCAGCTTATCGGCTGAGTGGCGACAAGCGCTGGCAGAAGGAAGCCCGCCGTGCCTTCGACTGGTTCCTTGGGCGCAATGACCTGAACTTGCCCATCTACGATCCGACCACGGGCGGCTGTCGAGACGGCTTGCATCCTGATCGTCCGAACGAGAACCAAGGCGCAGAGTCCACACTTGCATTTCTCCATGCCTTGCTTGAGTTGCGCCTGGCTGAGGATACCATTCTCCCATTAAAAGAGGTCCCATCGCAATGATCCATCAACATCCGGAACTCTTTCGTCGTCATAAGAGTAATCCCATTTTAACCGCGGCCAATTGGCCGTATCCCGTCAACAGCGTGTTTAACCCCGGCGCAACATTGTTGCCAGATTGGGGCAGGCATAATTTAATGATGGAAGCCCGGAAGGGTTCGTGGTGGGATGCGAACAAAATCGGCCTCTCACCTCCGCCCATTGAAACCCCGCGGGGCTGGCTGGTGATTTACCATGGTGTAAAACAGTCATGTGCCGGATGCATTTATAGGTTGGGACTCGCACTGTTTGATGCGAACAAACCTGAACTTTGCCTTAAGCGCGGCGACGAGTGGATCTTCGCTCCGGAAGAACTTTACGAGCAACGCGGTGATGTTGGAAATGTCGTGTTTCCATGCGGATACACAATTGCGCCCGATGGTGACACGATCCAAATATACTACGGCGCAGCTGATTCGAGTATTGCGATGGCGACCGGCAGCGTTCACGCAATGCTTGAGTGGCTTGATCAACACGGATGAACATCGATACCTCGGTTATTTTCCTCGTTCAAGAGGCGTAGCCCATCTTTCATCCCTTTGCACTATTGATTTTGCCTTCGATAAAGTTGCATCTTACATTATGGGAGGGACTATCCCCCAAAGGTATAACAGTACAAAAAAGGAGTGTCAATATGAAACATCTATATCTCGCAATCATCGCACTGTGTCTGTTCCTCGCCGTTCAAGTGTCCGTTGCGCAAGAACGTAAGTTTGGACTCGGCGTGATTATCGGTGAACCGACGGGAGTGAGCGCAAAACTATGGACATCATCCACGACCGCATTCGATTTTGGTCTCGGTTGGTCGGTAGGAGGAGATCGAATCGGCAACAAATACGATGGCTATTATGATGGAGGAAGCCGAGTTCATTTCCATATGGATTATCTCTGGCATGCATTTGATGCTATCAGCTCGACCGAACGATTCCCATTATACTATGGCATTGGCGGACGCATCAACACAGGCGCCGGCTATAATAGCTCGGGCGCTGTCCGTGGCGTCATCGGCATTGCATGGATGCCGCATGAAACGCCAATTGACATATTCCTCGAAGTGGTTCCGTCACTCCAGTTTACATCGTCAACAGGTTTTGCGATTGATGCAGGTATTGGGGCACGGTATTTCTTTTGATGATATTGTCATCATATATCACGACAGTTCTATTTTCATTAAACTGACCTATGAATAAAATCCGCCTGCTGCTCATCGAAGATAACCGCCTTCTGCGAGACGGTATCGCGGCAATGCTGAAAGCCCACCGGGATATCAAAGTAATTGCCGCATCCGGAAACGGTGAGAACAGCATCCTCAAGATCCATGAATTGAAACCCAATGTCATCCTCTTGGATTTGGGTCTACGAAGTCAAAACAGTTTACATGTAGTGAAAATCGTGAAGAAAGAGTTTCCTCAAGCCAAAGTGATTGTGATGGATCTTGCCCCTGCTCAGGGCGATGTTTTACAATTCGTCAAAGGGGGGGCTTCGGGGTTCATTCTGAAAGATGCGACACTTGATGATTTTCTCGCCACGATACGTGCGGTTGCAGAAGGAGGAAAGGTACTCCCATCTATCTTGAATGGATCGCTCTTTTCACAGATCATTGAACATGCAGTAGATGGGGGAAGAACGAATCTAAAAAATGCGTTTCGGATGACCAAAAGGGAACGGGAAGTTATTGGACTGATTAGCGATGGTTTAAGCAATAAGGAAATAGGAATTAGACTTCATGTAGCGACCTACACTATCAAGAGTCATGTTCATAATGGAGTTCACCCCAAAAATGAGACATCAAGTTAAGCCAGAATCATATGTTGATATTCAAATGCCACAGGTGATTTGTAACCGAGTGACGAGTGGCGTCGCACCCGGTTGTAAAATACTTCCAGATATTCAAAAAGCTTTC
>JACOSY010000053.1 GCA_016178595.1 Ignavibacteria bacterium
ACAACACAACGATAGCAGAACAACTGCTGAAATGTATTTCATACATATCTCCTTTCGAGAGAATGTTATGAGATGTGTGAATTAGATGATTGCAGAAATGAATTACATCTTCTTGATTGCACGTTCCCCTGGATTTCCTTTCAAGTATGGATCTCGTTGTCAACTACAAGTAAAACGATCTTGCTTGCTTGACAGCCCTAAGGATTTCACTCCGGTTTTGAATCCCCCCCAATATAACACTTTCTTTGGTTTTGTCAAGAGATTTTGCGAAAAAAAATGGAAAATGCATCCCCATTGTGACGCAGGTTGCTTTTGATCGATAGGTGAAAGTAACAGGAGGAATTGATTCGTCCCTAAGTGAAGTTATTTTACAGAGTTGCGGACGGCTTTCGAAGAAAGACTACCGGGAAAAATACGAAGGTAATAGTCTCCGCCCTCGCTTCGCTCTGCGAGCAATCCAATGTCCTTATGAGTCATCTCGTACTCGTTGACCAGGCGCGCTATTTCGCTCACCAGCACCTCCGTCATGTGAATTCCCACAAACTGTTCCTCGCTGGCACGGTAAGAGCTATTGACAAGAGGGATCAAAAACTTCGCTGAGAGATCGGCGTCACCGGGTTCGGACTCAGTTGTACTCATTTGAAATACGGGCATGTTCGCTGCGAATCGTCCTGAAAGGATTCCATTCCATGAGAAGGGAGTCGATCGGTGAGCAATCTGGCTGGCATAGGATGGAACTGGAACTTTTTTGAGTGGAATGCGGTGCACCTGAAGCGGCTCACGTGCACCCTGATCGACCTCACCGAGGAGGGATGAATCAGACGGATCGGAATTGAACTGCATCATCGCGGAGACCGGGGCCAAGGGTTCTTCAAGAATCCGTGTTCGCGTGGCGCGGGTATTTCTTCGCCGAGACGATGAGGAGAAAAGATTGTTCGCGCTGTCGAGCCTTGTTACGCTCGTCATGTTTTTCTGTCCACTGAAGGTGTCTAACCAATTTCCCATGCGAACATCGATGGTATCATCCCTCTTGTCGGATGCATTGAAAGAGACAATTCGATATGTTTCGGCAGCCGGCGGAGGGAAAAGCATTCGATGGGCAGCGTCAATATGAACGACGCGGGGTGATACAAGACCGAATGCACGATTCACCTGGTGCGATACCTTTTTTCCGGTAAGTTCGAGAGCACGGTCTGCGGCAAGGATGAGTTTTTGCCTGAGATTTCTGTTAACACGGAGCGCGGATGAGAGTTCGATATTTAACCAATGGCCGAATCCAACACTGTCGTTCGAAAAAATTCCTTCTTGGCTAGCACGACCGGCAAGTTGAGCATATCCAGAGTCATACATCGCAAGCATACAATTGAAGCCCGATGCCCGCATCGTATCCCGGAATGCAACGCTTATCTGCGAGATTCCCCATTGCTCATCAGATGTCCGGCCATTGCTCACGACAATGTCCGGTGTCCGGCCCGGGATTGTGTTGAATCCGTGTAGTGAAAGTGTTAGGTGAGTCAGGTCGGTAAGCATTTCGTGCCACCGATGGAAAACCGTTGAACGGGCACGAAGAGTATTTCGCAAACTTCTTCTCTGAGATGCCTTGGATGTGCCCGTGACGAAAAGCCATTCTGCATTTAATCGACGTAAGAGGTCTCCGCCAAGTACCAGTGTATTGAAATCGTCAAATGGGTGTGTAACATGCATGTACAATCGCTTTTTGTGATTTCGATTGTAGATGAATGTTCCCCACCCTCGTTGAATCGGATACTCTTCCTTAAAAACATCATAGGTATTTCCGCTAATCGGATCATGAATTTCGATGAGCTGATAATCATATTTCCGTAGAAGTGCTTTGCAGCTATCGATCGCATTGTGTCGAAAAAGAAGGAGAATATTTCCCCAATCACTCAGATCCTGATCAGAGGCGGCAGCCGGCGCAAAATCATCGGAGGGTACTTGCTGAACAATCGCCTGCAATAAGTTAGGGAAAGAATCGTCATGGGTAAGCATACGACGCATCTCTTGCGCACTCCCTTTGGTGAGAGAGATGACAACGATGAGAGACAGTATGGTATACCGGAGATTCACTTCGGCACGATACAGATTGATTGACTCGGATTATTTTTGAAGTCGAAAAGGAGGGGGAACCGCTTGTCCTGTTGACAGATGTAAGGTAGTGCACATACTCCTCAAAGTCAAGGACTTGTTTCACAACTTTCTCTTGTCCGCAATATTCTACAAAAATGACCCGATTTTGAGACAATTCTTCAATCTTAACCGGCTAAAGTGAGCAGTCTGTTGCCTGGCACATCCATTGCAGTACTAAGGGCTGGGTTCGCCCATCGTATGAAAAAGAGAAGGAATATACCATGAGACGGTTAATGATACTTGTTGCTCTGAGTGCTACACTGGGGGGAATGGCGCCTGCAAAGCACCATCCGGGACCGGGCGTAAATTTGGGGTTCTTTTATTCATCCCTCTCGCCTTATGGAGAGTGGATCGACTGTAACTTGGGGTACGTCTGGAGACCATTCCACATTTCCTACGGATGGCGCCCGTATCTCATGGGGCGCTGGGCATGGACAAGCTACGGATGGTATTGGATTTCTTATGAGCCGTTCGGTTGGGCAACCTTCCATTACGGTCGCTGGCATTATGATGATTACTACGGCTGGATTTGGATCCCCGATGACACCTGGGGTCCGGCGTGGGTCGAATGGCGGTACGATGACGATTATGTCGGCTGGGCACCATTAGCTCCACAAGCCATCTTTGATGTGAACATCGGAGTTCGGTTCACCAATCGGTGGGTGGCTCCGCACTATTACTGGAACTTTGTCCCATACCAACGATTTACGGCCGAGAGGATTGTTGAATACGTTCAACCAATTGATCGGAATCCGAGAATCTTCGGTAACACACGTGGTGTCGTCAATATTCGAACAACTGATAATCGAGTAGTAAATTCTGGCGTGGACGTCCGAGTAATTGAACGACGAGGGAATATCCGTGTTAACACGGTCGAGGTCGTTGAACGATCACGCGGCGATGGAGATCATCTTTTGAGAGATGGAGGACACGAGCGGCTTGAAGTCTATCGCCCACGGCTTGAACGCGGGATCCGGGATAATGTCCTACAACCCTCTGAGGTGCGCAAGGCCGAAAAGCCGATCATTCTGGATGGTGAACGCATTCAGCGGAGTGATCGACGTGAATCAGTACGACCCGGTCCAACAGATAGACGGGAAAGTATTGTGCCTCCTAAACGAAAAGATGTTCGACCGCAGGATGAATTGAGACGAGAGGTAACACCACCACCCGCTGAACAACGATATAACAGGCCACAACCGAAGGAAGACCGCGAAGCACAGCGACGAGATGAAACGAGAAAAATACAGCGGCGCAATATGGAACAATCCAACCGCGAGCCGTCACGCACGCCGGAACGAGGGCTCGAGCACCGCTCGCAAGACCAGCATAGAGAGAATGATCGCCCTGCAATCGAACGACGAGATGGACGAGGGCGCGTGCAAGATCGGGGGCATGGCGAATCACGAACACGAGACCGACGGCCACGGTAACCGATACGATGCGCTACGAAGAAGGGCGACCGATAAGGGATGTCGGTCGCCTTTGTATTTTAGAAATTCAACCAATAATTCACCTTCAGCAAGAATACATTAGACGGTGAACTGCGAAATGTATCTTTGAAATCGTCACCGAAAGATGTAAAGTAGTTTCCTTTCCGATCACCACGTGCCTGTGACCAAACCAGGTACAGAGTACTTCCCGGCAGGTATTCCCACCGAAGAACCAGATTTCCGTTCAGAGATTGTTTGTTGAAGTCCGGCTCACCGGCGTACGCTTCGGGGATAAATTCGGACGGGCTCACTAATCTCCGAAAGTTCTCGTAGTGCCCCTTCGCCAAAAAGACTTGACCGTAGAACTGGAGCGTCAAGTCACGTAAGAACGTTAAGGTTCCTCGAACGATGAAATCGTACTGGTCCGTACTCCGATCCCCGAAGATGGCAAAGCCATTCTCACTTGCCGCCCACGCCTCCTGATCCCGTACACGCTGATATTCAGCATTAAAGTCCCATTCCATCCATGAGAAGGGTTTAGTCGTGACTCCAAACTCCGTCGCCGCTCCGCGCTTTCGCCTGTCATCAAATGCAAATCGTTGACCGAGCTTGAATATTATTTCGTTGCGTGGATCGGTAAACACGTAGGTGCTCATCTGGTAGCCCGTCGGCTTCCGGTACAAGCCGTTTCCGCGCGACTCATATTGATCGTAGAGTCCTATGTCGGCATCGGCGCTGGCTGTCATGCTCCAGTAGTTCGCAAAAAGAAGACTCCCATTCATGTGTAATTGTCTTGCAATATTCGCTCCTTCGAAGTTGAACCGGGTATGGAAAAATCCGCCGACAGTGTAATTCCGCACCACCGCCGCAGGCACGTCTTCCTTGTATGTGAGACTGGCAACGCTACCGAAATCGTCAGGGCTAAAAAAGAATCCAACATCGTTAATGTAATACTTCGGTGAAGTGTAGTCTGCACTCAACGACCACAGCCAGTGTTCCGCTGCAATCCTTGCAAACTGAATCTTCCCGGCAGAGCCCGTGATCCGTTCATTTGCCGCATTGGTTGTGTGAGACAGTGCCAGAAAACCATTGAGCGAGTATATATTCTGATCGAAGTTCAGCGTCCAGTCGTATCCATTCGTAAATGCCGGATACCGAGTATCTTTTACAGTCGACGTGAGGATCATGCCGACATTTGAATTATTGAGAAAATCTTTCTTGAGCCGAAGGATGGAATAGTGTGCTAGCGGCTCAAGGACTTGTTCCGATTTCTGCCTCGTGCTATCGACTACGATCGCTTTCTCCTCTTCTGTGAATGCTTGCAACACACCGATGGAAAGTCCATCATTAGTCTTGCCGCTAATCTTAGCCGCACCGAGGATAGTTACATTCTGTGGCACATCAAGAATATGACCTCCATCGGGCACAGACACTTCGTCCGGTTTGATCGCGCGGCCGATGCGTCGAGAGTAAAACATACCTGGGCCAAAATCACCTCCGAACGTTGTGAAACGAATAATTTGCGTTCCCTCAATAAAGAACGGTCTTTTCTCAGGATAAAACGTTTCAAAGGTTGAAAGATTCAACACAGTTGGATCCGCTTCAACCTGACCGAAGTCGGGATTGAACGTCGCATCGATGGTAAAATTGCTTGAGAGTCCGTACTTCAAGTCGAGACCCGCGTTTCCCCGAAATTTCTCTCTCCGATCCTGAAAGACAGTTGCCGGATCGTAACTCTGCTTACTGGTTACGAAAGGAAGCAACTCGAAAGGTTGCGGATCGGGAAGTCTCCGGAGACCGACGAGATGTCCATAGCGAGAGATGAATCCACTTTGACTCTTGGGCGTAAAGGCCCATCGCTCGCTCTCTTGTTTGCGGCTGATATACCGAAGAAAATTGATCCCCCAGGTATTATCAGCCGTATCTGTACCTGCGTTTCGGTAACGCAATATGCGGAATGGAATTTTCACCTCGGCAGTCCAGCCTTCGCTCGTGATACTTGTCTGCAAATCCCATACAGGATCCCATGAATCGTCCTCACGGTTCGCATCGTCGTATTGGAGCTTATCGATTTTCACGCCGGCGGCATTGAACGTAAACTCATACCCCGTCTGGTGATCATGATAGGAATCGATACGGATTGACGCCTCGTCGGACTCGATTTCATCGTCCCGGCGAGTAAGGCGTGCAACGATTTTCTCAGGCTCAGAATCATAGAACGTGCAACCGAAGTAGAGCGCCTCATCATCATAGAGGACTCGGATCTCCGAGCGTTCTGAAGCAGGCCTCCCTTCCTCGGGATCGCGCTGGATAAAGTCAGTGGCAGATGTTGCCTGCTTCCAGACAGCATCATCGAGAATGCCATCGATGCGCGGTGGAGTTGTAATCCTGACCGCAGTAACGGTTCGTGGGTTGTCGCCTGCAAGCGAACTCGCAGCCGCTGCAAAGAACACTGATAGAAAAACAAGTAGTCGTTTCACGGTGATCGTGTGGAATTGTAAGAATGCGAATGGAATTCAGTGGCAGGAAAATACGAAAAGGAAAAGAGAAGTACAAACAAAGGCGGCAAGACCATTGATCTTGCCGCCGACGTCATAGTAGAAAGAAGTGGGAAAACTTAGTCGTCGTCTCTGTGTTTCTTCCGTTCACCAAGCTTTCGGATTTCAATATCGGCGTTGGATGTCTCAAGTGAAATATTTTCTCCGCCGCCATTCAGCACGTAGGTGGCGCGAATCTCCCCCTCGTGTTCATCAAACTCATACGTTTTCGATTTGAAGGATGAGCGAATGCGGTAAGCATCTGCCGCGTCTTCTCCGTATTCGTCCACACGGATCGTGGCAGTGATCGTCGCCTTTGCATTCTCCGGCAGATAGAGCCGGATGACCCCACTTGCAGTCGAGAGACGATTGGTGCCGTTTCCACTCGGGTTCAATTCAGCTTCGATATCACCACCCGCAGTTTTTCCATCAATTGATCCCGTGATGTTATAAAGGATGAGATTGCCGCCTGCGGTTTTTGCTTTCACAATACCGCTCGCACCTTGAAGCTCCACATCCCCGCCAGCCGTGGTCAGTTTCGCACTTCCGGAAACTTTGCCGACGATGACATTCCCTCCTGCCGTCGAAAGTGTTGCTTCGCCGCCCACATCACCCACATGGATATCACCGCCTGCTGTCTTCGCCCAGAGTGTTTTCTTCACGTCATCGATCGTAATATTTCCGCCCGACGTACTGATATCCGCTGTACCGCCGATTATTCCCACGATGATGTCGCCGCCGGAGGTGTTCAGCGTGAGATCGCCCTGAATGTCGGCAGACCGGATATCTCCACCGGACGTCGATACGTCAACCGTCCCATTCAGGTTTCCCAGCCGGATATCTCCTGCGGAGGTCGACCCGAGTACCTTGCCGGTAAGCGTTCCTTGAATTTCCAGATTGCCGTTCGATGTTTGGAGATCGAGATCAAACTGCGACGGCACCGAGATATCAAAGCGCATATCGCCGGACCAGTCGCCGCCGGAGTAATTCTCGACGTAGACGGAGTTGTCGTGGGATGTCATCTCAAGTCGGTCGAGATCGTCGTCCTCAGCCCCACGGACTTTTACAAGTACCTCGTTCTTCTCCCACGGCACGATCCTGATATCGCCGCCGCTCACCGAGACCTTGAGACGACCGCCCTTTTCGACTTTGAAAGATTTCGTTTGTGATCGTTCGCCGTCGTCGCGCTGATCAGCGAATAACGTGGCGCTGAGAAGGCTGATACAGAAAAGGAGAAGAATGCTGCGATGGAATATGTTCATTGTCGGACCTCCTCAACCGCAGCTTTTGCCCGGAGGCGTATATAATTATTGTCGTCTGATTGCATTTTATCCCTCAGTACATTTAGGACATCTTGATCGAATGCTTTACTGCCAACGCGGGCGGAGTCAAGGTAATTGATTGCCGCAATTCGCAAACCCGGATTCTTCTCGTGGGTGAGGACGAAGAGCAATGCCTGCTTGATCTCCTGATCCATCTGGAAACCTTGCAACGCTTTCAATGCTTCCTGTCGAACGCCGGGATTCTCATCGGTTTTCAGGGCAGAGACGAGTGCATTCTTGATTTCCTTATCGGCAGATTTTCGTGAGGCCATCGCACTGATGGACTGGAGACGCACACCGGCATTTTGATCGGTCAACAACGCGTGTGTGAGAATTTTTTGCACCTGTTCGTCGTTGATATTGCCTTTCATACGCACGGACTTCACAGCTTCAAATGCAAACTCGATCTCACCGGTTGCCATATCGGTGTTCAGGAAGCGAACATTTGTAACCCGTGTCTCTCCCGTAAGTACAGGAGATATTTGCTGTGTGGTCTGCGGTGATGTCGTGTTCTGAGCTCTGGGTACAAAGAGAGCGTAGGCGACAACCATGCCGAGCGCGAACACCAAAGCGCCTCCAAGTGCGATCTTATACTGCGGAACGATGCCCGCCTTGATAAAGTCGCCCAGGCGTTGTAAAAGTGATTGTTTCGATTGTTCAGAACGCAGTGCGCTTCCGAGCTGTTGACGCGCTTCGCTCAGAAATCGATCGTCGACTACCGGCGAAGGAGCGTCATCCAGCCTTGCGTGCAAAGCTTTCAGTCGCACGAGCTCAGCACGACATTCCGTACACGATTGGAGATGTCCATCGAGTTCCTGCTTTTCTTTGTCCATCAACTCATCATACAGCGAGAGCTGAAGCAGCTCGTTCCATCTTTCATGAGTGTTCATACGATTACTCCATCAATGTATTCTGCCACATTGTAGCGCGAGATGCTATCTCGCTCTACATACCATACACATCCTTCAGTTGTTCGCGCATCCGTTGGGTGCCTGTAAAGAGATACCGTTTCACGGTTCCTTCTGTGCAGTCCATCATACCTGCAATTTCTTTCAGCTTATAGCCCTGATAATGCCGGAGGGTGAAGACAAGTTTTTGCTGCGGCGAAAGAACGTTGAGCGCTTTCTGAACGTGGAATGAGATTTCCGTTGCCTCTGTCTGTTGATCCGGCGATGGATCGAGTGCGCGCACATGCGTCATTGTCTCTTGCGAAGCGTTCTCATGTCCGCCGCCGTCATCGAGCGATGTGTGTTGACGGTCCTTCTTTTTTTGCGATTGGTACGTCAAGCAGACGTTCGTTGTAATGCGATAGAGCCACGTCGTGAATTCGCTTTTCAATTGGAAGTTCTTCAAACCTCGATAGACGCGGAGGAAGACTTCCTGATAAATGTCTTTGGCATCTTCGGATGAATTGCCGAAGCGAGCCGCAATAGCGAGAACGTGCTTGTCGTATCGATGGACGAGCTGTTCGAATGCGATCACGTCACCTTGTTGTGCCGATTGAATCAGTTGAAGGTCGTTTGGCGCCATGCAACCTTAGTGGATTTCCGTCTACATATACTTAGACCGGAATTCAGCGAATTGGTTGTGGGGAAGTGTGGGAAATTTCGGGTGGAAATGCAACTAATGATTGTTCGGTATACATCGAAGGCGAGAAATTGAGCGTACCACGCGGGTGTATGGCAGCAGATACCTATAATAATAGTACCGAGAAGGTCAATCAGCTGTTTTCAACGCTCCTTCCTCCCTCGAATAATTTCGTAGAGTGCCGCTCGTGCCCGCTCGCCGCCGATATTCCCGAGATAATACACGGCATCGCGGCGAAGATCGTAATCATCGCTCGTGTGCGCAACGTTCGCAAGGAAATCCACCGCGCGGTCGTTTCCGACGTCGGCGATTGCGTAGAAGATCGACTCGCGCTGTTCCTTCCTCTGCTTCGGAACTGCACTGAAGAGATCGATGAGCAGCAACACCGATTTATTTTTATCCCTGGTGTGCTGGCTGATGAAATCGATGGCGGATTCCTGGAGGTCTTCGCTGGTATCCGTTCGCGCGATTTCCACATAGACGGACAGGACATCATTTTTTTTGAAATTCGAAAGCGCATCGAGCGCTGCGATACGAAGAACTTTCGGCTGCTTGGTATTCAAGGCAACCTCCTTCAATGTCTGAAAGGATTTATCATCCTCTTTCGTCTCACCGATGGCGTAGAGCGCATCCATCTTCAACCGGGTGTCCGGATCGAGCTTCTCATCTTCCCGTGAGATGATCGCGCCGGGCGCGAATTGCAGCTTCTTCAGGCTGAGATGTAACTTTCTCATCCCCGCTCCGAGCCCGTAACCGTAGCTGTACCCGAATCCCGGCGATCTCGCCGGCGTTGCTGGACGTGGAGTCACAGCAACCTTCGGCGGCGTCGGAGTTGTTGAAATGACTAGCGGACTATACTCGAGGTCATTCAAATCGGCAACTGCATCATCGTAATAGGTGCTCGAGGGAAAATCTTTGATGAATTTTTTATACACATCGCGCGCTTTCGCCGGATCGGTATGCTTCCACGCAACTGCTGTCCAGTACTGCGCGTCATCGATGTACTCGCTCTTCGGATATTTCTTGATAATGTCGGCGAACATTGCCCGCGCTTCATCCCATTGCTCATCAAGGATGAGATTGTATCCCTCTTTGTAGAGCGAACGGGCGGGGTCGTTTTTATCGTCTTGGGGATCGAAGAAGGAGGCTTCCGCGGTTGCTGCTGCGACGGCATACGGCTCCGATACTCCTCCGGCAGCCGTTCCAAACGCGCCGGGTACTGACGATTGTGCCGGACAGAAACAATATGCAATCAGGATTACAGCAATGATGATAATGGATGATTTCATAAAGAGGTTTCCTTAATACGTGTGTTGAGTGTTTGTCGAGGATGCTGAATCGTACAACGATTCAGCCATCCTGATCTTGAAAAGTAAATTTTCCTTGTGTATACCGCCCCGGATGATCTCGACGTTGGGAATACCGTTCTCTTCCTTCATGTTCGCAAGCTCGATGAGAATTTTTTCGAGATCGCTAATCAACTGTGCCGAGCGCTCATCGATCGGCTGCGTCTTCAAGTACCGTGCTTCATGAACGAGCTCGCGCGAAACCTTCCGCTCTGTTGAGAGATCGGCGTACTGATCGTCGCCGAGCTTCATGTTCGTGAGTCCTACAAACAGGATCTTCGATCGACGGAAATATTGACTCACCCTGGGATTTGCCGATACGGTAGTGACAAGCTGCTGGGTATTCTCCTCATTGTCGGCGGGCTGTTTGTCGTTGGTCGGAGCGTTCCATCGTAAGAGCACGACTACAAGCAGCGATGCCAGAGCAACACCGCCTATCGCTGCAACATATCGCCATCTCATGATGAAGAAGGAAACAGCCGTATTCCACACCAATGTTGCGGCCAGTGGCTGCCGTTCCTTCGCAGTGCTGATTCTCCGCTCGACATTGTGCGTGAATTGCTCCCAGAATTCCGGCGGCCGCTCTTCACTTGGTTTCTGTAACTTCCCGGTAAGCACGATGAATGCTCGAACTTCCCGTGCTTCTTCGGCACACATCCTGCATGTTGCAAGATGCTCATCCACTATGCGCCGCTCTTCGGGGGATACTTCATCCTGAAAGTAATCGTACAATATGTTCCGTACTTGTGTATGGTTGTTCATATGTTATCGGCTTTCAAAAAAACCAACCGCGAACGCATCTTCTTCAGTCCGCGATGCAAGTGAGTTTTCACCGTACCTTCCGAACATTGAAGGATTGCGCTCACTTGTCTCGTCGAGAGTCCATTGATGTGCCGAAGTATAACCGTCGCACGCTGCAATGTTGGCAGTTCATGGAGCACACGCTCGACGTGGCTTTGCACATCCTGCCGATCCACCTCGTCGGAGTGCACACCGAATCGATCCGCACTATCATCGAGGATGCGAACTTCCCGACTTGCAGAGCGCTTATGTTTCCGGATGTGATTCATTGCAAGATTCGAGACAATTCTGTAGAGCCACGTGCTGAATTCCGCATCGCCGCGAAACGACCGGATGGAGCGGAAGACCCGCACGAACGATTCCTGCGCGATGTCTTGCGCATCGTCGTGATCGTTTACATAGCTGAATGCTACGTTGTACGCCTGCTTCATATACCGCTCGACCAGTATCCGGAACGCGCCGTGGCTCCCATCATGCTGAACCTGACCAATAAGCTGCTGCTCATCTGCAGCCGTCATCAATGGGAGTCCTTCTCTGTCGTTCGTTGTCATTTAGACACGCGCAACTGCTTCGTGGTTGACATACATTTTTTGTGTGTACGAAGAACGCGCTTTTTCGTTATAGAAGTACCACGATCCGGTCGAATCAACCAATCAAAGTGGCATGAGGTGAGTTGCGGAACGGGGAAAGCAGCCTGCTAGAAACTCCAAAGATAGGAAAACTTCGCAAGGATAACATTATCCATCGGAAGCCGGAAGGCATCGGAGACGTTTTCCGAGAATTGTTTCTCGAACATCTGGTTGTAGCCATAACGTTCCTGCGTCCACACTACATATAGTGTACTACCGGGCAAGTATTCCCAGCGCAAAACGACGTTTGCGTTGATGGTCTGCTCGTTGAAATCGGGGTTGGAGTAGGTCGGGGATTGCGCATAGTCGTATTGAGACAGATCATCGGGTGTATCAAGTCGCTTGAAGCCCGTGTATTGCCCTTTGTCGAGGAATACTTGCGTAAAGAATTGCAGACTGACATTCCGACGGAACGTGATAATCCCTCGAAAGGACAAATCGTACTCGTCGATATCACGGTCGCCGAAGACATTGCGTCCATCAGCCGTATAGTGATGCAACGGCCACGCCTCTTCATTGCGTGTACGCCCAATGGTGAGATTTGGCGAGAACTCCATCCACGTATTTGGCCGGAGCGTCAATCCCAAAATAGAGTAGAGGAATTGAAGTCCCTTCGCTGAATTCTGATACCCTCCCGAGAGGGAAAGGATTACAGGATGGCGAATATCGGTTTGGAGCTTCGCCCGGAATTGATTGCCTTCCGGTCGACGGTAAAGCCCAACGATGCCGCGATTCTCATCGTCGTATGCCGTAAAGTCATGGATGAAATTTAGTTGAAGCGACCAGAAGTTTCGGAACTGAAAAATTGTTTCAAGCTCGGCTTGCTTCTGCGTGCCGGCTCCATCCCAATTCCACCGGGACGTTCCATCGATCGTCAAATTGAATCGACGGAAAGGCTCGGGTGCAAAATCTTCTTTGTACGTCACCTGCAGATACCCGCCGTGCTCACGGGGAAGATTATAGAAACCGAGATCGCTGATCGAGAAATCTCGCGTCGCAAAATCGTAGATCGCTCCGACAATCCAATGCGCGTCTTCGATTTTACCGAGCGCGAGTTTTCCAGCGGATCCCGCGACACGCGAGTCCGACCATCGCCGCGGCGGCGCGTTCGATCCGGCAAGATAGCCGTCAAGAGCATACGTTCCGTCGAACAAGCGCAGGTTCCAGTCGACTCCCCCCGACTGCGCAGGCAGGATGCTTTCCTCGTTGAACTCTCCCGTCGCCATCAGGCCGACGTAAGAGTTTTCACCGAAGTCTTGCCTGATTCGAGCAACGGTATAGTTTGCGCTTGGTTCGAAGAGAACGGCCGGGTTTCGGTGGCCGGTGAGATCTTCTTCAATTCCTTCTTCGCGATCCGTCAACGCAGAGATGAAACCGAGTGAAAAACCGCCGTCGGTTTTCCCTGTAAATTTGGCGGCGCCAAGAATCGTGGTCACGAGAGGGTTCTGCACAAGATTGTATCCGGAGTCGGGCAATCCTGCGAGTGAAGCGAGCGTCGGTCGCCTGCCGATACGACGCGAGTAAAAAAGATAGAGCGGACGATTGTCGAATGCGTTGCCGAACGAAAAGATCGGTGCTCCTTCGAGAAAGAGTGGCCGCTTCTCGGGGTAGAACGTTTCAAAGACGGTAAGATTGAGAACGGCTTGATCGACCTCCACTTGTCCGAAGTCCGGGTTCAGCGCAACGTCCAACGTGAAATTGTTCGTGATGCCATACTTCAGATCCAGTCCGAGTGAACTCTTGTATTCTTCCCTGAGATCGAAAGGCGTTGGCTGTGCAAAGTAATTAGCTTTCTGCACCGCGTATGGCAGCACGTCGAGGTGCAAGGGAGGATGGATATTGCGGATGCCGGATACGTGACCCATCTTGGAGACAGATGAGATGACGCCGGCCGGAGTTTCTTTCCGCGGCACCATGACCCACTCATCGGTCTCCTGCTTGCGAGCGATGTAGCGTCGGAAGTTTATTCCCCACACATATTCACTGTCTTGCGGCGAGAACCGCAGGGCACTGAAGGGAATCCGGAACTCACCCGACCAACCTTCATTGGTGACCTTCGCGTCAAAGTCCCAGACAGCATCCCACTGTACGTCATAGACGCGTCCATCTTCCGACAGAATGCCATCGGCCTGGATGCCGGAGACCGTTCCACTAAAAAGAAAAGCAGTGCTGTGGTCATGATACGAATCGATGATGACAGAGAAACGATCTGACTGCCCCGTACGATCACGTCGCGTCAATTGCTGAACGATGTTGCCCGGCTCAGAATCGTAACACAGCACTCCCACATACAGGGCATTGTCGTCGTAGAGAACATGAACGACCGTGCGTTCAGTCGAAGGCGATCCCTCCTCTGGATCAAATTGCTGAAACCCCGTCACCGGTACAGTCAACTGCCATTCTCGTTCGCCCAGATTGCCGTCGATTCGAGGAGCGGACGTAATTCGAGTTGCGACAATGCTCTTGGTGGATGTTCCTCCCAGAAGTGTAGTGACAACGAGAAAACAGACAATCCCGATGAGGCGTATGTATTTGAACACTATCCTTCCCCTGTAAGCTACCTTGGGAACATAGCAGAATGCCGGATAAAAGTCAAGGCTTTTTCATCCGAGCAATCAGTCAGCATTGCATTTCTCCTCATTTTTCAAGACATTGGCATCCGAGATGAGCGAACATCCCTCCGTCAATGCCTCGCCGCACGATCCGCAGTCTATCCAGCGGATGTTTAATGCGATTGCACCCACCTATGATATGCTGAACCACCTTCTCAGCTTTGGCCTCGACATCCGGTGGCGTAAGCGAGCAATTCGATCGCTGGAAGAAAAGCGGGGCGGAGCTATTCTGGATATTGCAGCCGGTAGCGGCGACCTCTCGTTGGAGGCATTGAAACTTTCTCCATCGTATCTGGTCGCCACGGATTTTGCCGAGACGATGCTTCAGGTCTTCCAGAAAAAACTTCGCGGGCAACGCCATTCTCAGATCGTAAATCTCGTGGCATGCGACGCCCTTTCGCTCCCGTTCGCGGATGAGTCGTTCGATGCAACGATGGTCGCCTTCGGCATCCGCAACTTCGCCGATCGAATCAAATCGCTGCGCGAGATGAGGCGCGTGCTCAAGCCTCGAGGCCTTTCGCTTATCCTCGAGCTCTCTGCACCAAAAGCCCCATTCGTTTCACAACTCTACAAAGTCTACTCCAGGGTGATGCTGCCACTCCTTGGGAAAATTATCTCGAAGCACAACAATGCGTATGCGTACCTGCCCGACTCCATTGCGAAATTTCCGGATCAGCATGAATTTCGTCGGCTTATGGAAGAGGCTGGCTTCGCGGAGATTCATATCATGCCGCTCACCTTCGGCGCTGCAACAATTTATCTCGGTCGGAAGTAGTTTTTTTGATACTACCGCGTCAGTAATGCGACGGACTCGATGTGATCGGTGTGCGGAAACATGTCGACCGGCTGGATTATCTGCAAACGATATCCACCTTTTGATAGAAGTTTCGCGTCGCGTGCTTGCGTCGACGGATTGCAACTGACGTACACGATTCGCCCGGGAGAAAGTGCAATAATCCGCTCGACGACTTTCTCATGCATGCCGTTTCGCGGCGGATCGGCGACGACGACCGTAGGCTTCGGGTGTTCATGCAGCCAGTCGATGTCTTTCGTCAACCGGTCTTTCAGGTCGCCCTGCAAGAAGTAGCAGTTCGAGATGCGGTTCAATTCTGCATTTCGCTCTGCGTCCCGGATCGAACTCTCCACAACTTCAATTCCAATCACCCGTTCTACGGCATCCGACAAGAAAATGGCAATCGTACCCGTACCACTGTACAGATCATAGACGACATCCTTTGGCGTGAGCTGTGCAAATTGTTTGGCAATATTATAGAGACGTTCCGCTTGAAGCGTGTTTGTTTGAAAAAAGGAGTTTGCGGAAATATGAAATGTGCGGTTGCCAAGCTGCTCGCGGATATATCCCGGCCCATGATAGACTTTCTCCTGCTCTCCGAATGCGACCATCGCCTTTCGCGTCGTGATATTGTTGACGATTGTGG
Source organism: Ignavibacteria bacterium (assembly GCA_016178595.1). GTDB lineage: Bacteria > Bacteroidota > Ignavibacteria > UBA10030 > SZUA-254 > JACOSY01. The sequence goes on from JACOSY010000053.1 coordinate 15,855, forward strand.
TGATCTCCGGGTAGTGCTTGAGAAGAAGCTTCGTCAGATTTTGCATCGCCTCGGGCCAGTCGTTCGTGGTAACAAGGTTCACCATTACTTCACCCGTTCGCTTCCCTTCGCGGATGATGAGATGGCGGAGATAGCCTTCGTGCGTCTCCGTTGAGTAAACGGAAAGATTCCATCCTCTGGCAATTTCACGGACGGCATTCACGATGGCGGCACTCAACTCCGATTGCAGCCAACACTCTTCGACGTTGACAAGCTTGTCCCATCGCTGTGGAACGTGCAGGCCAAGGGCGACTTCCTGCTTGATCTCATCCTTCCGAAGCATTTCTTCTTCGGTGAGCCAGCGGGAGTTTGAAAAAGTAAACTCCATCTTGTTCCGATAGAAGTACGGATCGTCAGCGCCGATCACCGGCTGAACATCCGGATTCTCGAATCCACCGATCCGCACAAACGCATCGACGACGTGCTGGCGCTTAAAGCGAAGCTGTGCATCGTAAGAGAGATTCTGCCATTTGCACCCACCACAAATGCCGAAGTGTTTGCATCGCGGCTCAGTGCGCAACAAAGACGGCGTTAATACCTCAAGTGCCCTCGCTTCCCCAAAGTTTTTCTTTAATTTGAAGACGCGGGCACGCACGGTATCTCCGGGCACAGCGCCTTCGACGAAGAAGACCATCCCATCCTGCCGGGCAACGGTCTTCCCATCGCCGGAGAGGGATTCGATGTTTAAGACTACTTCGTCGCCTTTATTCGGTTCTTCCATCATCAAATGTACTCGCTACGTTATAGAAAACAAAAGGCAGAGCCGTTCAACAAGCCCTGCCGTGCCAAAGAATATGCCTCCATATCAGAAGATCATCGTGGCAAGTGCAAGGATGGTATATTCCCTTCTGTTGACTGCAGAATAATCTTCCCCACCTGCGATACCTTCACCCAGTATCCCTGCATCGGCTTGAGTGTATCAACACTCGCATAGGTTGTTTGGTAGCTGAAGAACGGCGAAGCGATGATGTCGGGAGGCAGCGACGAAATGGAACTCGTTGCCACCGGCGAGGCAAGCGAGCCGACGAGGTTCCATCCCTCCACAACATCGAGCGTATCGTTTAAGCGCGGAATACCGGTCACCGAAACAGTTTGTGGAGCATTGAATCGTAACCAGTATCCCGACCGTACAACGAGCGTCTCCCGTGGTACGTAGGTGGAGCCATCATACATGTACGCGCTTGTCGTCGATGTTGGGAACAAAACCGATCTGCTGCCGTTACTTGACGTAACCGGAAGTGAAATGAGATTCCATCCATTGAGTATATCTGCACTCACTGTTTCTTCGAGCGTTCGGCGGAACGAGCGGGCGGGCGAGAAATCTCCCCATCCTACCGTATTCTTTGTCCGGACACGCCAGAAGTATGCGACACCGGTATCGAGTCCATTGACAGCGAACACCGTGTCCGTCAATGACGAGTCGGAAATAACGAATGAATCGAACAGATTCGAAGTCGAAAGCTCCAGATGATACATCGATGCATCGGCGATCTTTCTCCACACAAGCGGGACGGGATCCTGATGCACTGTCGCACCATTCGCAGGTGAAACGAGAGCCGCCGGCGGAGGAACATTCCACGTCGTGAAGCTTCGCGTTTCGCTGAACGCCCCCCATCCGGCGGGGTTCTTCGCACGGACTCTCCAGTAAACCTTCTCGCCCGTCGATAGCCCATCAACTGCTTTCAGAGTATCGGTGAGTGTCGTATCTCGATAGATGAAGGTATTAAAACTATCGGATGATGACACATCGAGCTCAAAGATATAACCGCCCGGTGGATTGAGGGGGGATTCTTCGGCCGCAACGGGTCGTGCCGCTTCCGTGGGTGTGAGTGGATATCGATACCAGCGAAGCAGAGACGGGAGAGAAATACCCGTCGCACCGTTGGCAGGCTCGATGAGAGTAACGGACGGCGGGACATCCCACGTGGTGAACGATCGGGCAACACTGTACGGTCCCCATCCTGCAGCATTCTTCGCACGAACGCGCCAAAAATATTGCGTGAAGAGCGCAAGCGACGGAAATGTTTTTACCGTGTCGATAACGGCAGTGTCACAAAATGCGATCGGTGAGAAGGTGTTCGACATCGAAACGTCGATCTGATAGCTGCTTGCACCGGAATCGGAATGCCATTGGAATGTTGTTGGAATGGGGACGTGCGTTGCCGTATCCGCCGGTTGATCGAGAAGAACTTGAGGGGGCGGCGGAACGACAGCCGCGTGTGTCATCAGCCAGACACTCAAATTGAGGAAGAAAATATTATCCGTTGCGGCATCGCCCGTCCAGCCGTTGAACAGACTATTCCCCGACTGACCCGTGCTGTCATCGGCGGGCGAGCTGTCGCCCACGGCGCCAACTTTTCCCTGCCCGTAGCTCGCCGTCGCCAGCATGATCTGCGATGAGCCGTGCAGTGCACCGGTCATCCACACATGTCCCGCGGTGGTCGCGTTGTTTCCGGTGAATCGCACGGTTGTTCCGTTGTGATAACTTAAGATCGACGCGGTTCCCGCCGGACCGGTGATGATGGAATCCGTTCCGGCAGCGACATTGGTGGAATTCTGCGTAATGTTGTTGTTCGTCTCGCTTGTCGACTGGAAGTGCATACCGAACGCGGTGTCGATGCCGAGATCATTCCACACTTTGGGCGAATCCCAGCCGTCGCTATTCCGATCAGATCCATCGTGATCGGCAACCATCAACAATCCTCCTCCATTCCGGACAAAGTTGAAGATCGCTTGTTTCTCCGATGCGCTGAAAGGGCCCTGCGGCTCACACACGATGTAGAGATCGTAGTTGGATAGATCGTACGCATTACCCGCGTTGCCATAGGAGATACCATTCGCGCTCGTAAGCGTGTGAACAGTGCAGCCAAGCTTTACGAGATCGACACCCCATGCCGAAATCGCTCCGGTCCAGAACGTCTCCGGCGTTGAAGGAACGATACCGGACTGCGCAGGAAATGGAATCGGTTGATCGGTGTCGATGATCCAATCGGCGTTGCCGGCAGTCTCTACCTTCGTGTTATCGAAGAGAACTTTTTTGGACTGAGAAAATGTTGTCGCAGTGAAACACGCGAGCAGGAGAAGGAACAGGTATATGTGTTTCATTGGATTTCCGATGAAAAATCGGCGAGCAAACTTACGAGTACTCACAGAGGCGCGTTGTTCTAACGGTGCTTGGATGAAATAATATACGGAAGATTTGGGAATTCTCCCAACTCAAAAAGCTCGAGAAAAGAAAGCGGCCTAAGATGCTATAGACAAAATTAATAAATTTTTTGAAGGTCACCCTTTTTAGGGATTAGATAACCACTACCCTGTATGCTATTTCTGTTAGCCAATACTATGTCTGGCCATCGACGTATCAAATCCGATGCCTGTATGTATATACTGCAATTCGCCCATCCATCTCGAAAGAAAAAAGCCGTTAATCCTGATTCTCGCCAAGCAGCCTTTTCTGCTTTACCACGAGAAATACGGGGATCGCCAGAAATAATAACCCATTGTCCTTCCTTGCCTAATACCGTGATCCACTCGGAGTCTGAAGTGTTAGGATCAGAGAATTTCTCCTTGAAGGGAACGACCAGAACATCTTGAAACTCTACGACTATTTTGAGAGCGTATACGGCTTTCGGAGAAATACAGGTGTCGAAAAAAAACTTCAATGAATTAATTTGCCCTCGTATTCAACAGCATCGCGTACCGATTGTGTGTCTATTTCAAACCAATTTGCAATAAGATCGTGGAACGGTGAGGCTTTATACGATTGGTAAATGATTCGAGTGGGAATGGCTGCGTTTGCAATGATGGGTGCTCCAAAACTTCTTGTCGGGTCAATGACTATTGTGTTCTTTTTCTCCAATGGATACCATCTTGCGGGCTCTTGGTATTCGTTGAATTCCAGACCACCGTAAAGATACGGCGCTATTACTCTACTGAAGGCATATTGATTCTTTACCAAGTCAAGTAAAACCTTGTCTCCTGTTTCTTCAACGAAATCAGCTAAAATAGTTCTTCCGTCTGTCTTGAATTTTTTCGTTGAGAAGGGATGAGTCCGTTGAAGAAGTTCTTTGGCTCTTTGGGCAGCGATGCGGATAGCCTTCCAACCAACCCCATGCTCTCGAAATGCGTTCAAGAATCTTACCTCCACTAAATCGAGGAAATCTAATATCAATTGGCCATCTGCCACCTTTTGTTCCATAGCGATAACAGGTGGTGAATTCCGCTTTTGACCCCTGTAATCAAATGTATAGCCTTTTGTCCAACGCGCAATACTACGCCAAGGAATGCCTGTTAAACGATGAGCATCGGCAAGAGTGTATACACCTCTCCCGATAAATTGAAAATTTTCGGTTACCACGTGACGACGGTTTTTAGTTGATCTCCCATTACCCGTCAGTATACATTTATTTCCGGAAACATTCAAACTGAGCCAGCACCAAAGCTCGACCCTGCTCGCTGCCGATTGAGCAGGGTCGAGGTAGCACAATTCGCGCTGACGCACTGGGGGAGGACTTACTTCATCAAGATCATCTTCTTCACGCTGATGTGCGTCTGACCGAGGATCGTTTGACCGTCGTCATTCTCACCCATCGTCGTAGCGGTAAGCTTGTAGAAGTAGACGCCGGAGGAAAGTCCGCTGGCATCGAACTCTACTTCCTGCGAGCCCTCGTCAAGTAGCTCACGATCTATCAGCGTCTTCACCTCCTGTCCGAGGATGTTATAGACCTTCAGGCTGACAAACGCTTGCTCGGGCAGCGAGAACTGGATCGTCGTTGTCGGGTTGAAGGGGTTCGGGTAGTTTTGTTCAAGCAAGAAGACGGCGGGATTTTCCCCGGGTACCGCCCATCGGTGGATAATCCGCGGAGAATTACCGGACGAATGAAGGAAGGGCACAGTACCGAGTGAACGGACAGGAGTCAACTCAAGCGGACCTCCAACAAACTGATCGGTGTCGATCGGTCCGCTGAATGAGGCATTGATCGACTTGATGACCGCGAGTAGCATATCGGCGCTAACACCGGGAGGCAGCATACCGACAGTCAGGAAACTATCGCAGACTGTTGCAACCTCTGAGACTGTGAGTCCGTTGAGAGCATTCACCGTGCCATCGTGATACACAAGATCGCCGAATCCGTCCGGTGTGATGCTCGAGAGACTTGTAAGAATGTTCGTCTTGAGGGCAACTTGCTCAGCGAGCAGTCGATTATTGTGTTTCGTCGGCGGCATCGATTTCTGTTCTTTGATGAAGTCGAACTTGCGCGGCGTCCCATCGTGGACGGCTCCTTTGGCGTTGAGGGTTTTCACCACATCCTGGTATCCCTTTCCGATTCCTTTCTTCGCATCCCACTTGCCGAGGCGTATCCATCCGTATTTCTTGGCGCTGTCGGGATTCACCTGATACTTTCCCCTGTTGAGACGAAGATGAGAAATCCCGATGATGATTCCTCCAAGCGAATCACCGACCGGGTTGCCCGGGTATCCGCCATACTGCAGCGCTTCATCAAGCGCGTTGATGGCGTTCGGCATTCCCTTGCCCCTCTTAACGGGTTTTCCAGTTTTTCCAAGATTATCTTTCGCGAACGCGAAACTATCCGACTCGAACGACCGGTAGGAAAACGTATCCGCTATTTCTCCCGGCACAAGAAACTGTAGCTGACTTTGACTGACTCCCTGGAAAACTTCCGACGGATCATACGATAGACTGAGTGTTGCGTGGAAGTCTTGTCCATTGTCAGTGATCTCGTAAAATCTCTTCACACCAATCGTACCACCTGCCGGCGACGGCACGCCGATGTACCATGTCGAAAAATGAGAGAGGTATTGCGTTGAGACTGTGTGCTTGATACTATCGACGATGCTTGGCACGATACGCAATACACCTGTCACCGTCGGGAACGAGTCGCGATGTACAGTCATGGATACTGTGGAAGGATAGAAGCCACTCCCATCAAATTGGACGAAATCATTCGGTGTATAGAATCGGTAGATGTCGGTCGAACCTGGGAGGATGGTACGCGTAAAGACCTCAGAGAGAATACTACCGGTTCCGATAATCGCCGGTCCGGAGGGATTGTTGATAAGCGTAGCACCCTCATGAAGTTGAATATTGCCATCCCGCCATTCGATAGTACCATGATTTTCAATTGTATGCCGAATGATGAGCGTTGCACCGGGCTTTGTAAAGATCAAAGACGTATTGACCGCGATAGAGAGCGTGGTAATATCGATCGTTCCACTCTGATCATACACCGGTGTGCGCACAGACGCCGGGATGACGACCGTATCGATCGAGCCTGGCACAGCCTTCGGACTCCAGTTCTTCGGATTCGTCCACAGAGAATCAATTGCGCCGGTCCAGATTCGCGCGCGCGGGACAATGTATGTCATGGACGGCCTATCCAATATCTGAACTGCGGGAGCGTTTGGCGGAATAACAACCACGGTGAACGTATCAGTTCCTTCGCCCAATGGTGCTCTCAACGTGGCCACATAGTTACCATTGCCAAGATATGAAAAAGGACCGACCGTTCCCGCTCCCGTGTTGCTGATAATGAAATCCATCCCCGCACCGAGAGGATTGTTGGAATTGTTCTTCAGAGAGATCAATATCGTCGCACTATCAATTCCATTGGCGAAGATGGAATCCTTGTCGAGTGTGACACTGCTCAGAAACGGATCGACATTCAACGCAAGCGAATCTTTCCAGGCATCGTACAATTTCTTGAGTGAATCGATAGGATCGGTGGTAATATCGAAATCGACGTCGCGGAAAAGGTACTGCTGAATTCCATCACCGACGCGGACAACGCGAAGAAAGGCAGACTGCGAAGAGTGGCCAATCGCAAGACAACGAGTATCTGCACCGGGCATTTTTGCGGCGAGAAGCGCCGCCATCAGCTTGTCAGCAAGTGAGCCGGTAGTATGCGTGAAGGCATACTCCATCGTATCGAGGACGATCGGGCCGAGCAGAATGTTTCCCTGAATACAGTACGTCGGTCCCGCGATATGGTTCTTGTAATCGTTCGTGTTCACACCAGTGTAGCCTGCACTGCGTCCTCCATCCACGAGATCGACAACGCCGTACTGACGAATGGTGGGATTACTCTCCGCATCGTGCGTCGTAACATAATCAATGATCTGTTGGGGCGAATCGCCGGCAAGCATTCTTAAGTGTGCGGTGTGTTGGTTCGAGTCGAGATAAAACGCCTGCGTGTGGATCGCGCCAACTCCTTCGATGATGTCGCTGATCCGGAGAGAGTTGCCAATGCACGATGCGCCTGCGCTTCCAACCTCCTTCGTGCGAGTGTCAACGGCAACGATGGAGAATGTATCCTGTCCCCAGAGAACACTTGAAAATGTCATGCTCACAAGTAGTACCGCTAATGCCCCGAAGAAACGATTCTGTTTCATACAAAGCTCCATGGATGGTGCTTGGGTTGTAGGAAGGGATGCTCTTGAAGGTAGGAAGAAAGAAAATCTTTGTCAAGACAAAAATGATTTTTAGCCCTTGAATGAGGAGTGTAAGACGTGATTCCTCCCACACGTGCATTGAACAGACTGCACATTCTTCCTACATTGAGATGGTCATAAACATGTGCCGATTTCTTTGGAGTAGTTGTCATAGATGAGCATGATTCACTGGAAACTTGCCGACGAGAAGTTGAGAGCGCTGATGGGAGGAAGGAGCAAACTCGACGTGTACATGGCGATGAACATCCTCGTCCCGCTGAGGAACCGGCTCCACAACGGGAAGCGCTCCCTCCGATTGTATAACGAGATCATGCGACTCAGAGTCGGTGAGTTGATGGAGGAAAGCAGAACGCCGCAAGGTACACCAGCAACGAAGCCGACGCATTGAAAAACAATACGGGGTTGCAACTCCCGCCGCAAATAAGTATATTTTCGAGCATGCGGGCGTAATACAGTTCCCGCCAAGAAAAACATTGGCGGGATAAAGTACGAATGCCAAGTCCCAAAACGGCTCGCGAGTGCAACGAGCGACTGCCGTTTTGAGGATCCCGCCGCAGGCGGGACCAAACGTTCCTGATCGAGTTATTACACGCGGGCGTAATTCAGTGGTAGAATGTCAGCTTCCCAAGCTGGACGTCGCCGGTTCGAGCCCGGTCGCCCGCTCCAGAAAATCGAAAGCCGAGAATCGTTCTCGGCTTTTTGTTTGTGTTATTCTGGATCATCTTCTTGGCCATGAAATTCGAAATCCTAAGCACGAAATCCGAAACAAGTCCGAAATTCTAAATACTAAATGGATAGTCAATACGGTTGTCCTTTGAATTTTGAGATTAGTATTTGTTTCGTATTTAGATATTGATATTTAGAGTTTTTGTAACGTCCTATTCTTTGTAAATCTTCACCATCGGTTTTCCATTCTCATCGATGTAACCACGGTACATCCCTTCGGTGTTGAACGGCATCGTGAAGTTGCCATTCTTGTCGAGCGCGATCAATCCGCCTGTGCCGTGAATCCTGCCGATCGTTTCGATCGCCTTCTCCGCCGCTTTCTGTACCGTCATGCCGCTGCTTTCCATCAACATCGATACGCTGTGCGCGGCAACTGCGCGGATGAAGTACTCGCCGTCGCCCGTGCACGAGACCGCACACGTCGCGTTGTTCGCGTATGTCCCCGCTCCAATGATCGGTGAATCGCCCACACGGCCGAAGCGTTTGTTCGTCGTCCCGCCGGTCGATGTTCCTGCGGCAAGGTTACCGTACTCGTCGAGCGCAACGCAGCCAACGGTACCGTGCCTGCCTTCCGCTGAATCTGCGGGTGTTCCTTTCACTTTCTTAATCGAGTCCTGCTTCTCCTTCTCGATTGCCGTCTGCAACTGATCCCACCGGCGTTGCGTGAAGAAATATTCCTGCGGTACCATCTCGACTCCTTGAGATTTCCCAAACGCCTCCGCGCCGTCACCGACAAGCATCACGTGCGGCGACTTCTCCATGACGAGCCGCGCAAGACCGATCGGGTTCTTCACGTGCTTCACCGCTGCAACCGCTCCCGCCCTCAGCGTCTTTCCGTCCATGATGGAAGCGTCAAGCTCGTTCGTTCCTTCGTGCGTGAAGACGGCTCCTTTGCCGGCGTTGAAGAGCGGCGAGTCTTCCAGAATCCTGATGACGGTTTCGACGGCGTCGAGGCTCGTGCCGTGTTTCTGCAAAACTGCGTAGCCCGCTTCAAGCGCTTCGGTCAGCTTTTCGTAGTATTGTTTCTCCTTCTCGGCCGTCATGCTTGCCTTTGTAATCGTTCCTGCACCGCCGTGAATTACCAATCTCACACGATGATTGGGAGTTGTACTCTCTTGTGCAACAGCAAGCTGTATGAAAGCAAAGCTGATGGCTACACATAACAGCGAGAGAATGTTGACGCGTGATCGACGAAAGCGGTTCATAGTCATCCTCGTGGAGTATTGGTTTGAATGCCGACTGTCTTGCGGTGAATGTACCATAATTGGAGGAAAGATTCAATCGACCGTTGATTGGGCGGGAGGTTTTTCGTATATTGGAAGGCACAATTCTCACGGGACGCTTAGCTCAGCTGGTTCAGAGCGCTGCCCTTACAAGGCAGAGGTCGTAGGTTCGAACCCTACAGCGTCCACACTTCTTTTTCGTACTTACTTCTTCTATCTCATATTTCCTATGATCATCGCAATCGCAAGTACGCGCGGACCGAAAGTTGAAGCGGCAAGGAGGGTGCTTCAGAGGATCGGTCGGTATCTTTCCTCATCACCCTCTGAATTCCTCACGTATGACGTCGATGGCGGAATCGACATGCCACGCTCGCTCGACGATCTCATGCGTGGCGCCGAGCAGCGCGTGATTCGCTTGCAGCAGGCTCTCCGTTCAGAAGGGAAACATGCAGACTACTTCGTCGGCATGGAAGGAGGATTCCACAGCGTCCATCATAACGGAAACGCCATGGTATTCCTTCAAAGTTGGGCGTACGTCAGCGACGGACAGAACGGTTACTTCGGAAGTTCAGGGAATGTCGCAGTGCCGGACGTTCTCGTGGAGGAAGTCATGGCCAAGCGGCGAGATCTTGGCATCGTCATCGATGAAGTTGCACAGCAGCACGACGTGCGGAGCAAACAAGGAACGTGGGGAATTCTGACAAAAGACTTGTTGACACGGCAGGAATCGTTTGAAGCTGCATTGCTTGCGGCATTCGCTCCCTTCTACAACCGCGAGATGTACTTCGATCGGATGTGAATTACTGCAGCATCTCGTTTTCCAACGAAGTTGTTACATACAAGAGACAACCCTTCTCGGTCCAGTGTTTCAGATGCACACTGTTTTCATCGGCACGCTGGTAGTCGCCGGCATGCAACACCAGTGAATCGCCGATACGGAGATCGCCTTCAAGGACAAGACATTCCTCGGTGTGCGCATGACGGTGACTGGGATACGATGCACCGGGAGCCATTCGCACCAAGACGCTCATAACATTATTTATCGTGTCGGTGAAGAGCATTTTGAGCTGTACGCCTTCCACGCCGGTTTCTTGCCAAGCGAGAGCATTGGAGTATGTAACAAAGAGACCGGGATGTGGAGTCTCCGTCGCAATCAATTCGTCTTGCGTAAGTCGGGCCATAAGTCGCTCTTTCACGTGAGGCCGAGGAGATACGCGGGCATCGGTTCGCGCGAGTACTTCGACCGCCTCGCCGAGCGAACGCAATTCATCCGCACATTCGTCGCATCCCTGGAGAAGATGCTTCTCATAGAGAGCAAGATCGTTGCCTGTCAGCAACCCGAGCACATAGAGCGAACAATATTCACGGAGCTCACAATTCATGAGTATACTTTCTTCAATTCCGGATAGGAAGCGAATTGTTCGCGAAGCGCGAGCAAACCAAGACGCATGCGCGACTTCACCGTTCCAAGCGGCAGCGTCAATTTTTCTGCAAGCTCCGATTGGCTGTAACCTTCATAATACGCAAGCTCGATGAGGCGTCGTTGATCCTGCGGCAATTGCAAGAGCGCCTCTCGGACCATCACTGCCGCCTGAGTTGCCGTGGCGATCTCATGCGGATCGCGTGCGGGATCGGCAGTGTCGTTGAGAGGACTTTCGTCGATCTCGACCTGGTGTCTCCGGATGCGATTGCCTTTCGATCGCCATAGGTCGATCGACTTGTTTCTTGCGATGCGAATCAACCACACGCAAGGAGTACCCAGGCAGGCATTGTACGTCGAGGCAGACCGCCATACTTGGAGAAACACTTCCTGGAGGATGTTTTCCGTTTCCACACGATCACGGACGATGCGCATTGCCACGCTATAGAGCAGCTTCGCATAGCGATCGTACAATTGCTCAAGAGATCGTTGATCGCGCCGGGCGATGCCACTCAGCAACGTCGTATCGGGTACTGTGTCCGGGGAAATTGACTTCATCGTTACCTGGGTTTGCCTCTGTGTGAACGTTACAACTGCAGGGATACCGCCAAGAAGTATCGTGTGGGAAGATAAAAAATCCCACCTGCAATTGCAAACGCTCCAACCAAGATCGAGAAGCCCGTGGATGAGTTGTGTCAATGTCAGAATCCCACCTCAAGCTTTGCTCGGAGGCTGAATGGCGTTCCGGGTGTAAAGTGTATTTTTCTGATTTGTTGAGGCTTGCCGTACAACTGTGGGGCGCTGGCTGATGGGATATGTTTCACAGAAAAAGCCGATCGATGATACCGATCTGGTACGCATAGAACAATCCAAAGCAAAGACTGAGTACACCGGCGGTTACACGAACAATCGTATTCACTCGGTCATGTTTTGCCGTGAAGGAGAATGGAAGTCCGATGAGCGCGCTCATAAGGAACATCCCGCCAACCGATCCGATACCGAAGACCGCGATATACACCAGTGCAAGCACGCGCGAAGAGATTGTTGCCAGGACAACGAGCATCAGCGCCGCGCTGCCTGCCATGCCGTGCACCATCCCGACAAAGAACGGCTTTTTCCCAACCTTTGTTTTGTGGTGATGTACCGTGCCGTGCTGATGCCCGCCGGAATGCTCGTGCAGGTGTGGATGCGCGTGCGCGCGATGATCGTGTTCATGAACATGCATGTGGAAGGAAGCGCCGCGCCGGATTTTCCAGAGAACGTTGGCGCCAAGAATAATCAGCATCAGTGCGATACCGAATTCCATCGCCAGGGCGATTTTTTCCGGAATCTGAACATTGAAGGCAATGACAGCCAATCCCACGATCAGCAGCGAAGCCGTATGGCCGAGTCCCCACAACGCGCCAACGATCGAAGAGCTCCAGAATCCTTTCCGTTCGCTGACAATCGTTGAGACGGCAATAAGATGATCGGAGTCCAATGCATGCTTGAGACCGAGAATAAATCCAAATCCAAGAATGGACAGTGCGCCTGCGTTGATCATAGAGATTGAAAATACCGAACTTTGCAACAACCTGCCACTCGCGAGAGTACCGAATACATCAACCCCCAATTGACCGAATGCTTGAAGCGTAATGATGACACCGGCGATGGAAATAACACCGGCACTAACGACAGGCAGCCATCGGACGAGCGGGCCGCTCGTGTTGAATCGCTCGAAGAATTTTCGTGCGTACACCATGAGAAGTCCGATGCCCGTGAGAACGCCGGCCAGTCCGATGCTGAAGGCAACAATAAGCAGGAGGCCAAAGCCGATACGTCCAAGTGCGATAGCGCTCAGGAGAACGACAATTGCCGACGGGCAGGGCAGCAAACCGCCCGACACACCGAGTGCGAGCAAATTCTTCCATGTTACTGGCGTTCCGTCTGCTCCGGGTGGAAGGTGAGAATGCGCATGCCCGTCGTGTGAATGCACGTGATCATGTGAGTGCGTATGCCCATCATGTGTGTGCGTGATTCCTCGAGCCAGGAGGAACCGCTTCCGCACCAATGACAATCCGATACCAGCCACAATCAGACCCGACATAAGTCCAAGCCACGGAAAAAGTTTTTCCGGCAAAATATAGTGCGAAGCAAAAAGCGCAATGAACCCCATGGCGAAGACACCGAGGGTGTGAGTGATCGTCACTGCCAGTCCGAGAAACGCGGCGTGCTTTGCCGTACCTCTTTGCCCGACAAGATACGCGGCAACAATAGTTTTGCCATGTCCCGGTGTCAGCGCATGACCCGCTCCGAGCATCATCGCCAGAAGAAGCGAGGCGAGCATGACTGATGTACTCAACTCTTTGGCAGAAATGAGTTCTGCAAATCCATCCTTTGTTTTTTCAACGATCGACTGGGACAATGATGATGCTGTCTCCGTGGCAGTTCCAGGAATATAGTTGACGACCGCTTCCGACACACTCAAAGGATTCGCGAGACGATCCTGAGGATAACTGCGGAGTTCGTTCGTGATATCTTCCTGTGAAACGGTTGATTGCCTGATCTCGTCGCCGGCTACGGGCCGCACAACGATTTCCTTCCATCCCATGCAATCGTTGAAATTATGATCGGCAAGATGAAGATTAACTTCTGCGTTGTGATGAGGGAGTGCAGCTTCAAAGACCGGCGCGAGACGAATCGTTGAAAGACCTCCCTGCCCTTCCGGAAACGAGAGATCACAGCGTACAAGGACTGGAACAACTATTTGGTCATCGATCTGAAGAATAAGATTTTCGAGTAGTCTTGCGATTGTGCGATGAGCGTACTCTTCGCGCTCGTTTTCATCAATCTGCCCATCCTTATTGCGATCGATCGTTTCGCGTTCTTTGATCGACGGGACTTCCGCCATGTCCATCACATAGACGAGTCGAATCTTGTCGCCTACAAGCTCGATACGCGTGTAGCGATTTACGCTGAAGATGCCGAGCGGATGTGCCGAAAGAAGGCCGGCCAGTATGACAATCAAAGCAATGGTAACAAGTAATGTTCTCATACGAATTTCCGATAAAACTCTTTATTGTGGGATTGATGCGTGAGTCGTTGTCATGATTACCGGCGCTCGCTCGGTGGCAAGCACATCGACAAATCCATTTTCTGCAAGCGCCTGCTGTCTGAGGTTCACCGCCTTTTCATGTTCCCCTGCTGCAGCGAGAATGATGGATGCACGGTGGTGCATCAGAGCATTCTTCGTACCGAGTTGCATGGCGCGCTCGATATACGGAAGAGCATTTGTCGTTCGACCATTCTTATGGAGTACCCATGCGTATGTCTCCAACGCATCGATATTGTTCGGCCGTGAATCATAGTCTCTCTTTGCACGTTCGAGCGCATCCGGAAGATTGATTTCATGATTGGCACAAAACATCGCATACTCACGATCGATGTTCCATCCCGCTTTCTCGTGTTGCGCAAATGCTTTGAGCGCAATCTGTGCAACACCGTTTGCGCTCTTCACATCGCCCGAAGCGCGATAGACGTCGGCAAGCTGTTCAACAAAGACGTGTTCAGGCGTCAGTTGTGCTGCTTTACTCAGAAGCTCGACGGCAGCCTGTGTTTCACCCTTCGCCTGCTTCACCATCGCAAGTCCACTGAGTGCATAGGCATAGTTCGGGCGCTCCTCCAGGATTCCGTTGAAGATGTACGCAGCCGTGTCAAGCTTTCCCTGGTTGAGAAACAACTTGCCAAGATTGTACAGCGCCCACACACGACTTTCTTGCCCAAAGACTCCGGCATCTGCCGCCATCTTCATCGCTTCAACAGCACCGGGAAAATCTCCATGCAGCTCGCGGATGTAGGATGCGCGCGCGTAGGAACGAAGATCGGGGCGGCGACTGAGCATCTTGTCGCACGTTTGCACAGCATCTTCATACTCTCCGAGCTCCACCTGTGCATCACACAGTACACCATAGGCAAATGCGTTGTATGGATTCTTGCCAATTACTTTCAATGCAAGTTCCTTAGCGTTGCGGAACCGGTGCATCGTCATTTGCATCGAGCCTTTGGTAATCGTAGCTTCAGAATTTACCGGATCGCGCTTCAATACTTCGTCGAGGAGGTAGTCGGCTTTCGGCAAGTATTCGTGATGATTGCCGGTGACGCGAGCTTCTTGCAAGAACAACTGTGCCAGCTCAATGTAGTTCTTGACAGCATCCGGATGTTTGGCAATTTCATCGCGGTAGTAGTCGACTGCTTTCTGAGCATTCAGGAACTCCGCAGATGGTCCGGCATTTCCGTTTCTCGGACTGAGTGTTGGGATTGTCTGTACACTCGAGGATCGCCGGGACACGACATACGTTCCAACCAGCAGGACGGCCACGACAAGCGTTGAGATGATAATTTTTTTCTTCATGATACTCATTTCTCCTTTTTCGATTAACAGAAGGAAGCTCCGGCTTCCACCAACCATCCGCTCAGTCCCTATCCGAGCCGGAGCTTCCAACATTGAGGTTACTTCACGAGCATTGCTTTGCGCGTTGAGACAATGGTGTTCCCTGCTTGCAAGCGGTAAAAGTAAACACCGCTGGCGGCATTACCGGCGTTCCATTTTGCAGTGTACGTACCGGGTGTTTGCTGTTCGCCAACGAGCGTAGCGATTTCCTGTCCGACTTCATTGAAAATCTTGAGTTGAACAAACTCGTTGGTCGAGACGTGATACTTGATCTCGGTCGATGGGTTGAATGGATTCGGATAGTTCTGCTCGAGGAAGAACGCTCTTGGCACGGTCATACCGAGAGGATCATTTCCTACGGCCGTCACACCTGAAGGACCCGACGCAGTCAACTGCTTCACGTAACCGTAGCCGCGATGCGGATCGGGGACATAGGGGAATGTGAATGAATTGGCAAGATCGTTCTTGGTCGGACCGGCGATATAGTTCAGATGAGAGAAGAGTCTCGGCGATGCAAGATTGGAGTAGTCGCCCGCTGTTGCATCATCGAACGGAAGTCCGACTGCTGCGAGAACCAATCCACCCACTGCCTGAAGCTCAATCGTCGTGACGTCATCTTCCAAACGCCGGCCGTTCGGGAATCCATCCATATGCGGAATCGCTTCGACGTTCGTGCTCGTGTTGTAGGGAGCTGCAACCAGCCCAAGCACCGCCGCACGTATGAGACCCATTCGTGCGTTGTTCGTGTACTCGCTGGTATTCCTTGGTGTAACAGGCGTCGCCATGTTCAGTCTCAGCATATCGCCGCCGTACAACTTCCCGCCATCATTCGTAATAGGAAGGAAGTTGTGGATGAACGGCTTTCCTGCGCTTAAAGGACCGCCAGTCTTTCCGGTTGCAAGCTGGTATGGTATGAGATTGGGAACGCCAAAGTAGAAGACCGGATAAATATCGACACGACGCGGCTTGCCGGAATCCACAAGCGCCGGAGTTACGCCGGCAGCGAATGCAGTCCCTGAAAGATCGGGAACCGGATTAAGTTTTGTGACCGCCCATGCGCCGTCGTTGCCGTTCAGGAAGTTGAAGCCCGGCGTTGAATATCCGGGAATAACACCAATGGCCGGATATGATTTCGCTTGAATGAGAAGAGAATCGAGCGCGGGAACAGCTGCGGCAAACTTCGATGTGTCCATGTAGAGTGCGAGCTCGGGATTCGAGAAGTAGTCAACGAATGACTGCTCTGCGGAATCGTATGGCGATACATAGTTCCACCGATCCTTCTGGCCGACCGGGATGATGGCTTCGTTGGTCAACGGCATACCGAGTCGTGATACTTGAACCCACGGACCGCTCACCGATGGTTTGTCGCCGTTCGTCGAGAGCGTCGTAATCTGCGGGCGGCTTGCAGAAGCCCACACACCAATGACAAAGGTGGGATCGAGAATGCTTGTTGCCTGGCTTGCATCTTTTCCATCTTTTTGAAGCGAAGCAATCGGGATGTTCATGATGATCGCGTGCGTGTTGAATCCCGCCACGCCATCGCGTGCGTTGTCGGAGTTTGATGGATCGGCGCCAAACTTGTTGCGTGTTTGACCGAGATCAAAAATGCCGCCGAGGTCGACAAAGAATGGATCGTCCCGCGGACCACAGAAAACTTTTTCCCCGCCAGACGCTGTGACGATCGCATTGTTGACAAGCGTGCTGTAGCTGCTGTTCATTCCCGCACCGCCTTCGATTGATCGCGGACCGATATTATTGGGTGGAACGATACCCTGATTGGCAGTGATGATCGTGGTCCATGGCGCTCCGCCATCCGTGCTCTTCTCGCACTGGTACGTAGTTTTCAGATTCTGCTTTCCAAGGCGAATGTTGAAGAACGTCGTCAGATCTTCATTCGTCTGGTAAAAAGTAAACCGGTATGTGATATCGTCCTTCGCACTGCCAAGAGCACCGGTGTGTGTTTGGTTCTTGATGTGAATTTCATAATGAATATTTTCACCAAAGGTGGTGTAATTCGGTCCGCCTTCGGGAAGTTCCAACGGAATGTAGTTGGCAATGATCGTGACCATGTTGGTGTCGTCCGGCGAGCGGAAAACGTAGAGATCGGTATTATCTGCAAGCGGATCGCTACTGATCAGCGGTGCTTCACGGTGGCTGGATGCATCCGTTTGTCGGGTCACACCGACGAGGGCGAGAACGACCAGACAGATGCTCAGCCCGGCAACAAGTAAGAACTTCTTCATGGATAACTCCTTGATGTGAGTGGATTGAAAGATGAATTGATTATTCGGTGTCGTCGAATTCTTGCACAAAGAACTTTTGAATCGGTCAAATCCGGCTAAAACAGGAGAAGTTACTCCACATTTGACAAGAACACCAAGAATACGAAGCAGACCAAAAATCGGATCACAAATCATTAGCCAATTAATAACAAACCGGGGAAGCCTTTCCAATGCTACCGAAGGGCTTCCCCGTTAACTTTATGTCCTCTCCCACATGAAGTTCTCAACAGAGAACTTCGATGAGGTCGTGGTTAATTATTTGACGTACAGAGCCTTCTTCACTGAAACAACTTTATCGCCAACCTGCAACGAATAATAATACGTTCCCGTCGCAACGTTGCTCGGGCTCCATGTTGCGGAATACGTTCCGGGAGCTTGCTCTTGATCGACGAGCGAGGCGACTTCCTGGCCCACGGTGTTGTAAACCCGAAGCTTCACCACATCGGCCTTGGATAAATGATACTTAATTTCGGTCGATGGATTGAACGGGTTCGGATAATTCTGCTCGAGCAAGAATGCTTCCGGCGCACTCATTCCGAGGAATCCCGACTGCACAGTCTTCGGCATCGCGCCCGGCGCAGAAGCGGTCAATCGCTTCACGTAGTCGTATCCCCGATGCGGAGGCGCCAGGTATGGGAATGAAGAAAGCAAGGGAACGTCGTTCTTCGTTGGCCCCGCATTGTACGTTAACTCTGCGACAAGCTTGGGCGAAGCAAGATCGGAATAATTCCCCGCTGCTGCATCATCGAACGGAAGCCCGACTGCTGCAAGAACCAATCCACCTACTGCCTGAAGCTCAATCGTTGTAACGTCGTCTTCCAATCGCCGACCATTCGGGAATCCATCCATATGTGGAATAGCTTCGAGGTTTTTGTTCGTGTTGAAAGGCGCAGCCGTCAATCCGATTGCCGCAGCACGAATCAAGCCCATGCGAGCATTCATCGAATATTCCTCCGTTCCGCGAGGAGTCGCGGGAGTTGCCATGTTGAGCCTAAGCAAGTCTCCACCGTACAGCTTCCCGGCATCGTTCGTAATCGGCAGGAAGTTATGAATGAAGGGCTTGCCGGCGCTCAACGGACCGCCGGTCTTGCCTGTTGCAAGCTGGTATGGAATCGCATTCGGCACACCGAAATAGAAAATGGGAAAGATATCGACAAGTCGCGGTTGAGCCGGACCAAGCAATCCCGGCTGTACCGGAACTGCGAATGCCGTGCCGCTCACATCGAGACCCGGTATGTGTGTCGCAGCGAACGCGCCATCCTTCCCGTTCCGGAAATCAAATCCCGCCGTCGTGTACCCCGGCAATACGCCAATCGCCGGATACGATTGCGATTGAACCCGCAACGGGCTCAGACCGGGAACCGCACCGCCGAACTGGCTGTCATCCATGTAGAGCGCAAGCTCCGGATTGGCAAAGTAGTGAACGAACTCCTGCTCATCGGCGCTGTAGGGCGAGACGGCATTCCAGTAGTCCTTATCTTCGAGCGGAATGATCGCTTCATTCGTCAGCGGCATACCGAGGCGTGAGACTTGCATCCACGGACCGTTCGTCTGGAAGCCTTTCCCCTTCTCCCGCATGACGCTGATCTTTTGCCGGCTTGCAGATGCCCACACACCTATCACGAAGTCGGGATCGAGAATGCTTGCTGCCTCATTCACCGATTTGCCGTCTTTCTGCAGGAGATTGATGGGAACCTTCAGAACGATCGCGTGCGTATTGAATCCCGCCACCGCATCGCGCACATTGTTGGAATTGGATGGATCACTCCCATAACTGCTTCGGGTCTGACCCAGATCGAAGATACCGCCAAGGTCGACAAAGAATGGATCGTCGCGCGGACCACAGAAGACTTTCTCGCCCGTCGACGCCGTCGCAATGGCTGAAGCAACGAGCGCGTCGTAGCTTGTGCCGAGACCTGCCCCGCCCTCGATCGAACGCGGACCGATGTTGTTCGGCGGAACGACGCCGTTGCCGACGATCGTTACGAACGGACCGCCATTGATGCTCTTCTCACACTTATAGCTCGTTTTCAAGTTTTGTTTGCCGAGCCTGATGTTGAAGAACGTCGTCGGGTCTTCGTTCTTTTGTGTGAACGTGAACCGGTAGGTGATGTCGTCTTTGGCAGAGCCAAGCGTTGTCGCCGTGGTTCGGTTCTTGATGTGGATTTCGTAGCGAACGTTTTCACCGAAGTTCGAGTAATTTGGCCCGCCTTCGGGAAGTTCAAGTGGAATATAGTTTGCTACGATGGTAACGGTATTGGGATCGTCCGGCGAACGAAACGCGTAGAGATCCGTGTTATCAGCAAGCGGATCGTTGCTGATAAGCGGCGCTTCCCGGTGACTCGATGCTGTCGTAGGCTGCTGTTGCAGGAACGTCGCCAGACCGATCACCAGAAATGCCGCAAGAGCGAAGAGAGCTATTCTCCTCATGGTACCCTCCTTCTGTTGTATGGATGAAGTGTTGATTAGCGCCCATTCCGAAAAAGAAACGTACTCGCGGAATGGCAAAAGGAATACGGAAGGAAGGAGAAATCGGATTATACTTTCTTTTTCTTTTCATCCATGCCCTGACAAAAACAGAAATCAGGGATGACTCCCGGCATCAGCTCTTTCGAATGAGGTGGAGGTAATGATGATTGAAATGTAATCCACTTTGTGTTTTTGTACGTACTGTGGAATAATGCCTACTTCACGTATCGATACGTCATTCATCAACATCATCTGTCTGAAAAAATCTTTTGAAGCGATTCCCGAAGGGTTGGATACCGGAACCTGAATCCCATCTTCAGAAGCCGTGTTGGAATAACCTTTTGACCGGTCAGTAACATGTCGGCCATCTCGCCGAGAGCGATGCGAAGCACAATCGCAGGCACCAGCGCCCAGCATGGCCGGTGCAGAACAGTGCCGAGCACTTTGCAGAATTGTTTGTTCGTGACCGCATCCGGCGCAGCGAGATTCAGTGCATCCGTGACCGTGTTGTTTGTCATTGCGAAGATGATCGCTCGGACGAGATCCTCGCGGTGTATCCACGGGAACCACTGCTTCCCCGAGCCAAGCCATCCCCCCGCGAACAGTTTGAACGGCAGTACCAACCGCGGCAACGCTCCGCCATTCCGGTCGAGCACGACACCGAAGCGCGGCGTCACGACGCGCACGCCATGCCGGCTCGCACGAGATGCTTCCTTCTCCCACTCCATCGTAAGCGAGGCAAGAAAATCATGTCCATTCGGAGAGTCTTCGGTTACATCTCCGGATTCGACGTGCCCATAGTACCCAACGGCCGATGCGTTTATGAGGACTGCGGGCTTTTGGCTCGCTTGTGCGATCCCCTCAACGATTACGCGCGTCGAGTCGATGCGGCTGTCGAGAAGGCGAGCCTTTTGTTCCCGCGTCCATTGCTTATTCGCAAGCGACTCGCCGGCGAGGTTCACAACGGCATCGGCACCATCAAGATGTTGCGCCCATGCTCCGATGGTCTTTCCATCCCACTGTATGACAGTGAGATGTTGACGAGTGAGAGCAATCTCGCCTGGATTGCGAGTGAACAGTACAACGGTGTGTTTCCCGGCAATGAGTTGGTTCACAAGCGCACTACCGATGAATCCGGATCCTCCCGATATTATGATCTTCATGACTTCATCCACTGCAGTTGCTTTCAAGATGGTAACAAAATAAATCGTTACTTACCACTTGATTGATTCTCAGCTCCGGGGAGCGTATCTTCTACACGATATGAGTAGCTCCCTTCAAATTCAACGGGTCGAATCGCTCGATTTGCCGGAGCTGCAGCCGTATCGGACACTGCGACGGCCGATGGACCATCTAAAGGAAGGCATCTTTGTCGCAGAAGGTGAAAAGGTCGTCCGGCGACTCCTTGCATCCGGTCTTCATATCGTGTCACTTCTTTTGACGAACGAATGGCTCGAGACATTGCAGAAAACTGCAACGATCCCTGACAATGTCGCCGTATTTGTCTCGAAGAAGGAAATTGTTGAAACGATCGTCGGCTACAATCTCCACCAGGGCATCATGGCGATCGGGAAAGTCCCTGCCGAGCCATCGCTCGATGGAATTGTCCGATCCGCTCCACATCCACACCTCTTCGTTGCATTGGATGGATTAGCGAATGCAGAAAACGTCGGGGTGGTTGTGCGGAACTGTTCCGCCTTCGGCGTGGACGCGATCATTGTTGGAGAAACCTCCAGCAGCCCGTATCTCCGGCGCGCTGTACGGAACTCGATGGGCACGGTGTTTCAGATGCCGGTGCTTCATACCCCGCGATTGACCAAGACACTTACAGCGCTACGGCAGATGCACCGGGCGACTGTCGTTGCAGCTCATCCTCACAAGGAGTCGAGCATTTTCACGACAAATTTTCCCGGCAACGTCTGCATTGTCCTCGGCAATGAAGGAGAGGGAATCTCGCGCGAGGTGTTGGACGCGTGCGATGCGCATATCGCCATCCCGATGATGAACGGAACCGACTCGCTCAACGTCGCAAGCGCGAGCGCCGTATTTCTCTACGAGGTGCGAAGACAGCGCAGGTCCCAAACGCCAACGTGAGCGATTCTATTTTTCGGAACGCGCTCTCGCCGGATCGAGTCCTGGTGAGAGAGTTGTCGAAAATTCATCCGGTCTCGATCAGCTCCCGTGTGCAAAAGAAGAAGTTGATCTCAATCCTTCCATTCTCAGCCGAGTCGGAGCCATGGATAATGTTCTCCCCCTTGTTGTCGGCGTAGAGTTTGCGGATCGTTCCCACGGCAGCATCTTTCGGATCGGTAGCCCCGATGAGCGTGCGAAAATCGGTAACGGCATTTTCTTTCTCCAGTGCGATCGGCACGCACGGGCCAGAACTCATGAATTCGACAAGACCGTCGTAAAACGGCCGCCCTTTGTGAACGGCATAGAATCCGCCGGCAGTTTCTTTTGTCAGCCGGATTTTTTTCAATCCAAGAATTTTGAATCCCGCTTTTTCGATACGGGCAATGACTTCTCCGGTAAGTTTCTTTCTAACGCAATCCGGTTTGAGAATCGCAAGTGTTCGTTCAATCACCATACACCCCTGTTTTTATTTTTTAATTTTGACTTTTGAATTCATACTTCCGTAGGATATCCAAGTTCCTTCCATCTTCTCCAGCCGCCATCCATTGAAACGACATCCGTGTATCCCATCTTCTGCAGATTATCTGCTGAAAGTGCAGAGCGGAAACCGCCGCCACAATAGAGGATCACTTCCGTATCCTTGTCGGGAACCCTCGCTTCGATGTCGCGTTCGATGATCCCCTTACCGAGGTGAATTGCGCCGGCGATGTGTCCCTTATCCCATTCGTTATCCTCACGTGTATCGACAAGAAGAAGTTTTTCCGCATGATCGAGGCGTGCTTTTACCTCTTCCGGTGTCGTCTCCTTGATGCGACTTTTGGCATCGTCGACAAGTTTCAAGAATGCAGGTGAATGAGCCATAGGGGGATTTTGGATTTTAGGTTTTGGATTTTTGAATTCAGATTAGAATATAAAGCGTCAACTATGCCCTCTTACGAGCCCACTTCGTTCGTTTGGATGCTGCTTGTCTTTTCATTCCTTTGGATACAACGATAATTTTCTTTCGAGGTTTCTTTCCGAGAGCGTTTTTCACCGTTTCGCCGATAAGCGCCGGACTTTCAACGACGTGAATGCCGGCCTCGCGCATCGCCTGCATTTTCTCTACGGCGGTTCCTTTTCCTCCTGAAATAATCGCGCCGGCATGTCCCATTCGTCGTCCCGGTGGAGCCGTACGTCCTGCGATAAAACCGATAACGGGCTTCTTGAAGTTTTTCCGCACGTATTCGGCCGCTTCTTCCTCGGCCGTTCCGCCGATCTCGCCGATCATGATCACCGCGTCGGTGCCGTCATCGTCTTTGAAGAGGCGAAGTGCGTCGATGAACCGTGTACCGATGACAGGATCGCCGCCGATGCCGATGCAGGTCGATTGGCCCATGCCGAGTTCGGTCACTTGCCAGACAGCTTCATAGGTAAGCGTGCCGCTTCGCGAGATAAGCCCAACGCGTCCCGGTCGATGGATGAACCCCGGCATGATGCCGATCTTGCACTCGCCCGGCGTGATGATGCCCGGACAGTTCGGCCCGATCATCCGCGTGCCCGTGCGCTGCAGAAACTCGTAGACCTCGATCATGTCGCATGCCGGAATTCCCTCCGTGATCGTCACAACGAGCTTGATGCCGGCTTCGGCAGCTTCCATGATTGCGTCTGCAGCAAATTCCGCCCGTACAAAAATGACGGAGGCGTTCGCGCCTTCCTTCTTCACCGCATCGGCGACCGTGTTAAAGACCGGTACCGTTTTCGGAAACGGATACTCATCGTTTCCCTTGTATTGCAGCCCGCCTTTGCCCGGCGTTACGCCTGCCACGACGTTCGTTCCATACTGAAGCATTTGCTGCGTGTGGAATGTTCCTTCGCCGCCGGTGATTCCCTGGACGACGAGACGCGTATTTTTATCGACAAGAATGCTCATCTCAATTCAAAAGTTAAAATTAAAAATGACAAAGTGGTTGTGTCTATCTCTTATATTTTGGGGGGATTTTATCTAGTGCTGGTTTGAAATGCATTACCAAGGAGCCAAATTCTTCAAGTAAAGATTTCTTAAGAACGGAAACGTTTTCAATGTTGTTCGGCCATCCACCTTCTTATCAACCCTTGGTATTTCCTCTGAGTAGTCAAGTCAGTTCATTAGCTTTTTGATCGTTCCACATAATCCGCCACCCTTAAAATCGTCTCTCCGCGAAATTTCATTTTAGCAACCCCTTCACATACTACAAGAGTCATATCTCACCCCGGCGAAATTTTTGCAGGATTTCCCATCGCTCCGGAGAAAGAGTTCGATACGCAAATGCAGCAGCTTCTTCGAGCCATCGAAGCCGTTCGCTCACGGGCAATTGAAGATACTCGCGAATTTGTTCCTCGGTAACAGTGTAATGATAGCCCACTTGTGTTCGCCTTCCGTCAGTTTTCTCCACGAAGCCTCCTGAGTTTTTCGAGCGATTCAATGTCATCGGCATCTTGGGCACGTGTAGCAAGCTTCTTCATGGCAATCAAATCGGAAGATGAAACGACCGGGATATTGAGATCGCCGCCGGTAATTGTTAAACGGCGCGCAAAGCATTGATCGAAATCAAGAGGATTTTCAGTGAAGATATCGACCGTATAAAATTCTTTCGTGCCGCGGGAAAGCGAAAAAACCAACATATTCTTCTCTTCACGCCACATTCGACGCAACTCCTCTCGAGCAAAATCCATCATCTCAATCGGAAGTTTAGGACGAAATCCTAACGCTTGGAGCGCGCTCATCGTCCGCAGAATGTTTACCCGATCGAGCGCTATCATCAAGTCAAGATCGTATGTCATGCGCGGAATCCCGTGTAGATTAACAGCCACTCCCCCAACGATAAGATATCGGACACTTTGCTTATTGAGCGCACGTATGACTTCATCATAAAACATTCTCTTCACTCTCTCTCTAAAAAATCGGCAACTCGTAATATCATCTCTTCATCAAATTGCCTCCCGAGAATCTGCAGCCCGATGGGCAATCCCTTCTTATCCTTCCCGCACGGAATGCTGATGCCGGGAATACCCGCGAGATTTGCCGATACAGTATACACATCCGAAAGATACATTTGCAAGGGGTCATCCACCTTTTCGCCGATCCTAAAGGCAGTGCTCGGTGTGGTGGGCGTGATCAGGCAGTCGACCGCACGGAATGCATTATCGAAATCTTCCTTGATGAGCCGCCGAACTTTTTGCCCTTTTCGATAATATGCATCGTAGTATCCCGCCGAGAGAACATACGTACCGAGCATGATGCGCCGCTTCACTTCCTCGCCGAAACCTTCGCTGCGCGATTTCACGTACATGTCCATGAGATCGCCGGCGTCCTGGGCGCGCCGGCCGTAGCGTGCGCCGTCGTAGCGTGCAAGGTTGGACGATGCTTCTGCCGTCGTGAGAATGTAATATGTTGCAATCGTGTATTCGGCGTGAGGAAGCGAGACTTCCTTGACGACGGCGCCAGCCTGCTTCAACCGATCCACCAGCTTCATGATGGAACCGGCGATCTCGCGGTCGAGCGCTTTCGTGAAATACTCTTTCGGAAGTCCGACGCGGAGTCCTTTCACATCACCGGTCAGTAGTGATGGATAATCCGAAACGGGAAGATCGGCAGAGGTCGAATCGCACGGATCGTGTCCCGCGATCACCTGCAAGACTGATGCGACATCGTATACCGACTGACCGAACGGACCGATCTGATCGAAGGAGGATGCAAAGGCGACAAGTCCATAGCGCGAGACGCGACCGTAGGTCGGCTTCAATCCAATCACGCCGCAGAGTGCAGCCGGTTGGCGGATCGATCCGCCGGTTTCACTTCCAAGTGTTGTCGTTGCACACCCTGCGGCGACTGCGGCGGCAGATCCGCCGCTCGATCCACCCGGCACGCGTGATTCATCCACCGGATTCCGTACGACACCGAAGGCGGAATTTTCATTCGACGACCCCATCGCGAACTCGTCCATGTTCGTCTTACCGATAATGATCGCATCGGCAGCCTCGAGCCTCTGAATGACTGTCGCGTCGTACGGAGAAACATAATGTTCAAGTATGCGCGAGCCGCAGGTGATGCGCTTTCCCTTCATACAGATAACATCTTTGACGGCAACGATCATTCCGGCAAGCCGGCCGGCGTTTCCGTCTGCAAGTTTGCGGTCGATTGTCTGTGCGCGGTCGAGCGCTTCATCCGCAAAAACAGTGAGAAATGCGTTCAGTCGTTTCGACCCGTCGATGTTCGAAAGATAGTATCGAGTGAGCGCGACACACGATGTCTCACCGGCAATGATCTGCCGCTGCAGTGATTTGAAATCGTTCAGGAGGTGCGTCTCCTTTTGTTTACGTACGAGGGTGCGTCATGAGAAGGATGCGTGTTACAACGAGGCTACACCGAGGAGATTGAAAGCATCCCCGGCGTACTACCGGATACTCGTGAAGTACGAGCAGCGTTAATGCTTGGTCGTGCTGCTGTCGTCGGGCTTCTTCTGCGTATCCGGCGTCTCGATCTCGTTCTGGACATCGCGCGCTGCTTTACGAAACTCTCGCACGCCCTTTCCGAGACCCTGCATGAACTCGGGGATTCGCTTGGCGCCGAAGAGCACCAGGATAATCAGCCCGATGATGATGATTTCCGGAGTTCCTAGATTTCCGAACATACCGTTCTTCCTTTATGCAATCAATGAATCGGTGAGATGGTCGTGTAGCACAGACGTCTCAATGAGTGAAGCAAAAATCTTTTGCCCGTCAGTCGGACCGAGGAGCGGATCCGAAGCACGCTCCGGGTGCGGCATCATTCCCATGACATTCCCCTGCTCGTTCACGATGCCGGCGATATTGGAACACGAGCCGTTCGGGTTTGCCGCTTCGGTAATGGATCCATCACGCTCGCAGTATCGGAAAAGAATCCGCCCGTTCGATTCCAGCCGGCAGAGCGTTTCATCATCAGCGAAATAGTTCCCTTCACCATGAGCGATCGGGATACGAAGTACTTCACCGGGCCGGCAGCGGGACGTGAAACGAGTATCGGCATTCTCGACGCGCACGTTCACGTATTTGCAAACAAAGGTGAGACATTCATTTCGCAGCAGTGCACCGGGAAGCAACCCGGCTTCACACAAAATCTGAAAACCGTTGCAGATACCGACGACGGTTCCACCACGATCGGCGAAATCAATCACTTCCTTCATGATCGGCGAGAAACGCGCAATCGCTCCGCACCGAAGGTAATCGCCGTAGGAAAATCCACCCGGCAGCACGATCACATCCACATCGCCGATCGACGAATCCTTGTGCCACAAGAAGCGCACATCCTGGTGGAGCACATGTTCGAGGGCGTAGTGTGCATCATGGTCGCAATTCGAACCGGGAAAGACAACGACACCGAATTTCAGCTTCGACATATCGTGTAACTCATACCTCTTTATATGGGATGATCTCCCATCATTTTACGTTGAGACTCTTTCCAGCGAAAAAAAATAGTCTTCCATAACCGGATTCGCCAGGAGCTTTTTGCACGCTTCGTCGGTAATAGTTCGCGCCTCAACTTCCGACGGGCTATGAATCCGCAGCTCCATGAACTTGCCGATGCGAACATCTTCTACCGATCGAAGACCGAGGCTCTCGAGCGCATGGTGAACGGCTTTTCCCTGTGGATCAAGAATGGATTTGCGAAGCGTAACGGTGATTCGTGCCAGATACATGGTGATTACACGTCGACCCTCGTGACTTCGGGATCTTTCTCCTGGACTGATTTCGCCGCCGGATGCAACGCATGTTGGATGAACTGCACAACGGTTCGCAGCGGGCCAGTCGCAACATAGAAAACGAGGAACGGGAAAAGCGCTTCTCCCCGTGTCACAATCAGCACCGTCGCAGCGACGACGCCGACAGTAAAGCGCAATGGATGTTGTCGAATCCCTTTCCGCGAGAACTTCGGAAACGGATCGTACTTAATAGTACTGACCATCAGGAGCGAGAGAATAACAACCATCGGCACAAGGAGTGATGCCTCAAGGCCTCGAACCCCCGCGCCCTCCTCGTCATATTGCAGGATAAAGGCCGCAAGCGTGATGGCTGCACCTGGAATCGGCAGACCTTTGAAGTAGTCTTTGTCATAACCCACCAACTGGGCATTGAAACGAGCAAGCCGCATCGCGCCGAAAATCATCGGCATTGCGCTCACGAGCATGCCAACACCTTGTTGTGTGTGGAGGCACGCAGTGTACACAAGAAACGATGGAGCAACACCGAACGACACGACATCCGAGAGCGAATCGAACTCGACGCCGAAATCGCTCGACGACCTCGTAATACGCGCCATCACGCCATCGAGCACATCGAAGATACCGGCGAGGATGATAAACCATGCCGCAAGCCTGAAATCGCCCTGCGACGTATGAAGGAGAGAACGAAAGCCGCAGAAGATGTTGAGCACTGTAAAGAGACTTGGGACGACTGCCCGTGTAATTTTCATTTCGTCTATATTCCTACCTTGTGAGAGAAATGGTTGATCGCTTTCGCCAGTTCATGTTTGCGCAGGAAGAGTGGCGAGAATGCTTTCCCCTGCCGTCACGCGGTCATGGAGACCTACGTGCATTTGCGAACCTCTGGGCATCAACACATCGACACGCGAACCGAACTTGATCATTCCGAACCGTTCACCTATTCGTGCCGGCTGGCCAACGGCTACATTGGCAACGATGCGGCGCGCAACCGCGCCAGCGACCTGTTTGAACAATATTTTCGACCCGTTCTTGTGTTCAACACCGATCAACATTCGCTCGTTTACATCCGCACATTTCTCCTCGAACGCGGCAACAAATACTCCGGATATGTGCTCGACGTATCCAACCGTCCCGGAAACCGGGAACCGGTTGACGTGCACATCGAGTGGCGACATGAAAATGCTTACTTGTATTGCATCTTGCTTGAGATAGCGGGACTCATAGACATCCTTGATGAACACAATTCGTCCGTCGGCAGGAGAGATCACGTGGTTTTCACCCGATGGAGTCTTACGCTCTGGATCACGAAAGAAGTTGAGGACGACAAGCAAGAATACACCGGCAATGCCGATGATCGTATACCTCACAACATCTATTCGCACAAAAACCATCGCACACGTCATGAGTATTCCTGCCAAGAGAACCATTTTTAGAACGACATCTAATCCATATCGTGTGAGTCGCAATGGCTGCCCGGTCTACATTTTCAACATCAGTCGGTCGCGCAATTCTGTTGCCGCCGCATCAGATCCCTCGTGATCAAGCAGAAACCGATCGCGCCCATTTTTTCCGTTGTGCGTCATGTCCAAAAAATGACAGGTCACGGGTGAAAGCTCATCCACCAAGACAATTCGACCTCGACAGCGGCTGAATTCAAGCCGTACATCGGCGAGCATCAATTGGCGCCTATCACATAAACCACGCAGGACGGCATTCGTCTTTGTAGCAATACGATTCACCTGTTTAAACTCATCCGGAGTCAGAACACCAAGCGCGAAAAGGTGATATTCATTCACCCATGTGCTTGTCTTGTTTCCGTTAGCATAATAATGTTCGATAACTGGGAAGTCGAGCACTACGCCTTCTTTGAAACCATACCGCTTTACCAGTGCCCCATTACCAGTATTATACACTCGAACGGTAACAGAGAGAGGATCGGACTGACGGATGAGCATCTCAGTATCCGAGAGTTTGCTCACGAAGTGAGATGGAATGTGGAATCCATCGATATACTCAAAAAGGTAGGACGAAATCTCATTCCGTAGTACGTTCAGGTCGTGTGCCCTGGAGTTTTTTTTCCCTTCCTCTACGCTGCCCGGTGTACTGGCGACAAATTCTTGGATAATCAGGTCAGATTTCTCGGAATGGTAGAGGTGTTTTCCCTCCCGTTCACAGATAAACTCACGCTTGGCGAATTTCGCGACCTTGCCTGTAGTACCGACAAGCATAGATTGCGTTTGTTGTTTCATAGTCTCCAGAACATTATCAACGTGCGCATTATAATAGCAAAATTATGGCTGAAAGTCAATCGGGGTATATTGCGCGATTTTGATACTCTCGCTTGACTTTTATTGAAAAATCAAACACTTTCATCCTGCACGCTATGCTCACTTCACCCACATTGCAAGAATCCGCCGCACCTCTCGACCAAGCTTCATCCCCTGCCAAACGAAAGCTCAATGCCGGACAATACATTTTGCTTGCAATCTTTGTCGGTACGTCTCTCCTTGTCTCGCTTGATATTAACGACAGTACTCTGTTGAAGGAGGCCGCGCTATTCCTCGGAAGTCTGCTCCTCGTTGCCGCAGCGTTCTCTCACGCATTACGACGTGGACGGATTTGCTTTTCGATCTTGCCACTACACATCGCGTTTATTCTCTATATCCTTGTGTGCAGCCTCTCATTATTCTTCGCAGTGAACGCATCGTTGGGTCTTGCGTATCTCCTTCAACTCCTCTGCTTCTTCATCATATTCTCAACAAGTCTGACGGTACCACCCGAGAATCGAGGAGTGAACACGAAGATTGCACAAAGCTTTGCAAGTGTAACACTGATCGCCTGTGTGGTAGCACTATTCCAGATCATGCCGAATGTGCGCTTCGGAATTCTTCCAGTATCAATGGTACAGGAAGCCGTCTCCACGTTCGGCAACAGATCGTACTTTGCGGGTTTCTTAGCCCTCGTCGTTCCGATCGTCCTCAGCAGGGCAGTGAGTCGTGAGAGCACGCGAATGATTCAAGCGCTCTTTCTCATCACGACACTTATAACACTGTTCTTCCTTCTCCAGACAGAATCGCGAAGTGCATGGATGGCAACTCTTGCCTCCGTATTCTTATTCACATGGATGAATTATCGAAAGACGAAGCCGCGTCTCATCATGCTGGCACTTATGCTGCTGGGCGGAGTATGCGGAGTCTTTTTTTTTCCTGAACTCGTACACCGGCGGCTCACAAGTCTCATCGAGATGTATCCATCTTCATCGGTCAACCGGAGACTTTTTTTCTACGAAGGCGCATGGAAAGCCTTCCTTGCATCGCCGATCGTGGGACATGGTCCGGGAAATTTCGGCGTCGTTCTGCCAAAATACCGATCACCCGACTACTGGATGGCCCACTCTGAAGATATAGTTCCTCACGCACACAACGAAGTTCTTGAAATCCTGACAGAGACGGGTCTCGTGGGATTTTTCTGCATGGCGCTCATCGCTGTCATCTATATCCGCTCGATTCGCACTGTACTCCGAGCTTCATCCGGCAACAATCGTACAATACTGGTTGGATATACCTGTGCCGTATTCGCAGTCTTCATTGACAATATTGCAAGCATGAACCTGCGAACGATACCCGTTGCGGTATCGTTTTGGATAGTGGTGGGACTATCGCTGCAGAACTCGGCCCGTACTGCCAATTCGATAACGCTACAATTTCCACGCTGGTCAAGGAAGTTTTGGCTTGCGCCCTTTGTACTTGTCCTTCTTGTCATGTGGGCGTATCAGCCAAAACTTGTGTCTCACTACAAAGCGGAAGAGGCTTTCCTACAAGGGATCATACTACGTGCGGCAAACAGAACGAGCGAATCAACACAAGAACTCAACACAACACTTGCTTACGATCCCACCAATGCAATGGCACAATTGTACGTTGCATCGAACCTTGTTCGGGAAAAACACTTTGCCGAGGCGCGCAATCACGTTACATTTTTGCTCAAAGAATATCCATACTATCCGAAAGCGCGCATTGTTCTCGCCACAGCTCTCTTCGGGCTTGGCGATACACTGACCGCGATCCAGACGATCCATGATGAGCTTGCCATGGACACGTCCCCGCAAGCAACGTATTTTGCTGCGTACCTGGCCCACCAATCGAACCGAGCAGCGGAAGAATTACAATCGCTGCGGTTACTGCTGACAAATGCATTGAAGAGCGGCACGGTCGAATATGTTCCCGAAGCCCTCAGAGGACTTTCACAACTTTGCGGCGAAAAGGAGAAGAACGATTGTCGGGCGCTTGTCAGTCGAGTGAGCGACAAATTTTTTACGGATGTGAGAGTGCTATCGGCGGCGGGAGGTTTCTTTGCAACGGTCGGTTCACTGGACGAAGCTCGATCGGCATTGCAGCGCGCGCAGATACTTGATCCGGCAAACGAGGAGATCGAACGTAACCTGCAAATCATCGAAGATCAGATGGGACGAGACACGAGCGTACATAAACGCTAAGATCGGTTATTGCAAGTCGGGAGCCGATTCGCTATATTACAATCACTTCTTGAACATTCCAGTTACCATTGCCCGGTGGTGTAATTGGTAACACACTTGACTCTGGATCAAGGAAGTCTAGGTTCGAGTCCTAGCCGGGCAGCACAAACAAAAGGGCAGCTTCATGGCTGCCCTTCGCATTTCTCTATCGTCGTTGTCGTCGGGTTAAAAAGAAATAAATCTTTTTCAATTTCCTCCTTCCGGCTTGAGGATGATGCCTTTGTGCTCGTGCCCGTTCATCCTGATGAGCAACGGTGCAGTGAGCTGCAGGTGGCGCGTGTAGATTTTTTCTTCAACAGCGTCGCACTGCGACAACCACTCCCAATCGAGGGAGCCTTCGCCGTGCAATGGGTTCACCGTGAAGTAACCGACCATGAATGCCGTGATGTTCTGAAAGAAATGCGAGCCTTGCGACGGCGTGACGATGAAATCCTTGAAACCGGTCTCTACGATCGCTTTCGCGCCGGAGATTTGATCCCAGCGGACCGGGATTCCAAGCCACGGGTCGAGTGTTCCCCAGCGACCGACACCGATGAGAAGATACGGCCTTCCCCGCGCAACAAGCTGTGCATTGAACTGCCCGACCTCGCCTGCCACGTCGTGACTTTTCGAGCGGTCAAAGCGATGGATGTCGACGACGATCATATCCTTGATGTCGATAATGGCGCCGTTGCCAAGCACTTGATCGCTCTGGCAAAGCAGTCGTTCTTTGTCGAATTTTTCCAGACTCAATTCTTCGAACTCGCGGTTGATGACGAGCGGACGGATTTGCAACACGCAAAATTCCTTCGGCATTCCATCCGGCACAGACATATCGACGGCGAACTCTATCTCGACGGCAGTTCCCATTCCTCCACTCCCAAGATGAAGGAGGAGTGTCAGAATCTCCGGCAACGGCAAAAGTTTTCCTTTCAGGATCGGAGAGAATGTCACGAGGCGCATTCCAGGGCGAGAGAGACCGTCGTAGACGGCATCGTTCTCCGGTGAATACGTCGAACCGACATGCCGGAGCGTGCCATCGTTCTCGGCGACATCCAGTGGAAATTTTTTCGTCAGCACGTCGTGGGTCTCGTTGCCGTTGACCGATTGTCCACTCATGTCAAGTGCGTAGAATTCATGCTGGTTGTTGGCAAGCGTATCATCGACCGAGGAAAACTGCTGAAGGTGAGTCGGATCCTTTGGAGAAAAGCGGACTGCAGGCCCGCCATCGACGACTAACTTCCCAAGCCCCAGCGCAACAGAGACAGTTCCGTCGGACGAGAGCTGTGATGGCAACGGATAAAAATTGTACGACTTGGCAACGCCGGCAATTTCCGGGTAAAAACGATCTCCGTGCCGCGCACCAACCATCTTCTGAACAATGACCGCCATCTTCTCTTCTTCCAAGCGGTAGGACGTCATCTTGATGTAATCTTTTGCTTTTTGATAAAAGATCGAGGCATAGACACGCTTGATCGCGTTGACAAGCTCGCGAAAGCGAAAGCGTGGATTGGGATGATTGTTCGGAAGCATGTACGTCTCGTACACACCGGCGAACGGCTGGTATTGTGAATCTTCAAGGAGACTCGACGATCGGACGGCGAGCGGTTCACGCACGATATCGAGGAACGCAGCAAGGTCCTTCTCAACGCGCCGCGGAAATTTCTTTGCCTCCAGGAATCTCAGCGTGATGGCTTCATCGTCAGTTTCACTCAGCGCGAAACTGCTCAAGGTATTCTTTTCGAGGAACTCGTCGAAGACATCCGTTCCCACGACTACACCGGCCGGGACAAACACGTGAACCCCATTGAATTTTTCGCGAACCCCATGGGTATTGATGAGCATGTTGAGAAAACCGAGCCCGCGGGCTTTCCCGCCGAGCGAGCCGCCTCCGATGCGGGCAAGGCTGCTCGCAGGATCGAACGATTCCTTCGTGAAGTCGGCAACGAGTCCTCGCTGCTGCATCTGACGGTACGCATGGAGCGATACGATCAATCGTTTCCTCAGCTCATCGAGAGATGAAAAATCGGATACTTTCCGCGGCCGCAGTTGATGTGCAAGCCAGAATTCTGTTCGCGCCTTCAGCCAGTTGGAGAAATGATTCCTTTCTCCATGAAATCGAATGCTCTCCGCGGGAACCGTGTGAAGAAGCGACTCCAACGATCGCAAATCGCGCGCGTGGCCGACTTCCTCCCCGTTCGGAGTCCGGAAGACAAAGTCGCCAAAACCAAAATTGTTCAGCATGAACTGTCTCACCTCGTTGAGCAGTGTCGGAGAATCCTTGAGTACGAATGATGCTCCAAGGGCGAGCGCCTTCGACTGGTTTTCCACAAGATACGACTGGAGCAAGATCGGTATGTCTGACATTTCGCGCTTGACGCTCCGGGCAAATTCCAATCCCGCCTGTGCGTCTTGCCGGCCATCCCGTTGGAAATCGACGTCGGAGATAATTCCCAAAATGTTATAGCGGTATTTCTGGAAATATTCCCACCCTTCCTCGTAATTCGTCGAGAGAAGAATTTTCGGCCGCGCTCTCATCCGTAACGAGCGATGCGAGAGGTTGACTCCTTCAGAAATCAATCGCTGCGATTGGTTGAGAAGTTCCGTATAAATGAGCGGTAGGAAGGACGAATAGAACCGAATGTTGTCTTCGATAAGAATAATCGACTGCACTCCGAAGCTCGCTGCATCATGTTCGACGTTGTTCCGATCTTCGAGGTGCTTAATGATGGCCGTAAGGAGACGAAAATCTCCCTGCCAAATAAAGATGCGATTGAAGATGGACGTATCATGCCGCGCGACGAGGTCGGCCAGCTCGCGGTTATCGAATGCAAGAAGGATGATCGGCGTGGTAAGCCCTGCATCGCGTGCTTCTTTCGCAAACTCGAGCGGGTGCATGTCTTCGATGTGCAAGGTGGTCATGATCAGATCGAAGCGATTCTCTTCTTTTGCGCGTGCAATGGCTTCGGTACCGCTTGAGACACGTGTCAGCTCCGGCGAATGACTGAGGCTCAGTCCCTGGTACTCACTGCGAATCTGTTCGTAGAGCCTGCCATCTTCTTCGAAAATGTAGGAATCGTAGAGACTCGATACGAGGAGAACGTCGCGAATCCTCCAGCGCATGAGATCTTGAAACGATTGGACGGGAGTAAGATTAATTTGTTCTACGGAGGAGAACTCTTCAGTCCGCATGATAGAAATGGTTGACTCAATAAACGAA
The DNA here is from genome assembly GCA_016178595.1 of Ignavibacteria bacterium. Classification (GTDB taxonomy): domain Bacteria; phylum Bacteroidota; class Ignavibacteria; order UBA10030; family SZUA-254; genus JACOSY01. The sequence goes on from JACOSY010000053.1 coordinate 51,496, forward strand.
TAACATCATCCTTATAAGAAGGCACGAATTCTGAACGAACTCGAGATCATTCTTTCCTTCTTCTCTAACATCATCGGAGTGGCAGGATGCATTCCACCACTCCGATCGATTTCTTTCGAACATCATTGCATAATCACACGAGCCCCTGATCCATCATCGCATCGGCAACTTTGAGGAAGCCCGCAATGTTGGCGCCATTCACGTAGTTGCCCGGCGTGCCGAAGCGCTCGGCAGTCTGGACGCACGCCTGATGGATACTCTTCATAATCAGATTCAAGCGGTAGTCTACTTCTTCGCGCGTCCACGGCACGCGCATACTGTTTTGCGCCATTTCGAGTCCCGACACAGCAACACCCCCGGCGTTAGCAGCTTTCCCTGGCGCGTAGAGAGTCTTGGCATCCAAGAAAATCCTCACACCTTCCAGCATCGTCGGCATGTTGGCACCTTCGGCAACAAGGTAGACACCGTTCCGCAACAAATTCGCGGCGTCTTTCCCGTTGATTTCATTTTGGGTTGCACTTGGGAAGGCACAGTCGGCTTTATGGTCCCAGAGCGGGTTGTAGTTAAGTTTCGGATCGACTGGCACGTAGACGACGCCTTTGAACGCATCGGCGTACTCCTTGATTCTGCCGCGACGGGCGTTTTTCAACTCCATGACGAACTTCAGCTTCTTCTCATCGATACCCGCCTCGTCGTAAATGTAGCCGGCAGAGTCGGAAAGCGTGACCGCTTTGCCTCCGAACTGGATAATTTTTTCGATCGTATACTGTGCAACATTGCCGCTTCCGGAAACGAGGCAGATTTTTCCTTCCAACGTCTTTTCCCGCGTCGCAAGCATCTCTTGTGCAAAGTACACTGCACCATAGCCTGTCGCCTCCGGACGAATCAGCGATCCGCCCCAATTCAATCCCTTGCCGGTGAGAACGCCGGTGAATTCATTCTTCAAGCGCTTGTACTGACCGAACATGAACCCGATCTCTCGTCCACCGACACCGATATCTCCTGCCGGGACGTCCGTGTTCGGGCCGATGTGCCGGAAGAGTTCCGTCATGAAGCTCTGGCAGAAGCGCATCACTTCGTTATCGCTCTTTCCCTTCGGATCGAAATCCGATCCGCCCTTGCCGCCGCCCATCGGCAGCGTTGTGAGACTGTTCTTGAAGACCTGCTCGAACGCGAGGAACTTCAGAATGCCGAGATTCACCGATGGATGGAGGCGCAATCCACCCTTGTACGGACCGATAGCGCTGTTCATCTCGATGCGGAAACCACGATTCACCTGAATCTCACCCGCGTCGTTCATCCACGGAACACGGAACATAATCGCGCGCTCCGGCTCGACGATCCGCTCGAGGATCTTCGCAGAGCGATATTCCGGGTGTCGATCGAGAACTAACGTGAGCGACTCGACGACTTCTTCGACTGCCTGGTGGAATTCGGATTCATTCGGGTTCTTCGCTTTTACCATCGCCATGAGGTTCGCAGCGTACCCTGTCATGAACATAGAGTTTTTCCTTTCTAGTTATGTGTATAATGAATTTGTCCTCGCACCCCGCTTGCGTACGAGAGGGATAGATTGCATCCGGCAATCCCATTATCGTGACGGAACGCGAGGTAACAGTAAGAACGAGATGGAAGGATCGGGATCCTTTTGAATAGATCCTTCCGAGCGGAATGATTCCCGATATGATATAGCTCCGGCTTCAATTAGTATGCCACCGACTTCGTGTGCTGAATGAGTGTACGGAATAGTCATGACAGAATCAATTTCTGCCTCTGTCAGGACGAGAGAGCGGCGAAGGCTGCCTCTCGGAGATGAGAGACGTTTCTTTTTCCGGAGATGAACCACTTTGTTGACGTCAACAACATGATTAGAATCGAAGTGGAGTTTCATGGTTTCCCTTTACTGCCGTTCTTTTTCTTTGGCAGCTTCTTGACGCTCCCGAGCATTTTTTTATCTTCCGATTCAACCCGGCGTTTTAACTTTTTTACGTCTTCGTCAGGCGGCAACGCCTCGGGTCGTATTCCTCTATCAAGAAGAACCCTCCTCACACCTTCATTGCTCTTCACATGCTCTTGAGATATTCTTTGTTCTCCTTTTAGTTCATCTCGCTTAACATTGAAGTTGGTAATTTCGGTGGCAAAGTCTTTTGCCTTGATGGTAATGGTTGGAAGGAAATCTGCCAACGCTCTGCTCTGAGGCACTCCGAGCTTATCCTTCATCTCGTGCGTTGCGTACCCGCCGAACAATGCTTTGTCTCCTTTGCTTCTGATGCGTGCAAATCCTTGCTCATCAACTCCTCGCTCATAAATCACACCCGAAAGTTCTCGTTCCGATTGAGTAAGTTTTTCCCGTGCTCGTAACCGCTCCCACTCGGTCAATCGTTTTTCCAGTATTTCTTGTTTACGAGTTTGAACGGCAAAGTAGCTCATGGCAAAGGCGATTTGATCTTTCCGAGGATCGCCATTTTGAGCTATGAGGTAGCAGGCGTAGCGGGTAAGCATGATGTCGTCGATTTCGCGTTGTGCACTCTTCCCAAGGTCGATCATTTTGTTGATATCAACAAAATGATCATCAATAGATTGTCCCGCGCTTTTACAGGCGATCTTTGCTTTCTCAACAACCTGTGAAAAATTCCTCCACTCTGAATAGCCAAGCAGCTCTTGTAATTCCCTCGCAAACCAAAATTCTACTTCGTCGGTCTGACGAGCAGCTGTTTCAAAGTTATTGGTAAGCTGTTTAATGAGTTCTGATTTCATAAGGTTCATCAGATTGTCTGAACCGCTGATGAATGTGATACAATGATTTTCATGATGGTTGCTTCAGGCGTCGTGCTTGAAGTTTTCGCTCGTTGGTGAGTCTCTTGAATTCCAGTTTTCTCGACCCGAAATTGACCAACAGACCGATTTCAAGATTGTAGGCTTCCAGATAATTTAACCCTTGTGCAATGTGAACATTTTCCAAATTGGTGAGTGCTTTCAACTCGACTAAAATTTTCCCTTCAACCAAGAAGTCTGCGCGGCGGGTTCCGATTTCCTGGCCGTCATAGTGAATAGGCATTTCGACTTCCCGGGCGAACTCAATACCGGCTTTGCTCATCTCGATTGCCAGCGCGCGCTGATCAATAATTCCTTGTGCCGAAGGCATCCCTTCGGGAAAATCCATTCCCACGTGTGTTGTGTACGTTCATTGCACATCCGATAATCTTTTCCGTGATCGCCGAGAATTTGTACTCTTCTTTTATCATGTTCATCATTCCATCATAGGCATCAGCGGTTCTGACGTCTTCTACTCTTGGTTGGAATCGTAGACCTACAGACTAGAAGAGTGTTTGGGTTGTTGTTCTTACCTGCTCGTTGATTTATTGAGTAACCGAGTCAGCAAACTTGCTCCAAGAATAATCAGCCCCCCAACGGCAATTGCTCCTACTACGCTCTCGACTTGCCGCTCGACCTTCTTTCTATGACGAACTTGCCTGATTGGTTCAGCAAATTGCCTGAATTGTCCTGTGGTCAAGTCACTCTTGTCGAGGTTACATGACCAGCAGGATGCAACAAGATTGTTGAGATGGTCTGTTCCACCACGAGCGTGCGGCCTGCTATGATCGATTTCCCAGCCACCCCGAAGGTCTCTCCGTCCGTAGTTTTTCCAAGCCAGTTGTTTGCCACAATGGTGGCACTTGCGCACGGACTTTTCAAACACGAGTTCAATAGTTTCATTGTCAAACGCCATCTGTTACCTCCTAGCTCATTCTGTTGTGTTCTTCATATCGACCTAAACTCTACATAGTGTGAAAGGTACAAAAATGAGAGGACACTGGCAATTCGTTCTCTTGCTCGGTAGGTCAGACATTCTTGTCTGACAGGTAGGAATGCCTGTCCTACCAAAAGATTTTTGTTAAATCGATGCACTACCTCCTACTCCTTGTGAATTCCCTAATTCCTCCGTACATTGGAATCAATATTTTCGTAATTCATCTTCAAGACGTTCTACGCTATGGACGACGCGCTCCTCATCCACAGGCTTCAGTTCGCCTTTACCATATCCTACCACTATCTCTTCCCCCAGCTTACGATGGGCCTCGCTCTCCTCATCGTCATTCTGAAGGGGATCGCGCTTGGGACGCACAACGAGCGCTACAATAACGCTGCACGATTCTGGGCAACGATCTTTGCGATAAATTTCTTCGTCGGCGTTATTACCGGCATCCCGATGGAGTTTCAGTTCGGAACGAACTGGGCGCGCTTTTCCAAATTTGCCGGCGGCGTCATCGGCCAGACGCTGGCAATGGAGGGAGTTTTTTCTTTCTTCCTTGAGTCAAGTTTTCTCGGGCTTTTCCTGTTCGGCGAGAAGAAGCTCGGGCAGAAGGGACACTTCATTGCAGCCATTCTTATCTTCGTCGGTTCCTGGCTCTCCGGGTACTTGATCGTTCAGACTAACGCGTGGATGCAGCACCCGACCGGCTATGCTTTTGTACCGAATGGTGCAGTTCAACTGACAGATTATTGGGCTCTCATCCTGAATCCGTGGGGCATCTGGCAATACTTCCACACAATGGCAGGTGCTGTTGTGACGGCAGCTTTTGTCATGGCAGCAACAGGCGCATATTATCTTCTTTCAGAGAGAGAACTTGAGTATGGCCGGATCTTCGTTCGAACGGGTGTACTGGCAGGAATGATCGCATCGATCATCATCATGTTCCCGACCGGCGATCAGCAAGGAAAAAACATTGCGTACAACCAGCCGGTCACTCTTGCCGCCATGGAAGGACTCTTCAGGACAAAGGAAGGAGCCGAATTAATTTTGATCGGCCAGCCCGATATGGAAAAACTGACGATGGATAATCCGGCGCACATTCCGAAAATGCTCAGCTTTCTCACGTTCTATCGCTGGAACGCTGAAGTAAAGGGGCTTGATGCGTTCCCCCGCGACCAGTGGCCCGACAATATTCCCCTTCTCTATTACTGCTATCATATCATGGTGGGACTTGGGACGATCTTCATCGCGACGATGGTGGTAGCATCATTCATGCTCTGGCGAAAGAAACTTTTCCGCGCGCGATGGATGATGTGGATACTGCTGCTCAGCTTCCCGTTCCCCTATATTGCCAACACGGCCGGTTGGATGACGGCAGAGCTTGGACGGCAGCCATGGCTCGTCTATGGAATCTTCCGGACGGCCCATGGCACATCGCCGACGGTGTCGGCGGGAAATGGTCTCTTCACGCTGCTTGGATTTCTGGGAATGTATTTTGTCATCGGTGTTGTATTTCTTTTCCTTGTCGTGAAGAAAATCTCTGCAGGCCCAAGCGCGAATGCAAAACCCACCGTCCCAACCGACAATCGAAAAGAGGTATGATGGAAATAGTTTGGTTCTGCATTATCGCGTTCATGCTCGCAGTGTACGTCATCCTCGATGGCTTCGATCTTGGGGCAGGTATTATCCACCTGCTGATAGCAAAAACTCCCGGCGAGCGCAGCATCATTCTCAACACCATTGCACCGGTGTGGGATGGGAATGAGGTCTGGCTCCTGGCAGCAGGCGGAACGCTCTTCTTCGCATTTCCAACACTCTACGCCTCAAGTTTCAGCGGTTTTTATCTTCCGCTCATGATCGTTCTCTGGCTCTTGATGTTGCGCGGCGCTGGAATCGAGCTTCGCCACCAGGTTCACAGCTCGTTGTGGGTATCGTTCTGGGATGTCGTGTTTTCAGTGTCGAGCATACTGCTTGCAATCTTTTTTGGCGCTGCACTCGGCAACGTGGTGCGCGGCGTCCCGTTGAATAGCGATGGCTATTTCTTCGAACCGCTCTGGACCACCTTTACGGTCGTACCGGAGTCGGGCATCCTCGATTGGTTCACCGTCATTCTTGGTCTTGTTGCACTGTTCACGCTCACGTCCCACGGAGCAAATTATGTCGCTCTGAAGACGAGCGGTGAGATTCAGATGCGAGCACGGAGAGCCGCAGTCCGTTCGTGGTGGGGAGTTCTCGCTTCCTCCATTCTCGCATTTCTCTCCACATGGGCCATCCGACCCGACATCTGGAAAAATTTTGCCGAACATCCCTGGGGATATCTCTTCCCATTAAGCGGCATTCTCGGACTCCTGGGAATGTACTTCTCTGCACTCAAGGGTCGTGATAGAACGGCATTTCTCTCTTCGTCGCTGTTCATTGCGGCAATGTTGGCAGCAACGGCCTTCGGTGTATTCCCAAATCTTCTCACAGCATCAACAGACGCATCATACTCGATAACCGTCTACAACGCAGCGGCAGCAGAGTACGGTTTAAGCGTCGGTCTCGTGTGGTGGATGTTTGGAATTGCACTCGCAATCGGATATTTTGTTTACCTGTACAGATCGTTTCGTGGGAAAGTTGCCGATGCACCCGGAGATGCCGGATACTAACCGCGCACACCACGGACGTGATGTTGTAATCCAATTCCAACTCGTTGGATTTTATTAGCTGCTCAAAGGAATACAGATGCCGCAAACTCCCCATGTAGAAAAACATTTTACAGCAAGTGAAACGGTTCGCGACATCGTCATCGGCATGTCGGATGGATTGACTGTTCCGTTCGCACTCGCAGCCGGACTCTCCGGCGCCGTCGTCTCAAGCGGCATCATCGTCACGGCAGGGCTTGCCGAGATTGCGGCAGGCTCCATCGCGATGGGATTGGGCGGCTATCTTGCAGGACGCAGCGACGCCGAACACTACGCGAGTGAATACGCGCGCGAGCATCGAGAAATCATCGAGAAGAACGATGCTGAAGTTGTGGAGACGGCGGAGATATTCCAGGAGTATGGTCTGACGCATGAAGAAATCTCTCCTCTGCTCGATTCCTTTCAGAAGAATCACGAGTCGTGGGTCAACTTCATGATGCGCTTCGAGTTGGGATTGGAGAAACCGGATCCGCGGCGTGCGCTGTACAGCGGACTCACCATTGCTGCATCCTACATCGCCGGCGGACTTCTTCCGATGGGACCTTACATGATTTTCTCACACGCACAGACGGCGCTTCTCGTTTCGATTCTTATTACCTTCCTCGCGCTTATTCTCTTCGGTTACATCAAGGGACGTTTCACCGGGGCAAAACCGATTCATAGCGCGCTGCACACGCTAACAGTGGGCGGGCTTGCCGCAGCGGCAGCGTACTTCATTGCAAGGTTGATTGCGTGAGGATTGTTTGCTCGTTCCACCGCAGAGCAACCGACACATCGACCCTCTCCCCTCGTTCCCCTCTCCCAATTTGGGAGAGGGGATGGCTCCGACGGAGTCGGAGACAGAGGAGAGGGTCAGACGCTGCACACACTCACCGTCGGCGGGCTTGCCGCAGCGGCAGCGTACTTCATTGCAAGGTTGATTGCGTGAGGATTGTTCGTCTCGTTCCCAAACTCCGTTTGGGAACGTCTTCAGATGTGCGCTCCCAAGCAGAGCTTGGGAGCGAGCTATAGTTCAACTGTCGAACAACGATGGGGCCCGTTACTTGTGCACGCTGTAGAGGAACTGGATCTGGGCCGGGGTCAAAGCCCTGCTGTAGATGCGAAGATCATCCATCGTTCCTCTGAGCGGTGTATGCTCGCTAAGATTCTCTTCCGACCAGCCAATGATCATCGGATACGAATTGACATTGAACGATGAGTACGAATCTTCCACTTCCTCCGTCAGCACGCCGTCGGCGTAGATCTGCATGCGATGGCTTACACGGTCGACGATGAACGTGAAGAACACCCACTGGCCGACGCTGTATGAATGGTGATCGGAATCGAGCTCATGCATCCCCGATCCATCACCTGCCGATTTCCATTGCGGATACCATGTAGTGACATTCTGTTTCGAGTAGATGCTATACTCCCTGTTCTCAAAGTACCCGACGACGGGTCCACCCTTGACGACGATGTCCATGTAGTTACTCTGGATGCTATCCACGCGGAGCCACATGCTGACCGAAAGTTGGTTCACGGGGTTGAGAGAAGGGCTGTTCAAAACAACAATATAGTTATTGAGCCCGTTGAAACGGTAGGCGCTGGCCGGGTTACCCCATTTGTCCGGCACATAGGTCGCATTATTCGCCTTGCCGTTGTTCCCATTGCCGCTCACATCCAACGTGTTCCCGTCGAATGTCATGTGCAGGACGATACCCGAGGTGATATCGCTATCATCGTGCATCGGGCTGACGAAAAATGTAATGCTGTCGATATCGCTCAGATTAAATTCGTTCACACCGCTGTGTGTGTGAATCCTCATGGTCTGTGCATAACAGATGGATGCACCGGCGAGCATCCAGCAAACGAGAGAAAGGGCGATTGTTTTCATAGGTGTGCGTCCCATTGTTCCAGTGACTATTTGAGGAAAAGCATTTTTTTCGAAACGACCTTCGTGCCTGCTGCGACCCGATAGATGTATAATCCGCTTGCCACACTCCGGCCCCCATCGTCTGTTCCATCCCACACTACTTCGTGGCTCCCAGCCGGTTGAACGTTCGATGCATAGTGTCTCACAAGTTGACCGACGATATTGAAGATCGTGACTATAACTTCGGATGCGCCCGGAAGCTCGTAGCGTATGGTTGTCGTAGGATTGAAGGGGTTGGGATAATTCTGAAACAACGTAAATGTCTTGATCAGCGACCGCGCATTTTCAATATCTCTCACGTTCGTTATGGAGCCGAAGGTGATCTTTGTGATGTCGGCAACGGGAAAGGATCTCGTCGAGCCGTTCTTCAACTTGATCGTTAACTGCACCGATTGCGAGGGCGCGATCGTCACGGAGATTGCCGTGAGTGCACCAAGAAAGAGCGATCGTATGTATGCATGACCCTGTTTCAGATGAATTCCTCTGATTTAGTTCTCCCCCAAGACAAGACGACAGAATATAAGTCTTTGGTTTTTTAATGTCAATACCTTGCACACTGTTTGCCGGCAAAGGGAATTATCTCTTTGGAATTCACCGCCGGAATTCTTACATTTGCTGCGATGAGTTTTGAAGCGTCTTCCGAGTTGATAAATTGCTTCGAACATGCGAATCGGCAATGAATGTGAGTATTGTTTTATGAACAAGAAATGGGAGTAACGCGTGACACCGACACATCCTACACACCGCATCCTTATCGTCGACGACGAGGATGATCTTCGCGAGCTGCTCAGTCATGTACTCAGCACACAGGGTTACGAAATCCAATCGGCATCAAACGGCGAAGAAGCGATTGCCGCGTTGCAGCGAGGATCGTACGATCTTGCACTTCTCGATATTCAAATGCCCAAGATGAACGGCATCCAGGTGCTGCAATTCATCAACAAGAACGCTCCATCCACCAAAGCCATCATGCTCACCGGCTATTCCGATCTGAAGAACGCCATGGAGGCAAGAGAATTCGGTGCACGCGATTTTATCAGCAAGCCGTACAAGCTTGACGATATTCTGTCGACGATTCAACGCGTCCTTCATGAGTGACAGCGCCTGATATTCTGATCCGATGATTGAAGAACTCAAAAATATTTCCGGCAAAGTACCCCTCGAGCAGTTTGACATCACCTCGTTCGCGAAAGAGAAAATCCGCGACATGTTTCGCCAGGGAAAGGTTCCAACGGCCGATGCAATGGTCGACGAGATCATCCTCCGCGCGGTGAAAGAAGGCGCTACCGATATCCACTTTGAGCCTGCCGAACAGGAACTTCGCGTGCGGATGGGGTTCGAAGGCATCATGAAGCGAATGGTGTCGCTTCCCAAGGACATCTCGGAGAATCTCGCGAACGTCTTAAAAACGAAAGGTTCCCTGAACGCCTTCGAGAAGAAGAAACCGCAGGAGGGTCGGTTCTCGATCACGATAGGCGCCCTGCAGTTCGACCTGCGGATCAGCACAGTCCCTGTGTTGCATGGTGAACGAGTCGCGCTCAGAATTCTTCAGAAGAATGCTCGTGTCGCAAACGTCGAAGAACTCGGGTTCTCGAAAGAAAACTTGAATAGGGTTCGATCTCTCCTGCGTCGACCGACGGGACTTTTTCTCGTCACCGGGCCTTCCGGATCCGGAAAGAGTACCACAGTGTATGCCTCGGTCAACGACATCCAATCGTCTGAAAAGAATATCATCACCGTTGAAAACCCGGTCGAGTACAAGCTCGACTTTGCCTCGCAGGTACCGACGGGCATCGATAAATCTTTCACATTCGTCGATGCTCTTCGGGCAATCCTCAGGCAGAATCCCAACATCATCATGCTCGGCGAGATTCGAGACGCTGAAACCGGAATCGTCGCCGCAGAAGCAGCGCTCACGGGTAATCTCGTCTTAAGCACGATGCTCTCCAGCGATGCTGTTGGAACGATCTTCCGGCTTCTCAACCTTGGTATCCCTCCCTACTGGCTGGCGACGACATTGATCGGCGTTGTGTACCAGCAGCTTGTGAGGAAAATCTGTGAATCGTGTAAGGAAGAGTATCAACTAACCGAGGCAGAGCGCCACGGATTGTTTGTACACATGCTCTCGGGTCAAACGAAGTTCTATCGCGGTAAAGGATGCGAGAAGTGCGGCGGCTCGGGGTATCTCGGTCGCAGCGCCATTCACGAAGTCCTGAGCATCAATGACGAGATGCGCGATCTCATGTACCAGCAAGCTTCGATCCTCAAGTTGAAGGAGGCAGCACGAGCCGGCGGCTTCGAGAGTATTTTCCAGGATGGCATGCGGAAGATCGCATCGGGCATCACGACCGTCGCGGAGTTTTCCCGAGCACTCGGATAACTGCAAAAGGCTCCGCCCACCAATGTTACTTCATGCAATGGATTTTGCGAGGAATGCTATAGCAGGACTACGGTTCGCATGTGAAGGAACGAAGTGCGCCCAGAGGGAGTCGAACCCCCAACCCTCAGATCCGAAGTCTGATGCTCTATCCAGTTGAGCTATGGGCGCGATGTTTTGGGCAACTTCCTACCGGATTTCCTACCCTCTGTTAGCAGTACTGTTAGCAATTTCCCGACCCGCTACTACTCTGCATGTATCATTAATTGAATAAAGATTGGGCGACCTGAATCTACGGATTTGTTAGCAGAGATCCAAGAAGATGGCTGGGAGACAGGTGCATACCATATTTGTCTGCTTCCGAATTGAGGTTTTTATACTCGCTCGAGGACAAGATCGTCTCTCGGGCGAATTAAGAACAGACTCAACGTAGATTTCGTACGTGTTCGGTTCCCTTACGTGAACCTTAACGACTCAGCAGCGCCTCTCCTCGTTAAAGAATTGGTTCTGCCCGATTCCAAGTGGTTCAAACTATTCGTTTCTCGCAGTGGGTCGTAATCCTTCCGATGGTTGCAGGTTCAAGTCCGGGGCACGCTGCAGTGTGCACCTACAAAGTTGGAGGATCAAATTATTACCATTGGGGAACTCAAAATATAGGGACATCTTAGTCCATACCTTGAATTTTGTGTGTTGATTCTGTACCTTGCTCATCATTCAATTTGCTATCATGCCGTTGGTCAGAGTTCGCATCTTCACGCTCTTTAAGATCTTGCAACTTGCGAGGATCATCCTTCTGCTGTTGTGTGTCACTCACTCCTCTTTGCGGGCACAGATTCTTCCCTTCCATTCCTACACCGTCAAAGACGGTCTCATCTCTAACAATATCAACACGATCTATCAGGATTCACGTGGCTACATGTGGTTCGGAACCACGGACGGCATCAGTGTCTTCGATGGGCACACATTCACGAACTATTCAACTCACGATGGTCTTCCGCACAATTTCGTCAAGGACATTTTTGAGGACTGTATCTCTCCTGGCGAGATGTGGATCCTTGCAGGAGATCACGTCTGTCGATTTGCAACCGGAAATTTCTTCACCTATCCACTTCAGGATTCTTTAGTCGGGTCGATCTACCAGGACCGCGAGGGTGTAGTCTGGTGCGGAACGAATCATGGACTGATCAAGATCAAGGATAACAAAATCACTTCCTTCCGACCGCCTCTACTGGACGGTGGAATCGGACTTATTGCAGAGGTCAATGACTCTCTCCTCTGGTTTGCATCTCAGGGCCACGGTCTTGTCTCTTATTCACAAACCACTCAGACCTTCTCGATCGTTGATATAAGTCGGTACGGTCAGGCAACACTTTGGTCAATGTTCGGTGATCACGATGGAAATTTGTGGTTGGGAATGAGTGACCATTATGTGCTGCGTATTCGTGGCAGGGATAGTGTTATGTCACGGAAGTTCCGGGGGTCAACATCGTGGCTGACTCATGACGGAAAAGGTATTCTCTGGCTCGGCGGCTATGAAGGGATCGGGAGTATCCCAAAGGATCAATTCGAGACGGGGCAATGCATAACCTATACTACGGAGAATGGTCTCCCCGAGAATACGGTTCGTTCTCTCTACGTAGACCGAGAGCAGAACCTCTGGGTCGGGGGACGCGATAAGGGGATCGCGAAGCTTTCTACAGTTCGTACGCTCGGGTTTGAGATCGGTATGCCGTCGGAATATGGCTTAGCCCACGACCTTCCGTATGCGGCGTCGGACAGCAATGGCCATATCTGGGTGTTGACGGAGAAGGGTCTACAGGAATTCTGGAGGGACTTTTACGGACGATGGCAGCAATTTACGCACATCCCCGACCAGAAGATAAAGAAAAACTGGATTCCGTGGTCTCTGTATATTTCACATTCCAAGTTATGGATTGCGCGTGTTGACTCGAACACAGGGACTTCTCAATATCACCAGGAATGTTACACCATAACGCCAGATCCCGACGGCAGCCATTCTCACCTCACAGCGAAAAAAATAATCTCGCCTAAGTTTTCGCCCTCTTATGCTTTATCTCTGATTGTCGATCAGGATGGTACCGTCTGGCAGTCTGTCGCGTTGACCGGTATCGTCTGTTGGGATCCATTACAGGAATCGGGTAGCATGCGCATCTTCGGAGAGAATGATGGCGTTCCGATTAATTACGTCCGAACCCTCTGTCAGGATCACCTCGGCAATGTTTGGGGAGGCAGCCTCCAGGACGGATTGGTGAGAGTGTCTCCTCACGATACTTCTGCTCGCCGCGTGAAACGCTACACGCCTGCCGATGGCTTGCCTGATTGGGGCATGTGGTCGATCATGGAAGATCGGGTGGGGGATATTCTCGTCGGCACAAGCCATGGTGGACTTGCCATCATTCACGGTGATTCGATCCGAACGATCTCCGCTAAAGAGGGTTTGCCGAGCAACACGATCTATTGCATGACAGAGGACTCTTACGGGAGGCTCTGGCTCGGAACTCAGATCGGAATGATCTACGAGGACTCACCGGGATCAAAAAGATTTCTGAAAAACGAGGCATTCATGGGATCTGGCGTCCACAGTTGCGGAACGACAAAAGATGGATTTGTTTGGTTCGTAACGCCGACAGATCTCTGGCTCTACGATTACATCCATGATACAAAGGATACGACCCCACCGCCTGCCTATATTACGGGCATAAAAGTCAATGGCAATCTTCAAGCACAGCAATCAGATCTTCGATTGTCACACGAGGAAAGCAACTGCCAGATCGATTTTATCGGCATCAGTTTTCGCGACGAGCGAGCGATACGATATCAATATCGTTTGCTCGATATCGAGAAGAGGTGGCAACCGCCCACAAGTCAGAACTCAGTCACGTATGCCTCGTTGTTGCCCGGATCGTACCGCTTCGAGGTCAAAGCAATCAACGTGGATGGCGTTTCAAGCGTGCAGCCTGCCTCGCTCAGCTTCACGATTACTCCACCTTTCTGGCAGCGGTGGTGGTTTATTGCTATGGCGCTCCTTGTCACCGTTGGAACAACCGCACTCATCGTTAGAGTTCGTGTGCGTCGACTTCTTGAGATCGAGCGTATCCGTTCGCGCATTGCAACGGACCTTCATGATGATATCGGGGCAAGCCTCACGTGGATTTCACTCACGAGCTCGATCGCAAAACAGGAAGTCGGTAAACTCCACCATGACACACATGGAGATTCGGAAATGCTCTCAACGTTCCTCGAAGAGATAGGTGCGAACGCGCGCGAGTTGATCGATTCCATGAGTGATATCGTTTGGTCTGTTGATCCTAAGAAAGATTCCTTTGATGACCTTTCGCTGCGCATGAAAAACTATATAAGCAAAACCGTCGGCGTCAAAGGCATCGAATACGATATTGATATCGATCCCGAGCTTTCTCAACTTCGTTTGCCGCTCGAGACGAGGCGCAACCTGTATCTAATTTTCAAGGAAGGGCTGAACAACATTGTGCGCCATTCTGAAGCAACCCATGTTGCAATCAGTCTTCGTCGTCTCAATAGTATGCTCATGATGTCGGTAGAAGATAACGGCAAAGGGTTTAAACCCGAGGATTCACGCCCGGGCAACGGCTTGAAGAATATGCAGATGCGTGGAGTGTCGCTAAAGGGGGTTGTCCAGCTTCTCTCAGCGCCCGGCGCTGGCACAAGAATCCTTGTCAAAATGAAATTACCCTGAACGGGGTATTGTATAAGACATGTAGAAAACGTAAACTACAATCCCCTCTCCCAATTTGGGAGAGGGGATTGTAGGGTGAGGGTAATTTCCCTATGAAACCAACAGCTTCGACAGTGAGAACAGATAAAGCAAGTCCTGTAACAACAATCCGCGTCGCTATCGTTGAGGATGATGAAAAGATTCGGAACGCATATGTTCAAATTCTCGAATATGCGGAGGGTTTAGAATGCGTCGGGGCGTTCGAGTCGTGCGAAGCAGCACTGAAACAGCTCGATGATCTACTTCCCGATGTTATTCTGATGGATATCCAGCTTCCTGGTATGTCAGGCATCGAAGGGGTCAAGCAGATTAAAGAGTTCCACCCGTCGATCGAGATCATCATGTTCACGATTTATGATGATGACGAAAACATTTTCCGATCACTCTGTGCCGGTGCATCTGGCTATTTGTTGAAAAGCTCTCAGCCGGAAGATATTATCCGGGCATTTCGACAAATCCGGAGCGGCGCACCGATGAGCGCCTCGATCGCGAGGCAGGTGCTGAACCTCGTACGCCAGCAATCGCCTATCTCACCCGATCAGTTCCAACTCACAGACCGTGAGAACGAAATTCTGCGCTGCCTTGTCGATGGATTGAGCGACAAACGCATTGCCGATAAGCTCTTCATCAGTCCTCAGACAGTCCATTCCCATATCAAGAATATCTACGAGAAGCTGCAAGTACACTCCAAATCAGAAGCTGTCTCAAAAGCGCTGAGAAGTAAGTTGTTTTAGTTCTGAGCTACTTTGGGAAAACCTCGTTAGAGACATTCCCTTTTGTACTCTCTCTCTCTCAACATCCCTGTTCATAGCTACGAGCTTTAGCTCGTAGAAAAAATCCCAAAACTCTGCCGGGTTTCAACCCTCTTCCGTAAACGATAGTGGGCTGAAGCCCGATGTGGTTGATTTTCTTCTTTTATCCACGACCTAAAGGTCGTGGCACTCAATTAATAAATTACCCTCTTTAGGGGATTGATAGTTCATTCACTTTCTCGTTCATTGACTCTATCAGAATGTAAAATGCGTTCATCTTTTTTCAGAATTACTTTACACCATTCAAGATAATCAGAGCCAGTTCCATCCACTCATCACAACAAATTGAGGAGTAATTCAATGAAACACTTTTTCGTAATGTTTGTAATTTGCGCCGTATCTCTCCAAGGGATAATGCGTGCGCAATCACCGGGGGCGCCACACAAGATTTCCTATCAAGGGGCCCTCACTTATGTCGACTCTCACGGGAAAACGAAGCCCGTAAAAAAAGGAAGGTACAAGCTGACGTTCGATTTCTACGACGACGCTGCAGCGGGCAACCTTCTGTATTCCGAGAGCGACAGCGTGACGGCAGATAAGAATGGCGTCTATGTTGTCACGATTGGAGACAATGGAACGCCGTACGGAAATCTCGGCGGCAATTTTACCATGTTGAATTGGCTCAAGGTCACCATCCTTGGTGGACCCGAGACGCACATTGGTCTTCCCATCCCGTTCCCACTGCCGCGCGTCCAGTTGACTAGTGTTCCGTATGCGTTAAACAGCCGCTCATTGGTTGGACCGGCGAGCTTCGCCAAGGACAACTCTGCGGTTGCAGGAGGGGTTGGCAACGAGGCAAACGCCAGCTACGCAACTGTCGGCGGCGGGTTTGACAACGCGGCAAGCAGCGGAGGTGCAACTGTCGGCGGAGGACAATTCAACACGGCAAGCGGCAACTTTGCAACAGTTCCAGGTGGTTCTTCCAATTCTGCCACTGGAGGCTATTCATTTGCAGCAGGCCAGCAAGCAAAAGCAATGCACAACGGCACATTCGTCTGGGCTGACTCTGAGAATGCGGATTTTGCTTCAACTGGTGAGAATCAATTCCTCATCCGTGCAAAGGACGGCGTTGGCATCGGGTACAATCTCTCTCCCAACTTCGGCTCACTACTAGCGGTCTTCGATCCGGATTCTGCTTTCGACATTGGAATAGGCGTCAGGAATGATAAGACTAACGCGAGCGCCGTTATAGGAGGCGCCGATTATGGCCCTGTTTCAAAGGCCATATACGGCTTCTCCAATCAAGGGTATGCGGGTTACTTCCAGGGGAAGGTGAAAGTGCTTGGTGACTTTAGCGTGACCGGCGTGAAAAGCTTTGTCATCGATCATCCACTCGATCCTGCGAACAAGTACCTCTACCATTCCTGCGTCGAAAGCCCCGACATGAAGAACATTTACGATGGTGTTGCCACGCTCGACGGTGGCGGCGAGGCAATCGTACAACTGCCGGAATGGTTTGAAGCATTGAACAAAGACTTCCGTTACCAGCTCACTGCTTTAGGTGCGCCGGGACCTAACCTGTACATTGCCCAAGAAGTCTCAGGCAATAGTTTCAAGATAGCGGGTGGCGTCGCGGGAAGTCGTGTCTCATGGCAGGTCACAGGCATCCGGCAGGATGCGTACGCGAATGCTCATCCGATGCAAGTCGAAGTCGCAAAGGAAGCCGAGGCAAGAGGAAAGTACCTAAGCCCGAAAGAGCACGGTATGCCGGAATCGATGGGGATCGACTGGGAGAAAACCTCCAAGGTCAGGTCGCAGCACAAAGTCAATCACTGAGAAAGGAGCGAATGTCCATGACACGCATTATATTTTTATCAGCCATTCTGTTGGTCTGGGCTTGTCCATCTCTCCACGCTCAGTCGATCAAGAAATCCATTCCGAGCGCTCAGTCGGTCAAAAAGCCGGGTCCAGCCGTTGAGCAGATCAAGCAGCCGGGCTTGGGCGATCAGTTCGTCAAGAAGTTAGATGCCAACGCTCAGGCGGATGAGGGAGAATCCTCGGATGCTCAGGCAGAGACTGAGGAATCGGTCGAAAGCGAGTCGGCAGACCTTGAAGCAGTGAACACGCCGATACTATTTACGATGACGGGCGGTGCGTTCGAAACGGCTGGTCGCATTCTTCTCTACTCGGCGAATAGCGATAAAGCAAGCACCTCGATGCTGAATGAGGATCAGGCACAGAAGAGTGGGTTGAAGGTTACGCCGGCGGAATTTGCGCTGCAACAAAACTATCCCAATCCATTTAATCCGACCACAACAGTCCAGTTCGAGCTACCCGAGCCTGCTGTGGTTACGTTGAGAATCTACAACACACTTGGTCAAGAGGTAAAGACACTGCTCAACGATGAATCGATGGAAGATGGTGAGCAGGAGGTAAACTTCGACGCGTCTTCGATTGCCTCAGGCGTTTACTTCTACCGGATCGTGGCACAAACTGTTGTCGATGAGGATGCAAGAACTCTCGGGCAGGCATTCACAAGTGTGAAGAAGATGGTACTGGTAAAATAGTTCAAAGAAATATAACAATAAATCCCGACCAGCTTTCACCAGTCGGGATTTTCCTTTCAGAAATGTAGCGGGGGCCCGATACATGGACTACAGAAGGATGAGGAGGTGCTCAAATGCAGTCAAAAGAGGAAGAAGAGTTGCTTACGAGTTCTTCGTTTGATCTCCCGGACAATTGATCCTGGCTCTGATTTCAGGTTAATAGTATTCCTTCCTCGACCCTTTGAAAACGATGCATGGTTTCACCACGGAATCATGTTATAAAATTCATGCCGAGCCTGAAAAGCCTGTGCCGTTCACAGATGTCTTTGAAAGCCTCCTGAACCCATCGAAGACTTCTTCTACGGATATTTTTGCATGGCTTACTCTGTGAAGATAGTAAAAGCTTTTGCACCTGCATGTAAATTTGTCTATGACGATATCTTCCTTGTTAAGAGGCATAAAATTCTTCGGTGCCGTACCTAATAAACTTACGCTCCTGAGATCGGCGAGGTGGGCTAAATTCCTCGGGCCGCTGTCGATTCCGATAAAATAGTCGCTGGTCCTCATGCTCTGCTCCCCATTTCGGATCCAAACTGAATGAGAAAAAATCAGTGATTAATGTCAAGCTGCTGATGTCGTTTGTTGTTCGATTCGGTTGATAAATTCATCCGGCGTCTGATAGTTTAGCGCACTGTGTGGTCTCTCTGAGTTGTACTCGATTCTCCATGCTTCGATCTTGGTCTGTGCATCTTCCAAAGAAAGGAACCAGTGTTCGTTGAGACATTCCTGGCGGAAGCGTGAGTTGAATGCTTCAATGAACGCGTTATCGCTCGGTGTTCCGGGTCTGCTGAAATCCAGTTCCACTTTGTTCCAATATGCCCACCGGTCCAAGTCCTTCGAAATAAACTCTGGTCCATTGTCCACCTTTATCCGTTTGGGAAATCCTTTCACCTGTGGACCCCTTCCAAGACCTCGACGACATCCATGCCACGTATTCTCTGACTCGGGTGAAGGGCAAGACTCTCACGTGTGTGATTGTCGACTATCGCGAAGATCCTCAGTTTGCGTCCGTCAAAGAGCTGATCCGATACAAAATCCATGCTCCAGCATTCATTCTGCTCTCATGCCGTAGGACGTATCCCCGTTTAACCGATGCAACACGCCTGCGCGGTGGTTTTTTGCGCAATCCGAGGCATTCTTCACGGTACAGCCGGTAGACTCGTTTGTGGTTGATCTGCCATCCTTCGCGCCGTAGCATCACGTGGAGCCGGCGGTATCCGAAGCCCACGCGTTTTCCTGCCAGCTCCTTCAGTCGCATCCTCAAGGGTTCCTGCCGGTCGGCCACACTCTGGTACGGTGAGTCGATCATGGCCAGTCTAAGGCTTGCAAAGCCTGCCGTTCGCTTGTCTGGTAACTCGTCATCATCTCATTCACCAGATCTCGTCGAAGGGCAGGCCTTAGAGCTTTTTTGACAAAACGTCCTGCAGGATTTGTTTATCAAGTGTCAGGTCAACCACCATAAATCGGGTATCGGTATTCACGGCAATTGAAATGAAAGCGTGTCTCCTGTGACTGACGTGAATCTGCCGGAGCGCATGTTGTTTTCTTGTCGAGATCTTCCTACACGACTGCTCCTCTCCGGCGTCAGGTAGAAATCCGTAAAGTTTTCACCATGATTGGAATATGTGCCCCTGTAATAGAAGGAAATTCCATTTTGTACGATTCTTCCAGACATCTCACCGTCTATCCAGTAGTCCCCTTCGCGCTTTCGCACATTGAAGTGCGATGTATCGATAACCCCGGCCACATTATAGTATTGACTCACGTACCTGGTCGAATCAAACATCAGTGTGTACCCCTCGTTGATTAGTTGATTGGCAATCAACTGAACATTTGCAGGTGAGGTTCGTACGAATGCATCAAGAGTATCAGTGAGATTGTTAGGCTGCTCTATGTTCAAGACACCGTTATATTCCATGCTGAACAGCAACTTCTCTGCCCCAATACTCACCACGGGTTTAAGTCCGTCAAAGTGGATGCTTCCGTTAATAAGATGAAAAAGAGTACCCTCGTCGTAACTGATACCATGCAAGGTAATAATGACATTCCTCACATATGAATCAATTGCGAAGAGATTGTAGAAGATCGTATCTCCGGCATTGAACGAATCGAAGTTTTCAGCGAAGAAAAAAACAAATCGAAGATGGTCGCGTCCGTATGTCGCTTCATATACGCCGTGACTGAAGGAAAACGATAAGTCTTTCAATGCGTCGAAATCTAAGTCCTGTAGAGACATTCCAAGAATGAGCGGCCCAATGTGTTGAATTGATGAACCGCCTTCGGCTCGATAATACGATGTTGCAAGGATCTGGCTTTTCAACACCTTGGCGAAAAGTTCCCTCTCCACCTTAATGTCGCCCAAGGAAACCTCGGTCGGCGGTGGCGGTGGTTTTGGTGGTGACGTGGGGTTGTCATCCTTTCCACACGAGGCTATGAGAAGGCTGGCTACAACTGCAACGACTAAAGAAAAATATCTTTCTTTCATGACTCTTCGCTCCTATCTTGATCTTGTTTTTTTGCATTGAATTCATTCGTAATCAAGGAAAAAGCGTAGCCAAAGATGTCATGATTATGTCAAAATTAAGTGAAACTTCTGTAAATTGGTTTATCGGTTTCGCAGGAGAACAGTCTGCGCTTGATATTGATGTTGGCAAAAGGATGATTTGGTATTAACTGAAAACCAATAACGTCGTGCAAATCAGATTTTCTCCATCAGCGCGTTGCTTGTTGGATGTGGACTACGATCTCCCAAACGCGCCGCTGCACACAGTCCTGGCAAAGATATTCGTCCCGCCGGAGGCAGGGCTCACAACATATCAATCAATAGTGCCGTCCCACTGACTGACTGTTTGTTTGTCCCATGGGGCGTGAAGTGTTCCAGTATGCAGCGACATGATCACACAAGGACGTATATCATAACGGAGTGTACGCATGGCATTTTTCAAGAACTGGTTAAGGACAGTTGTTAGCCGAAGCGACTCAACGCTCTATAGGCTAAAGAGTGTTCCGACGAGAATTTGTATGCCATATGACTTGATTGTGGAAATGCCAATATACGGGCAAGATGGACAAGCGAGATAGTTAATGACATGGATATTGTTGAGATCAATCAAGCCCAATGAGTAACGGGCATCTGCGAGCAGCGAGACAGATGGTGAAATCTGATACTCGCCACCGACCCCGAAATCAAGTGACAGATCGATAGAATTGTAGCGCTCGGTCACGTCAATACTCGCGGGTATTATTCCTTGCTGCTGAGCGTCGTACCTCTCCCATTCATTCTTCGCCGAGAGAAGGAAACCAACGTTTGGTCCTGCAAATACGATCGGCCTGAAGTTGTCTCTTCCCAGCGTGGCTTTAAGGAGAACAGGAATCTCGAGATAGTCGAGTTTAAACACGAGGTTGGTCGTGCTAAGAGGGGTCGGATCATTTCCCGTGATAACGAAACCTGTTTCCTTCATACCCTTTTGGATATACCTCGGCTCCACCTGAACGCACCAAAGATCAGAAATTCCGATCTCCGCTAACCCGCCGATGATCACGCCGGAGCGGGAGACTTTGGGATTAAAGGGGTCATGGGAGAAAGACTGATTAGCAAGATTAATCCCGGTATCTACTCCAAGCCGAATCGGAAACTGTGGATAGACAGGATCCCACGGCCATAGCAGGACAACTACAATTATTCCTATGATTTTATGAGAATGCTTCATAGAGGTTTTCCCTTAACCTTGGTGGAACATGATCGATGCCTTAAGGCATCTCGCTTAACGCGGCGCATGTACTGCTTCCTGCTCGCTACTTCTGGAGTGTGACTCTTTCACCTGATCGAATTCGCCAGCCCGCAATCGGTATAAGGAAACGCCGCTCACAGTATCGTTGCGCCCACCTGCACCACCTTAGTAATAGAATCGTATCCCCAGCGTCACAGGCAGAGCAATGACTGCGCGACTCTCGCCTTCACCGTACTCGACCCCCGACGGGACAAATATTCCTGCGACTCTCAGCGAAGCGGCTATGTTATCACCGAGCATTCGATCGTATTCGATGCCGCCTTCTCCGCCAAACCTAACTGATCCGAAGAAATCGTAATTATACAACCTGCCATCGGTGATTTCGTTCCCACTGGCAAAGAGCATCACAAGACCCACTTCTACCCTGATGATATCCGGCTTGCTGATCTTGAGGTACGGTCTGAGCAAGATGCCTGCATAGCCAAACGAGGCAGTGACACTCACGGTATCACCGGTCGTCCTGGTGTATGCTTCCCACTCACTTCCATCAAGTTGTTCATAACCGCCATCGAGGGAAAGTGTCAAACGATCTGAAAGCCGGAATTCCAAATCCGCTCCGAAAGTGATCTGTTCCTTGAACAGATTGACCTCGGGGAGGGAGGGAACCTTTCGCACCTTGGTCCAATCGCCCATCGAAAAAGAATACCCGATGCGCAATCCAAGAGAATTCCTATCAGAATCAGCGATGGTTTGGCTGGATACACCTGATGAGACGACAAGTGTGCCTACGAGACCGATCAGGAACAATTTTATTCTGTGTGGCATATTTGTTCTCCGTGAAGTTAGTTCGACGACAGATCAGACGGTGTGACTGTCCAGGTTATCGGGCTCACTGACTTGCTTCCGGTGGACCCGCAGGTATTGCCATGTCCGTTGTCCGAACAGTCGTTTGAATAGCTGTCGACAACGACAGCTTGAAACGTCTTCGAAGTTTTCCCTTTGATGTCCTGTCCGGGGGAGTAGGAGACGTCTGCGGTGACATTAGCATAGGCGTCCAACTGATATGCGACCACACCACCCGGAGCAATGTATACAAATGACTTCCCATTGATGACAGCATGTAAATAGTGCGATGTACGGTTGATCAACGTGAAACTCACACCCTCATCGCCAAACGAAACAGTGTAGGGCCAGAGCACCACGAGAATTGTTAATGCGGTGACCAGCTTCCGAACCCGATGTCCGGAGGGTTTAACCGGATGATCGTGTGGCTGAGCTAATGTGCTCTTGAACATTGTATCCTCCTTTCATGATTATGTTGACAGATCGAGAACCGGCACCATTGTAAGTGCGCTTCCTTGAATTATTTTTATGCATAGCGAATCGTACATCCGTTCCTACTGCAATTTTTTTAGGAACGAAGGCTCTTCCAAAGAATACCGTGCTTCTGATTTGAGCTCCATCAGAGCACCCGCCTGGGGTTCTTCAATATCGATGTCTCCGCTGGATGTTGCTGCACCGACGATCGTTCCACCTACTAACCCAACGAAAATGAGACCAATACCAATACCGATTCCTGAGAAATCCCATTGCTTGCCATTATCGTGGATGCTGCCCGCAATTTTTTCTCCAGTCAGCAGACCAACCCCCGTACCGATAGCCATCCCTATGAGAACGTTCGAATGGCCCTCAGCTCGGACCGTTTCAATGTCTACGGCTGGGACTCGAAGAATGAGATTGGTGTTTTGCGCCAAGAGGGCGTCATCGATGTCTTCGCCGTAAGAGAGCAAAAGCTCGTTGGGTCGTGCGCTAAGCAGCTCACCTGTGATTTTTTGACCTGACCTGGTAGCTATCGTGATTTCACGGCCACCGGCAAGTAGTGTGTTGTAAGCAATCATAAGTAAGACCGTCAGCGAGACGGCGCATCCAAACTTATTCATCGGTTTCCCCTTTCTTTGTAAGTCATTCTACTTCAGCTTCAGAAAGACCATGATTAAAATGCTGCTCCCAGGGAGAGTCCCGTGGAGAATTTGAGACCACCCGACCCGAGGAGAGGCACGAGCCCGACACGAAAGAGGAATCCTCCGTCCCGAGGCTGCAGCCGGTATCCGATCGTTGCCGTTCCAAGGATCAGCGTCTCACTGCCAGAGACGTCGCTCCCGAAAAATATCTCGCGCCCGGTCACAGAGGCGTTTGCGGGGATGATGCCTGCACCAAGCTCCAAGTGACTGCTTCCTTCTCCCGTCAGATAGTTCAACATGATGGGAAAGCCTGTGAATGATATTTCACCGTCAACTAATCCGAAAATCGAGGGAATTGTCCACGTCGAGAAACCTGCTCGCAGGCTGAGATGATCTGTAATGCGATAATCATAGTTGACGGAGTACAACAATCCCTGGCCGAGCAATTCCACATAGATTGCGCTGCGAGACGGTGAAAAGATTTCTTGCTCCCCCCTATAAAGAGTGTCAGCAATAAGAGGGCTCGGTTGGATTGGCTTCTGTTCTTGTTGTCCGAGAATAACTGTTGAAGGTATATAGAAAAGAATTAAGATGAGTAGAACAATTCTTGTACGTGTTTTCATAACAGTTTCCTCCTTGATTCGTGTATGTTTGGTTTGTTTGTAATGAATCTATACCAATTTACTCTATAACAATGAATGAGTTGTCATAAGTTTGTCAATAGATCGTAAAAATGTCAGTAAGATTAATCCGCGAGAACCACATCCTTCATTTTCTTTCAACTCGCACCCTTGGTTAGTACCGAGGAGCATTGTGCGCCACCACAGCCAAGAGAGCAATCTCGGCTGAAACTGCGAGGCCGAACAAGATAGTCTTCAGCGTGGAGAATTTTCTTACTTCAATCGATTTGATTTGGTCAAACGGCATTCGCCCGTTCACGGGATCTCCATTAGGTTCAATTAGTGATCCGATCAATCCAAACAGCAATATGCCAGGGAGTTTACTTCCCGTTTTGTGCCCGACGCACCAGAGGCCGGGTCCTTGATCTGACTTGACGGCGATGTAGTTATCCTTTTCAAAGCGCACAACTGAACTATCCGGGAGCCGGATAATATGGCGAATGATCTTGCTTCTGGAGTTATAAATCTTAGTAGTGTCACATGAATCAACGTAGGGGGCAGAGATTTTTCCTCTGAACGGCGTAGACCTGCGAGTGGTTCGGTCCAACTGCTCGCCAACACCAAATACAAAGTCAGATGGTCCTGATACCTCCAAATAATGGTAGGGATCGGCACGCACCGTTGATCCATTCGCAAGGTTGATTTCAATTTGTTCGGACGGATCCGTAACGAGCTTCTTCCGCTCCTCGTCCGAAGCCAGAAAGGAAGAATAACATCCTTGAACTAAGAGTGAAGCGATACAGACTATGATGAGCAGAAAGTAGAAATTAATTCTCATGTTGGTTTTTCCTGTCGTTTTGGTTTGTATGTAAAGAATTTATATCAATGTACTCGATAACTATAAATGAGTTGTCACAAAATTGTCAAGTACTAACCAGATCTTTTAGTTTCTTCTATCCATCGAATTGTTCTTTCCAAACCTTCATTCAATTCTGTGATCGTATACCCAAGTTCCTTCACCGCCTTCTCAGACGAAAGAGCTGAACTTTTCAGGATTGATTCGATCCATCCTCGTGTTACAAACGGTTTAATACCGAAGAGTTTCGCTTTCAACTCTTCGAAGCTGGCAATGGCATATGCTAATCTCTTTGGCAAACTAAGCTGAAGATGTTTTTTTTGCGTGATGAGGTTAATCCTATGGAAAACATTTTTGAGAGTGATGTTATGCCCTCCAAGGATATACCTTTCAGCCACATCCCCTTTGTCAAGTGCAGCGACATGACCGTGAGCTACGTCTTCAACAAACGTCCAATTAGCCATTTCTTCGCCGCTTTCAAGCATCAAAGGCAATCTTCCTTTCAGATAGAGCGCTATTGCTTTCGTTGCGGCATTTCCGTCTGTCATCTTCCCCGGTCCATAGACCCGCGTTGGGTAAACAGTGACGATTCGCAGCCCTTTTTCCATATATGAGAGAACTTCTTTTTCAGCTAAAAATTTTGAACGCGCATATTCGGTAAGAAAATGATCCGGCTCCCGAAATGAATTTTCATCCAAGATGCCACCGCCGCTCAGCCGAACTGCTGCACACGATGAAGTGTACACGACCTTTTCAATACCCGCCTTCAATGCCGCATCAAGAACATTACGCGTTCCAAGAACATTGATCTGATGGAAGATTGTCGGATCTTTCGCCCAAACTCTTGCAAACGCCGCAAGGTGGATGATTTTATTGCATCCCCGCAAGGCGTTCAGGATTGATTCCCTATCTAAAATGTCGCCGTAAAATGTTTTAATGTTCGGAGCGCTATCTCCGCCATATTTTCCGCGTTGTCTCTGCAACACATGAACAGTCTCACTTCGTTCAGCAAGCATTCGAACAACATGCTGGCCAATAAATCCTGTTCCACCAGTTACCAATACCGACATATTTGCCTTTCAAATAATATCTTGTGTAGTTCAATTGTTTATGTGTGCAGCATCTACTTCAGATTTCGATTCTTGGACAATTGGATGGTTGCCTCCACGACAATACCATCGTACCAAGTGTGCGGCAACCCGTTCAGCGTTGGCAAGAATTGTCAGACTTGAGTTCACAGCCAATGAACTTGGAATTGCAGCCCCATCGGTGACGAACATGCCCGGGTAATCGAACAGCTCGCCCCATGCATCCACCACCCCTTCCTCCTTCCGGTTCGCCATGCGGCACGACCCGATCATGTGCGTCGTATCGAAATGAATGTCTTCGAATTCCGTCCCTTCATCATTGATTCTTCGCGCCTCGATCACTCGACATCCGTTGCGCTCGAAGATGGAATGGAGAAGAGCGAGTGTTTGCCGGTGATAGTGACGCAAGTTGCTATCGACGTTGAGCACCGCCTTGAACGAATTATTTCCCGTGCATATGATCTCTGCGCTGCCGGGTGTAAGACCGAGCGCATAAAGAACAATCATGCGCCGACGATACAATTTCATCAGCTCCACATTGCTTTCTCCCCAGTAGGAAGATGTTCCATCGTGCCCGCGCAGAGAAAGATGCGCTGCCGAAACAATATGGAGCGGCAACGGTTTTGCTGAAGAGATTGTAATCCCCATCGAATCGAAGAATTGATAGCTGATCATGCCGGGATGCGAGCGACCGCTCAGCATGTCTCCCTCAATGAAACCCTCCGGCAGCATTCCTGCCGCTTTTACGCTCCCGTTGAACGCGATATTTTTTCCAACGTGCTCACCGAAAAAATGCATCGACTCAGACGACGCAAGAAGCAGTTTCGCCGTGCCAATTGTTAAATATAGTTTCCAGTTTGCGTTACTTCGCACGCGAGGAATGACCGTCCATCTGGATAAAACATTTCATCAGCGCTAAATCCTGAATTAGTTCCATGAAAATCGATGAGCGGACATCCTTTTTCATCATCATAGATCCCTCCATAAAATGAAGCCTGCGCCATAAAAATTGCCCCTGCGTACAGACGGGCAAGCGTTGCATCGGCTTGCAGCCCGCCCTGAATCACTTTCGTCCTCTGATCAAATGCAAGCTGTTCAAATCGTTCGGTACCATATAATTCTTCACTTCTCTTAGATGGATCAGAAACAAAGAAGCCACAATAGGAATGAAATGGATAAAAATCGTCCGTATAAATCCTCGTTAAGTTTGGATCATCGAAAGGTGCGCCGGGGATTACGGTAACGACAAAGGCACGTAGCATTGTATCGATCAGCTCGTTATTAGTTTTAAATTCCTCGGGAAATTGTTTTAGCAGGATGCGGAGTGGCGTGCAGCCTGCGACGAGCAAACCAGAGAGAAGCGAAAGATTCTTGATAAAATCGAGGCGGGATATTTTTCGAGACAACATATGATATTCCTTTCAGACTGAAATTGATATTCCAAGCACAACGATCACCGGCGGTCCGCCGATCCAATCTTTTCCCGCGAACTTTAACCCGCTCATCACACTGGAAACTTCGGTTTGAAGCATGATCGAACGATTTAAAGGTACAGCCACGCCTGCATGCACAGTATTCCACACTCCACCCATAAATTCATGTTCCTTATCTTCCATATCTTTGCGGCCAAGGATGGAATTCATGCACGCTGCTGCAACAACTCCACCACCAATTGATAATCGTGTGCCGGATTGGAGTATCCATTCTGCACTCACCACGGGCCAAGCAAGCATCCATGGCTCACCATGCTCTGTTTTGGGATAGTAAAAGATTGGCATGCGGGCGTACAATCGAAAGTTCTCACGAGGCTGCAGAATGACAGCCCGAATTCGCAGTCCATACCCCTCTACGGTTGGAGTCACCCCTACTGACAAACCGAGAGAAAATCTTTCTGAAAACCCATAGGCATACTCCGCAATGCCGAGATACGGGATTCCGGTTGCGAGCGTGACCATCGACTTTCCTTCATGTGCGAAGAGATGGTCATTCCCAGAAACCGAGTGCCCCTGAGCGTTGGCTTTCAGAAAACTCAAGACCGATAGAACAACCGACATACATATACAAAAATGCTTCTTCATGACAATTCACATTTCCTTTTTCATTTGCTCCTCCAATATGTATACTTGGATGGAGTGGATTGTCAAAGAATTGTCACACTCTGGTAAAAGGTTTGCAAAAAAGGAAAGGTAGAAAATCCGAACGAGATGATATACAACGTTCGATCTTGAAAATGGACTATTGGAAAATTTTGTCTGGGGTAGGAAGAGAACTGGAGAATTCCAGTCTTGCAGAAGCGGATTATTACTTCACAAATTTATATCCGGTAGTGTGAACGGTCAACAGATGTTTAGGCTTTGTTGGAATATCTTCAATTTTTTTTCTAAGGGAAAGAATATAGTTATCGACCGTTCGTGTGGTTGGATCTTGTTCATATCCCCACACTTCATCGAGTAGCATATGGCGTGTAACGACCTCACCCTCATGCCGGATAAAAAATTTCAACACATCAAATTCTTTTGAAGAGAGCCGGATTGGCCGCTTGTTTTTATTGGCCTCCTGCTTTTTGAAATCAACATCCACAGTGCCAAATGAATACTCATCGATCTCCATCTTCAATTCCGCCTTGCGGCGCAACAATGCATGAATACGCGCCTTGAGTTCACGGAGACTGAACGGCTTCGTGACATAGTCATCCGCTCCAATTTCCAATCCCATCACCTTATCGATTTCTTCCTTTTTACTTGTAAGCATAAGGATTGGCGTATTTATTTCGTCTTTACGCAGATCCTTGCAAATATCCAGCCCACTTTTCTTTGGCAACACAATATCGAGGATGATCAAATCAATGTTTTCCCGTTTTGCCATGAGGTAACCTTTCTCACCTTCACGGGCGGTCAAGAGAGTATAATGTTCTTCACCCAACGCCGCTTCAAGGCCACGTACGATTGCCGGATCGTCTTCAATAATGAGAATGCGTTTCACATATTTTCCTTCAATGGAAATAACAGTGTGAAGGTACTTCCCGTGCCCGGCGCGCTCTCAACTTCAACCGTACCGCCGTGAGCGTCCATAATATCTTTGACGACGGCAAGACCCAACCCAGCACCGCTGAAATCCTTTGCCTTTCCATCACGAGCACGGAAGAAAGGTTCAAAAATATTCCCTTGATCTTCGGGCGATATGCCGGCTCCTTTATCTTTTACGCTGACAGCGAACATCCCATCACGCAGAGTGGTTGAAATTGTCATTTGCTTTTTTTCAGATGAGTATTTCAACGCATTGGAAATCAAATTGCCAAGAGCCTCGCTTACCGCATCCGCATCAGCACAAAGCACACATTTCCCGGCAATAAGTTTTTTATTGACAATCCATCGGTCAACCTTGAATTGATATTGAAAAGAACGAAGAACGTTGCAAATGATTTCATTCATATCTACATCTGCAAAATGATATTCCTTGATGCCTTTTTCCACTCTTGCAAAATCCAATACGTTGTCGACAAGTCTTGCCAGCCGATCGCTTTCCCCTTCAATAATTTCGAGATACTCCTTTGTTTCTTTTGCGGCAAGCTTCTTCTTTGATTGCAAGAGTTCGGCGAACATCTTGATCGATGTTAGAGGGGTTTTTAAATCGTGAGACACACTCGAGACAAAATACGATTTCATTCGATTTAATTCCTCAAGACGCTGAGACTCAGCTTGTTCAAGAAGCAATTTCTGTTGAAGATTGATCCGCTCGGTCGCAAGCCCAAGCTGCTGTGACACTGCATTGAGCAAATCCACATCCTCAACCGTAAACCGGAATCCCGACTTCTTTTCACCAAGAACGAGAAAACCAAGAAACTCACCTTCTTCTGTCCTCATTGTGAACACTATTGCCATTCCCCAGCGACGAAACACTGCTATATCTGCCGACTCGAACGCTATGCCCGGTTCAATCAGATCATCAAGTGCCACAGGAATGTGCAAGCCGGTTTTTAATTGTTCCATTTCAAACCGAACGCCGTGAGAAGCGAGCATTTCAAATCCACGATGCGCCAATAGCCGCAGTCGATGTCCTGGATTCCGAACAACGAACAAACCCAAGCGTTCCACTGGAAGAAATTCACTGATTTGTTGAACAATGAGATCGGCAAGTTGTTGAATGTCAAATGCGGATGAGATCGATTCATAGATCGCGCGCTGCGCTTCACGGAAGCTATATTGTACTTTGAAAAAACGCTTATCGACAAATTGTTGAACCCGCATTCGCGTTGGTTGGAACAAGAGGGCGATAATGATAGCAGCAGACGGAGCAACCACGCTTGAATTGGTCATGCTCGAACCGACAAAAGATGCAATTATTCCAACAACTACCGCATACACTGTTAGTAAAGAAGCTATCACTATTGTATAGACCACACTGCGGTTAAGGATCAAATCAATATCCATCAGCCGATACTTTAATATGGAAATAACAAAACTCATTGGAATGAGTATTAAAAAGACAATAAAGAGTTCTTCAGAGATCCATTCCCTTCTGCCAAGTGCGTGAGGAAGGACCCAGAGAACGATGAAGGGCAAAGAGCCTGCAGATAATCCAAATAATATCCAACGAAGTTTCCTTTTTTCTGAAATGTCAACTGCAGTACTGTACGAGTGAATGAAATTCAGAATCCCAAAGGCAAGTGAGATAAAAAGATAGAGATCAAATACGGATGAGACACTTGTATAGAAATTGAATAAATTCATCGACGATCGATGGGCGGCGAAAAGATATATGCAAGACTGCAATAGCGCAAAGACAAACGCTGGAGTATACAACCAAGTTCTTCGGGTCCCGATCAATTTCGCTCTCGGAAATACAAGAGTGAAATGAACAAACAATGCAGGAACAGAGCTATAGGCAAATAGGAAAACCGCACACATCGAATACCCGAACCATACCGGTTGTAATGTGTGGATAGCGTTCGTGCCGAGTATTGCCGCAGCGACAGTCGATGAGACAAAATGAAAAATCTTAGCTGACCCATCTTGCGGGCGAAAAAGAAATACGAGCAATCCAAGAACAAAGAAAATAATAGCAACGGACGCATCCACAACTATATAACGCCTACTGTAGAACGGTTCCAGAATCACCTGTGAACTTAGATTTTCAGATGGATGTTCCGTCTCAATCTGCACGGCCTCGCCAATGTGATGTGTAGCGACCAAGAATTCTATTCCGTCGTCTGTTGATACAGGTACTTGGTCAATTGAAATGACGCGGCCAACATTGAATGGTAAGTAAAAGCTCTTGGGAAGTCCGGGCTTGATGGTTAGGTGGTAGATCGCAGCACAGAGAAAAATAGCAAAGAGCGCATCAACCAATAGAATAGTTTTATTGGACTTGTGGCTGATTCTCATGGAAATAGAAAGAAACTCATTAATCTACTCTCATTAATTAGTCATTCCCTTTCCAAAAATCATTTCCATTGTAAACATTTAGCCTCCAAGAGTCAAATGGTGTTGCGCAACCCTTATTGATTCATTTTTCCAAACTATCTTGTCTACGTGCTGAGGGGTGATTGAGCGCAAGGGAAGATCGCCGACAACTCTCCCGAAGTTTGGAAACGTGCTTCGGTAGATTTTTGTTGTTCCGGGTGCATAGGTTACTTCTGCAAAGGCAAGAAATTCATTCACGAACTGCCGGTACGAGATTCGTCTCTGTTGCCTGGTCTCGGTCGAAAGATCGAAGTTCATGAGAAGCTCGAGCGCTTTTGATTTGTGCCTTTCTCCAGTGCTTGGAGTTCACCCCAAAAATGAGACATCAAGTTAAGCCAGAATCATATGTTGATATTCAAATGCCACAGGTGATTTGTAACCGAGTGACGAGTGGCGTCGCACCCGGTTGTAAAATACTTCCAGATATTCAAAAAGCTTTC
>JACOSY010000055.1 GCA_016178595.1 Ignavibacteria bacterium
AAAGCTTTTTGAATATCTGGAAGTATTTTACAACCGGGTGCGACGCCACTCGTCACTCGGTTACAAATCACCTGTGGCATTTGAATATCAACATATGATTCTGGCTTAACTTGATGTCTCATTTTTGGGGTGAACTCCACAATTTCTTTGTTGTCCATAAGTAAGTCGATGATGTTAAGAATGAATGGATGTTATAAAGCCTCGCCGCTAATGAGTGTATTCCGATCCTGTCTCTGGAGTGCCGGATGGGAATGAGCGCCTCTGGCGCCATCCCGCCTGAAGGCGGGACATCCGACAACACGAAAAAACCATCCTCACAATCTCTCTAACTCTTCCGGCAATTTTTCTCAGGTAATGTATATAAAAGCGTGTGGAGAATCAAGAGCGGTGGTGGATGTGCTGTCCCAATTGTGCTTAGAACACCCTTCGACTTCGCTCAGGGTGACGTGACAACATGGTAGCCTGCGTATCGTAATGAGAACGCGACCATAAAGGCCGCGGCTACCAAGCCAAAAAGAGAAGGAAACGAAAGTCCCTCTCTTCCTAAGAGAGGGATTTAGGGTGAGTTCCGATCGGGACTCAGGACAAGTTTCAGCATGACGAGATAAAATTACCTGAATGCTTTTGCCACAACGAGCGTGATGTCGTCTGATTGAGAAACGCTCCGGCTATGTTCCTTCACCGCAGCAACAATACTGGAAAGTATCCGCTCGGGTGATTCGTGAAAATATTCTCGTGCCGTCGCTTCCAATCGCTCTTCCCCCCATTCTTCATCGAGGGCGTTCATCGCCTCACTCACGCCGTCGGTAAAGAGAACGAGCAGATCTCCCGATCCAAATCGTACTTCCCCTTCGAGGTAGGGAACGCGGGCTTTCATGACGCCAAGGATGATGCCGCCTTTGTCGAGACGCTCGGTCGTGCCGTCGGTGTGAAACAGAAACGGCGGGTTGTGTCCGGCGCTGACATAGCGCATCGTTCTTTGCTCTGCATCCAGTATCCCCCAAAAGAACGTGATGAACCGGTCCAGGCCCGTATTCTCGCAGATCAGATCGTTGACGCGCCGCGTAAGCTCGGCAAGCGAAAGACCGAGCGGAACCAGCGCACGAATTGTTGCCTGCAAGTTGGCCATCAGAAGCGACGCAGGCGTGCCCTTGCCGGAGACGTCTCCGATTGCGAGCACAAATCGGGAGTTGCCCAATGAAATAATATCGTAATAGTCGCCGCCCACCTGCTTGGAGGAGATATTCGTAGCGGCAAGACCGAAGTGTGGAATTTTCGGGAGCGCTTTCGGAAGCAAGCCGCGCTGAATCTCCTTTGCGATGAGAAGCTCATCCTCAAGTCGCTGCTTCTCGATCGTCTCGTGAAAGAGCCGTGCATTCTCCAGCGAGATGATTGCGAGATTCGAAAGAGAAGCAAGAAATTCCAGATCGGTCTCGCCATACTTCTCCCCTCGCAATCGTTCTCCCAACCCGATCATTCCTCTGGTCACTCCCTGAAGCTGGAGAGGAACCAGAACCTGTATACCGAGACCGGTCAGCATCGCGCGAGCCTGTTGATCGCGCTTGCGTGTGAGATGTTCGATCAATACGGGAGCGGAAACACTTGAAAAAAATGCGCACAATTCGGTATCGAGCCGTCCATCGAGGCGAGTCGCAACGGACGTCAGCGTGCCGTCGTTCTGTTGAAGACAAACAAAATACTTCGATGCGCCGATCTGACCGATGACGGAGAAGATCAACAGCTTGACGAGCCGATCGGTATCAAGCGTTGCGTTGAATTCTTTGCTGAGCTCGAAGAGTGTTGCAAGTTCCTGCAGCTTCCCGTCGAGTTTGCGATTAACATCTTTGAGTTTTTTCAAGACAAGAGCTTTTTCGACCGCAGATCCTCCAATATTGATGAGCGAGCGAACGTACGTTTCTTCCTGCGCCGTCAATCGTTGTTTGAGCGGGCTGAGACCGAACGCCGCAATTCCTACCGTCCTATCTCGCGCGATGAGCGGAACGAGAAGGTCAAGATTCCGTTCTCGGAAGAATTTGATCCAGGGATATTTCCGCACATCGACCCTGGCTGTGCGCAGGAGTCGTTGGGGAATATTCCTGGCGGTGATTGACAGCCCTGTAAGGTCGGAGTGAAGTCCCTTTACGCTCTCAGCAACAAACGAATGATGATCTTTTTCGAGAAGAATGACGCCGCGGGTCGCAAGAAGCTTTCCCATGAGTGTTAGGAGGAGATGGCCGAGGATGAACGTAAGATCAAGCGACGCGTTAATGATTGCGCTGAATTCAAAGAGGGCGTTGAGGTCAAATCTACTTTCTGAGCGTCGGTCGGCAGTCGAGACTTTGGCTGTGCGAGGAAGGGTCATGGCTGTGCAGAAAACAATATCAACGTTGGCTTTGAACCTTTGCCGGCAAGTACTTGACAAGGTGAACGGCGCTTCGGCTATCAGGAAGTATCTTATACTCGACCTCATCCACCATGGACCGCATCAGATGCATGCCGAGTCCGCCACGCTGGTACCGGCGAAGATATTCCTTCATATTCGGCGACTTCACGGCGCCGGGATCGAACGACTTCCCGTTGTGAGTTATTATGACTTCGAACTTCCGCCCATTACTCACAACCTCAATGTCGATGTCATGCGTTGGGACGAACTCGTATGCGTGTTTGATGATGTTTGTGCATGCCTCATCGACAGCGAGCATGATCTTGCTGGCAGATTCCTCGTCAAATCCGACATTCCGGGCGGCGGTCGAGATAAAATCCCGGACAAGGTGGAGCTTTTCAGTTTGGCTCTTAATGTGCAGATGCAATGTAGTCTCTTTTCGTAATGATGAACATGAACGATGCGGTCGTCTCGCTCAGCATCCTCATTTTTTCTTCTCAAAAAATTTCCGGATCGCTTCGGTTTCATCCTTTGTGATGTCGTAGAGGAGCGGAAAACCGAGGAGATCGAAGACATTGTACACTTTCGGCGTCATGTTCGAGAGCTTGATATCGCCGTTGTTCTTCCGGACATCCTCAATGAACGCCATAAAAACTCCGAGACCCGCACTGCTGATGTACGACAGATCCTTGCAGTTCACGACTATACTGAACTTCCGACCATCGAGAAGCCCTTGAAATGCCTTCTCCAGATCGGGGGCGGTGTGGGCGTCGAGATATCCTTTGAGGTCAAGGACTTGAATTCCCTCTGATTCTCGCACATTGATCTTGAAATTACTCATACAGTATCTCCGTTGTAATTGGTAAAATGTTACACACTTATGTTTTCCATCTCACAACAACGATGGTGAGGTCATCGTCCGGCGGTTCGTGCCCCATGTGCCGATCGACTGCCATAATAATTGCATCGCGAACTTCAAGCGCGCTTTTCGCATTCGCCGACTGCACGACATCGCGCAATGTTTCGTAGCCGAACTCTTCGCCATCTTTCGGATGAGCTTCCGTGACGCCATCGGTGTAAAAGACCACAGTATCGCCGCGAGACAGGTGAATGGTTTCTTCAGCAATCGTTTGAGCGAAAAATTCGCTGCTTCCCATTCCTAAACCAAGGCCGCGCGGCTTGACGTACGTTGCAGAACCATTCGTGACGTACAATAATGGACAGTGACCTGCGCGGGCGACGGTCATCTTTCCCGTGGGAATATCCAGAATTCCGTACACCAAACTGATGAACGATCTCTTATCGAGTGTTGTGATCAGCGCTTCGTGTGCTTTCACGAGAAACTGCCCGGGTGAGCGATAAATTTTGCACAATGATTGAAAGATGCCTTTCATTTCCGCCATGTAGAACGCCGCCGAGACTCCCTTCCCTGAGACGTCTCCGACGAGAATTGCAAGGTTGTTGTCGTCGAGCATCGTGAAGTCATAGTAATCGCCGCCCACCTCAAAGGCCGGTGTCGAGAGCGCTTCAATATCGACCTGTGGGAGTGAAGGAACTTGCTGCGGCAGAAGCCTCCGCTGCATATCTTGTGCGAGAAGCATCTCGCGCATCAAGCGCTCACGTTCCAGCGATTTCTCAATGAGGCGGGAATTTTCGACTGCAATCGTCGCCTGGTCCGCAAATGCAGAGAGAAGCTCGATGTCTTCTTTGTCGAAACCGTGAGCGATATCTTTGGTTGCATAGAGGATTCCGATGATCCGCTCATGCGATATAAGAGGGACGATGACCATTGAATTAAACTTATACTTCCCGTCGGAAAGGTGTTTCGTTCTACCGTCCGATTTCACATCATCAATCACTACCGGTTTTTTGGATGCCAGAACAAGTTTCCGGATGGATTCACCGTTCGCCATCAGGATCGAGCGTGTATGCTCTTCGGAGATATTCTTCAGCGATACAGTGACGGCTTCTTCATCTGCACGGGTATTTGCAAGCAATCCTCGATTGTGCGGCGCGTCTTCGGGGACTTTCATGATCTCAAGCCACGCGCTTTTCGCTTCACACACATCTAACGTCATCTTCGTGACGGAATCGACAAGTTCATTGAAGTCGAAGACCTGCGTGACAAGCCGGCTGAGATTGTGCAGTGATGCAACTTCACTGATTTTCCGATCGAACGCCTCTGCAGTCGGCAGATGGAACAGCGTGCTAATGAAAGTCATCCCGAAGTAAATGGCGCCAAACAGCTCGACACTGTGGATAAATGTTGTCAAGGGACGCGAATAGAACAACAATGCCTGGCCAATCGGCGATTCTCCGAGCGTCAGTATCAAATATCCAATAAAGATACAGAAGAGAACGAATCCGTAGACCATGCTGATGAGCTTTTCCCTCTTCGAAAGGTAAACAATCCACGAGAGCCGGAATGAATTGACGACCATCGCTGCAATCGACAGCGCAAAAATCGTCGTGGGCACAGGATCCGTTTCCAGCGGTTTGTACGGAAGCGTCGACGCTGCCGAGGCTAAGAGAAGGACAACGAACACAAGAAAATTGCGCCTTGCACCACGGCGTCGCTTTGCCAGTATAATATCGCGCAGGATCAAGAGGACCAGCACGGCGGTGGCACCAAGCACAACGCCGTACGCGTTTGCAACGAAGATGGAATCAAAACCCGAGGGAAGAAGCTGATAACTTTTCGCTTCAAACGAACCACCGGAAAGAAATGCGAGCATCCCCGCTGTGAGTCCCACGACTAACGTAAGGACCAGGGCAAAGCCCAGCTTCTTCACTGGATTTTGATCACGCTTCCAGAGCGATTCCATCAGGAAGTAAAAGAGAAGAAACGCTCCGGCCAAAAACGTCTGCCGTGCAATATTCAGCCATGGTGCGTCGAGTTCTGCGCTCCAGTTCACAACGTCGATGACGAAAACGACGACGAAGAGTATTACCGTCGTAGTGAGGAGAAACGCTTTTTTCAGTTTTGTCTTGAGGGGAGTCACCGTGGATTACTCTACAGTTTTATTTGCAGCCAGCTCGACGACCGGAACTTCATGTAGTTCATGACCGAGTATGCAACGATATAAATCGGCAGGGCAAGCCATGCACCTTGCAAGCCGCCTCTGAACGTTACTCCAAAAATATACGTAAGTGGGAGGAAAATTACCCAATGGGTCAGTACTTCGACGAACATCACATAGACCGTCGCACCTCCCGCCTGCAGCGCACTCGCGAGGATAATGCCCGACGCGTAGAATATTTGAGCAATTCCGGCCACTTGAAGCACAGGCCGTGCCGCATGAATAACTTCCGCGTTCGTCGTGATGACAATGAGAACGACATCCGGGAAAAGGACAAAGATGAATCCCACCAGAATGGTGAAGATCGTTCCAAGCTTTGCCGTTTCAAACCCGTACAACTGGGCGAGCCGTACCTCTCCTTTGCCAATTGATTGACCAACAAGGGTTTGGGCAGCAACTCCGAAGCCGAAGCACGGCATCAGCGAGATAAAGAGAGCCGAGATCACAACCTGGCTTGCTGCTTGTGCGGTTGTCCCAATAATTCCCGTGATAGCAACGAAGACGAGAAATCCAAGGAGAATCAGAATGTTTTGCAATGAGACAGGGATCGAGATGCGAACAATTTGTGCAATAACATCTTTCGATAATCGAAAGTGAGAAAAGTATTTATATTGTTTTCGGTAATCTTTGACAAAAGTTACGCACAGGAAGAAAAGCCAACCCAGGAACATGCTTATGGACGAACCGATCCCAGCGCCTGCAAGCTCCATTTTCGGAAAGCCGAATGCACCGAATATGAAGAGATAGTTAAAGAGGATATTAAAGAGATTGATGATCAGGGCAGAGTACATGAAAATCTTCGTGTGCCCGATACCATAAAAAAATCCCCGGTACGAAACAATTAAGAGAAAGAACGGCAACCCGATGAACTGATACTTCATGTAGAGCGCGCCGGCTCGAGTCACTGCATCATCCTTTGAAAAAAAGTCGATGATATTGTACGAGAAGAGATACCCAATTGTGCCAAAGAGAACTCCAAGAATAAAACAAATGACGAGAGAATTGTTCAACACCTCGCCAACTTCGACAGCGTTTTCCTCGCCATGCCGCCGCGCAACGAGTACATGCGTGCCCGTACTCAAGCTGGAGAAAAGACTGGTGATCGCCCACGAGCCCAGAAAGCCCAATCCCATTGCCGCCAGTTGGATTTCCGCATTTTCCAACCGACCGACAAAACCGGTATTGACAATGGAGACAACCATTTGCGATGAGAGTCCGGCAATGGTAGGAATTGCGATATGCAGGATTTCCCGTGAAAGCTTTTTATCAATCCCGAAGTTCATGAGACTACTGATGGGTAATGCCGGTGGGACAGAACTGCGTGAGACCGGAGGTCGCTCTTCCGGTGATCGCACTGTTTATGCTATAAACAAGAAAACCCACTCTGATTATGGAGAATGGGTTTTCAGTCATCCGGCCTGACGAATTACGCTGAGAGTTGACTGATATAGCGATCTGCTTCACGTGCGAATGTTGACGTCGGATATTCTTTCTTCAGACGTTTGAAGATCGCAATAGCTTTTTCCTTTTCCCCGGACAAACCATAGCACCGAGCAGCTGCGTTGAGATACTCAGGCGAACTGGAAGCATTCGATGCCTTGGAAGCAGCTTTCTCGTAGTTTGAGGCAGCTTTGCTATACTCTTTCTTTGCTTCATAACATCCACCCATACCTGCAAGTGCCGAGGCAACAAGAAGGTTATCGCCGCCGCTGAACTTATCATACTGCGTAAGAGCCTCATCGTATTTGCCAAGATTGAAGTATGCATTCGCCAGATAAAAGCGTGCAAGCTCGCCCGAGTCAGTTCCACCGTAGTTTTCGACGATTGCTTTCAAACCCATAATACCACGCTCCGGCTGACCGTTGATTGCCGTCGTGTACTGCTTGGAGTCACCGACCGCTTGATCGTATGTCTTGAACACCTTTCCAAATTCTGCTGCAGCCTTTTCGTTGTTCGCACGACGATTGTTGATAAACATCAATACTGCAATAACGACAACGACGATCCCGGTGAGAGCGTAGCTGATGTACTTTTTGTTCTGCTCATAAAACACTTCTAACTGACCGAGCGCTGTGAACAATGGATCCTGTTTCAGCTCTTTTTTCGTGATCTTCTTCTTCGGGGTTAACATGGTATTGTTCCTTTGATTTACGTGTACAGAAAATACTCGCCGTACGCCCGGCGCGATTCGAACGCGCGACCTACAGCTCCGGAGGCTGTCGCTCTATCCAGCTGAGCTACGGGCGCAAAAAAGAGGTGAATTTCACGCTCAGGCATAGGATTCTTATGAAATCCGCACATAATGTAGCAAATTTTACTTTGAGTTACAAAACTTGGGACGGTAACATGTTATCTGACAACGCACACTTCCAGAACCATCACGACGCGGTCATGAGTTCGCAATCTCTCTATTGCGGAAAACTTCTTCGACTGTTTTAAAAACTCTTTCTGCGCTAATCGTCACCATGCAATCGAACGTACCAATCGGACACTGAGCGCCGCCATGGATACTGCAAGGCCGACATGAAAGATCCTTCACCTCCACGATGCGATCATAACGGCCATATGGCGCAAAACCAAACTCAGGTATTGTGGCGCCAAAAATGGCTACGACTGGCGTTCGCATTGCAAGGGCAAGGTGCATCGGCGCGCTATCGTTCGCGATAAGTACTGCGCAACGTCGGATGAGCTCGCCTGATTGAAGGAACGTCAATTTCCCGGCCAGCGATAGTACACTTGTTTGCGTTGTTGCTTCCCGAAGTCGTTCGCAAAGTATCACATCTTCTTTCCCTCCGACCAAGACAACCCGGTAGCCTTTGCCGGAGGAGATCCTGATCAATTCACGGAAACGCTCTTCGGGCCATCGCTTGGTGTTCCATACTGAACCGGGGGCGATGCCGATCATTGGCTTTGTCTGGTCGAAGGTACGCGAAGATAAAAGCTCATCGACAGTGAGACGATCGTTCTCGGAAGGAAATAATCTGGGAAACTCTCTCTCGAGATGCTCTTTCAGAAGGAGCGTTGCAAGTCTTGCATTCCTATCGACTTCGTGAAGAGATTGTTCGTATCGTACTACATCGGTGAGAAGCAAACGTCCTGCGCTTGTGTCGAACCCAACTCGTCGAGGAATACCTGCAACTGCGGCTAAGGCCGCACTCCGAAACGACCGATGAGGTATGAGTGCAATGTTGAACTGCCGCAGCCGAATTGTTTTCGCGAGCCGCCAGAATCCTTGTATTCCTGCATCCGATCCCCGCTTATCGTATACAACGATCTCGGTCAGATCGGGATGATTCAGTAACAGCTCGGCTGCTTTCGGAATAACCACCATGCTCATGCGACAGTTCGGAAAACGATGCTTCAATCCTTGCACCAATGGCAGGGTTAGAATAACATCGCCCGGAAACGCGGTCTGAATAATGACTATATTAGAAGAACTATCCACCAGTCTCACTCATCTCCTGCTTCTCGCGTTGAACGCTCTCCCATGTATGTTTCCAGCGCCTGTGCATCCACAGCCAATGGTCTGGATACCGACGAATATATCGCTCGAGGAGCGCTGTATGGCGGCGCGTAAGCTCAATGATATTCTCTTCGCTATCGCCGGTGAGATCAGACGAAGGAACCTCTTCGAAGACGGCATCATAGGTCCCATCCTTCTGGCGAATGAGGAAGCCCATCTGGATCGGCGCACCTGTTCGCAGAGAAAATACTGCCGGGCCCTGGTGTGTTGCCACCCGTCGTCCAAAGAAATCGACAAAGGCTCCTTCGATTGGCCCACTCTGATCGGGAGCGATCGCGACAATTCCACCCGTGCGAAGCGTCGTGATGATTTCACGAATCGACATTCCCATCGGCACAACGCGATTGCCGAGTAAACACCGGTGCCGGTTGATGACACGATCAATAGAACGATTACTCTGCGTCTGGACAATGATCGTGAAGCGCTGCTTGCCGAGGTATGCACCGGCGAATGCAATCAACTCCCAGTTCCCGAAGTGACCCGAGAGCATCACCATCCCTTTGCCCTTCGCGTGACCATCGACCATCATCTCGATGTTTTTCGGACGAACGAGCGCACGCACTGTACGCTCATCTAACCTTGGGAACCACAGAAATTCCATCATGGCAATGCCATAGTTGCTGAATGCTCCTTTGGCAATTGCTATCAGTTCTTGCCGGTTCTTTTCAGGAAAAGCGTGAGCAAGATTGTCGAGCGCTACGCGACGACGCGACGCGATCACGTGGTAGGCAGCTCGTCCGATCAGTACGCCAAATCGCTGGGCTGACCGCAAGGGGAGCGCGAGAACGAGCCGCTTGAGAAATTGAAAGAAGAAAAATTCTACTCGCTCACGCATGAAGAGTGCGGCTACCGCATCTTTTGGGCGTACTGCTGGTACCAGTTCTCATCGTGCAGCTCGTTGCGATGCGTGGAATGGACTAATGCGTACTCGCCCATACCGGTACGATCGACAAAAACAAAAATGGCTCCGCCCTGGAGACTGTTGTAATGCCAGATCTCGTACGGCAAGCTCTCGGAGGAGCTTGGAAATCGTTCGACTTCATCATAGGGACCGTACAAAATATAGATACGACCGCGGTCGGTTTTCCATCCTTGACGGAATCCAATCGTCAAGTTTTTGTTTGCATACTCCACGCGCTGGATGTATTGTTCCTTGAACTCGTTAACAGGCGTGCCGGGCTCAGGGTCTCGCCTCTTCCAGAACTCCGCGAGGAACAGCTGCTTGGCCTTTAGATCCGTAAGCTTCTCAAATTGAAGCTGCTCTGCGTCGGTCGCGATATATTTTGCCTGTGCGAATTCAAGACTAACGGCCGAATCCGTCATGGAAGCATAGTCCGTCAGGGAAAATTGTGCAGCGGCGAGCTGTTCCGTCGTGTCGGGGATTGAACCCGGTTTATAGATAAAGAACTTTTTCCCCGCGGTTGCGAGAACATTTTTCTCCGCGTCCATGAGCGATAAACGGAAGAGATACGTTCCGCTTCGCAATGCAGAGACGTTCATCGTCCCGACCTCGACACTCGAATTATGTGTCCGCGATTTGGTTTTGTCGTGAG
Organism: Ignavibacteria bacterium; assembly: GCA_016178595.1. Classification (GTDB taxonomy): domain Bacteria; phylum Bacteroidota; class Ignavibacteria; order UBA10030; family SZUA-254; genus JACOSY01. The sequence goes on from JACOSY010000055.1 coordinate 10,540, forward strand.
AGACGACTTCCTTTCCCGACGCATCGATTACTGCCGTATGAACCGTCGCATTCTGTTCGACCGTATTTCTCATAAGGTTATAGACTTCAACGTAGTAATACACAATCGGAAGCCCCGCGCCATACAGCTTCGAGGCATTCGGTATCACCTCCAGCGTATTCTTGTAGAAGACGGACTGTTTGTTGGCCGACTGTTGGATGGATGTACAGAATTCGACATCGCTCAATGCCTCCGTGTCTGCCGGAAAACTTCGGACTGCGAGCGGGAAGGATAGACTATCTGTGCGACTCACATCGTTCACATCGTAGCCGCTGAGGGTGATGACGTAATCACCGGCTGGCAGCGCAACAGCTTCGATTCCTACCATCTGTTGCCCCATGGCCAAGCGGCTCGTGTCTGTGACAACGTGTGGAACGGTCCATTCCTTTTTCGCAACAACCACAGTTTCGCGCCGCACCTCCAGTTTCATGTTTGCAGCGCCAGTCAATCCGGCTGAATCAGGTTTGTACGTAAGGATGTTCTCCCGGATACCGTAATACATTTCGATATAGTTCTGTGTAGAATCGCCATAAAAACGAGCAAGATCAACGCCAAATTGGAAGACTCCTTTCCCCTTCAGTATCTGTGCAGGAAGAGTCAACGGGATCCACAGCAGAATAAAAAAACACAACGCAAACCTAGACATTCGCATACATTATTCTCCCATAACTTTGATAATGACTCTCTTACGGCGCTGTCCATCGAATTCAGCGTAGTAGACCTGCTGCCACGGCCCGAAGTCGAGTTTCCCGCCCGTCACCGGCACAATCACCTCGTGATGAATCAGAAGACTTTTCAAATGCGCATCGCCGTTTGTTTCCCCTGTACGATGGTGGAGATAATTGGGGTTGAACGGAGCAAGTTTCTCAAGCCATGCGTCGATATCCGCGATAAGTCCATCTTCCGCATCGTTGACGTAGATACCGGCTGTAATGTGCATTGCCGAAACCAGCACCATCCCTTCCGTGATACCGCTCTTGTCCACGATGCGCTCCACTTCATCGGTGATGTTGACGTACTCCCGCTTGTTCTTTGTATTGAACCAGAGGTACTCGGTGAGATGTTGCATGAATGCTCAATGATGGATTTCCGGACAGCAGTGTTCTTGAATTATTCTAACATATCAAAAAAGCTGAAGAAAGGCAATTGGGAACGATTCCTCGCTTGTGTCACGGTGTGGGCCGTGGCGGCAATGGAAAATGACTGCAAGAGGCCAAGCATTGGAGCCTGAACCCCTCGCATTAAAGGAATGATTCGAAGCAATGGCAAGAGAATGTCGAGTATTGCCACTTGCGGAGGAAGCAATGTCAGAGAGTGCAGAAACATTGTCATATCACTTCAAAGCATTACGGTTCGAAGGTGAAGCAAAGACAAACGAACCCGGAGTAAGCGAGAAGAGGATCGAACAATCGAGGATGGGACTGAAATAATGTCACTTAAAGGAGAAACATCGGCAGTCGTATCTAAAGCAAGGTGAGACGTGAGTCAAACAATGTCGAGTTCGGGCTGGGAATGGGGATTCCTTGCCGGGTTTGTGTCATGGTATAGACCATGACACCTGCGAACTCGCGTGTGTCAGGTCGTAAGACCTGACACCACCAAAAAGAGAGGCATCTCCCTTTCCAGAGAGATGCCTCTTGGATATATGGTGGATTAGCGTGTAACGTTACAGCAACATCTTTTGATCCCTCTCCCGCCCAACAACACGGCGGGATGACGATCCTTCAAAGCCGACTTAGCAAAGCTAAATCGGGAAGGAACGTCACTTCACAAGCAACATCTTCTTGGTACTTGTGAAGGCATGACCCGATACTTCTCCATCTTCAGGATCGGTTACCACAGACTCCGTCGTGAGCCTGTAGAAATAGACGCCCGAAGAAAGACGCGACGCATCGAATGCGACTTCCTGCTCACCGTCATCCATCATCTCGTGATCGAGTAAGGAAGCGACTTCTTGACCGAGGATGTTGTAAACCTTCAGTGTCACGAGCGACACTTCAGGCAACGCAAACTCGATCGTGGTTGTCGGGTTGAACGGATTCGGGTAGTTCTGCCGCAGCTCATATTGTCCGGGTATTCCGGAGCCCGGAATCAACTCTGCAACCAAAGGCACTGCCACAGGTCCGCCCGGATTGCCATGGAGGAAGGGAACTTCAATCAAAGGCCTGACTCCCGTCATGACAACCTTCACGCCGCTCCAGCTTGTCGTATCGTTCGGACCGGAGAATGCACTATTAAGGTTGGATGCAACGAAGAGAAGGTCCACGGCGAATAAGTCCGGGTTGTTGCCACATAAGACAAACGCACTCATATCGCGACCGTTCCAATGGCGTCCCTTATCGGTGAGCCATTTCCTGAGGTTGTTGTAAAACTCCCTCACCGTCATACCCTGGATCGTGCTGTCGTCGCACTCCGATGGACTTGGATAGCCGATGATGAGGTCACCGAAGCCTGAGGGCATCTGGCCGAAGTCGCTCGCTGCCAGGTTCATGCCGAGCGCGACCGCTTCTCCGAAGAGAGCATTATTTTGCTTATCCGGCGGCAAACTCTTCAATTGACCTTTCATCGGATGCCCATTGGTGAACGTACCGAACGCCTTCGGTGTACCCGTATGCACTGCACCCTTCTTGTTGAGCGATGCCTGGACATCAGAGTACTTCTTGTGGAGTACCCACGCCAGCGTCTTGATGCTTTCCGGTATCACCTGACCGATCAAGAGACCGCCTTCTGCCTGGAAGGCGTTTTTAAAGGTGAAGAGCTCTTTGCCGATATTGTGCAGGTTCGGCATCGGCAGGAGGAGCTGGTTCAGTTTCATCGTATCGCCAGGTGTGGCTGGGACTTCACCGGGCGCAAGCCCGCCTTTCGCGATTAGTTTCACCTTACCGTTAACGATGGATGTCCAAGAATAATTCACCTTCTCGAACTTACCCTTTAGTCCGATACCTTCGAACTGCACCGTGTCACCGATGTTGATTGGAGCGGTGATCGCGACCGCCACCCTTCTTGTATCGGTCCATGTCTGGAACGGCACTGCCTTCGATTTGCTCGTGTACAACGTGCCATGTGTCAGAGAGACCGCGAAATTTACAACAAGTGTATCGGTCCTGACCACGAGATTGAACTTGAAGTGAACACTATCGGGCTTCGCCTTGAGCGCCTTCTGCTTGCCCGTCTTGTCCGGATCCAGCGCCCATTGCGTCATCGTCCCTGTGCGGAACAACTGGCTGTAGATCGGCGGTGAGTTGACGAAGTCGACAGTCGCACTCTGTCCGTCGACGAGGTTTACGATCACGTTGTTCGCAGATCCTGCCGTCGGGGTTCCGTTCAGCACGTATCCGAGATGGATCCAGCCTGTGCTATCGGCTTCCGAGATCGTGTACGAACCATCACCGAGACTGGGGAGGCTAAGCGTGCCGCTGTTGCTCGAACCACCGGGCGTCGCCGAAAGATACCACACCTTCAGCGTACGGTCGCCGGCGGTGTTGAAGTTTCCATCGGCGTCATTGTACTTGCGTACGAGGATCGAGTTCGGACGGAAATTGATCAGCGTGTCTATAACCGCCTGGCCTGCAACGATCGTGATGGTATCGTACCTTGTCTGGTTGCCGTTCAGACGAACCCATCCGGCACCGCTGTCGGCTTCGCAAACGATGTACGTACCCGCCTGCAGATTCGACGCGGTTATCTCGTTCGCATCGGCCTCGGTAACGAGGTTTGCCGGAGCGATCGAGCCCTTGTACACGGCTAAGTGCCACTGTTTTGCCAGCTCGATTGTGGATGGATTACCATCCGTATCCTTGAACTTCCTCACAACGATGGTGCCGACTTTCTGGTTGATGAAGTCGACCGTATCGATTGAGTTCGGTTGGAAATCGGTAAACGCCACGGTATCGAACCGTGCCGCGCGAACCTTCGTCACGCTGCTGAGGGTTGTGCCATGCTCGGCAACGCCAAGATGGAGCCAGCCGATACTGTCTTCCTCGACGGCATAGTACGTTCCGGATTCCAGGTTTGCCGTCGTGAGTACGCCGGAATTGGGATTACCGGTGTTCACTGTCGCTCCGGTTGCATCCTGCAGCGTCAGTCTCCACTTCTTCAACGACTGATCGCCTTTGGTGTTCGGGTCGCCGTCGGTGTCTGTCAACTTGCGCATCGTTACCGTATGCGTAATAAAGAGCGGCGCTGTGGAGCTTGCAGCGGTCCACCGATAGTGAAGCGCATTGACGCCGATAGCAGTGATCTTGTGGAGTGAAACATTCACGCTGCTGGTCTTGCCGGACCATGTCGCGCCGTTATCAGACGACTTGTGGAGGATAAGACTTGCTTCGGTGTTGCCGTTCAATTCTCCGGTCGTATACGAAAGGCCGATCTGTGCGTTCGCACTGCCATCCGTGGTCGGCGTAACATCGTAGTAGCGCAGTATCGAGCTGTGGCCGTTCCCCGTGGATGCAACGCCGGTTTTCCGGTTCACTGTCGTGCTGCCTGCCCCGACGCTTGAAGGACCGATCTCGTAGCCGATGCTGCCGAATGTCTCAAGGCTGGTTCCAACCGTCCGCGTCGCGCTGACGTTGCCCTGAACGACGTTCGTCCCTTCGTTCATCGAACCGGAAGGATTCAAGTAGATGGTCGAGGTTCCGGTGTTGATTGTGCCCACGGCCGTACGATTGACAAATAAGCCGCCGCCGGTCGAGTCATAGTTAAAATTCCCCGTGGTCTGAACCGACCCTCCGGTCACGTTCATATCGGCCAGGAGGTTTACACCAGCCGGGTTCAAATTCACGACGCCGGCATTGAGCGACATCGGATTTCCCGATACCGTCTGTGGTGTGGAGCCGGCGAAGACAAGAGACGAAGTCGGCGCTACGATAGTGCCGTTATTGACAATGTTCCCGAAGTGCATGAAAGGATAACCGGTCAACATCAACGAATCCTTTGCGCCGGCGTTGACAGTCAAATTACCCTTGATCGTCGTTGCACCCGTCCCAAACCAGTAGTAGGTCGAGAATCCGTGTGTGTTGCTTATGACGACGTTGGGATACCAGTAGTTACCACCACCACTGATATCGAAAGTGCCTGATACGGCGCCGTTGATGTCGAACTCGATGGTCCCATAATCCCCGTCAAATCGACGGCTCAGGACACGGTGCATCGTGTTGAAACCTTTGGTGTTATGATACCACCATCCACCTGTCCGGATCCACATCGTATCGTTCAAGCTCCTGAACGCGCAACTGCGAGCGAAAACATTTTTGTCGTCGGAGACACGACCGTTCCCCTGAATGATCATGTCGTAGTTCCCTGCCACGCCATCGCCGAACTTCAAGCTGTTGATGGTCGAACCCGAAGGCGAGGTTGGCGCGTTGGGTGGAATTAGCAACTCTACTTGCGAGGGGTCTGAGTCTCCGATTGTACCGACCGTAATCTGTGCAGCGGAATCGAACTTGGTCGGCGATTGACCACTGTTGGCACCGGTGGATACGACGTACGGTCCCGAGCGGTAGGTGTGATCGAGGATGACCTGATCCTTACCTTGCGGAGTACCGGTTATGGAACCACCGGATACGATAACCCAGGTCGCCGGATCGTCCCAAAACAGCGTGTCGACTGCCGTCGTGCTCTGTGCGGATGTATTGCTTGGTCCGGCGGCGTGAACCTTGAACACGGCTGGGAACTCGATGACGATTGTATACGTCCTCGTGCCCTTACAGCCATTCGCATCGGTCGCTTCGATCGTAAACGTGAACGATCCGGCTGTCGTCGGTGTTCCGTCGATAACGCCCGTCAAAGAATGAAGCGTAAGACCGTCCGGCAGCGTACCAAGCGTTACGGTGAAACTATATGGGCCCGTTCCGCCGCTTGCCGAGATGGTTTGCGCCGGATAGGAAACGGTCGGCTTTCCGTTCGGGAGTATCGTCGGGCTAAGCGTGATCGTCGGGCAGGCAATGTTAACAGAATATGCTTGGCTGCCCGTGCATCCATTAGCATCTGTCGCAGTTATGGTGAACGCATATGTGCCGGGCACTGTCGGCGTACTTGTCACCGCACCGGTATTCACATTCAACATCAATCCCGGCGGGAGCGAGCCAACAGTTACAGCATACGTGTAGGGCGCGACACCACCGCTTGCAGCCGCCGATCCACTGTACGATATACCCTGCGTTCCATCCGGCAGTGAGCCGAGAGTAATTGGAGGACATGAGAAAATTGTCGCCGATTCATCCAATGTTCCGGTGCATCCATTGGCGTCGGTCGCAGTGACCGTGTAGGTATATGTTCCTGCCGGAGAAGGCGTTCCCGAAATTACACCGGCGAGAGTCATCGACAATCCTGTAGGTAACGCGGGAGTTGTGATGGCAAACGTGTACGGTCCCGTGCCGCCACTTGCAGTATAGGTGTGCGAGTAGCCCGGAACTGCGTTATAACCGTCCGGCGCCGGATTATCGACCGTGATCGCCGGACAGACGATGTTCACAGTGTCATGATGCAACGATGTGCATCCATAACTATCCATCACCGTGAAGTCAAAATCGTACGTACCCGCCGCATTCGGCGTGCCATGGAGCTGGCCGTTGCTTTCGAGCATCAGCGGCGGCGGAAGTGTCCCGCCGGTCTTTGCAAAGGTGTAAGGGCCCGTGCCGCCCGTAACGCTTGGAGTGTTATCATAAGCAACACCCGTCGTTCCATCGGGATAGTTGGCAACACTCACCGACGGACAGCTCATCGTCAGCATCCACACTTTCGTGTCGGTGCATCCGTTTGTATCGGTCACCTGAACCGTGAACGTAAAGACAGCGTCTGCGCTCGGTGTACCGTGCAATAATCCGTCTGCATCTAACGTCAAGCCGGCGGGCAATGTGCCGAGAGTCTTTACATAGCTGTATCCCGGTGTTCCTCCGGTCGAAGAAATCGAATGACTGTAGGCAGTGCCCACAGTGCCATCGACAAGTCCGGTCTGCGTAATGGGTCCGCAAATGACGAGCGTGTATGCTTTCGCTTGCTCGCATCCGTTAGCGGAATCATGCGCGGTCACTGTGAAGCTGAACACTCCGGCTACCGTTGGCGCTCCGGAGAAACTACCGTCCGACAACAGCGAGAGACCAGACGGCAACGAGCCGCCTGTGACAAAGTAGCCGAACGGTCCGGTACCACCCGTCACCGAGATCGTCGCACTGTACGACGCATCCTTCGTGCCGTTGGTGAGCGTTGGCGGTGCAAACGTCAACACCGGGCAGGCACTCGTGCAAATAATGTAGACGCGATACCCGACGCAGCCATCAAACGTATCTGTTGCCTTCACTTTGAATGTATCGCATTCCGACGCTGTGGGCATTCCATCGATCAAGCCGCTCGGGTGGAGCGTCAAACCTAACGGAATACTGCCGGAGTCGACAGTAAACGTATACGAACCCGTACCGCCGCTCGCTGTAATCGTTTGGCTGTAACTGACGCTAATCTGTCCGTTCGGGAGAGATGTTGGTGACAGTGTAATCGCCGGACAAGTCACGTCAATCGAGTACGATGAAGAATCTGAGCAACCATACGTATCGGTCACGATAACCTTGAAGCTATACGATCCGGCTGTTGTCGGCGTGCCGGTGATGAGACCTGTGCTTGTATTCTGGCTCAAGCCGGGAGGCAATCCGCCGACATTAGAGATCGAGTACGTCGGCGTATTACCGCCGCTCACCTTGACGCTGTCGGTGTATGCTACTCCGGCTGTTGCGCCGGAGAGCGCACCTGATGCCGGCGCAAATGTCAGCGTCGGGCAGCTGAAGCTCGGCGTGTACGCCTTGCTTCCCGTGCATCCATTCGAATCGGTTGCCGTGATCGTGAAGCTTGCCGATCCTGCCGCATTCGGCGTGCCGGTAATTTCGCCCGTGGAGGCATTCAACGATGCCCATCCCGGCAGCGATCCGAGCGTGACTGCATAACCGTATGGCGCTGTTCCGCCGCTGGCGCCTGCAGTCTGATCGTAGGCCGTGCCGACCGTGCCGTTCGCAATAGATGCAAGCGTGATCGTCGGGCAGGTCGTCATAACATCGATGGTGTTCGAGTTCGTGCTTGTGCCGCCGGTGTTCACTGCACGGACACGATAATGATAGGCAGTGTTCGGCGTTAAGCCTGTAACCGATTGGCTTGTGCCTGCAACGGTCAGGTCATTGTATCCACCCAGAATACTCGCAAAGCCCGCATCGGTCGCAACATCGAGACGATAGGATGTCGCTCCCGTGACCGATCCCCAGTTGGCATCAAAGGATGTCGTCGCAACGGATGTTGCCGCGGTTGCGACCGGGGCATCCGGTACGGTTGACACCGTTGTCGTATTGGAGTTAGCACTTAGACTGCCAACTGCGCGCGCGCGATAATAATAGGTTGTACCCGCGCTCAAACCGGTGACCGATTGCGATGTACCGGCGACACTTAAAGCGTTGTAGCCAGACACGAAGCTTCCAAATCCTATGTCTGTTGAAACATCAAGCTCGTAGCTGACTGGCGTGCCGCCTGCGCCGGCGGTCCAGTTTGCGGTGAAGCTTGTCGTCGTTACGGACGTGGCCGCAGTCGTTGTCGGTGCGTTAGGAATAGTTTTGAAGGTCATGTCGGAACCGTTGGTTGTGCCGGCGCTGTTCGTGCCAGTGGCGCGGTAATGATAGGTCGTATTTCCATCAAGTCCCGAAAGTGTTGCAGTGATAGTCGTGGTGCCATAACCATTGTCAACAGGGCTTTGTGTAGCAGTTGCAGAACTGCCGTAGCCGACGGTCGTTCCGTAATCAAACGAAGCCGTCGTGCTGCCGTTGTTGGAAACAACTGTTCCGGCTAGAGACGCTCCTGAGGTCGTCACACTGGAAGATGCGCCGGTCGTAACCGTTGGTGCTGCAACAGAACCCGTAACATCACTCCATGTCGTGCCAACGCGGATTCCATCAAGGACACCACTAGGTCCTTGTGCCGCATTGCCTTGGCGAATTGCAACATTGTACACAGTATCTACGTCAGCCGTACCTATGTCTGCGGTTGAATTTTTAAGAGTTGGCGTCGGTTCGGCAGCTCCGATCGTAGGATTGATGAAGAGTTGGACGCTGTCATTCGTCGCGCCCGCCACGATGATGTATTTCACGACGACCAGATATGTTGTACCGACAGCATAAATTGAATCTGTATAAGCGACATTGGCAGCGGTACTCGATTTTGCTATGCCGAATGAAAACTTGGTAGCATCCGTATACTTCTTTCTCTGGAAAAGCCTCGCCGTAAAAGTGGTGGAACTCTTATAGAGATGGAAGAAATAATCACCCAGGCTCCCGTTCGCTCCCCTCGCAGTATCAATTCTCACCAGCAAAGAATAGTAACGAGTCGTACCGCCACCTGTGATTCCGCTCGGATAAGTTGCGAAGGCTTTGTTATCGTCCTCACCTGTAGCTACGATCGAAGCTGCTTTGCCTATGCCAGAAGAAGCATACCCTACGTAGCTTAACCCTGCGGACGACACATACTCGGAATTGGTTCCTGTGCCGCTGTGTGCAGACCAACCGTTCGCCGTTAAGAGTGTCGCGGAAGTGTAACTGAAATTCTCATTGAAGAGTAACTGTCCCCACGCCGTCGTTGCGAAGCCGGTCATCAGCAACAAGGCAATGACGGCAACGAGAGTCCGGGAGATGTGGATAGTAGAATTACGCATAAACCCTCCTAAGGGATTTGTGAGTGGTGGATGTTTTATATAATTTGCTGGATTCAATGAGCAAGTGCAACACGTCGGTTAAAGACTTCGCGTGGTGTTTGATAATGTAATATTTTTCTTGGTCTGTTGTTCATGCGTCGTTCTAAACGTTTCACATCAGCATTGGAGACAGCGTCGAAGTT
>JACOSY010000054.1 GCA_016178595.1 Ignavibacteria bacterium
GTTGACCACCATGCTCACTGCATCGATCTTAAACTGCCGATCATATTTCTTACGAGTGTTCTCTCCAACCATGCCAGTTCTCCTTCTCTGTCTGAAGATACTGGCTTTTCTCTTTGTCTACAAATTGGGGTAAGGATCAAGAGTAAAAGTGTAGACGAAGAGTCGAGCCCGAAGGTCAACACGACTTCGGGCTTTTTCATTAGTCCAAAGTGGAATAGAGGAGGATCCCCTATTCAAATTTCTTTACCTTGACTACACTCCCATTGGATACGTCAACGAAGTAGTATGCTGCATAGGGGGCCATACTGAGTTCTGAAGGCTGTGTCTGTATGTATATCGTTCCCTCTTGGAGTCCTTCGGCACCGGGAATGGTGCCAGTTATGTCCTTTCGTATCCAGCCAACCGTTGATATAACGTCACCATGTGTGAGTTTACTGGCAATGCTCACGGCTCTAGTTCTAAGCTCAGGAGGTACTCCCTGCAATGACAGAGCTTTGTTGAATAGCTGATAGCGTCCCTCCTTAGGAGAGTACGAGAAAAGGAAATAGTATGCATCATAATAATCAACAAAAAGATCTTTCACGGGCGTAGGACTTGGGGTTACGTAGCCCTCAATAAACAGACCAAGAATGAACTCCCCTCGCTGTTTTGCTGCTGTTACCGCAGGGAGCTTAAGTTCAGTATACGCATCACGGGGGGAATCCCTCATCCGCACAGTCAGACGTTGGTACTGGTAACCTGGGAAGGGGTAGATAAGGGGCTGCACCTGCTGCAGAGGAACAGCGGGATCAAAACCGGCAGGGGCCGGGTAGTAAAAGTTAAGTCGCAGTTTCTGCTTGAGTTGATCGAACGAGACCCCCCCTCTACTATGATTAGGGGCTAAAACAATACTGTCCGTTCCCACAGAGGGAGAGGAAGGGTGAGATGTAGATGTCACTCTTTGTGATCTCTTTTGTAGAGCTAGAGAAGAGATTATTACTACCGCCAACAGAGTGACTAGAAGTGATAGCACGATTGCTGTGTTTGAGAAGCCTTGGTGTTTCATGAATGATATTATAGCATAAGCTTAGAGCAATTGCTACTACTTACTTTGGTATGCCTTGATGACTTTGACCTGACCCCCTCAAAGTGATCAATCTTGCTATCAAACAGCCGAACGTCCTCAGTTCTTTTCCCAATTGTATACAGAACATTCATCCACCTCAATTTTCTTTGCAACGTCCTTTTGCTATATTTTCAGGTCGAGACGCTTTTTACTCAGGTGGTCTCCGATGGTTCGCAGGGTTTTGGGATATACCTCAGATAGTGGTTTTTTAGCGGAAAGTGTAACATCACAGAAATGCAACGCAGGGATGACGTTGCGTTGCCCTTTACCTACCAATTCAGACGAAGTTGGTTTGTAGCTTAAATTGATTGTGATTTCATCGTTTCCTATCGTGATGTTGTCTGTTATATGCTCGATGATCTGGCGTTTCTCAGTGGTGTCAAAGTCTGACCAGTGCGAGTAGAGGTCTTGGGCCCCTGCGACTACGTCGGCGGCCGAGTATGCCTGTATTTTCAGAAAGTCTATTTCACCTTGTAGTTCTGGTACGCTCGATTCCAGTTGGTGTAGTTGCTTTTCCCAAGGTTGGTAGTGCCTGCCGAAGCCTTCTTGAGCCAATTCACCTGCCATGTGCAGCTTGATGAGTCTATCCATTTCCGATTTGATTCTGGTAATTTCCCCTTGTTGCGTTGCCAGTAGCTTTTCTTTCTCTTTCAGTACCCTGTCTACTTCTTCGAGAGATGTTTGAATGTCTTGAGGCGAGAAAAAGAACTTTTTCAGTTCATTCTGGAATATTTCTTCCAAGTCTGTAGCAACAATTTTGTTACGACACTTCTTGCAGATGTATTTTGGAGTCCGATTGGCTGGCATGGCCGGAACGTACATCTTCACTCCGCATTCACAGTTCACAAATCCGGCAAATAGGGATGCGGTTTTCTTAGAAGGTTTCCTGCGGGCTCGGTGCGCTTCAAGTATCGCGTTACACTGCGTCCATAGTTCCTCGCTAACTATTGGTTCGACCTCTGTGAGTACCCATTCGTTCTCCGGCTTAAGGACCCATTTCTTGTCTAGTCCAGTCGATTTAGTGTAGTTAGCCCGCCTGATGCCTTTCGTTAGAGGATCACGAAGTAGCCGGTCGATAGTAGTATCAGAGAAACTACCTCCGTTCCTTGTTCGGTATCCCGACTGGTTCATTAGTCTCGCGACGGTTTTCTTTCGTTTGTGTTCAAGAAATAGCTCATAGATCAATTTCCTGATAGGCGCCTCAGTCGTATTCAGAATCAACTTCTTTTCTTTCCACTCGTATCCGAACGGCGCTTGACCTCCGAGCGGTTTGCCAAGTTTTGCCCTGATCGGAACGGATGCCGCCACGCGCTCTGCGATCTCTTCACGCTCCCATTGTGCCATAGCAGCTATCATCGTATAGAAAAGTCTACCGGCTGGCGACGAGGTATCAATTGATTCTTGCAGAGAGATTAGATCGGCATGGTACGTTCTGAACTGCTCGGCAAATTCCAAAAGCTCCTTAGTATTTCTCGCCAGTCTTGCCAACTTCGAGAAGATCAGGCCCGTAATCCGACCAGTCTTGATATCGTCGAGCATCCGCCTGGCTTCCGGATGTCCGATAACCGATTTACCACTGACAGCGTCGAGCCTGTATACTTCGACTACATTCCACCCCTTAGCCTCAGCGTAGTAGCGAGCACGCTTCTCGTGGTGTTCTGGACTCTCGCCCTTCACCTGATCTTCCGTTGAAACCCTAATCCATATTCCGACATTTTTAACTTGAGTCATCGCGAATGCTCAATCTACAAATAGTGAATAAATTATGATCAAATAAATGTAGAAAAAAATGAATGCAAGAACAAACTCCTGCGCCCAAAGTCCTCTCTTCCCGAGTTGAATTTTCCGCTGATTAGCCGTACCTTACACAATTAAAATCAACGAGCACGAGCAATGGCGCACGGAGAAAACAAGATTTCGAAAAGTCCAGACACAACCGAATTTCTTTCTCATCTTACGGAAGCTATCGACGAGTTGAAAGAATTCCTCAGCCCACTGCCAAGGCGGTTCTCCCAATATCAATCGATTGTTTTGGTGGAGATTTTCAAACAAGTAATGGTATTAGAACATACCAAGACCTCTGAAGCACTCGATATCGGTGACAAGTCTATCCGACAACGATGGAAAGAACTTGTGGCGCTTGGGGTCTCAAACGTTGAGAAGTCCTTACAAGTGAGGGCTGACCTTCTATCCCAAGCATTGTTCGATTCGCTCATGCGAGCCAGCTTGAAAGAGACCGAAGAAAAGTCTCAAATCAATCGGATTGCCGAATTGATACAAACAAACCACGACGACCAATTGATCACTCATGAAGTTCTCACTTTTTACCACCAACTTTATGATGGGAGATACAAACTGCTCCTTGCATTTCATCGATTCATGATTGATCTGACTCAGAAGCCCGATGTGCTACTGCGCCGTCTTGAAAAATTAAGGGCTAACGACGTGATTGATAATCTGAAATACTTGAAGAAGACGCTTGTTGTCGATGAATATCATATCATCTCAAGCGGAGCGAATTTTCATGTCCGCAATGCCATAGCTCATCGGGAAATAGAACTCAGAGAAGGAAAAGTTTTTCTTAAAGATGGAAGATGGCGGAAAGAATATGATTCTTCATCTGCGTCAAATCTTGTGAAGACCCTCGATCTCACGATGCTTGGACTCGTCACGGGCTTGTGGGTTTCTGCGATGAAGCATAATGACACTATGCGCGGTCATGTTCGCTACAAATATCACATCGAGGATATTCAAAAGAGTTTGAGTTCCATTGTTGCCGAATATAAATTTGTTCTCATCGAAAGCTGTGTGAAAGAGAATGATCACCTTTACTGCACGCTCCGTGAAATGGAGCCGAGCGCCTTCGAGGGGCCTCAGAAGATTGAGTCCGGTAAAACAGTGCTGCATGTTCAGATCGTCAAAGCGAAACCTCGACTAGAAAGAATCCAAGATTTAATTGCAGGATGTGAACTGATGTTCCATGGGTATACCAAGATAACCTTTGAGGCATCAGACAACAAGGGTGAACAAGTCGAAGTGCTGGAACACATCCCGGATTCTCAAGGTGATGGAAATCTTCCATAATTTTTGTATCTTTGACCTGCACTGAATTTAATTGTAAACTAGAGTTGCAAGAAGTTGTTTTGGTGTTATGCCACACAACCCGATTAGATTTCGTAGCATACCACCTATAGATAATCTGAATCATGACTATGCTCATCAACGCGGATAAAACTCAAAACTGGAAATCAGACATCGCGCAGTCTGTCGATTTTTACAACCAATGGTTCATGCGCTTTGCGCCGAAAGCCTATCGCTCGACCCGGGTTGAGACGACCAAACAAGTTGAAGAAGCCCTCCAGCGCACGAAGAACCTGACCGACATCGGGCCTGGAGTCCTGAAGAACGATCCATCAGTGCTTCCCATTCTACGCATGGCGACCGCACCACCTATAGCCAGAGATCGGCTCATTGGACTTGCTCAGGTCTCGGGATCCCTCGTGCGAAGCATGGAGTTGGATAAGAGGATTCCCCCTCAAATGAAACCCCATACCCTCGATGACGAGTTACAAAAGATAGGGGAAGTGATCAAGACGTTGGCTGATAGAGATATCCTAACCTGGCTTGATTCCGGGAAAAAACCGGGAGAGCAAGAACGATACCGAGCCGCTACAATTGTCGCGGATCGCCTCTGTGGCGCTGTCGCAGATCCCATCATTAGGAACGAACAGGAGAAGCGACAGTTGGCAGCTATCAAGCGTTGGCTCGAGAGTCGAGGATACACGTACGTTGAACCACGATTGATAGAAAAACCTGACGCAATGAAACCAGCTTCCTTCTCGTTTCGCCTGAATGTTCCAGTGAAACAATCTGGCAGAACCAAGCAGGTCAACATACCGATTGATGTGGTTGTGATGCCTAAGAAAACAATGAGAGGAAAATTTCCTATCCTCATTGAGGCTAAGTCTGCCGGTGACTTCACGAACGTAAACAAGAGAAGAAAAGAAGAAGCAACGAAGGTGAACCAGTTGCATGCAACTTATGGAAAAGGCGTTCAGTTCATATTGTTCCTTTGTGGATACTTCGACAGTGGTTACCTCGGTTACGAAGCCGCAGAGGGTATCGATTGGGTTTGGGAACATCGAATTGACGACCTAGCAATACTAGGCCTTTAGGCAATGCAGACAACTCATACAATA
This sequence comes from Ignavibacteria bacterium, assembly GCA_016178595.1. Classification (GTDB taxonomy): domain Bacteria; phylum Bacteroidota; class Ignavibacteria; order UBA10030; family SZUA-254; genus JACOSY01. Next base: position 5,305 of record JACOSY010000054.1, read on the forward strand.
GAGAAGACACGGTTAACGAGACAACGTGATCTTGACGGTCAAAAGACGCATGCTGAGCGAAACAAGCTTGGTCAGTTTGCCACTCCTCCGCAGCTTGCACTCGACATCCTTAGGCAAACAAAGAAGTACCTCGATCCAGCAGTCAAAGTACGATTTCTCGATCCTGCCTTCGGTACTGGTTCGTTCTATTCAGCCTTGCTTCAGGTTTTTCCCGCAGAGGCTATAGAATCCGCTACAGGCTTTGAAATTGATTCCCACTATGGCGATGAAGCACAACGTTTGTGGGCCGATTCCCCGTTAATATTGCAGATCGAGGATTTCTTCTCCATCCCGATACGTAGGATGGAAATCGAGCGAGCAAATCTTATGGTTTGCAACCCGCCGTATGTTCGGCACCACCATCTCTCCATCAGCCAAAAGGAACACTTCAGCCGCGCCATCGCAAGTTCGGTTGGACTTAAGGTGAACGGTCTCTCTGGATTGTATTGCTATTTCCTGATTTACAGCCACAACTGGCTGGCCGAGAACGGTATCGGATGTTGGCTTATTCCGAGCGAGTTCATGGATGTAAACTACGGCACGGTAGTGAAGGAATACTTGCTTGGCAAAGTCACGCTTCTCCGTATTCATCGGTTCGATCCGAATGAATCGCAATTTGATGATGCACTCGTCTCCTCTTCGGTAATATGGTTTAGAAAGACACCGCCTCCAATTGGCCATACTGTAGAACTCACGTTTGGTGGAACCAGTGAAACGCCGCGCGTGGTAAAACACATCGCTTCGTCTGAACTCTTAGGCGCACAAAAGTGGACAAGATTCACAACTAATGGACAGACGAAGACGACTGGTAAGGAAGTGAGACTATCCAATCTCTTCGATGTGAAGCGTGGCTTAGCGACGGGCGACAACGGGTTTTTCATTCTCACACCTGAAGAAATAAGGGAGCACAATCTTCCTACCAAGTTCCTTATTCCTATTTTGCCGAGCCCAAGGTATTTGAAGAACGATGCCATTAAAGCGGATAGCAAAGGAAATCCTCTCATCGAGAATGCACGATTTCTTCTCTCATGCAAAGTTGCCCCGCAACAGGTGAAACGGGATTACCCCACGCTTTGGAAGTACTTCGAGTCAGGTGTGAAACATCAGGTCAACGAAGGTTATCTTTGCCAACATCGCACCCCTTGGTACGCGCAAGAAGATCGCCCTGCATCACCCTTTCTCTGTACGTATATGGGTCGTCACGATTCTCCTAAGGGTACTCCGTTCAGGTTTATATTCAATCTTTCCAAAGCAACAGCTGCGAACGTGTATTTATTCCTATACCCAAAGCCCGCACTAGCACGATTTCTCAAAGCACATCCGGGTCGGGTAAGGATGATCTGGAAGGGTCTTCAGAGTATATCTTCAGATTCGCTGGTTCATGAGGGACGTGTTTATGGTGGTGGATTGCATAAGATGGAACCAAGGGAACTCGCAAACGTTTCTGCTGAGAATATTCTTGACCTACTGCCTGAGTTACATTCTCTGTTGGCGGTGCCCTCCGTAGAACAGTCACTTCTTTGAGTTTGTGGTAAAAGATGCGCCTACCAAATGTCTCCGTTGGCTTAAGAGTATCTAGCCGAGAAATATTGACATTGGTTTTGGCAAAATAATTTGTTAACTATATGATAGGCTGTCTGTTTGCAGCAGACAGTACAGAGATGTACTCTGAGAGGCTGCCATTAAGAAGAAATGGTAGCCTCCTCCCGTTTATGAAGAAAGCCTGATTTCTTTATGGATCAGGCTTTCAATTTAAAGGAGGCCGCGTTCAGCGAAGCTCGAATAACCATCGTTCTCGGTTATGATGATATGATCATGCAATGGTATTCCGAGAATTTTACCAGCTTCCACGAGTTGTTTTGTCATTGTGATGTCTTCACTTGACGGCTCGACGTTACCCGAAGGATGATTGTGTGAAACGATGACTGAAGCTGCATTCATCATGTACGCAAGCTTGAACACTTCGCGCGGGTGAACCAATGATGAGTTCAAGATACCGACGGAGATCGTGTGAATACCTATGAGGTAGTTCGCACTATTGAGGTATAAACCAACGAAATGTTCTCGATCAGCACCTTGAAGATGCTCTCGCACAATTTTGGCTGCGTCGTCCGGTGATCGAATGCATTTATTTTCAACGACCATCGTTCCCGCTTGCACGAGTACGACCTTGTACAGCGGCGTCTCGCAGACCACTCTATTTTTTCTCATGATAGTTCCTCTTTTGGTAGTTCTTTTTTCTTAACTGTTAAGGAGCTACCAGAGAGCGTAGGATAGTTCCAGGGTGACGCAAAGACTGGAGAAATTGCTTGGTCCGTCAAAGGAGTTATTCGTCACTGTCTTATGAAAAAAGGGTCGGTTGTTTATCATCTTGCAGGCGATTTTGAGCCAATCGCAATGTGTTCCTTGCCTCCACCTCCTTCCGTGGTCTCGAGTATCGATTTCTCGACAAATGGACAATCTGCTCGGCGAATGACTGTGAGAAACTCGGCAACGGCAGTGTTGCCGCGCTGAACGGGTTCGAGCTCACACCATCGATCATCAGTTTGAGGTACATATTGTAGTTCGGAAGGCCCACGAGATCCGATGGGGTAAAAACCGGATAGAATTCTTTCGCTAGAAGTTCAGCGTCTTCAGTCCCAACCCGGAATGAAATCAGTGTCCCCACATTACCGAAAATAGCCGCTCGAATGGATTCATCAAGTTGCTCCGTAAACTGATTAGCGAGCGTCAAGTTCAACCCGTATTTACGCGACTCCGAGAGAACATCAACGAATGAGGCGGTTAGAAAATTATGGACTTCGTCAACGTAGAGATAGAACGGTTTTCGATCAGCTTCGGGTTTGTCCACCCTACTCAATGCTGCCAATTGAATCTCTGTCACAAGCATCGCTCCTAAGAGCGAACAGTTATCCTCGCCGATGCTACCCTTCGCTAAGTTGACGAGTAATATTTTGCCCTGATCCATGACCTCCCGGAAGTTGAAGCTACTCCTCGACTGACCCACGACATTCCGTAGCGGGAGACTTGTCAAGAACTGACCCACCTTATTGAGTATTGGCGCGGTTGCTTCCGCCTTGAGCCAGGCCGAGTAGTGCTCGAACTCCGTTAACCAAAAGCTCTTTACATCTTGACGATTGAGGGTTGACACAACTGCTTTTCTAAACTGAGGCTCAGTGAGGAGCCGTGGTATATCAAGCAGTGTACTTCCCGGTAGCTCCAAGAGCGTGAAGAGTGAATGCCGGAGGATGTGTTCAAGCCTCGGTCCCCAAAACTCAGACCAGATTTTCTTGAAGACGGAAATCAAACCTGACACCACCAAGTGGTGCTGGTCGGGATGAACTGATTCAAGAGGGTTGAAAGCAATTGGGTAGTCTATGTCCCCAGGGTTGAAGTAGATAACCTCCGCCTGCCTCCCCTCTGGCACGTAATCTAGCATTGCTTCTACTAAGTCCCCGTGCGGATCAATGAGAGCAAAACCAGAACCCTGCTCCAGATCGGAAATCATCATGTTACCGAGGAGGCTACTCTTGCCGGTCCCGGTCTTGCCGATGACGTAAATGTGCCCCCGGCGGTTTTTCTGTTTGATGCCGAATCTCTTCCTTATATCGCGCCAGTTAGTAACGGCCAATGGTGTAATCCTTTCCTCAAATGATTTCCTCTCTTCCATGATTTCAGCTTAGACAGCAGTTGCTGTGAACAATAGACTAGATAATTTGTCGATGTAGGCTATTTCTCCCGTCTTGTTGCAACCTCGCTTCAGAGAAATACTGGAGGAAAGAATCAACATCGATCTTTCACAACATCACAAGAAAGGAGAAACACATCATGCAACCAGCAGCAAGGCTTGAGGTACGTTCCGCGAGCGGCAACCTGTTGTTTACCGTCACGATCTCTGAGACAGAAACCGCGCCTGCACAATCCGGCCAAGTTAAACTTAGCGGGAACAACGGGCAAGGGAAACCGCACAACGGACTTCAACTACTACCGCAAAAAGAGGATGCCAAACCTGATCCTCACCCAAAACACACTCCCACCAACGGCGAAGCCCTCATGACCGACTCCCAGAAGCGCCTTCTCTTTCGGCTCTTGGCAGATCAAGGGATCGAAGGCGAGAAAGCTCATGAGCACCTGAAGAAACAGTTCCAGGTGAATACCTTGAAGGAAGTAACAAAACTTGAAGCGAGCCGTGGTATTGAGAAGCTCCTCTCGGACGCGAAGGGAGGTCGGCCATTCCATGCAGCAGCTTGATCATCTCTCCAGCAGCCAGTTAAGGCTGTACCTTCAGTGTCCTCAGAAGTACCAGTTCCAGTACATCGATCTCATTCCGAAAACGTTCCGCGCCTCCGCCCTTGCCTTTGGTAGCGCGATTCACTCGGCGCTGTCATGGTTCCACAAGGCGGAACTGACTGGGGCGAAGGTCTCTCAGGAACAGCTTGCCAAAATCTTTGAAACGGATTGGTACAGTCAGAAAGCGGATGAGGATATCCACTTCAAAGACAGTGACGATGACATGAAGCTCGTCGTCATGGGGAGGGAATTGCTCTCGCTCTACCAGAGGCAACCCCAGCGCCCCCAGGTGAAAGGAAGTGAAATTCCTTTCGTCATACCTCTGGTAAGTCCGACGGATGGTCGAGAGCTCGGGATAAACCTCGAAGGATACTTCGATGTCATCGAGCGCGATGATACGATCGTCGAGTTCAAAACTTCAGCCCAAGTCATGACCTCGTTCGACATCCAATCGATGATGCAACTCACCGCCTACGGGTACGCCTTCAAGAGGCTCTACGGTCGGCCGCCAAAGGGTTTCAAGGTCATTAACTTCATCAAGAACAAGAAGCCGAGGATCGAGGTGACTGAGACCCGCCGAAACGATGAAGACTACGAAGTCTTCTTCCACCTCGTCGAACAGATTCTTAAGGCAATCACGGAAGGGATTTTCTATCCCCGGGCTGGCTTCTGGTGCAAGGAGTGCGAGTATGCACACTTGTGCCCCCTTTGGCAGAGGAAATCCGCCTGAGAATCGAGCAGAGATGTAAAATAATTCATAAGGCACGAGCCTTACAAGTATTCACTAATCGCAAAGGACAAAGCTATGTCAGATCAAGACGCAATCTATTCCACGATGATCAAAGCTGGAAAAACTAGCTACTTCATTGACGTGAAAGAGGCGAAGAACGGGAATAAGTACCTTTCTATCTCGGAAACGAAAATGGAAGGTAATGAGAAAAAACGAAAGACCCTCATCATCTTCGGCGAAAACATAGAACAATTTCGCCAAGCCGTTGATGAAGCGGCAGGGGCGGCTTCCCAATAGTACGCCGCGCGTTTCTACCCTGCAATACGACATGTCATGCCCGTGTGTTTGAAAACAACAAAATACACGGGCGTTTCTTTTCACGTGCCAACAAACAACACAACACTCTACAATAAAAATCACATAACCCTGAAAGGAGAATCCACTATGGGACACAATCTCAATGAAGCAAACGGCCAGGTTTCGATGATGTATGTCGGTGAAGTGCCCTGGCACAAGCTGGGCACGAAACTCGACCACCCAGCTACGGCTCAAGAAGCGATCAAGGCCGCGGGCTTAGGATTTACGGTCGAAAAAATTCCACTCAAAACGCAGGCACTTGATCTTTCGGTCGAATCCCACTTCGCTACAGTGCGTGTCGATACGAACCAAGTACTTGGCGTGGTCGGCTCGCGCTACGTACCGATCCAAAATGAAGAGGCGTTCAACACTTTTGACGCCCTGGTCGGAGAAGGTGAGGCAATCTACCACACCGCCGGAGCGCTCGGTAAAGGAGAACGGATATGGCTTCTGGCAAAGCTGCCCGACTACATCCGAGTCAAAGGCAATGACTTGATTGAGAAGTTTCTGCTCTTCTCCAACTCCCATGACGGGAGTAGCGTTGTCAGGGTTAAACTCACACCAGTGCGTGTCGTGTGTGAGAACACCCTGTCCCTCGCCTTGACCGGTGTGGAACAAGAAATACGTATCCGTCATACTGCGCACGCTTCAGAACGAATGAAGGAAGCACATGAAATTCTTGGGCTAACCAACAAGCTCTACGAGGAACTCGACCACATCTTCAACCAGATGAGCAGCATCAGAATCGATGGACGGGTGTTGACTGACTACGTGAAGAAGGTCTTTCCCGATCCGCCTACCAATGGGCATCCACATCGAAAGAATCCGATTCGAGAGAAGGTGTTCGAGCTGGCACACACTGGCAAAGGAGCTGATCTCGCTCTCGGCACACTCTGGGGCGCCTACAACGCTGTGACGGAATACGTGGATTACTATCGCCAGTTGACTGCCGACGATTCCAGTCGACTTCGGTCAATCTGGTTCGGGTCCGGTGAGAGAATCAAGAAGCAAGCCTTCAAGCTTGCGCTCGACATGGTTAATGCGAGAAATTGATGGAAAGCGAGAGAATGATGATAAAACAATGTTACTTCGACAAGCCAACTGCCCTGAGCAAAGTCGGCAAGAAGATTCAATCCTTAGTCGAGTTTGCTGGAGTTCCGAGAGGTACAACAGGAAGAGTTATGAAGGCCGACGCTGTCAATCACTCACTTCTCAAAGGAACGGATTCAAAACTTTACGATCTTGCCATCGAATGGGACATCCACGATCACTGCACATCGCTGGTCGATTGGTTCACCAAAGTTGAGTATGAACAATTCTTGGTGGAAGTTGATACAAACATATAGTGAATGAAAAAACTCTGTCGTCGGGAAGCGACACGACCTGCGTTCATAAGAAGCGTGGGTAAAGGAAGTAGCAAACGCTGCTTCCTTTTTAAAGTGCCAAAATATCCCTATCCAAAGGGAAAGAACTTGACTTTACCGTTCTTTATCCGTATCATAGCTGTATACTTATGAAGAGACCCCTCACAGACAGAGAAATAGAAACTCTCAGGCGCATCCGGAACTTTCTGGCGCACAATGGGAGAACTCCTTCGATCAGGGAACTGATGACCGCCCTAAAGTATAAGTCCCCCCATTCTGCCGCTGTGATTGTTGATCGCCTTGTAGCTATGGGGCTCTTGAGCAGAAAGTCAGATGGATCAATGAAGGTCGACAAACCTCTTGTGGAAGAAGATCGTCATGCTCAAACGGTGGACATTCCTCTCGTTGGCCGAATAGCGGCTGGGTCACCACTCTTTGCTGAAGAGAATATTGAAGCTCATATCGCCGTATCGACTCAACTTGCACGACCACCACATAAGTACTTCTTGCTAAGAGTAAATGGTGATTCAATGAATCAGGCCGGCATAGACGATGGTGATTTTATACTCGTGAAACAACAACCCACCGCCAATAACGGCGAGAAAATAGTTGCCTTGATTGATGACGAAGCAACCGTCAAAGAATTCCAGCGAGGGAAAGATGCTGTGGTACTCAAACCAAAATCGAACAACACAAAACATAAGCCCATCATTCTTACACGAGATTTCTTGGTACAGGGTGTTGTTGTAGCGACAATTCCCAAGATATAGAGGATATGCAAAATCTGAATAAAAAAAAGAAGGCGAATACTGCGGGACAGGCACCTAACTTGAGGGCTACCGACCCTCAAGTGATTGAGCTATGGGTACGAGCAGGCGGGCGATGTGAGTTCCACGGTTGCAACGACTTTTTATTTCAGGATAGGCTCACCACTAACAATGCTAAGCTTGCAGACATCGCACATATTATCGCCCGTTCTAAGAATGGTCCGAGAGGTAACGATCCATTACCATTGTCACAAAGAAACAGAATTGAGAATTTGTTTTTGGCGTGTACTAAACATCACCGTCTGATAGATAACAGGAAATTGGTGTCCAAGTATCCGAAAGATCTTCTGCTGCGATATAAGCAGGCGCACGAAGAAAGAATCAGATATGTTACAGGTTTGGGTGATGAAAATGAGACTACAGTTGTTCGGCTGATTGGAAATGTAAGAGGAAATACAGTGTCAATTTCCAACGAAGAAATTCGAGAGGCAGTACTGAAATCATCCGATCGTTACCCTCGCTATCTTGGAGCAGAGAATACTATCGAAATCGATCTTAGGAATCTCAATGATCGTGATACCACCCAATACTGGATTCAAGGAGTCGAAAGAATTAAGGATGTAATCGACCGGAGACTGGTACCAGCTATTCAGAATGGTGAGACACGGCATTTGTCGGCGTTTGCTCTTGCCCGGATTCCTTTTCTAGCTTACCTGGGTCATGCAATCGGAGACAAGGTACCATTGGAAATCTTTCAGAAGCAAAGAAATGGTAATGAAGGTTGGGTCTGGCATCCAAGCCAAACAGAACCACGATTCGTTTTTCAGAAGGAACGAGATGGATCGGATAAATCCTGCGTCGCTATCCTTATTTCTCTCAGCGGGCAGGTTTTACTTGACCAACTACCCGAAACGATATCAGACAACTTCACAATTTATTCTCACACTCCTGATGGATCAGCACCGAGCCGTGCACTTTTAGCATCAAAGAATTCGTTGGAACAGTTTAGAGCCACGTATGCGAACCTTTTAAGAGAGATTGAAAAGAACTATCCGGCAGCCAAAGCTATACATATTTTTCCAGCCGTGTCAATTTCTGCCGGGATCATTCTGGGGAGGGAATTACTTAAAGATGTTAGCCCCTCCCTCATTATCTATGACAAAAGCGGGACTAAATTTGAGAAAGCAATCACCATAAATTCCGGTAGGAAGTAATAGCTATGGATGGACTAAGCACCAAATCAAAACTCCACTCTCGCCTTAGCGTTTTTGTTACCTGGATAGCTCCAGAACCAGAAACTCGGGAGGCTATTAAGAATCAATCTAACGAAATTAGAGGTCGCCTTTCCGCGAAAGCTACGGAGGACAATCTAATCGTCACAATGACTCCGAACTCTGGTTCGTTTGCCAAGAAGACAGGACTCCGTCGTCACTTGCGGGGAGATTCCGAGGTAGAGGGACAAGATGTCGATCTTCCCTTTGTCGTCAAAATTGACCAACCGGACTCAAGTCAACTCGAGCCTATGATAGGTAAATTTTTCCATTATTGTGAACTCTCCTATCCAAATACCGACAAGGAAAAGACTAAGAGTTCTGTCGAGCTCAAATTCTCTAATACCCTGAAATACGATATTGTCCCTCTCTTCGCCACAGATGATCCCGAAGTGCAGATACTTGTACGATTAACAGGTGAAGAAATCCGTACCTCTGTACAGAAACATACTGATTTCATCAAATCACGTACTAAAAAAAGTAGTGAAAAGAATGGTGTAGTACTTTTCAATGAATGCGTCCGACTGATGAAATGGTGGCGCGATGTTAGGTGTGCAGAAGCAAATTATTTGAAGGAAGTGCCAAGTATCATGATTGATCTGCTTTGCGCTCACGCCTTCGATGAGCTTTCAGTTCAACCGACTTATGCCCAGACTCTAGCAGAATGGTGCACGTACTTGGCTCATGTGGTTACGAAACGGAAGCCGATTGTCTTTACCGACTATAATAAGAAAAAAGCGGCTGACGCAGCAAACGATTGGCGCGTTCTCGACCCGGTTAACCCAGATAATAATATTGTCAAGAAGTTGCAGTCATATGAAGTCGATGAATTAGCAGAATGGTTTCAGAATGCCCGCGATATTTGGAACCGCGCGATAGCGGCCGAACTGAAGGGCGATGATACCTTGTCTCTCGAACATCTGGTTGCCCTTTTCGGGAATGCCTTTAAGAATCATTGTGAGGATTAAGCAATATGAGTGAGACATATACTGTCAGCGAGACAGGCACATACACGGAAGCACGAGCAGTTACCGTCATGCTTAGTGTACTTGGCGATTTGGGTATCCTTGCATCTGCCCGAATGATAAGCTATGATAAGGCCAACAATTGGATGGAGGATATCCTATACCTTGCCAAAGCCCGAGTCCTTCAATTTTTTGAATTGCAATTTTATAATTCTGTAGGCGTCAAGATCGGCACTGGGTATAGATATTCCTTGAGTGAGGACGGCTCACTTCAAGAGAATTCTGGATCAGGCGGTATTGACCCATACGATTTACCAAATGGCTCGAAGGTCAATCTCTTCGCTGACGTCGATTGGACTAAAAAGAATAAAACCGAGGTTAGCAGTTACCTTGCAAGCCGAGGTTGGGGGACAAATGGATCTCCTTTAGGCGGACAAACTTCATATGAACGCGGATACTCGAAAGATGGTTATGGTCTCATGAGGTATAAAATCACACCATGAGTGAAGCACTTACACTTCTAGAGCGAAAACACCCGGATAAGGCTTCTGAAGTAATCTTTGAAAGCCTGATAGGTATTGACCAACAGAAAGACGAACTTGTTTCGACTATCCTCTTCCTGTTTGACAAAGACCGAATTAAGAAATGGCAGCACAAACATCATCGAGATGGATTGGTCTTCGTTGAAAGAGTCGTTGCTGAAACCCCCTTGGTGATCTTATCGGGCGAGGTGGGATGTGGAAAATCTGCCTTGGCAAATTCTGTTGGAACACCGGTGGCTAAAGAACTCAAGAAGCGCCTCACCTGTTTTGAAACCCCGTCGGATGTCCGGGGTGGCGGAAGAGTCGGAGAACTGTCGGCACGTGTAACTTCCGCTTTTCAACAAGTGACTGCACGAATCAAGGGAGATGACTTAGGATTGCTAATCATTGACGAAGCTGATGATCTCGCAACAAGCAGGTCTCAGAACCAAGCGCACCATGAAGACAGAGCAGGGCTGAACGTCTTGGTCAAGCAAATTGATGCAATTGCGAGAGTCAAAGTGAATCTGGTAGTTATCCTGATAACAAATAGAGTCTCAGTTCTTGATCCCGCAATAATTAGACGTGCATCAGTTCATCTCACGTTCAAACGACCAAATGATCAGGAACGCCGCAAAGTCTTTGAATACCTCTTCACCGGGACTAAGCTTAGAGATAACGAGATAGAGAAACTGGTAGAAGAATCCAGGCGTGAGCCGGTGCCTTTTAGCTACTCAGATCTCATAAACCGTGTCGCGAAACAGGCAGTATTCAGGGCAGTGCATTTCGACAAATCATTCAGCCCCACAATTTATCTGGAAGTGTTAAAAGATGTGATCCCTTCGCCACTTATTGAATAGTCTCGAGAATGTTATAAGTCATAAAAGCTTAATGATATTTTTAGATTTACATGACTCTGAAATTGTCGCATTATCACGAACACTTTGAATCCCTTCATCTCCCCAGTGTTGCCCACCGGTTGCCTGCGAGATAATTAGGGACTCAAATTCCTTAAGGAATTTAACGAGACTTAATAATGCTTCGTCTGCGTACCTCCTTTCGAAAAAGTGCTGTACATAGCCTCTTTATTGCTCTTTGGTTTGTTGTTGATGTTGTTGTGGATAGATTATGCCCTATGAGAGAATCTCAGCTAATGAGGGGCTCTTCACGCGGCCACTGGTAAGGCGTTGCCCACTGGTTGCCCAACTCCTTCCAGAACGGGTTGATCCAAAACCAGAACCGCCTCCCTTAGTGCAGAGGGTGCCAGGTGAGCATAACGCATTGTCATTCTGATGTCTGAATGCCCGAGAAGCTCCTGTGTTGCTTTGAGAGATACCCCCGAACCAACAAGCTGGGAAGCAAACGTGTGCCTCAGCCTGTGCCAACCAATCGTCCGCAACCCTGCCCTCTTGCAGAACCTTGCGAGAGTTTTCCTTAGCCGATGATACCTCAACGGATTTCCGTTCTTGGTTTGGAACAGCAAGCCATTTGACCTCGGTATCTTGCTCAATGCATTGCACAGTTGAGGTGTCAGTGGCAGGTATCGCTCACGGTTATTCTTCGGAGAACTCACTATACCTCGGACAATTGATTTTCTCACCGCTAATTTCCCTGCAGCGATATCAACGTCTGACCATTCTAAGCCCATGATTTCCCCGACGCGTAAGCCGGTTCTTATCGCCAAGAGCACCATTCCATACCACATTGGATCGGCAATCGCGCTGAGAAGACGGTCACTCTCCTCACGTGAAAAGAAATCAAACTTCTGAGGAGGAACCTTGAGCGCCTTGATCTTCGGTACCTTCTCAAGTTCGCCCCACTCTTGTGCACACCGGAGACATTTGCCAAGGATCAAGAGTTGCCCGTTTATCGACAATGGCGCTAAACCGACTTCAAGCTTTGCCGCCTTGAACTGTTCGATGTGCATGCTCGATATCTCTTTGAGTTTCATGTTTGCGAAGAATGGCACGAGGTGCACATTTAGCACAGATCGTTTACCGGTTTGGGTTGAGTATTTGTTGTTGGTCAAGACATAAGTCTTGTACCACTTCTCCGAGAATTCACGAAAGCTTGGCTCAGGCGGACTTTGATCTTCTGTCCGGCCGTCTATCGGTTCTCCACGAGCCAGTCTTTGGCGTAAGAGCAACTCGTATGCTTTCGCTCCGGCCTGAGAATTCTCCGGACTCCGTTTTCGATACCGCACTCCTTCACACCGGCAATCCACCCACCATGAATTACGAATCTTTCGTGTGCTCATTTGGTCATCTCCTTCCCTGCAGGATTGATTCCACACGGCCACGAGCAAGATACTCATCCAAATCATTTTTGGAGAAGCGAAGACTCCCACTCACCCGATAAAAAGGCAATGCCCGTGATTCAACCAGTCGGTAGATGCTCGCCTTCGACAGACGCAGCATACTCGCCGCCTCACTCGGCATGAGAAGAGTCAACTGATTCTCCGGCTCTTTGGCAGTGACGTGTAAATCAGCCTGCATATTGAATTGTCAAAGGACAACACTGGGGAATCTCGCCTAAGGCGGGACTCGCAGGCAGGGCCATTTTAGCACTTCTACAGGCAAGGTAAAGTGTGGTCTTGAAAGATGTGTAAGGCATGGGCTTTTGGATTCTAATCTCAGTTTACCCAGCCACATTTGTCTGAATAGACGGGATTTTTTCACTACTCCATCAACAGTATTTCCACAAGGGCTATCCACAACCTTTTTGCTGTAAGGTTCGACATTTTTCATGGGTAGAAGCTCATCGCACATATCCCTATTTGTCGAGGTAGACAAATTCTCCCGTCTTTCTGCGTTTGAGTAGTAAAACTATCTTGAAAAGTATGCTATACGCAGAATACAAAAAGATCCCAAACAAGCTCAGAAAGTGTCGTCTCGCCAAGCGGCTAAAGCCGGACGAGGTTGCCGAAATTCTTGGCCTCAAATACACGAGCCAAATCTCCCAGTGGGAAACGGGCGCTTCCCTGCCAACACTCGTAAACGCCTTCAAGCTCGCGGGCCTGTACAAGGTCTTCGTGGAAGATTTGTACTTCGACCTTATGCATAAAACAAGAGAGGAGGTTACGGCGAGAGCTCAAGAGGTGTACGACCGCAGGGAACGCGAGGGTCGACCGATTTCCACAGCAGGGATGGAATCTGTTACCGAGTAGGGAACCTTGATTGATGAAAGAGAATAAATGACCGTACTTAGCTTGTGGAAAACAAGCCAACTTACATCCACCGTACGTATAACGATCGTAATCGTTAGTAAATATATTTACAATATCGATTACGTTAACGTAATCGTACGACCGACAACCCTATGACACATGAATCCGAATCACAACTACTTGGAGAAGAGCTGGCACTCGCGCTGAACGATCGAGAGAATCGATCCTTGTACGAGTACTACGCTCGCAACTACCCGGAGTCTCTCTTGAGGAAACTCTTGGCCAGCGTGCTCAGGGTTCCAAACGAACGGATCAAAAAAAGCCGCGGTGCGCTCTTCACCTATCTTTTGAAACAATATGCCCACAGCAAGCACAACAACGGTCGGAATTAACCTGGGTACACGCTACGCTGGTATCGCAGTGATCGTCGGTACCGAACTCAGAGACTGGAGAATCAAGGTGATTCATGGGAAGCTGTTGGTCGAAAAATTCCAATGTCTTACCTCGATCTTGTCGCGGTTGGTGGATAGCTATGCGCCGGGGACGATAGTGCTGAAGAAATCACATCCATCAAGAACATCGACCACGCTGAACCGTCTTCAACTTGAGGCCAAGGCATTCTTGGAGCAGAAAGGTGTGATGGTGCAAGAGTACACGCTTAACCAACTCAAGATGCGTCTCCTGCCGACGAAGAAAGTTAATAAAATCAAACTATCTGAATTCATCGTGTTGCAACATCCAATTCTTTTTGAACGATGGGAGCGTGAGATATCATTGAGGCGTCCTTACCACATGGCAATGTTTGAAGCTGTTGCCTTGGCGAAACTTTCCGCTATGAATCCGATGCATGCATAGAACTGCCATTACGATCTCGCATAGTAAATAACAATCATTCCAGCTTCCAATCCAAGAAGTGAATCGTACGATACTCGGTTGATCCTTAGATCGTGGATTGTTTGATTCTCAAAATAAATATCCATATTTTCACCTTCATTAGAACCACAAAAGCATGAGGATGCAATGGCAAATTTGGGTATACTAGAACTCATAATATTATTTCTAATCATTTATGGGTTCTACCATTTGATCTTTCGCCGGACGGCTCGGATACCGATAATCCTCTCCCACTGGCATCATCTCACGGAAAACCTCACGGAATCCACGCAGGAATTTTACGGCCAACTTGAACTTGCAATCGGAGCGCGGAACCTTGATGTGGTGAATTGGTCGCGTGTGGAATTCCACGAAGGGGGTGCGCTCAGCGCGAAACGGCAGTATCTCCGGGTGATACGCAGGGAACACATCTTCGACATTTGCGCCGCTCCGTATGGGAACGGTTTTTTTATTTCTTGGTGGCTTGGTGAGGAGCTCGGCTGGTTCTTGAAGATCGTCTCAGCCATCCCGTTGATAGGTCAGTACCTATTACGCGTATTCAGGCCACAAACGTATTACCGCCTCGATACGGCTACGATGTTTCAGGAAAGCATTCACGGCGCAGTTGTGGAGGTTCTTGAGGGGAGAACCAAAGCCAAGGGTCTCAAGGCACTCTCTGAGGGTGAACGGAAACCGATTATGACCGACTTCTTCGCGAAACTGAGATAGGAGTCAATCACCCTTGCTCATTGATGAACTCACCACCCAATTCTACGCCTGGGAACGCCGCGGGCGAGGCTGGCAAGTATGGCCAGTACTTGTTGACCTAGAACCACCCTACCGGCCCTTCCTGCGCTCTTATACAGCCCCTAGGAAGGTCCAAGACGACGGACGGCGCCCCACACTCCTGAGCGGGGCTATTGAAGCATTTAAGGGCGCTTTTACCACCCAACCGCTTGGATCGACTGACGAACCAACGATCGAGCAGTACCTTGACCTAGTCTATCCCGAAGAACCCCCGGTCTCTACCTTCGATACCGATATTGAAGAAATCACGTTCAGTCTAGATGTCGAAGCTCAGGTCGAACTTAAACACGTCGAGCAATTCATTCTCTCCCTCGCAAATCTCCCACATCGCGTATCGTTCGAGGTCATCGGTGATGGAAACACGATTTGGTTCCAACTAGCTTGCTCTCCCAAGGATGCAATATCCGTAAGGAACTATCTCAGGTCTTTTTTCGCAGCATCCATAGCCACACCGAAAAAGTCACTCCTCAACATCCTGAAGAATGCACAAGAGCCGGTAGTTGTTGAGTTCGGCCTTTCAGAAGAATTCATGCGTCCGATTAAGGTTATTGACCGCATTGATCCCGATCCCTTACGACCCCTCATCGCGACCCTTGAAGGGCTGAGTGATGGAGAGATCGGTGCTCTGCAGGTACTCTTTCAAGGTACGCGATACGACTGGACCGAAAGTATCATGCGATCAGTCTCAGATGGGAGTGGTGAGTCGTTCTTTGTCGATGCCCCAGAGATGTTTGATTTGGCGCGCAAGAAAGTAGAGCACCCTCTCCTTTCTGCAGTGGTGCGAGTTCTTGGTGTTGGTGAATCAACAGAGCGATCATGGGAGATCGCGCGCGGCCTCGGCTACAGCCTTATGCAACTCAACGAACCAATGAGCAATGATCTCATCCCCCTTGAGAATAAGGTAGTTTCATTCGTTGACCAACTCCAAGATTTCGCGTACCGCCAAACTTGTCGTAGCGGCATGATTGTAAATAGCGGTGAACTCGCTGGGCTCGTTCATCCCCCGAGCTCGCTCATTCGCTCGGATAAACTCTCCCGCCAAACCAAAACCACACGTCTTGCCCCGAAATCAATGGGAGAATCCCGATACGTGTTAGGCCAGAACGAACACGCGGGGATAATGCGCACCGTATCCCTGAACGACCAGCAACGACTGAAACACATTCACGTCATAGGTTCAACCGGCACCGGCAAATCGACGCTCCTCAAAAACCTCATTGCACAAGATATACTGAACGGCAACGGGATTGCTGTCATTGACCCACACGGCGACTTGATCGACGATTTACTCGGACTGATTCCAGAAGAGAGGTTCGAGAATACTATTCTCTTCGATCCGGCTAGCCTCGACAACAAATACGGCATAAACATTCTCTCAGCTAAAACAGAATTCGAAAAAGACGTTGCTTCTTCCGATCTCGTGGCGTTATTCCGCCGCTTCTCCTCCAGTTGGGGCGATCAGATGACATCGGTACTTGGTAACGCAATTCAGGCATTCCTCGAGAGCGACCGGACGACCACGCTTGCCGACCTCAGGAGATTCTTGCTTGAAAAGGATTTCAGGGATACCTTTCTAGAGTCAGTGGTTGATGAAGACATAATATATTACTGGAGACACAGCTTCCCACTGCTCAAGGGCAATGCTCAAGCTTCCATAGTAACGAGACTCGATTCATTTCTTCGCCCGAAACTATTGCGAGCAGTGATCACACAAAAAGCGGAACTCGATTTCGGGGATGCCATGAGCGGCCGTAGGATACTCTTGGCAAAACTTTCGCAAGGTCTGATCGGAATGGAGAACAGCACGCTTTTGGGTTCCTTGCTTGTTTCGAAGCTCCATCAAGCAGCACTCGCTCGACAAGATCAACGGGTTCCGTTCTTCTTGTACATCGACGAGTTCCAAAACTTTGTCACCCCTTCTCTCGCATCTGTTCTTTCCGGCGCTAGAAAATTTGGGCTTGGATTGGTTCTCGCCCATCAAGAGTTGCGGCAAATTTCATCCCAAGATGCGGAGGTAGCGGAATCGGTGATCTCCAATCCGGCGACAAGGATTTGCTTCCGCCTAGGCGACACTGATGCCCGTAAGCTCCGGGACGGCTTCGCGCACTTTGGCGTTGCCGATTTACAAAGTCTCAATGTAGGTGAAGCTATTGGCCGAATCGAACGGTCTGATAATGATTTCAATCTGCAGGTGATAAAGCCACAGCCAGTCGAAGACGCGGTTGCCGCTCAGCGTCGAACTATGATCATCGACAGATCGAAGCGAACGATTCCACCACCAGTTGTGCCGCCTCAAAAACATGAGCGCACTGGACAGCCAATCGAACCACGAGTCGTACGGCCCATCGAGAAGCCCGCAGACGAAGCCAAACCCACAACAACACATGAGGTAAGGGCGGGCTCGCCACCTCCCGTACCACCAAAGCCGTCCGCGCCTGTACAGACCGATTCGACCTCCGAACCTAAGGAAAACGTTCAGACACATCGATACCTTCAGTCGCTCGTGAAGCAGCTTGCGGAATCCAAAGGATACCGATCCGACATTGAAGCACCGACCGGAGACGGCCAGGGGAGAGTTGATGTAGCCTTGTCAAAGGCAGGTGTTCGAATTGCGGTTGAAATATCAGTTTCAACGAGCGATGTTCACGAGCTCAAGAACATCAAGAAATGTTTTGCTGACGGATGTGACAAAGTTCTCGTTTGTTGCGTCGACAAGAGGCGATCCCAGAAGATCCGCTCACTTGCGAAGGAACAACTCGACGAATCGCAACAGAACCAGATGGTGGTTTGTCAACCGGAGGATTTAGTTCTGTTCTTTCAGGATGAAGTGACTGAAGAGTCAAAGGCGGAAGAACCTTCAGAATCCAAGGTTGTCAAAGGGTATCGCGTGAAAGTCAAATACCAGGAGCCGTCAGATCAGGAGCAAAAGCAACGTCAGGTTGCGCAGGTTGTAGCAAAGTCAATCCAGCGAATGCAGAAACGAGATTGACGTCGCTGGCGGGACTAATCGTCAAATGGAAGTTCGGTTACGGGAGGAAATTATCTTTCTTGAAGTAAGAGAACCATGCCGCGTTTACTCCAATGAATACTGCTAAGCTCAAATAGCTCCCCGACATAATAGGATACTGATATATATCACGGGCAAAAAAGCCCAATACGCCCACTAAGACTCCGAAAACCAAGTTTGCATAGGCTGCCCGCCGACTATATTTCCTGCGGACAAAAACAAGTACGGCACTTGACACATTCAGAATACCACTGATGGAAACAAAGGCGCCGACCCATCCGAACGTGTACTGTATCAAATACAGATTAATGAGCCCCCAAAGCCAATAAGGAACGTGAAGCCAGCCTTCATAAATGATTCTCGTCCCTTGGAAGATATTGAGGAGGCCAGAAAAAAAGAAGAGTACCGCATACAAAAAAAGAGGAAATGGAAATTCCCCATGTACCCTAGAGGAAACTTGTTCTCCCGCGTCAGACATTTGCCCTCCTTAGGAACGTGTTCTTATCTCCTTTCACTGCTCATCTGTCCCACTGGTGTTATTTAAGATAACTTGATGAAAGTTATGAATTTGTTTTTTGATCCGCAAGAATGCTACTTCCGCAGCTTCGTAATAACCTGCAGAAACACTGAGTTTAGAGTTCCCTGAGCCCTTGGTAATTTATGTCCAGTCTCGCCACCAGATTTAAATCAGGATACAAAACAGAACTCTAAGTGACCTACGCAACTAATGAGTTTGTCTCGAAAATTGACGTTAGCGAATAGATAATTTATTTTCTCTGGTTTATCTACAAAATTAGTGCAATTTATAGGATAGACCCAACTTCTTCAGTAACCAAATCGAATATTTTTTTGCTTAGTAATTCGAATTCTGATGAATACCGATCCCTTGGTTTTGATAGTTCAATCAAAATTGTTTCCTTTATCCGTCCAGGACGAGCTTTCAGGACAACAACCCGGTCAGCCAAAAAAACTGCCTCATCAATCAAGTGAGTAACATACACTAAGGTTGTTTTGGTTTCGTTGATAACATCGAGCAAGAATTTTTGCATGAGCATTCTAGTCTGAGAATCTAAGGAACCCAATGATTCGTCCATCAAAAGTACTTTGGGTTCTAATATCAAGGCACGAGCAATCGCCGCACGGTGTTGCATACCTGCTGACAGTTGGTATGGGTAGATATTCTCAAATCCCTTCAATCCTAATCGTTCAATCATGATAAATGATCTTTCTTGTCTCTCTTTAGCGGGAATTCCAAACCACCTTAATGGAAGTTCAATGTTTCCTCTCACAGTCACCCAATCAAAAAGATATAGCCTTTGATTAATTAGAGTGACATCCTTCCGTGTTCCCATAGAGTTATTGCTATGGGACTGAACTAATCCACTCGTTGGTAGTTCTAAACCAGCTAGGACTTCAAGAAGCGTACTTTTACCACATCCACTCGGCCCTATAATTGCAAGTACTTCCCCCTCTTTTACTTCAATCGATAGATTCTTAATTGCAACTACCTCAGATTCTTCATTCTCCCAGACTTTGGTGATATCTTGACATTCCAAAATTGTTTTTATAATGTTTGCCATTTTAAGCGTACATTACCATGGCATTCTAGTTTCATATGATCTTTGAGTTCCATACTCACTTGATAGAACCTGGCAATTTCGATTCTCCATTTTCATTTCAATTCTTTCTAAACCGCACTCTCTATCACGCAGTTTGCAAATCATAGATCCAATTTCACTTCTTTCTGCCAACCGAAGACTTTTTTTTGCATAAAGAGAATCAATTGATCGAGTATATAGCCGATAAATCCAATTAGAATCATTCCGACAAAAATAAGTTTGACATTGAACAACGAGCGACCAATCATGACCAAAGCGCCGAGTCCATTGGAAACTCCAACCATTTCGGCGGCAAGGACACTCATCCAAGCGGCGAACATGTTAATTCGTAGAATCAAAAATATGGAAGGTAGAATTGATGGAAGAACGACCCAACAAAACGTTTGCAACTTTGAAGCACCGAGAGTACGTGCTGTTTTAATCCAGTTTTGATCGACCGATAAAAGAGCCGCAGTTGTAGCGATCGTTATTAAGAAGAATATACCGATGAACACAACGAAGATCGCAGGGAGATTTCCAACACCAAATAATACTATAGCGAATGGGATCCAAGCAACAGGTGAGATCGATGCTAGGAACCTCACGGATGGAAGGAGAATGTATTTCACAACTTTAGAATAGGAAATGGCCACTCCTACCAGAATTCCGCCGATTAAACCAATACACGTCCCCACTATGACTCTACCTAGGCTCGAAAAGATAGAACTGATAATAATGATTCCCGCACTTTGTGTTTCATATCCAAGTCTAAAAAAACCAAAACCATTTACTACAAATATTTCCTCATAAAGATCCGAGGGTGGTGGAAACAAGATTCTATTAATTATTCCCGTTCTTGCCAACCCTTCCCATAGAAGTAGTAGAATGATCAGAGATGATGATTTAGATATTGAAGATAGGAATCTAGACGCCCTACTCTTTTTATGTCGGAATGAAATATTTTGTAACTGAGGTAGTTCTTCCATCACTGCTGGTCTGCCCGCTTCAATTGGAGAGATTTATGCATTATTTCGATGATGCCCGAATCTTTACGGCCGCAAGAAGTTCAGGGTGCTCCTTGATAACTTCTTCCAATAAGCTAAAATCAAAGATATTTTCATCAACTCGTTTTGTAATATAGCCAAGTTCAATTAAACTTTTACTTCGATCAAGAATGAATTGTTTCTTATCGCGAATGTCAACTCCTGGAGGCTGACTTTGACCTGCGAGGAGTATATCATTTTTATCTGCTTTGTAGTATTTGCCGACGCATAGATTTACAGCGGAGTCGTAATCTTTTTCTATAAAAGCCTCTGCTTTCAACATCCCCACGATTACAGCTTTCAGTGCACTGCGTCGAGTTTTTAAAACGTTTTCACTTGTGACAAGGACACAGTCTGGATAATTATTTCCCCATGAGTTTTGTCCAGTAGTAATAATCTCCGCGCCATATTTTTGGACAGCCTGTGTGGCATAAGGCTCAACTTGGGTCATTGCGTCTATCGATTTGTTTGCAAATGCATTCATTAATGCAAATCCGTCTGTAAAATAAACCATCTCGTAATCATTTCGAGTCATTCCGGAATCTCTAATTGCATCATATGCTATTAATTCAAGAGTGTCTGATCGAAAGGTACCGATCCGCTTCCCCTTTAGCTGTTTGATAATTTTAACACCCTTCTGCCCTAGAAGATAAAGACCATTTATTCCACTACCCGCAATAATTCTGACAGGCATCCCATTAGCGAATGCCGTGATCACATTTGTGAACGGTGTAACCGAAATGTCTACTCCGCCTCCTTTCAATGCTGCCGCATGATCTCCCCAGTTCGGAATATATGTTAGATCAACCTGAACATTATCGGCCTTTGCAAATTGCTTTTCAGCTAGGATAAATAAAGGCATGTTACATAAACCAAGCGCATGTGTTGCTATAATTTTTTCAACTCCGCTTGGCTTCTTATCGTCCTTAGGTTGACAATCAGATAGAATTATTGCCAAGGATAAGAAACATAGCAGCCTTTTATAGACTGATCGATTTTTCATTTTTTCGTTAATCGCATCGTTATGTGCGGATTGAGACAGTTTATCATCAACTTTTGAGAGATTTAAAAGATTCTACTAAACGAGAAATACCTATATCAATTTGTTCTTTGGTAATTATGAGCGGAGGCATGAGCATCACGGCGCATACTGATCCTGTCATTTCAATAATAAGTCCTTTTTTTTCAGATTCGCTTACGACCCTTGCTGCGCCTTCATACCATCTTTCACCATTAGCCTTCACAACGTCTATGGCAAGTTCCATCCCAACTCCTCTAATGTTCCCCACAAATGGAACGTTACGCAACAACTTCGAAAGCTGATCTCTTATGTATTTTCCCATTTCATCGGCCCTGTTGCATAATTGCTCTTTTTCAATAATTTCTATGGAAGCCAGTGCCGCAGCGCAAGCGAGGGGTGTCCATCCAAAAGTTGGAGTATCTAGCACACCTTTACCAGAACGTGCAATCTCTTTTGTTGTAATGGTTGCACCTATAGGTACATATCCTCCGCTAAGTCCTTTCGCAATCGTCATTATATCTGGGACAATATTAAAATGCTCAATGGCGAACATCTTACCAGTTCGTCCAAACCCTGTACCTACCTCATCAATTATAAGTAGGGCCTTTGCTTCATCACATCTTCGTCGAAGCTCTGAAAAAAAAGTTAAACCTGGTTTAAAAACACCAGGATTCGTTAGGACGGCTTCTATAATAACTGCCGCTACATCTCCGGCGGACAGAAGCTCTCCTATCTCAGTGAAACAACGATCCCGACAGTCGCTTATACTCATGCACGGATCAAAGAAACACGGAGGCAGTGAAACTTGAACTATATCAGGTAGCATTGGTCCAAGCTTCTTTGTTACAATTTTGGTGCGACTGAGAGACAACGACCCATAAGTTCCTCCATGGTACTCGGTTTCAAAACTTATTATTTTCGATTTTGTTGTATATGACCGCGCCAACATTAGGGCAATTTCATTCGATTCTGTTCCCCCGGTAGCTTTAAAGCATACTTCCAAAGGATTTGGTGTTAGAGCCACCAGTTTCTCAGCGAGTTTAATCTCAGGCTCGGATACACACCAAACCGGACGAAACGCAGTTTTCTCAAGTTGCCTAAGTATTGCTTGCTTAATTTCCGGACGTCCCCAGCCAATATTTGCAGTGTTCCAGCCAGAAGAAAAATCAATATACTCTCGTCCATCGATGTCAACAATCGTTGCACCATAAGCCTTTTCCACAACAAAGCCATGACCCCAATCTACTGTTGATCCAATGTGTCTTTGACTCGATTCCCACTTTAGAATCATTGCCTATTCCTTTTTCCGCTGAACTACATTGGAACTATGGTCATCACCATCAAATGCAAATTCGAGGCATTTGAGTATGACTCGTTGGGCTAACATCGTCGCCTCCCTTAGCTCTGGTGCCCTAAACTCTGGGCGCCATTTCCCCCAGATTTCATCGCTAACCACAAGGAGGTTACAAACCTTTACACCTCGAAATTTACCCAATGCATACATCGCAGATGTCTCCATATCCACTCCTATAACACCTTTTCGTTGATAAGACTCTATTTTGCTGATTAGCTCCCGATAAGGAGCGTCCGTAGTCCACTGTGTTCCTGAAATTACTTTGGCGCCAACTGTCACTGCGGCGGATTGCAGTAAATTAGCTAATATATCATCTGGTGCGAACATCGATTCGTCGCTCTGGTAATGGGAGGAAGTTCCTTCTTCACAGATACAACTAGTCGGTATAATCATTGTTCCAATTGGTACTGACGGTCTAAGACTGCCCGCCCAACCAAGCCCTAAGAAAGTTTGCGCTCCACAAGCTATCATTTCTTCCATCATCTGTATGGTAGCCGGTGCTCCTTCTGGAGCTAGAACAAAGGAAACTCGATGACCATGAACCTCACCTGTATAAAGTTGATATATTACATGATCTTCATCGTAGAACCAGTTTGGACAAATCTGGGCTCCCGCGATGTTCGCAATCGATTGGATAACTTTCTGGACCCATGATATCACTACTACGGGTGCGACACCTATCTCTTCTACTGAAATCCCGCGTTGAGCGACGTAGTAATCAACATACATTTGTGCATTGAAACGTTCTCTCGTCATTAGTTTACACCTTGAAGGGTGATGCAATACAAAATCAAGAGTTTCTCAAAATGATCCATGATTTTATTTCTCTTTCATAAATGCAACGGGAGTAAAAAAGTGAGGACGGTAATTTGTAAGTTAAGCATACGACTGCAACTTACCCGATCGACACACATCCAATGTGAAACAATGGAAGCCCCCACCAAAAAGTCGTCGATGACGATGCCGGACAGGAACTACATTGAAACCGTGGCTCTCAAGTTCCTTAATCATTTCAGGATAAAGTGAATTTACTATCACTGTATTTTCATTTATTGAGAGTATGTTCATGTCAATAAATTTACTTGCAATTGACAGATTTTTCCCTTCGTATGAAGGAAACATATCCCTCTTGGTTTCCGGGGCAATAATGAAATCCCACTTCCGAAATTTTTCCGGTATTGAATCTAAAACTTTTCGTCCTCGAACAAGCCATAAGCCAGCTCGTAAAGGTAGGATCATGCTGTCAACGTGATTATCGGCTAAACGATCCAAGCGATGAAAATTGAAATTATCTCCAAAATTAGATTGGAGCCATTGAAAACCTAATTCATGGTTCTTGTTGGAAACATTTACCATGATATCTTCTCCCAGTCGTATACACTGAGCTCCATCGAAGACAAGCTCCATACCAAGATTAGGTAAAGAAACTGCGTGGTGATCACGAAGAGCAAATTGTTCTTCTGAGTTTCGAGTAATGGAACTTGTATCTAAAGCACCTGCACTCAACGTCGGACGAGGCATACTAATCCAGCGAGCACCACCTTGCATGTATTCAAGAAATAAGGGTTTCAAGTAATCGTTTTCAAAGAGTCTCGCTCTGACATGCGGAGAAGTCTCGATAATAGCAGATCCTAAAATCAACGTCTGATCTCTTATGTTCAGCGGGGGTGATTGGAAACTTTCCCAATAAGGGGTTTGCACTCGATCACTCCCGACGATAATTGATGGGCGACGTACTCTAACATCGGAAGCCTTCAAAGCTTCAACAAAGTTCTCTATATCCTCTTTCAATTCATTAATGATATTGACTTCAATTTCGATTCTGGGCCAACTACATTCAGATCCATTATTTCGGAAGAAGTTTCTTGACGCTAGAAAAGGTCTTATATTGTCCCAATAGAAAAGGTCAAAGGAATTGTCAAGATGAAATCCTGTGAATCCATCAATATTACCGACGATAACCTCAAAAAGCTGAGTCCACTCGTCATATGAATTAACTGCAGTGCGGGTAATCAAGTTTTTGGTCCTGGACTGGTTTGTGGAGTTCGTGAGAGACCTGTGCTCATTAAGACAAATCCGAACATGAAAAGAAAAATACCTGCAAACTGAGAACCACTCGGGAGAAATTTACCAAAGGCAAATTCTGGTAACAACGTGAAGGGAATCGAAAAGGATAGACAGGTAGCAGCGACAAAGCCTGCGCCCTCCGGGACTTTTTTTAATTTTGTCATACCAATGGTAACGAGGAGGTACACAAAACCGACAACAAAAGCTCCATTTGTCACCTGTAAAAAAACGTCTAAAAATCTAAGATTGGTTAGTGGAATCCACCATCTGCGAAGAATAAAAATGCTAAACACTTCTGTTAAGAGAATAATAGTTAACAATGATATAATCAACAGGATACTTGTCGATCTTAACTGAGATTTGAGGTCCGTCAGGTTTTCAGTAACGCTTGACCAGAAAAAAAGGAAAAAAGCATAGCTCAATCCTGCCAATATCCCAAAGATTGATCCGAACATTTGATATCCACTAGAAAATTGTAAGTTTGTCTGACCTGAAACCAATATCACACCAAGGCATAGCAGGAGAGTTTTCAAAATCGTGGGAATCAAAGGAACCTTCCCAGGTAAAAAAGTGATAGCGAGAAGTAAGGACCAAACGATATAGGTGCTCTCGAGAATAAGAGATTGTGTTGCAAATATGAAGGTCGTTGAAAATACAAAAAAACAAGTATTAGCACCTTTCAGCGTGCCAGCGAGGATAGCCCCTTTCTTCAATGAGACCAACTTTTGGTTATTTTCTTTGATCGCCGGAGACGTGTAAATCCAATTTCTTAAAAAACTTATAACAATCAAGAAAAAAAGTCCGCCAAATGTGTTAGATAATGCTATATCAACAGCAGGAAATAATGAACCTGAGGAAAGATACTCCCGAGCTGTTAATCCCGTTACAGCATTGCCAATTCCCCAAACAAACGAAGCGAATAAGATTATGAATGCACCTCTAATAATCATATCGGTTGTCTATGGGCATAATAATTTGTTGATGGAGCCCCAGAGAAGAAGTGCAAATATTGCAACGCTAAAAATTACAGTCAAAAAACTAATTCGATGTGCGATGAGGTAGCGTTTTCTTCGACCGAAAGTCACCCTTACAATTAGATCTTCATATTCTGGTTGTGTCGCTTTGTGCTGTGATTTCAGCGACTTAATTGTGTGCGACCCGACTATATTCAGGCATGAAAGGCATAGAATAATGGCCACCAGAAGAGCCAATATTACCAAAAGCAAAGATGTGGATAAAATCGTTCTATCAAAGAAAGGAAATTGGAGGTTGGGACTGTCAGCTGGCGAAGTGATAAGAAATACCATTGCTGCTAAAGATATAGAAATGTAGCCAAGAAGAGACTGTGTTTTTGTATCAATTATATCCAACACTAACATCGCTTCATTTAGTACATTGGTTCCACCTTCCCGCAAACTTCTTTGGTAAGTCAGGAAAGTTCTTTCGTCGTCAATATTTGAATAAGGAGGAGAGACTTTCTCTTCCTCGGGTTTCTTCTCTTCCTCGGGTTTCTTTTGTACAGTTTCGTCCATAACAAGTCTCCTGTTAAACTATTTGTCGTTCTCACATCACCTAAATTTTGAAAACATAACCGTTATTCGTGCGCACGACTCGCCCTGCAACTGGGTTTGCAAAATGTGACCCGATAAGAAGGGTTTCCGTACCGGCAATTGCATTCAAGACCCTCCTTCGTGTCGCCAGAGCTTTTTCTGGCAAAGTATCAGCATCTGTTGACCATGTAGGATTTGCAATTTGGCAAGGGTGGTGAAGAACATCTCCCGAAATGATAGCACGCTGGTTCTTTGATTCGACCACCACGCTTACATGAGCCGGTGTATGACCCGCTGTCGGCATAAAGCTGACATGTCGGTCTATTCTGAAATCCGCACTCACGAGTTGAGCGAGTCCAGCCTCTATAATTGGATTGACCGAGTCATCGAAGGCAGCTTTGTCATCGGCAATTTCTTTTTCAGGTTTTTTCACCCAATACTCATACTCCTCTTGAGCAAACAAATACTTTGCATTTGGGAAAGTGGGCAACCAAACTCCATGCTCGAGCCTTGTGTTCCAACCCACATGGTCCATGTGTAGATGGGTACAGGCAACCACATTTATATCTTTCTCAGTGAGTCTGAACTCGCCCAATTTCTGTAAGAAGCCTGTCTGTAAATTTGCCCACTCTGGGATATCAATGCGTCTCTTGTCATTACCATTGCACGTATCAATCAAGATGTTCTTTCCGTCCGATTTGATTAAGAAACCCTGCACTAGTGCTTTTAGGTTTCCCTGATCATCCGCAAAATGAGGCGAAAGCCAATTGATATCTTGGATTCTTTCAGGCGTGGCATTCTTGATGATGCTTTGAATTAGTTTGCCAGCTTCCAACTCGACCATCTGAAAGATATCGACGTCTCCTATTGTCCACTTCAAACTTGTCATATTCATCTCCAATTTGGTTAACAAATCGATGTGTTTACCAGTATTGAAAGGTAGCAAAAAATAGACGACAAGTCAAAAATATTTAACGTGTTAGCTGTCTATATTGGATGTCTTACCCAGGGTATCAAAAAACCCGAGCAATCGATCTTTATATCTTATACTTAATTCATCATCCTTCCTCTCCCACCTCTCCAGCGTCCCGGGATCAATACCCAATTCCTTTGCCAATCTCCTCAGGCTCAACCCCTTCTGAATTCTATATTGTTTGATCTTCTCTCCAAGACTGTTTGGGTTACTTTGCAACGGATTATAGCCAAGGAAACCAAATACGCTTGGCAGGAGCCTGAGGCGTGGACTCGTTCGGTTCTTTTCCCAGTTGGTGATAGTTGAGGTGGTTGTGTTGATTAACTTGGCAACATCTTTCTGATGCATGCCAAGGTCAAGCCTCCGCTTCCGTATATGGTCCCCGAGAGTCTTGAGATCTTCTGGATAGGCCGGATTGCGAGGTTTTCCAGTTTTGAGTGTCAGGTAGGAACAAGGCAACGCAACCATGGGGTTGCACCCTTGCTAACAGCATAAAGACTGATAACGATTCAATAGTTTATTCTGACTTAGTCACGGGCTTCAATGAGAGACTTGTGATGAATGTTGAAAGTTTTCTTAATAGTTGCTTCGATGGACGTTTTCTGTTTTTCTCCCATTGACTTAGAGTTCCTTTGTGAATGCCTAACAAGTCAGCGAATTTCTGCTGAGTCAAGCCATGCGCTTTACGATAGGCAAGGATTTGTTCACCGCAATGCGTTCTTAGAATTACCTCAGGCTTGTAACCAAGAAATTCCATGATTCTCGGAAGGTGATGCGCTGAAGGCTCGAACTTGTTGTACTCCCAGCTATAAACGGTATCCGGAGTGACTGCAAACCTCCTGGCGAGCATTTGAGCAGTTAGCTTAAGGTCGAGCCGACTCTTTCGAATGTGATCGCCTATAGTCCTCAGTTCCTTCGGATATGCTGAATCCAATGGTTTTGAAGCCCTGAGTGTCACTTGGCAAAAAGGCACCAGAGGAATCGCCATCCGGTGAGAAAGGATTCGGCGAGAATGAAATCGCTGCTGCACTCGGCACTGCGGTGGCGTAGAGGCTGTTTTTCAAGCCGGGTGTTCCACCGAGCAAACTTGCGCTTGTGCTCCAGTTTCGTTTGTCGACTGTCGGGAGGAATGGATTGATGCGTTCGAGCGCCCGTCCGGCGACGTCATCGACTTCCGGATTGTGCCACGTCGGAAGATAGAAGAGGATGTCGATGATTCGTCCGGTCAGATCGGAGACGATGACACTGTCACCGGTGTTGTTAAGGGTCGCCATGTTTTTCTTAACAATAACATGATACCGTGAATCGCTGAGATAACCGAACTGTTTGAAAATCGATGAGTCGGCGGCAACGACAACATACTCGGCCGCACCGATGACAATTGGCGAAAAACTAATAACATGAATGGCCGAACTTATTGGAGTATCTCTTCTATCGGAAAGTTTCCATGCATTGAGATCCACGGGTTCGCTTGTGGGATTAAAAAGCTCCACGTACTCGGCCTCGTTCGGCTGAGGTTCGTACATTATTTCGTTGATGACCAGCGAGCCCGATGGATAGGGGATGGAAAGAATCCGGTAGAGGCTGTTGTTCGCTATCGAATGATCGTTCTCCCACTCGACAACACCGATAAACGATTTCCTTCCATAGCCGCTCGAAGAGAGATCGAACGAGACGTGGGTCGATTCGTTCGGTGCGAGCGATGCAGAAACCGTTTTCTCATCCAACAATTCCGAGAGTCGGGCGAGAGAATCGCCGTTGGCGTCATTGAATAATTTCACATGAAAATCCGCTGCAGGCGCACGCCCGGTGTTCCAGACGGTGACAGCGACGGTAACATTGTTGGTAGGAGAGAGAGTTGCGCGCATGCCGGATAACGCGAGATCAAACTCCGATCGGGCCGTTATCTCGATATCATCGAAGCGGATCGTTCCTGTTGCACCGTTCCCATTCCCGACAACTCGCCAACGGAATCGCACTGACAGCTTGTTCGAAAGAGAATCGGGAAGCTTTAGCGCACGCAAGACGTAGCCGGTAGTCCCTGGATACTTGAGCGTATCCCCGATTGCAATTGAGAATGATGTTCCTCCATCGGTCGATGCTTCGAGAATGAGGCCTGAGTTGTGTGAACTCGACCGACGCTCGTAAAAGAAAACGCTATCAGGTTCAAGGTCAGAAAAATCTAACAGTGGAGAGATCAGGCTCTGAGGTTTTGTCGCATCGGTGCTGAGAACAGCATTTGGAGCAGAGTGGGCAACTGATGTCGTACTCGCGAAATCGCCGGACAAGGAGCGATTCGTGGTCGTCGTCCAGCCATCGGGCAATTCGGGTACGGCTATGGTATCAAAGCTTTCGCTGAAGGGGAACTCATGTACTTGCGCCCGAAGGTTGCAACTGAAGAGAATGATGCAAAGAAGAGTTCGGTATCGCATACGCCTCCCATGTTCTTGTTAGAGTTATTAGATGCCCGGGAGGCTGGTGCGATCATATTGAGCAACCCAAGATGATTGTAGGAATTTGGAAGATGAAATGCAAGCCTGAATGGATGCGTATCCAGGCGTCCTTCGATGTAACTCCCACAAGTTTGACATGAATCACTTCATGTTTCAGCATTTCTGCTAACTTGAAGCACGTAATCTTCACGCACAGCTTTACAGGAAACCGCTTGTATAATGCGAGAGTTTTTAGTATTTTGGGTAATTCGAAAACAACAGGCCTGATGCCTCGACTGGGGGACATGATAGCTTTACGCTCGTTCAAACATATTCTTGACATACTCTTTTGTAGAAAGCCTATCGTGTTCCTGGCTTTCAACTTCTTTATCATTTTTTTCTCCGGCTTGTCTTACGGTCAGACTCAGAAAGACGAACCGGTTGCGATTGTTTTGTCCCGTGCCTATTCCATGGTTAGAACGAATCCCTCTGACGCTGCAAAGTTGTTTGAACATGCGATCGAACTCGACCCATCGAATCGTGAAACCCGGCAAGCCCTCGGCTTCGTCTATATCGCACTCGCTGATTATGAAAGGGCGCTTCAGCAATTCAGCGCAGTACAGGATATTCGTAGATCAGATACTCTCCAGCTTCAGATCGGGTATACACTTCTTGCCTTGTACCGGACAAACGAGGCATACAAGATTTTCCATGAACTCACAGGCAGTCTCAATCCTGACATCCGCGAGAAGGCGGAGAAGCAGCTTGCCTACGAGTCCTCAGCAAGTCAATCATCATCATCCACACAGACCGTTACGCCACACGATTGGCTGACGAGGATTTATTCTGCGTCGTACTATGAT
This sequence comes from Ignavibacteria bacterium, assembly GCA_016178595.1. Taxonomy (GTDB): domain Bacteria; phylum Bacteroidota; class Ignavibacteria; order UBA10030; family SZUA-254; genus JACOSY01. The sequence continues at coordinate 36,363 of JACOSY010000054.1, forward strand.
ACGCGGTGGGAAACAAGCTTCTTCAATCTCACTGCTGAAGAAGGATATACTCTTCCGAGTGCGAGGACGGTGAGTCTTTATGGCGTTCTCTCACTTTCGGCAGATACGCGATCGAGCGCAGGACTCGTTCCGGAGATTTTTTCCGATAATACTCTCCTCATGGGTGTGGGAATACGCGTGCGACCCTTCCCGGGATTCTCGCTCAGTGCACAACAAGGTGTCGGGTTCGATTTGATCGGCCGGAAGGACATTGATTTCTCCCGTCCTGACTTCAGGCTTGTAACGGTCTACGGCTGGGGGATCTATGCACCGTACACGTTCCATCCGGAGGCACGGTTTCCTTTCTTTCCAACATTCGATCTGTACGGATCCGTTGGCGCATACTCTCGGTATAAGAACACCATCGGCTACTTGCAGATAAAAGGCGGAGTCAGAGTGATGGAAGTGTCCCGGACCGTTTTGGATATCTACGCGAAGGCAAATTTCGCGCGCGATGCGGCGATCAACTTATTCGAGAATGAACCATCGGTGAAGCCGAAAGAGTACTACAATAACCTCGATGAATTCGGTGTCGGTGCTCGCGTGACTCCGAATGTGGATTGGGGATTGTATCTCGTCGGCGAATACCTGCGCGGGTTATATTCGATTGAAGCGATGGTTCCTTCGAGCCGGGATCGTTACTACGACAGTTTCCGTGTCTATCTCATTTTCGATCGGACGTTTTAGGTATGGTTGAGACGCTGATAGAATTTTTCCGATCTTCGTACCACCAGCTGTACATCGCGACGTTCGTCGTCGCTGTCTGCCTCTTCTTGAGCGGATTGGATGACGTTTTCATCGACATGTATTACTGGTTCCATCATCTTTTCGCTCGGAAGAAGTTCAACAAGTACACATACGATTCGCCGGAGAAGCTCCACTCGGTGCCCGAGAAGCCGATTGCAATCTTTGTTCCAGCATGGCAGGAATTTGAAGTGATCGATAAAATGCTTCTCAATGCGTGCAGGACTATTCAATACAAGAATTACGATTTCTTCGTCGGCGTGTACCCGAACGACCCGGAGACGACCAGGAAAGTGGAAGAGGTGAGCAAGCTCTTCCCGAACGTCCACGCCGTCGTCGCCAGCCATCCCGGTCCGACAACGAAAGCCGACAATCTCAATCAAATTTATGAAGGAATGCTTCGGTGGGAAAACAAAACGGGCATACGATACGATATCGTCCTTATGCACGATTCAGAAGATGTCATTCATCCCATGTCGTTGAAGATTCAGAATTATCTGATTCCCGAATATGACATGTTACAGATGCCGGTTTTTCCGCTGCACATGAGTCACTTCAATCTTATTCACTGGACCTATGCCGACGAGTTTGCAGAGTATCACACAAAGGACCTTCATGTTCGGCAATATTTCAGTGGATTCGTACCCTCGGCTGGTGTCGGGACGGCATTCAATCGGTGGCTCATTGAATTCGTCGGAACGTCGTTCGCAAGAAATATTTTTCGCTCCAAGTCACTGACGGAAGACTACGATCTCGCACTGCGCCTCGCGCTCGGGCGCGCGAAGTTGCTCTTTGTGTACAAGCCGTTCGGAATTAACTGTTCGACACGAAGCTACTTCCCATACACGATGCGCTCAGCTATCCGGCAAAAGAGCCGGTGGGTTACAGGTATTTGCCTGCAGTCGTGGAAGCTTATTGGCTGGAAGGGCGATGCCCGTTTCCGGTTTGTGTTGTATCGCGATCGGAAGGCGTTGATCGCAAATGTCATTAACTTCTTTGCGTACGTGGTGATCTCATACCTGATTACGTATGAAGCGATTCGGTGGGGCTTTGCCGCCTTCCAGCAGCTTCCTCCCATCGTCGAGAAGGGGACGATGCTGTGGACGCTGGTCGTCATCGATAGCGTGCTCATGATGTGGCGAATTCTTCATCGTTTTATAACTGCACGCCGCATCTACGGGCTGTGGGCGGCAACGCTCAGCGTTATCCGGCTGCCGATTTCAAATATCATTAACTTTTCCGCAACTGGCCGGGCACTCTACAATTTCGTCAAGTCCTCGCTCAGGAAGAAGGACTTGCGTTGGGAAAAGACTGAAAACCGGTTCCCGAGTACCGTGGAACACACGACGATGTAATTTCAATTATCTTACTGAGGTTGATATGCCTGAAACCCACTCCATACTGTATGTTGATGATGAGCCTGCTCTCCGAATGCTTGTTCAGGATCAACTCGTTGCAGAGCAGTACGCAGTCGATACGGCAGACGATGGCGATACGGCCATCGAAACACTGAAGAAAAAATCCTATGATATCATCCTTCTCGATATGCGGATGCCGCGCGTGGGCGGTATCGAAGTACTCAAGCATATCCGTGAGCGCAAGATCAAATCGCGCGTTATTGTCCTTACGGCTGTCGATGACCTCGCAGTTGCTATTGAGGCTGTGAAGAATGGCGCGAGTGATTATCTCACGAAGCCATATGACCTCAACACGCTGATAGGCGCTATTCGAAGAGTGATGGCACGATGAAAGTGTCGGGGTCACCGATTTTCTCTTCGAGACGCAAGGTTCCTGTGAAGGATCATTCTATTGTATCTCTCTGAGATTATTTGTATGTTGAAGAAGGCATAGAGGTCAAGTCCCGTGCAACGGGAAGTTTCCAAACCCCGCCAGGTCCGGAAGGAAGCAACGGTAGGAAATGAATCTCGTGTGACATGGGGAAGCTTGACCTCTTTTTATTTCCCGGCATCTCTATTGCAATGATACCAGAAATTTTGTACTTTAGGGTAGTCTTATTCGAATTATCCTAAAAATTCGATTTTTTAAGCTATTTGTAGTCAAATGATATTCCACTCCGCAACAAGTCTTTGGTTAACGATGTTGAGTATGGCAATCATACAAGTGTTTTTTCTCTTACGAGAAAATTCGCTCACTTCGTTCCGAGACTTTGCCCCGGCTTTGATCCGAGGGCGACGTTGCTCATCTTTCCATCCATTCTTAGTCCCCCTGATGTCCATCGAACAATTCTACTTATTGGGCAAGGGGCGCGAGGAGCGAAGTTCTTATTATGAAAAAAGAGATTATTATCAATGCCACCGCGAACGAAATTCGCATTGCAATTACGGAGGAAAAACGGTTAGCTGAGTTGTATGTTGAGACCCCGGAAAAAGAGCGCATGGTCGGCGACATCTATCTGGGGAAAGTTGCAAAAGTGATGCCCGGTATCCGGGCAGCCTTCATCGATATCGGCCTTAAGCAAGACGCCTTCCTGCATTTTTCCGACATTGGCACTTCCCTGAGCGACTATTCTTCACTCTTTGGTGACGATGATTCAGACGTAGACGTCGATGATGATGGTGACGATGAGGAGGTTGCTACCGTTGGAGTAGAGCAACAATCGGCGTCAGCCGGCCAGCCGCGAATCGAGCCGCCACCGGCGCCGCCAAGATTCAATCGTAACCAGTCCTACCAGCAGGGTCGAGACCGGGACAACGGAAGGTCGCAGTCGCCAATTCCCGATCTCAAGGCCGGTCAGGATATTATCGTCCAGGTGACGAAAGAGCCTGTGGGGAAGAAGGGCGTGCGTGTTACGTCGGAAGTTTCACTCCCCGGCCGCTTCCTTGTTCTCTTGCCATTCGATGGGAAGATTGGCGTGTCGAAGAAGATGAACAACTTCCGCGAGAAGCGGCGGCTTCGCCGCATCGTTCGCAGCATTCTACCGGAGGGATTTGGCGTCATCATCCGGACGGTCGCGCAGGACAGAGATGAAGCTGCACTTCGGCAGGACCTCGAAGGGTTGATTGCCACGTGGCGCGAGATTGAAAAAAGTGTGAAGACGGAACAAGCGCCTGCATTGCTCTACAAAGACATGGCAACGACCTCAAGCGTCATTCGCGACCTTTTCACGGATTCGGTGGAGCGTGTCGTTGTTGATTCGAGAAAACTCTACAAGGAAATTCGCGCCTATGTGAAGCTCAATTCGCCGCAGTTGGTTGAAAAAATCGAGCTGCACAAGGATCGCGAGCCAGTCTTCGATACCTTTGGCGTTGAAAAGGAAATCGCAACTGCACTGAGTAGAAAAGTGTGGTTAAAGAGCGGTGGCTATATCATCATCGACCAGACGGAGGCAATGGCCGTCATCGATGTGAACAGCGGCCGGTATGCCGCGAAGCGCGAACAGGAATTAAATTCACTCCGTACGAACCTTGAAGCGTCCCGTGAAATTTGCCGGCAGCTTCGTTTACGAGATATTGGCGGCATCATTGTCATCGACTTCATCGATTTAGAAGACGAAAGGAATAAGAAGAAAGTCTACGATGAGATTCGGAAAGAATTCCGGAAAGATCGGGCAAAGGTGACCGTTCTTCCCATGACGGATATCGGACTTGTTCAAATCACCCGTCAACGCATCCGGCAGAATATCCTCCACAGTTTCAGTGAACCGTGCCCGGTGTGCGGCGGCGGCGGCATGGTACAATCGAAATCGAGTATCGTCAATCAGATCGAACGCTGGATCCGCCGGTTCAAATCCGAAACGAAGGAGTTCAAGCTTACGCTGCGTGTTCACCCGAGTATCGGGGCATACCTCAAAGAAGGAACCATTGGCCGGCTGACGAAATTCAAGTTTAAGTATTTTGTTGCCATCAAGCTCGAAGAAGATCCAAAGCTTCCGCTTGCAGAATTCCATTTCATCTCCCGAAAGCATAGCAAAGACATTACAGACCAGTTCCGTTCCTAAACATTTGGAGGACTGACCAGATGAAGATTTTTCTCGATACGGCGAACATCAACGAGATCCGCGAAGCCTCCAGTATGGGAATTTTAGATGGCGTTACCACCAATCCGAGCCTTGTCGCAAAAGAAGGGCGGGATTTCAAAGGATTGCTCAAGGAAATCTGTTCTGTTGTCAATGGCGATATCAGTGCGGAAGTTGTGGCGACAGATCTTGACGGCATGTTGCGCGAAGGCCGCGACCTCGCCAAGCTTGATGATAAGATTGTAGTCAAAGTTCCTCTTATCAAGGAGGGTTTGAAGGCTGTAAAATGTCTTAAAGCAGAGGGAATACGAACCAACGTCACGCTCTGCTTCTCTCCCAATCAAGCGCTCCTTGCTGCGAAGGCGGGCGCGTACATCATCAGTCCTTTTGTTGGACGCCTGGATGATATCAGCACCGATGGCATGGACCTCATCGAGCAGATCATTACTATCTACCGAAACTACGACTACGATACACAGGTGCTTGTTGCGAGCATCCGTCACCCAATCCACGTCGTCGAGTCGGCAATGATGGGTGCAGATATCGGCACGATGCCTTTCAGTGTCTTCACACAGCTTATCAAACATCCCCTTACAGACATCGGCCTCGAGCGCTTCCTCGCAGATTGGAAGAAAGTCCAACAATAACCGATGAAACGCACGGCCTTCTACCCGATCCACCAACAACTCGGCGCCAAGATCGTTGAGTTTGCCGGCTACGAGATGCCCATCCAGTATGTGAGTATCCGCGACGAACATAAAACTGTGCGCAGTACTGTCGGTGTCTTCGACGTTTCCCACATGGGTGAGTTTGAGATCTGCGGCAAAGACGCATTACTTCTCGTCCAGCGCGTGACAACAAATGATGCATCAAAGCTTGCCGTTGGGAAAGTGCAGTACTCTGCGATGTGCTACACCGATGGCGGTATCGTGGATGATCTTCTCGTGTATCGGCTAGCTGAAGATCGTTTCATGCTGGTTGTGAATGCATCGAACATCCAAAAAGATTTCGATTGGATCAAGTCCAATGCCGGCGGTATGCAAGTCGAATTCATCGATCGCAGCGATGAAACATCGTTGCTTGCAGTTCAAGGACCGCAGTCGCTTGAAACGCTGCAGAAATTATCACGGACCGATCTCTCAACGATTCCCTACTACGCTTTTATCGCAGGGCAGCTTGCCGGTGTGAGTATGCTCATCTCTCGAACGGGCTACACGGGAGAGTTGGGTTACGAGATTTACTTTGATTCAAGCCCGATGAATGCTGAGCGAGTATGGAATGCGATCATGGATGCAGGGAAGGAATTCGGCGTCCAACCCATTGGTCTTGGTGCTCGCGACACGCTTCGTCTGGAGATGGGATTTTGCTTGTACGGCAATGATATTGATAAGACAACTCATCCGCTGGAGGCCGGATTGGGCTGGATCACAAAACTTGATAAACGTGAATTCGTCGGCCGCGATGTACTCGTCAAAGCGAAACAGGAAGGACTGAAGCGAAAACTTGTTGGCTTTGTCGTTGACGATGATCGTGCGTTCCCGCGCCACGGCTATGAGATTCGCGCAACGGGCTCATCGCCGGTCGGGCAAGTGACCAGCGGAACGGTGTCTCCCACACTTGAAAAGGGAATAGGCCTCGGTTATGTCGAATCATCGTATACGCAGGCCGGGTCGTCAATTACGATCGTAATTCGAAACAAAGAAATTCCTGCGCAAGTTGTTAAAGTTCCATTTATCCAGAAGTGAGAGAATGTCGGTCCAGAAGCGATTGCAAATAGAAGTATTTTTCACGCCTGCACAAGTCGACGAGCTCCAGCTCAAGGACAAGAACGTGGTGGTGATCGACGTGCTTCGTGCAAGCACGACGATTGCTACGGCGCTTCATAATGGCGCACGCGAGATCATTCCCGTCAGCACGATCGAAAGTGCAGTCAAGATCTCCGGCAGCCTTTTCGGTGAAGTGACACTCCGTGCCGGCGAGCGCAACGGCAAGATGATCGAAGGCTTTAATCTCGGTAACTCTCCGCTTGAGTTCACGGATGAGCTCATTCGTGGAAAGTCCGTCATTTTTGTCACGACGAACGGCTCGGGGGCTATCGTGAAAAGCCGGCATGCCAAGAACCTCGTGGTGGGGAGCTTTGTCAATCTTTCGCAGATTGTCGGATTCCTTTCAAACCTCCGGGAAGATGTAACGATCGTCTGTGCTGGCCAAGGGAACAATTTTTGTCTCGAAGATTCCGTGTGTGCGGGCCGCATCATCAACAAGTTGGCAAAAGCTGCTGAGGATAATTTGCGCATTGATGACGCCGGTCAGGCCGCAGTCGCTCTTGATACGACGTTCGGCAAGAGCGTGCTGAAGATGCTGAAGAACTGCGAGCACGGTCGCTACTTGAACGAGATAGGATTTGGAAGCGACCTGAAAGCATGTGCGGCAGTGGATTCCATTCCCGCGCTGCCGATGCAGCAGGGGAATACACTCCGGCTTGCAAAAGAAGTAAACAAGCGCGTAGCATAGGAGCCTCGCTCGGTTTGCCGGTGAACCATCATGACTGAGAAGACTAAAAATAATTCAGGCTCCTCGAAAAAAACTCAGCGGCAACACGCCAGTGAGCGCCGCAGGCAAATTGTTGCCATTCTTCTGATGGTTTGCGGTATCATCGTCGCACTGAGCGTCCTGTCCTATTCCCGCCGTGATGAAGCGCTCCTCGAGCGGTTATCCACTCTCGATGTTTTCCGTTTCATGTACGATGCAGATGTAAGGTCGAGAGTGGCAGCCATTCAAAATCACCTCGGACTTGTTGGCGCGCTGCTCGCCAAATTCTTCGTCATCTCGACTGTCGGTTTTTGGTCACTCATTTTCCCGTTCCTCATGGTCGTGTGGGGTTGGGTAATGCTCTTCAAGAAAGAGACGCCTCGTCCGATCACCATGACAAATTACTCTCTCGTGATTGCGTTGCTCGTCTCAGCGACCGTCGGCATCGGCAATCTCATTATTGTCAATGTTGGGAAGGAATGGAGCGGATTGATGGGGGCATTCCTTGCCGAGGTGATGACGAAGCTGCTCGGCTCTGTCGGCGCCTCGATTATCGCACTGACCGCACTCTTCCTGACGGTCGTCTTCGCGATCGATCTCGATATTCATAAGACGCTCGAACGCTTTGCTTCGCTCTGGCAGTGGATTCGACAGCATGTCTCGGAGGCACGCGCCTCAATGGCTGAGGACGCGGAAAGATCTCTTGCCGCAAATGGCGGTGTTCGTATTAATACCGCTGGCGATGACTCATACGGCGCTGAGCCTGAGCCTTCCCTATCTTTTCGCATGGAATCGCCGCCGCTTGAAATCCGAGAGGATAACGAAGAAGACGTAAAAATACCCGGCGGCAAATATCTTGAAGGAACAGAAACACCTCTCGAGTTGAAAGGTCGGCAGCCTGAGCTTGTTGCGCTTGAGCCCGCTGACCATCTAAAGGCTGTTGAGAATGAACTGGAAGAGATCGATTACGTTTTTCCTTCGGTCGAGCTGCTGGATATGCCTCGTCAAACGGATACAATTCCAGAAGACGAGCTGAAGGCAAATGCCGAGCTGGTTCGTACGAAGTTGGCAAATTTTGGCGTTGAGATTGAAAGCGTAAGCGTAACACCCGGACCGGTGATTACGCTGTATGAGCTTGTTCCTGCTTCCGGTGTGAAGATTAGCCGCATCGTCAGTCTAGCTGACGATCTTGCCCTTGCCCTTGCTGCGAAAGGTATCCGCATCATCGCGCCAATACCCGGCAAGAGCGCTGTCGGTGTTGAAATTCCGAACCGCAATCCATCAATGGTTCATCTGCGGAGTGTCGTGAACTCGACCAAGTTCCGCGAGGCGAAGGCACAGTTACCCATTGCTCTCGGCAAAACAATTGCAGGTGATGTGTTTGTAGATGATCTCACGAAGATGCCGCATCTCCTCATTGCAGGATCGACAGGATCGGGGAAAAGCGTTGGCATTAATACACTTCTTGCAGGATTGCTCTTCCGGCTTCATCCATCCGATGTGAAGTTCGTGATCATCGACCCGAAGAAGATCGAGCTGACACTCTATGGAAAGCTGAAGCATCATTTTCTCGCCGTCTCACCCGATATCAATGAAGAAATCATTACGACGCCCGAGGGCGCTATACGCGTCCTCAAGAGCACCGAGATTGAAATGGAAAAGCGATACGACCGGCTCGCGGCAGCCGGAGTCCGGAATATCCTGGACTACAACGAGCGCTTCAAGGCAGGTCGTCTTAAGAATACTGAGACGATTGTACACCGGAAGATGCCGTACCTCATCGTCGTAGTTGATGAGCTGGCGGATTTGATGATGACTGCCGCGCGCGAAGTCGAAGAACCGATTGCCCGGCTTGCACAACTTGCGCGTGCCGTGGGAATTCATCTCGTGCTGGCAACGCAGCGCCCATCCGTCGATGTAATTACCGGCGTCATCAAGGCGAATTTCCCCGCACGCATTGCGTACCAGGTCGCATCGAAAACCGATTCGCGTACGATTCTCGATATGAACGGCGCGGAGCAATTGCTCGGAACCGGCGATATGCTGTACTTGCCGTCGGGAAGTCCGAAGCCGATGCGTATGCAGAATGCCTTCATCTCCACCGATGAGGTTGAACGATTAACCGATCACATATCGCGACAGCAAGGGTACAGCAAGCCATTTACACTTCCGTCCATCCTGGAAAAAAAGAGAGCCGGCGCGCGTGGCGCCTCGGATGATCGCGATGAATTCTTTGAAGAAGCGGCGCACCTGATCGTTCGCCACCAGCAAGGCTCCGTCTCTCTGTTGCAGCGCCGGCTGAAGGTCGGTTACTCGCGTGCTGCTCGCCTGGTCGATGAACTCGAAGCCGCAGGCATCGTAGGTCCGTTCGATGGCAGCAAGGCACGTGACGTTCTGGTCGAAACCGACGAGCAGCTTGAGACAATACTACGGAGTTTGTAAGAATACATGCGTGCCCTTCGAATGAAATTTCGTTGGATGATTGCTGCGATTCTTGCAATTGCATCCACTGCAATGAGTCAGGATGCGGAGAAAATTCTCGAGCAACTTCAGAAGAAGTACGATTCCATCCGCGATGCATCTGTTTCCTTCACACAAAACGTCCGGTTTGGCGTGATGAAATCCGAGCAAACATTCTCCGGTACATTGACGATGAAGAAAGGAAACAAGTACCGGATCGAGATGGAAGACCAGACAATCGTAACGGATGGAAAGTCGGTGTGGTCGTACACGAAGGCGAACAACCAGGTGCTGATCGATAAATATAAAGAGGATCCGAAGTCCTTCTCGCCCGATAAAGTCCTGACGAATGTGCCGAAGAATTACATTGCAACCATCCTCGGGAAAGAAAAGGTCGGATCGCAGGGGACATCAATCCTCAAACTCATCCCGAAGGATACAAAATCCAATTTGAAATGGATGAAGGTGTGGGTCGATCAGGATGAATGGCTGATGCGCAAGGTGCAGGTGTTGGATGTGAGTGATAACCTCACCACCTACGCGATGTCCGATATCAAGCTGAATACAAGCATAGCCGACAGTCGCTTCCAATTTACTCCGGCAAAAGGGGTCGAGGTGATTGACCTGCGATGATGAATCTTCCATCGGTGTGCCACAGTGACTGTTGCGAATGAACCGCCAGGCGAAGAACATACTCAAGTATGCGCTCAGCATCTTTTTGACGCTGTTCTTTCTTTACTTTGCTTACAAGGGAACCGACTTTCCAAAGCTCTGGGCGATCCTTGCAACCGCAAACTATTGGTGGGCGTTTGCACTCTTACCACCGCTCTTGATCAGTCACGTTTTTCGCGCATGGCGATGGGAATACCTTCTCCGGCCGGTGAAAAAGGAAATACGCTTCCGAAACCTATGGTCGGCTTTGTGCGTGGGATATATGGTGAACAACATTCTTCCGAAAGTCGGGGAGATCGTTCGCCCGTATGCAATTGGAAAACTCGAGGGAATTTCCAAGAGCGCAGCGTTCGGGACGTTGCTTGTGGAGCGCATCTTCGATATGATTTCATTTCTCATTATGGTCGGATTTCTTCCCCTGCTGTACTCCGGCCCGCTTTCGCAAACGTTTCCCTGGCTGGAAGAAATCGGGATCTGGGTGGCGGCATGTACTCTCCTTGCGATCTCCCTGTGTACGTTCTTCATGATGCGGCGTGATGTCGTTGTTCACTTGTTGAATTATGTGACACGTCATCTCTCTGAACGACGCGCCCGTTTCGTTGAAAGAGCAACACATTCATTCCTCGACGGATTCCTTTTCTTGAAAGAGCCGCGGCATTACTTCGTCATCGGCGTTCTGAGTATTTTCATCTGGGGATTGTACATCATCATGATGTACGTACCGTTCTATGCGTTCGGGCTGACGGAAAAGTACGGTCTCGACATGAAAGCTGCGGCAGTCGTACAGACCATCTCGAGTCTTGGTTACATGGCGCCCACGCCAGGTGCGACCGGACCGTACCACTATTTCACGATGCAAACGCTGACGAAGCTCTATGGCGTTGATGATGAGCTGGCACGGAGCTACGCAACGATTACGCATGCCGTTGGCTTTCTTGGGATCACGCTGATTGGCATTTATTATTTTTGGATCGATAAACTGCACATTGCAGAACTGACCGGTGGCGAAGAAGTATCCGAACAGGTAGCGATCACTCTTGAGTAAGACGCCGCGGCCGGCACGAATTCTCTCAGCGTCGGATTGAAATGTTGTTTGGGCTATAATTTTTACAATTCTCTTCATCTATCATTCATCATCATAAAGGAGTGAGTATGAACATGCACCGAATGTTCTCTCTTATCATCACGATGGTTCTCGTGTTGACGTTCTTCGCTGTTGCACAGAAGAGCCAGCCGAAAAAGAAAACCGAAAAATCAAAATCAGAAGGGTCTAAAATGACGGAAGTGACGAGCGTTGGCAACCCGGTTGTGGTCATGAAGACCTCGATGGGCACGATGAAGATCGAATTGAATCAAGACAAAGCTCCGGCAACGGTAAAGAATTTCCTGAGCTACGTTGACGAGAAATACTATGACAATACGGTCTTCCACCGGGTGATCAACAACTTCATGATTCAGGGTGGGGGATTCGATGCGGCCGACCCCATCAAGCAGAAAAAGACCAAGGCCGCGATTGTGAACGAGGCTAAGAATGGATTGAAGAACGATCGAGGGACGATTGCCATGGCGCGTACCAATGATCCCAATAGCGCGACAAGCCAATTCTTCATCAACGTGAAGGATAACAACAGTCTGAATCCCGGCGGATATGATCCCAACGGTTATGCAGTCTTCGGGAAAGTGATCGAAGGAATGGATATCGTTGATAAGATCAAAGGAGTCCAGACCGGTACGGCACAAGCGGTCGCGCTGAATGGTGATAAGGAAATGCAAATGCCGATGCAAGACATGCCCGTCACCAAGGTTGTCATCGAGTCCGTCCGTCGCTTAACATCCAAAAAGTAAAAGAGGGAATTGAGTGCATTGAGTTCCTGATGATGCACGAGTGTACTTTCGTATGGTCAAAGCAAAGTCAAAGGGCGCGACATTCGAAGATTTTGAATCTTTATTCCGGACGAAAAACTTCGGTCCGCTCTATCTTTTCTTCGGTGAAGAGAATCTCTTGATCGATGAGACCGTTGAGCTCCTCGTTGAACACGCACTTGATGAGACGACGAGGAGCTTCAACCTCAATATCGTTTACGGCGGCGAGGTGACCGGAGCCGACATCGTGGCGATGGCATCATCATTCCCCATGACGGGAGAGCGGAGAGTTGTTGTCGTACGGGAGTTTGATAAGGTGCTCAACAAGGATATTCTCCTTTCCTACCTCGAACATCCATCCCTATCGACGTCACTTGTACTTGTCTCAGTAAAGCCCGATTTTCGCAACAAGGTTTTCAAAATATTGAAGGATGATGCAACCGTTGGGGAATTCAGGCAACTCTATGAGAGTGAGGTCCCGGAGTGGGTAAGTAAACGGGCGCAGAGAATGGGAAAGAAGATCACGCCGGATGCTGCACAGCTTGTTCATGCGTACGTTGGTCGATCCCTCAGGGAGATTCACAACGAGATCGAAAAGCTTTGCATCTATGTTGGTCAGAAACCGATAATCGATGCAGGTGATGTCAGCAGTGTTGTCGGGCTGTCACGCCAGTTCAATATTTTTGAGCTTCAAAAAGCGGTTGGTCAACAGCAACTACCGCGTGCAGTAGAGATTCTCGAAAACATGCTTCGGAGCGGCGAATCTCCGATTGGCATTGTCGTCATGATGGCACGGTATTTTCAAAAGCTTTGGCTGGTACAGGAACTGCTTTCTCAGAAGCAGTCCGAGTACCAGCTATCGGCTGCGGTCGGAGTCAGTCCAGTCTTTATAAAAGAATACATGAGTGCAGCCCGAAGATATTCTTCCCTCCAGCTGAGGCAATGTTTTATCCGATTGACAGAAGCGGACGAGGCGCTCAAATCATCCGTCATGGATCAGCGAACAATCATGACACTGCTTCTATATGGCCTTATCAGAACAGAAGAAGCTATTCCATCACTTTATCCCCAGCGTTGATTTTTGTACAATTTCTGAGTATGTTTCCCGCATAGGTACCCTGAGAATAGCACCGGATCTAACGGAATTATGAAAAGTGGAGGTTTCTGAGGGAACATTCACTGACAGAAACAAGTATAACCTCTGATTGAATGCCTGAGCGACAGACGGCAATTCACCACAAAACAGATGAAGAGCTCATTGCAGACTTCCAGGCAGGCAACCTCGAATCCTTTACGCTCATCGTTGGACGGTACAAAGATCAACTGATGAATTTTGTCTACCGGTATGTCGGAGATTACGATGATGCAGATGATATTGTTCAAGATGTATTTGTCCGAGTGTATAGGAATAAAAACGCCTATAAACCGATTGCGAAATTCTCGACATGGATTTATACAATCGCCACGAACCTTGCGAAGACAGAACTCCGACGGCGGAAACGACATTCATTGTTTTCCCTTAATCGTGGACGAGACGAACAGCAGGAGAAGCAGTACGATATCCCGGATAGCCGCTATCCTGCCGATGGAGAAGCAGATCGCTCTCTCAAGCAGGAGCTCATCCAACGAGCGTTGAATTCGCTTGGAGGGAAGTATCGTGAAATTCTCATTCTCTGTGATGTGCAGGATTTATCCTACGAGGAGATTTGTGGAATTACAGGTTTGAATATGGGGACTGTGAAATCGCGCCTCAATCGGGGGCGCGCCAAGCTCCAGGTGCTGCTGAAAGATTTGCTTGATGAGTGATAAATCGCAAGGTAATCAAAGAACTGATATGATGACCGGATGAGAAAGATAATCTATGGATGAACGTCTGAACCGGAACGGCGAAGAAAACCATCCCGTTCGAAAAGTGTTACAGTCACTGCGTCGCGTGCAGGCTTCGGCAGATTTCGAGCAGCGACTTCAGCGACGCGTTGCCATTTCCGTCCGGCGCGATGAAAGTGGGAAAATATCGGTGACATTTCCTGCGCGTCGGCCTGTTCCCGCCTTTGCATATTCCGTCATCGCCGTCTTTGTAGTCGGTGTTCTTGCCTATTATATGCTCGTGAGAACGGGAGTTTCTCCAACGTCGCCAAACCCCAACGTCCCGGTACTCCACGATACGGTTCCCCACGAAACAGGAAATCTTCCCAACTATGATCTCCCCCAACCAGTCCAGCAAAATTCACAATCCGTTTCGAAAGAGAAAGAAGAGTCGAACGTACTCCTGAAGAAAGCTCCCAAGCGTGAAGTTGTACGAGAAGAACAACTTCACGGTGAAATGCGTAACACGCCCGTTGGAGCACCGCGTGCTGCCACTGAGAAGCGAGATGTAAAGGTGAAGGCTGTCGCGCAACCACGACTTCAGGACGAGGCTGCTGCTGAGACAAGGGCTGAGAGTGAGGAAGTGATGCCGCCTCCGGCTGCAACTCAGAAACGTATGGTGCTTGATCAGGCAAAGTCAACAACCGGAACACTTGAACTTAAACCAACCTATGATAGTTCTTCATCGTTTGCACGTCCCCGGATCGTTGAGCCACGCGTGAAAGATGGGCTGGGTATAGGAGTGATGAACGGAGCCGTCACCTCGCCTATGAAGGACAGCGTCAAGATCGATTCGCTCAAGAAGCTGCAAAGGAATATTCTGCAGACGAAGACGAAAGGCAAGAAGCCCATCGACTAAAATCCTTCTCCGATCGTAGTCGAAACGATCTCTTCTCACCGCACATCATTTCCATTGTTTTTCTCACTTTGCTCAAGGATATCATTTCCTACAAACCGATGTCCGGAGCAGTTACCGCAGTGTTTTGACATGCAGCGGCTTGAAACGAATAATATCGATTCCGCACACTTGACATAGACTGGCACAAGTTGTACATTGAGAAGCACCTCTTGCAATTTTCCGTAAAAGATTCATGCCGTTGAACATCCAAAAGAACGAAGAACAATCGTTTCAAGAACAACCGAAGCCCGAGCCAATTCTTCATACCCCCAGGCAGAACAATCATATTGCCTCGAAGACGATGGGAATTCTGTTCGGTGCAATTGTTCTGGCGGCGGTTGTTTTTCTGCTCTATACCTACGGAGTAATTGGTGGACGCAAAAGCTCGATGAATGTAACCGATCGGCAGCAAGCTCAACCTGAAATGAATGATCGATTGGCCGATACAGCAGGCGGTTCATTGGCGACAGCTATAACTGAAGCACAATCATCTACGCAGCAGAAGAACCCCGCATCCCATGCTTTCATGTCGACGGCGGAAGGTCGATACACTGTGTACATCGCATCGTACAAAGCGCGCGGCGATGCCGAGGAGGAAGTGAATCGGTGGAAGGAAGCAGGCTTCGAGTCATTTGTTCGCGATTTCGACGGCGGTTGGTTCCGCGTCGCACTTGGCCATTACAACCGGATCGGTGATGCGAAAAGTCATGCTGAAGAACTCAAGGACGCGTTTGAGCAAGGCTATTGGATCGGCCCGATCTAACCCTTGCTCTTCAATCAGAATTTTCGTATATTATTTCCGTATCGTAGCTTAGGAATTGGAGATTTTTTTATGAAACCAGGCATTCATCCCACGTACAAGCGAGCGACGGTTACCTGTATTTGCGGCAACGTATTCGAAACCAGATCGACTGCCGGTAACCTCAAGGTGGAAATCTGCTCAAAGTGCCATCCTTTTTTTACCGGCAAGCAGAAGCTCGTTGACTCAGCAGGCCGCGTCGAGCGCTTCAACAAGAAGTACGCAAAGAAGGCGCAAGAAGCAGCCGCAACAGCGTAAACAGGTTTTTGTCTCTACGAATGTGAAACGGAATCTCGATCACTCGGGATTCCGTTTTTTGCTCCCGGCACCTCAATGCAACTCTGTATCTTCGAAGATACGCAATACACAAACTTCCAGCCGCTCGTCTACTTTCGCCCAGTGTACGATCTTCGCTGCGGCGTACTGACGCTGCGGCAGAAGATCGAATCACTTCTCCAGCATGCCACTGTTGTCTTTCACGTGCGGAAGGAACTGGAAGGGTACTATGGCGAAGAAAACCCATCCTATGCAGTCAATCATCTTGCTGAGGACGATACGTGGCTCATCAATGGTCGTGTTATCGCAGATGAATTGTTCACGCGATTGATTCGGATGCATGATCGAAGTCGTGAGATTGTATTCCGTCAGGATGCCGGTGTGGTCGCTGCGTTCATCAAGAGTCACAATATCTCGCGTATCGCCGCTCAACTTAGTACGCCGCTCTCGGAAGAAGTCTTTAGGAATATTCCCACGGGAGATTCCTCTGTCCGCATGGTACACTATCCGTGGGACATTATTCACAATACGGCAATGGAAATTGAAAATGATTTTCGAATGCTGAAAAAGATCGGCAGCCGGCGTCGATCGAACGTGAAAGTGTACCCCGGTTCACATCTTCTTCAGAAAGACAAGATCATTCTTGGAAGCGGTACTGTCGTTAAGCCGGGTGTTGTGCTCGATGCTGAACAGGGTCCCATCATTATCGGTGACGGTGTCATGATGATGCCGAACGCCGTCATCGAAGGGCCGGCATATATCGGGGATGGAACGCTCATCAAGGCAGGGGCGAAGATCTATCATGGCACGTCGATCGGAAAGCGTTGTAAGGTGGGGGGTGAGGTGGAAGCATCTATCGTCCAGGGATTCTCGAACAAGCAGCATGAAGGATTCCTCGGTCACTCGTACCTTGGCAGTTGGGTCAATATCGGCGCCGATACGAACACGAGCGACCTGAAGAACACCTACGGCACGGTGAAAGTACAACTCGATGCCGGGCAGATCGATACCGGAATGCAGTTCGTCGGTATCATGATGGGAGATCATTCGAAAACCGGCATTAACGTTATGTTCGATACGGGAACGATTGTCGGCGTGTCAGGCAACATCTACGGTGCAGGACTGCCACCCAAGTTCGTTCCATCATTCTCGTGGGGAGAAGGTAAATCGTTCATGACGTACAATCTTGAAAAAAGTCTTGAAACTTCCCGACGGGTGTTTTCCCGCCGCGATATCATAATGACGGACACGTACGAGAAACTTTTCCGACATGTGTTCGCCATAACAGCAGAATCGAGAAAGAAAGCAGGAATTGCGTAGGATGGCGACCGAAGCTCTTCAAATCCAGACGTTGTACGATGGGCCTCGTGGGACGGCAATCAAGATTTTGAATCGTGTCGAGCGGACGGATTCATACCTGGATAAACTCCTCGACACCGAACTTCGCGCAACCGACATTTCGGATCTTGATAAAAGCCTGCTTGCTGAAATCGTTCATGGCGTTATGCGCTGGCAAGGTCGGCTGGATTGGATCCTCAATGGGTTCACCCACGGAAACTTTACGAAGTCCGATGTGAACGTAAAGAATGCACTTCGCGTCGCACTCTACCAGATTCTCTTCCTGAATCATGTACCGCACTACGCGGTGGTCAATGAAGCGGTGGAATTTATCAAGAGGATACGTGGCGGAAAGCTGGCGGATTTTGTCAACGCGGTGCTTCGAAATATTATCCGGAATATCGACGGAATCCACTATCCGAAGCAAGAAGACGATCCGATCCAATGGCTCGCCGTGTACTATTCTCATCCTCAGTGGATGGTGAAGCGGTGGTACCAGCGCTTCACACGTGAGGAGCTTGAAAAATTCCTTCAGACAAACAATGAAGTTCCCGGTCTCACACTGCGTATTAATAAGCTTAAGATTAATCCCACAGAATTTCTTTCACTTCTGGACATGCAGAAAATTCCGTACCAGGGATCGAGCCTCATCGACTACTTCATCAGGGTGAAAAGTCTTTCCGGCATTTCACAACTGAATATCTTCCAGAGCGGGTATTTCTCAATTCAAGACGAAAGCGCTGCATTGCCGGTGCTGCTCCTCGATCCGAAACCCGGTGAGGACGTTATCGATATGTGTGCCGCACCGGGTGGGAAGACTACCTTCATCGCTGAGTTGATGAGAAATCAAGGAAGGATCACCGCAGTCGATAAATACGAGAGCAAACTGATGTTGATACGCACGAGCTGTGACAGGCTCGGTATAACAAACGTTTACCCGATGGTTTGCGACGCAGCTGATCTTGATATGCGGCCGGTCGATAAGATCCTTGTCGATGCACCCTGCTCGGGTCTTGGCGCATTGCGGAAGAAACCGGATATCAAGTGGAAGCGCGTGCCGGAAGATATTCCACAACTTGCGAAGCTCCAACAACGATTGCTGGAGAATGCCGCACGGCTCGTAAAGCCGGGGGGGACGATCGTGTATAGCACGTGCACAACCGAACCCGAAGAGAACGCATTTGTCGTGAAGTCGTTTCTCGAGCAACACCCTGAATTCCATCTCGAAGATCCATCCGGACTGGTGAACCGTGCTGTGGTTACGCAGGAGGGATTCATCGAAACATTTCCACATCGCGATCATATTGACGGTTCTTTCGCAGCTCGTTTGGTGAAGTCTTTATCAACGCTCCCACACTGAACGAAGGACAATGAAAGCAGTCGTCAAAGAAAGACCTCGGATGTATAAAGCGTGGAAGCAGGGTCTTCAGCTTGTCGAGAAAGTAACCCCTATCGTCCGGAAGGGAAGCGACGTGCAGGTAAAGGTCGTTGCTGCAGGAATCTGCGGGACTGATGTTGGGATCTATGCTTCCAAAGATTCTTTGAAAAACAATATGTCGTCGCTGACAACGCCCGATGTTACGATCGGGCATGAGTTCTGTGGCAGGATCACGGATGCCGGACCAAAGGCGCGCGCTCATCTTGCGAAGCTTGCGATCGCGAAGGCAACGGAGTACCCGGAAATTCGGAAGTTCGTCAAGAGACGTACACCTGCAAAGCTTGCAAGGGACGTATCATTCGTCAAGTTCCTTTATGAAAATTTCATCGCGACAGCGGAAATGCACATCACCTGCGGTGTTTGTGCTCAATGCAAACTCGGGGATTACCACGTTTGCACCAACACGGTGATTCGTGGATTGCACGGTGACGGTGCGTTTGCGGAATACGTCGTGCTTCCAATGGAGAATATCCTGCTGTTCAAGAACGGCGAAATACCGGAAGAGATTGTTGCATTTATGGACGCAATCGGCAATGCAACCCACACCGTTCAATCGCTGACGAGCATCAAAGGAAAAATCGTTGCGGTACTCGGTGTCGGTGTGATCGGGTTGATGTCCGTTGCAATCGCGAAAGGCGCTGGCGCAAAGAAAATTCTCGTAACCGATGCATCGCACGGAGAGAATACACACGAGAAGCTGGAACAGCGGCGCTTCTCGATGGCCCGGCTGCTCGGTGCCGACGAGTGCTTTGATGTGTCAATTCCCGAAGAGAAGAAACGGTTCTATCGGGTTGCGAAGGAACAGAACCATGGGGCCGGAGTCGATGCCATCTTGGAAATGTCGGGAAGCTATTACGCATACGAAGATGCCTTCCGCGTCTTGCGCATGGGCGGAGAGATGGCGCTGCTTGGCCTTCCAAGTGGTACGATGCCCATCGACTTCGCAACAAACGTCATTTTCCCCGGTATCACGATCCATGGCGTCATTGGCCGTCGCGTCTGGTCGACATGGGATTTGATGACGACAATCCTGAAAAATAATTTGGCAAATCGATTTTTGAAATCCGGATTCGTTACACATCAATTTCCGCTGAAGGATTTTGAAAAGGGATTCGATGCGATTGCCAATGGCAATGCGTTGAAGGTTCTCCTCCGACCATAAGACATCGTACTCTGACATTCTGAAGGAAGAAAAACCTCGTGGATATTTTGCTGCTTATTACACAGGAACTTCGACGTCTTGAGGAAACGAAGACCTACAAGTACGAAACACCGCTCCGGAGCCCGCAGGCGGGCATTGTGAAAGTGGGGGGCAAGGAAGTCGTGATGCTTGCTTCCAATAACTATCTTGGGCTTTCCGATCATCCTGTCGTCAAAAAGGCGGCAATCGAGGGGATCAAACAGTACGGTTATGGTGTTGCTTCCGTACGATTTCTCTGCGGCACGCAAGAAATTCACCTCCAGCTCGAAAAGAAAATTTCACAGTTCGTCGGATGTGAAGACACCATTCTCTTCTCGTCGTGCTTTGCTGCGAATGAAGGCTTCTTCGCTTCACTGGTGAATGAGAAGCTCGGGTGCGAGGAGTACCAAGACGTCCTGTACAGCGATAGGCTGAATCACGCCAGTATCATTGATGGTCAACGGCTCTGCAGGCCGGAGAACGTGGACAAAAAGATTTACAATCACGCCGACATGGCCAACCTCGAGCGATTGCTCGAAGAAGATAAGGACCAAGAGTATCGTTTCAAGATCATCGCGACGGATGGCGTGTTCAGCATGGAAGGAGACCTTGCCCCGCTTTCAAGCATCGTCAGGCTTGCGCAGAAGTACAACGCGATGGTGTTCGTTGATGATTCACATGCGATCGGCGTCTGCGGCAATTCTGGTCGCGGGACGCCCGAAGCGACATCCACCCTTGGGATGATCGACGTTCTCACGGGCACATTAGGCAAAGCGATCGGCGGTGCAGCAGGGGGCTACATCAGCGGCAAGAAGGAGATGATCTCCTATCTGCGCCAGAAGTCTCGCCCGTACACGTTCTCGAATTCATTGCCGCCGTCAATTATTTTCGGGGCAATGGCTGCATTTGATTTACTATCGAAGGATCGATCGCTTGTGACGAAACTTCATGAGAATACTGCATACTTTCGAAGAGAAATCAAGGCTCTTGGCTTTACTATCCTGGAAGGCGATCATCCAATCGTTCCGATCATGCTCGGAGAGGCGGCTGTTGCACAAGACATGAGTGCGGCGCTTCTCAAAGCCGGTGTCTATATCAAAGGACTCTGGTTCCCGGTGGTCCCCAAAGGTGAGGCGCGGTTACGGGGACAGGTATCCGCGTCGCTCAGGAAGAAAGATATTGATCGGGCGCTGGAGGCATTCGCAAAAGTCGGAAAGAAGATGCGAGTCATTTGAGAATCTAACGAAGTTTTCGTACGTTGAAGTTGTCATGAAAAAATATTTCTCTCTCACACGAAAGAACCGATGAAGAAACCACTAACGGAAGCGAACGTTCTCGATGCACTACGCGAAGTGAAAGATCCCGACCTCCATCGCGATATTGTGACGCTGGGCTTCATCAAGGATATCAAGATCGACCGAAATGACGTCAGCTTCATCATTGAACTGACAACGCCTTCTTGCCCGGTGAAGGACGAATTGAAGTCAGCGGCTGAGAAAGTAATCCGTGACCACATTGAACGTGTTGAAACTGTTGGCATCGAGCTGACGTCGAATGTCCGCACGAACGCAAGCCAGCAGCGTGCGAACCTCCTGCCGGGCGTGAAGAACACGATTGCCGTTGCAAGCGGGAAAGGTGGAGTGGGAAAATCCACCGTTGCCGTGAATCTTGCAGTCTCGCTTGCTCTCGACGGCGCGAAGGTTGGTCTCATCGATGCGGATATCTATGGACCCTCGATCCCTCTTATGATGGGAATCAACGAACGGCCGCGTTTGTCGAACCAGAAGCTGATTCCACTCGAAGCACACGGTGTGCAGGTGATGTCAATCGGTTTCCTCATCGATCCCAATCAGGCAGTCATTTGGCGTGGGCCAATGGTCAGCGGCGCATTAAAACAGTTCATGTCGGACGTTGAATGGGCCGAGCTTGATTATCTGGTGTTCGACCTTCCACCGGGAACGGGCGACATCCATCTCACACTTGTTCAGACGATTCCGCTTTCCGGCGCAGTTATAGTGACGACACCACAAGATATTTCCCTTGCCGATGCGCGGAAGGCACACAAGATGTTCGAGAAGGTGAACGTACCCGTCCTCGGCATTATCGAGAATATGAGCTACCACATTTGCACCAACTGCGGACATCGGGAGGATATTTTTGCAACTGGTGGAGGACAGCGAGCGGCAGAAGAACTTGGAAGTCCATTCCTTGGTTCCATTCCTATCTACACACCGATCCGTATTGGTGGTGATATTGGAAAGCCGATCGTCGTCCTGGAGCCGAATGCCGAGCAATCGAAACAAATCCGGCAGATTGCACGGAACATGGCGGCACAGATCAGCATTAACCAATTCTCTGAATCCTCAAAACCTGAGATTGAAATAAACCTCAACGCGTAATTTGTTATGATGGGCACTGAAGTCGGGCTCTCGCTGCAAGAGCGTGTCGAACAAGCGCTGGAGACTTGCCGGTCGTTCCTGCGTGCTGACGGTGGTGATGTGGAACTCGTCAGCATTACGGACGATGGCATCGTCGATCTTCGTTACCACGGAACCTGTGTTATTTGTCCGATGTCGAGGATGACGCTGCGGGCGGGACTTGAGCGCGCGATTCTCCGCGCTGCCCCTGAAATCAAGCGAGTGGAAGCAGTGAACGTCAGGTGAAGAACCGTCAGAGGCTCTTAGATCGATTCAACCTCGGTAATCCTTCCTTCCTTCAATTGCACTATTCGGCTGCCGGATTTCTTTACGAAATCGTAATTGTGCGACGCCAGTAGGACCGCAGTCCCTTGTACATTGATCTGTTTCAGGAGTTGCAAAATCTCGAGTGATGCAGCAGGATCGAGATTTCCCGTAGGCTCATCTGCTAAGATGATTTGCGGCTGGTTGACAAGGGCCCGTGCGATTACGACTCGTTGTTGCTCACCCCCGGAAAGTTCTTGCGGCATGCTGTCCCGCTTGTGGCTGAGTCCCACATCGGCAAGCACGCGGAGTGTTCGACTGCCGATATCAGCGTTGTTCACGCCTGTCACTTCAAGAGAGAATGCCACATTTTTATACACATTCCGATCGTCCAAAAGTTTATAGTCTTGAAAAACAATGCCGAGTGTCCGGCGCACGTTCGGGATATCTTTCTTTCGAATCGAATCGGATTGAAACTCACCGACGGTTACCGTGCCCTCTTCAGGCAGGACGTCGAAATAGATGAGCCGCAGGAGCGTTGTCTTGCCGACCCCGGTTTCGCCGATAAGCGAGACAAATTCACCGGGTTTGATGTGAAAATGTACACCGACCAGGATTGATTGCCGGTTGAAGGAAATAGAAACGTTTTCGAATCGAATCATCGTCGTCTCGTGCGTCGAATGGAAATGATTCGTGATGCGAGCTTGATCGCTTCCATCATACTCCTTGGATCGGCAACGCCTTCTCCTGCAATATCGAATGCAGTGCCGTGATCTGGCGAGGTTCTGACGATTCGCAGGCCCGCTGAGTAGTTCACACCGAGCGAGAATCCGACCATCTTCAGCGGAATCAAACCCTGGTCGTGATACATTGCAACAACTGCATCATATTGCCTGTGTGTGTTTCGACCGAAGAAGCCATCGGCAGGGAACGGCCCTTCAATGTGAATCCCGTTTCGCCGCACTCTCTTCATCGCAGGAATCATCATTTCCTTTTCCTCGCTCCCGATCATGCCATTCTCACCGGCGTGTGGATTCAAGCCGAGCAGCGCAATCCGTGGCGAGCGGACTGCAAAATCGTGCCGAAGAGAATGATGAATGCTGCTGATTTTCTTCACAAGGCCGCCGATGGAGAGAGTTGATGAAACACGTTTGATCGGGACGTGCACGGTCGCAAGCCCGATCCTGAACGTATTGGCAACGAGCATCATCGCGACATTTCTGGAACCTGAGATTGCTGCAAGCATTTCGGTTTGTCCCGGATAACGATAACCGGCGAGCGCCATCGCTTCTTTTGAGACCGGCGCTGTTACCATCCCATCCAGTTTGCCGCGCTTGCAAAGCTTTGCAGCACAGGTGATCGCCTCACCGGCGAAGTGGCCGGCTTCCTCGGTGAGTTTTCCAGGCGCCATTTTTGGAACCCGATGAGGGAACATGTTAATAATGGGAACTGCAGTGCCGGTAGTTTTCGACGGGATGAACTCTATCTCCATAAGATCAAGTCTCAACCTGAGCCTGCGTGCATAGAACTCATACACGTCAATCGATCCGACCAAGATCGGTGAACACACTCTTCGAATGGATGGGGCGAGGATGCTCTTCAGCGTGATTTCCGGTCCGATGCCGTTCAAATCCCCAAGTGTAATACCGATCGTTGGTTTAGCCATCAGTGAGTGCTTAACGCTCTTCGGTAGTGAGGAGAACGTAATCGCCATGACGATTTTCATCGACGAAGATCAATCGCTTTTTCAAAGAAGCGTACTCCCACACTTCTCGCGGTGGAATGGAGGGTTTCATTTCGCGTGTAACAGTTGTCGGCGGACCATAGAGCATGTACGCTTTGCCGCGATCGGTCTCGATGCCATCTGTCGTTTGAAGCGTACTGAAGTGAGAGGTTGCGTAATCGGCCCGGCGATAATATTCTGCCATCACTTCGTTGTACGCCGTTGCGGGCGTTTGATCGCGCTTCTTCCAGAATGCATCGAACAAGCGCTTCTGCTCATCGCCGGGAGCGTGTTTCATCTTATCGAACTCTTCCTTGCCGGCGATGTACGTGAGTGCATTGATCGCGCGCTCCAAATTCCGAAGCGTGAACGGCATGTCGAACCAACGCACCCGGAACATCTGCGTTTTCTTGATTGTATCGCGACCGCGTGCGGCGATGAGTTCAAGAACGTACTCGCCCTCCGGCAGTGTATCGATTCGAACGGCAAAGAAAAACGAGTACACTCCGCCGCTGGGCGGCCTGTACATCTCCGTCAGCAGGTGATCGTTTTCCATGCTCACTGTAAAGCACTCAGGAGAGGCTGGGAGAAGAGGCGCATGTTGGCTCTGGAGAAGAACACGTCGATTCAGTTCTTCCCGGTACATGCTGTAGACGAGGGATAGCGAATCTTGTGTGGGCCTGTTGATCACTTCGACGGCGCATTCAGTATTTTCACCCAGCGGGATATCGCCGCCAAAGTTCACGGGTATGCGCGCGGCATTCGCAGCGTGCGCTTTGAGAAAAAGTACATCGCTCAGTGCGATCGGCAATTGAGAGAAATCTTTGACTGTGACCGTTCGCCTGTTATCGGTAAAGCGTCGGTTCGATTCACGGTCATTCACTTCTACAACGAGCGTGTACTCGGCTGGTTGTACGTCGAAGCTGAACTCTCCCTGGATCGATCGTGTTTCCGTGCTCTCCGCCGGTGAGTTTTCAAGGCCGATGTCATCGCGTCGCAAGTCACGAGCAACTGCAGATCCTCTCTTGTCCAGGATTTCCACGGAGACTTCCGGCCGAATAACGAGAGGTTGTGATGGCGCTGCGGATGGATTCCGAACGGCGACAAAGAATCGTTCAGGAACACGATAAAGAATTGTCAGCATGCTCTTGCCGGGAGCAGAGGACGTAAAATTTCGTGCTTCGATAAAGATTGGTGTTTGGCGGAAGTCAGGTCGCTCTTCGTGTCGGGAAGACTCAAATGGCCTCTGTGCAACACCGGCCGAAAAGGTTGCTGCGATCAGAGTAAAGAAGGGAACGAGTACGTGCAGTTTCATGGAATACACATCAGTCATGAATAATGTACGAATGACTCGCTGCAAAAGCAAGAATATCGGTACAACTCCCACTTGACTATCATCCGCATATTTCCTATTATTGAAACCAGTTTCTTAACGATCATGTCAGTTCATAGATCAGGTTAGCGACACGACAAAGACAGAATATAAGATATCTGTACCAACGATACGCCTTCATCTTTCATTTCTTGGAAGGGTGAAGGCGTATCGTTTTAATCCACTCGTCACTCAACTATTACGAAGGAGGTACTCCATGAAACAAATCCTTTTACTGCTTCTCCTCGCATCCTTTTGTGCTGGTGTGACATTGGCAGGAGGAATTCCATCAGGTGTTCCCAATATGATGTCGTACCAGGGATTGCTGACGACGGCATCCGGTGCGCCTGTTGCAGATGGAAGTTACAATCTGAAGTTCGAGCTTTTCTATTTCGCAGGCGGCGGTTCTGCGATCTGGACGGAAACGCAATTGGGCATTTCAGTGCAACGGGGAACATTCAACGTTTTGCTCGGCGCGCTCGTCTCTTTGCCTGACATTTTCAACGCGCCGCTGTATTTGCAGGTCACCGCAATTGCCGGTCCCGGCATCGGTGCACCCGTGACATTTTCGCCGCGCAGTACATTAGCGAGTGCGCCATATTCACTGGGATTGAAAATGCCGTTCACAAGTTATGTCGCGCTGCCCGGTACGGGTTTCTCAGTATGGAACTATGGAACAGGCTCGGCCATCGCAGGGTATTATGGATCGGGCAGCGGTACTACTGCGGCAATTTCCGGACAAACGAATAGTACCACGGGATCTGCAACAGCACTTGAAGGCATTGTTTCCAGCACGACACCCGGTGGTTTTTCGACTGCTGTCCGTGGTCAGAATAATGGGACAGGAGGGTTGGGAATAGGCGTATGGGGTTCTCAGAACGGATCGGGATGGGGAGTATACGGAAATACGCCGAGCGGACTGGGTGTGTTCGGCAATAGCGGCAGCGGCTATGGTATCTATGGCTCGAGCACAAGTGGCACCGGTATCTATGCATACAGCAATAGTGGATATGGTATACTGTGTTACAACAAGTTTGCAGTAACGGGTACGACGGGAGATACCTCAGTCCAGTTGCCGAACAATGCAATTTCTTCGGCAGAAATACTTGACGAACCGGGAGTCGCAAACAGCGTATCGCCAACATTCTTCGTGTATCCCACGGTTGGTGGATTGATAGCTGTGGATTCAGTCGACATAACTGCTCCAACTGATGGCTACGTGGAAGTTACTGGTGGATGTTATCTTAATCTTTGGCATGATAACACATCGATGACTGAACTCTGGGTGAGTATCGATGAAGCTCGGGCAAATGCAAGTTATTCGATTGTCGGATCAATAGTAGCATCTATTCCCGGGGATCTGCCAACCGGATTATATCAGCAGGGGGGAACCGTATCAAGATTTTATACAGTAAGTGCAGGGACGCACCGTTATTATTTAAACGCTCGATACGTTTCTGGCACCAATGCTTCCCTGAACATAGCAAATCCATATATTAGGGCAATCTTCTATCCGACACTCTATGGGACAGCGAGCTTTGCTACTCCAGTAGCACAGTATGATGGCTCGCGTAACGCGTCGGATGGAACGGGTGCACCAGTTGCACAATCTATCAGGACTATCACGATGGAAGAACACAATGCCCAGCTTGAAGCCAAAGTCGCTGCAGTTCGCGCCGAGCTTGAAGCGCGAATCCAAAAACTTGAGCAGCTCGTCGGCAAAACCGAGCCGTCACAACAAATCCAACAACAACCCCCGCAACAGCATTAGCTCACGATCATGAACGGTCCTTTGACAATTCCAAGGTGAAACTATGAAAACAATACGATTGATCGCAGGATTGCTGGTGATGACAGCAGGGCTTCTCAATGCACAGCCGGCAAACTTGCCGTGGTGGGTTGCGGATGGCGGCGGAGGAAAATCTGCCGGTACGGGGATGAATCTCTTCTCGTCCGTCGGGCAATCTGCTATCGGAGCGATGGCCAGCGTCAGCATGAATCTGGAAGGCGGGTACATTCCCGGAGTCCGGAATCTCTCGGGAACAACGGCGGAATTCTCGCAATCGGCCGGTGCCGGATGGAATATGATTTCGGTCCCGCTGATTGTCAGCGACTTCCAGAAGACTACTCTCTATCCGGGCGCCGCCTCGAATGCATTCAATTACAACAACGGGTATTTTCCTCAGACGGTACTTCAGAACGGAACGGGATACTGGCTTCAGTACGCGTCGATATCTCCCGTTGCCATGACGGGTACAACCTTCCAGCAAGAAACTCTGATTGTAGCGCAAGGTTGGAACCTGATCGGAACGCCATCGTACCTCGTTCTGAAGACCGATGTTGCAGCGATTGGAACAACGATCAACTCGAATATTTTCGGATACAACGGGGCAACATATATTCTTGCCGACACTCTTCAGCCGGGAGAAGCATACTGGGTCCAAGTGAGTACCGCAGGAAGGCTTGTGGTCAATGCCGGCTTATTGCTTCTTGCTGCACCGGATCCGAGGATGGTCGTTGCAAATGCCGATCAACGACTACAGAAGGGCGTATCCCTGCTTTCACCAGAGCAACTGAAGGCGGTGGAGGGATTTCATCGAATGCACATACGTGATGCCGGCGGAATGGAGCGCACGTTGTTCTTCTCCGGGAAAGAGGATCTCGATCTCACCGGTTACGCGCTTCCTCCGGTCGCACCGGACGGCAACCTGGATGTGCGGTTTGTATCTCAGCGTCTCGTAGAGATGATAAAAGCCGGTAAACAATCGGGAGAATTTCCGATCCAGGTTGCAGGAGGAAAGTACCCGTTGAAGATTTCGTGGGATGTTCCTTCGGGGAAGATGAATGCGGCGCTTGTTGTTCGATCTTCAGAGGGAACGCAGAAGCGTTATCCGCTTGCAGGCTCGTCCAGCATCGTGATTCCGGATGAAGAAGCGATACAGGGGTTGAAGCTGGTTTTGACGCCGGAAGCGACGAAGGAATTGCCGAAAGAATTTGCGCTCTATCAGAACTATCCCAATCCCCTCAACCCAACGACGCAGATTCAGTTCGATGTGCCGAAGAGTTCTCACGTCTCGCTGAAGGTGTACAACCTGCTTGGCGAAGAAGTTGCAACGCTGGTGGATGAAGAAAGAGAGGCCGGAGCGTACTCGGTCGAGTTCGACGCTTCGAGATTTGCGAGCGGCGTCTACTTCTATCGCTTTCAGTCGGGAGAGATTTCCTTCACGAAGAAGCTGATGCTCGTACGGTAAGAGGTTATAGTGCCACTCACTATAAAGGTGAGTGGCACTTCTTCAGATTATCTTTTCCAGTTCCGCAAGAACTCGATCAAGAGCCGTACACCAACGCCTGATCCGCCTTTGGGAATGTAGGGGAGAGATTCCTCAAGAATAGCGGTGCCGGCAATATCCAAATGGACCCATTTGTAATCGCCGATAAATTTCTTCAGAAAAAGTCCGGCAGTAATTGCGCCGGCCCATCGGCCGCCTACATTCTTCACGTCTGCCACGTCGCTCTTGATCTGCTTCTCATACTCTTCGAAGAGCGGCAATTGCCACACGCGCTCGTAGGTCGCCTCCCCTGCACGTTTGAGCTGCGCCATCAGGTCGTCGTCGTTTCCCATCATGCCGGTTGCATGGTTACCGAGGGCGACGACGCATGCACCCGTCAGTGTTGCAAGGTCGATCACTGCTGTGGGTTTGTACTGAGCGGCGTAGGCGAGTGCATCGGCAAGGACAAGTCGTCCCTCCGCATCGGTGTTATCTACTTCCGAAGTCTTTCCGCCATAATGCGTGATGATATCGCCGGGCTTCATTGCCATGCCTCCGAGAAGATTTTCCGTTGACGGAATGAGACCGACGAGGTGCACGGGAAGGTTGAGTCGCGTCGCAGCTTCCATCGTGCCGATGACGGCAGCAGCGCCGGACATATCCATTTTCATTTCCGCCATACCTGCGGCGGGCTTGATCGAGATGCCGCCGGCATCGAATGTTATTCCCTTTCCGACAAGGACAATCGTATCGAGGTTGTTGCGACCTGCATTATGTTCGAGGATGATGAAGCGGGCGGGGCGTTCGCTTCCTGCGTTCACGGCGATCAATCCACCGAAGCCGGCCTGCTCAATTCGCTTCTTGTCCCACACGACTACGCGAAAGCCGTGCTTCTCACCCGATTTGCGTGCCGAGTCCGCGAGGGTTTCCGGATAGAGATCGTTTGCCGGAGAGTTTTCCAGGTCGCGTGCAAGGCAAGTTGCCTCACAAACAATTTTTGCATCATGCAAGGCCCTTTTCATGTTCCTGACAATCGATTCCTCGGCAGCGCACAAAGAAACTTCGCTGATGTTCTTGTCGGAATTCTTTTTCTCAGTGAAATATTTGTCGAACTTATACTGTGATAGCATCATCCCTTCCACGATCGCTCCGGCAACATTGTTTGTTGTGAGGGTGCTGCTTGATCCCGACGTCGGCATCATAAAGGCGAGATGCTTCACGGATGAACTGCTTGCATGTTTGGCAGCACTCGCGGCGGCACGACGATACTGCTCGAGCGAGAGTTTTTTCATCGCACCCATGCCGACGAGATAGAGCCGTGGAGAAGAGAGTTTTTTCTCGGTATACACAGAGAGAATTTCATTCTCCTTTCCTTTGAAGCTCTCGAGTGCAATGAGGCTATCGATCTTTTTGCCGAAAAAGGTGCGTAATTCTTTTAGGTTCTTCTGGAGATGCGACGGATCTTCGTGGACAAACAATACGACTGCGTCCGCCTTCGCCTGTCGAAGCGTCGATCGTTGTGTTGTGAGTTTCATAGATATTCCCGATGCATTTTTCCGTGGATAGCTCTGGTGTAGTTTTTTCGTTGAAGATAGGCGTCCCGCCTATGGTTTAGTCCCTTTATTCATCATAACGTACTTCTCCGCTTTTTGCACGACCGTCTCGACAATCTCATTGAGTGAGCTATCGAACAGCCGGGCGCCCGCAGCATTCAGATGCCCGCCGCCGCCAAACTCGCTTGCCAGCCGGTTGATGGGAATGTTCCCTTTCGAGCGGAAACTTATCTTCACCCCATTCTGGAGTTCATTGAAGAGAATCCCGACACTCACGCCGTGGATGCTCATCGGATAAGTTGTGAAGTTGTCCGTCTCGACTTCCGTGGTGCCCGTTTCCTGAAACATCTTTTGTGTACAGACAACATAGGCAAGTTTCCCATCGTACGTGGTCTTCATGGAATCGAGCACTTCGCCGAGGAGGTGCATGCGGCCCGGAGTCCATTGTTCGTAGATGTTCACATAAATTTGGGTCGGATCGGCGCCGCATTCGAGCAGGTGAGCGGCGATACGATGTATCTCGGGATCGGTGCGCGGATATTTAAACGAACCGGTGTCGGTCATGATCGCGGCATAGAGCGATGTTGCAATCTCTGCGGTGAAGGAGATCGGTAATTCCCGGAGTATTCTGTATACAATCTCGCCCGTTGAGGTCGCTTCGTCATCGATGATGTAGTGATCGGCGAACGGGTCCGGATCAAGGTGATGATCGATGACGATCTTGGCGGCATTGCTCTGTTTCACGAATAGCTCCAGGCTTCGTAAGCGATCCGGTTGGTTTGTATCCAATATAAGAATGAGCTCAGCGTGAAGGATGTGGTCGCGATGCTGCTCTGGAAGAAACCGGAGGATCTTGTCATTCACATCCATCCATTGATAATTGCTCGGCGTGGCGCTATGATTGATAATCATGACATCCTTCCCCATCTGGCGGAGCCCATCTGCAAGTGCGAGCTCCGATCCAAGTCCGTCTCCATCGGGGTTTACGTGTGTTGTGAGCACGAACTTGTTGGCCCGCTCGATCATCGACTTGAGGTGCTGGATGGTGAACGGCCCGGCAGGTATGTTGTTCGATTCGGTCATAATAAAAGGGCGAGAAACCATTCCCGCCCCTGTAAATTCCTCTACGGTCGGATGTTCGTCAACTTTGCTATTGAATGGTCCAGGTTTCGCCGTGGTTGAGCAATTTTTCCAGATTGCCTTCACCTTGCTTTTGGATCGACTGTTGTATCTGCCGCTGAACCTCTACCTCATAGAGCGGCCGATCAACTGCGTAAATAACACCGACCGGGCGCGGCAGGTCAGGTATGCTCGACATACGTGCGAGGATGAAAGAGAGCATCGTGTCTTTTTCGTTGTGTACGATCAGATCGCTGGCCGAGTACTTGCCGTCTTTCAACGATACCACAGTCGGTGTGAATCCTTCGAGCTTGATCCCCTTCTCTTTTTCCTTCCCGAAGATCATTGGCTTGCCATGCTCAAGGAAAACGACATTATCGTCTTTGGTCTCTTTCTCAGTATATGTAAAAAAAGCGCCGTCATTGAACACGTTGCAATTCTGATAGATTTCGGTAAACGCAGTACCCTTGTGCTCGGCAGCCCGGCGGATGACAACCTGCAAGTGTTTCGGGTCGCGGTCAAGTGTGCGTGCAACGAAGGAAGCCTCCGCGCCAAGAGCGACGAGCAACGGATTGAATGGGTGATCCACCGAGCCGAATGGGGTAGATTTGGTTACCTTGCCGAATTCCGATGTCGGCGAGTACTGGCCCTTCGTGAGCCCGTAAATCTGGTTGTTGAAGAGAAGGATTTTCACGTTCAAATTCCGGCGGCAAATATGGATGAGGTGATTACCGCCAATGCTGAGGCCGTCGCCGTCGCCTGTTGCCATCCACACGGTGAGGTCGGGACGAGCGATCTTCAAGCCCGATGCGATCGCCGGTGCGCGGCCGTGGATTCCGTGGAAGCCGTACGTGTCCATGTAATAGGGGAACCTGCTCGAGCAGCCGATGCCGGAGATGAACACCATGTTGTGCCGCGGGATGTTCAACTCAGGCATGACACGCTGCACCTGGGCAAGGATTGAATAGTCGCCGCAGCCCGGACACCAACGGACGTCCTGGTCCGATTGGAAATCTTTTGCCGCGTACTTTTGCGCCGGAGTCTTCGGAGCGTTTTTCAGTGTTTCTTCAACTAAATTCATAGTCATCTCTCGCTATAAAATTTCGTCAATCTTGTCTTCGATTTCAACTGCCTTGAATGGCAGTCCTTGTACTTTATTCAGCGTTACGGCTGGTACGAGGTACTTTGCACGGATCAGCTTCGAGAGCTGGCCGAGATTGAGCTCCGGCACCAGGATGTTTTTGAAGTTATAAAGAATTTCTCCGACGTTCTTCTGGAAAGGATTCACGTACTTTAAGTGGAGATGCGATACCGATTTCCCTTCGCGGCGCTTGTTCTCAACAGCCGTACGAATTGCACCGTACGTTCCGCCCCATCCAACGACGAGGAGATCGCCTTTTTCATCACCCTCAGTTGTCGCAGGAGGGAGATCGTCTGCGATATGGTCGACTTTTGCCTGGCGCATTTTCACCATGAATTCGTGATTCTCCGGATCGTAGCTCACGTTGCCGGTAATGTGCTGCTTCTCCAGGCCGCCGATACGGTGTTCAAGTCCCGGCGTACCGGGAATTGCCCACGGACGCGCCAGTGTCTTCTCATCACGAAGATACGGATGGAATCCTTCCACTTCCGTACGGAATTTCGGTGAGATGTCGGGAAGGTTGTCGACTTGAGGAATGAGCCACGGCTCGGCGCCATTCGCAAGGTAGCCGTCCGTGAGGAGAATGACCGGTGTCATGTACTTGATTGCGATGCGTGCTGCTTCAAACGCCATGAAGAAGCAATCGGCGGGCGTGCTCGCGGTGATGACCGGGATCGGAGCTTCACTGTTTCTGCCGTATAGAGCTTGCAGCAGATCTGCTTGCTCGGTTTTTGTCGGAAGTCCGGTGCTTGGTCCACCGCGCTGAACGTCGATGACAATGAGTGGAAGCTCAAGCATGACGGCAAGACCGAGCGCTTCACCTTTGAGTGCCATACCGGGGCCGCTGGTCGTCGTTGCACCCAATGCACCGCCGTAGGCAGCGCCGATGGAGGCAGTGATGCCGGCGATTTCATCTTCCGCCTGGAACGTTTTGACTCGGAAGTTCTTGTGTCTCGAAAGTTCGTGCAGAATGTCGCTTGCCGGAGTGATCGGATAACTGCCGAGGAAAAGATCGAGGCCGGACTTTACCGACGCCGCGATCAATCCCCATGCGGTTGCCTCATTACCCGTAATGCTTCGATACTTGCCGGGAATCATGGTGGCAGGCTTCACTTCATAACGGGCTGCGAATATCTCAGTCGTCTCGCCAAACGCATAACCGGCTTTGAGCACGCGCGTATTGGCTTCGACGATTTCCGGAGTCTTCTTAAACTTGTCGCCGATCCATTTGATCGTCGGTTCGAGCGGACGAGAGAACATCCAATACATCATCCCCAGTGCGAAAAAGTTCTTGCTGCGATCGGTGATCTTGTTGGAAAGCCCGAGATCTTCAAGTGCATTGTGTGTGAGTTGCGTGATCTTCACCGAGTGTACCTGGTACTTCTCGAGTGATCCGTCTTCGAGGGGATTCTTTTCGTAGCTTGCCAGCTTCAAATTCTTGTCGTTGAAGCCGTCGCTGTTGGCAATGATGACGCCGCCGTCGCGGAGGCTGCGAATGTTCACTTTCAGTGCCGCCGGATTCATAGCAACAAGCACATCGCACGCATCGCCGGGAGTATTAATCTCGGTCGAGCCGAAGTGAATTTGAAATCCACTCACGCCGAAGAGGGTGCCTGCAGGAGCGCGGATCTCCGCCGGGTAATCCGGCAGTGTGCTCAGATCGTTTCCGAGCATTGCAGTCGTACTGGTAAACTGCATGCCGGTGAGCTGCATGCCGTCGCCGGAATCTCCGGCGAAGCGTATCGTCACTTCATCAAGATTTTTTAGAGCTTTATTCATATTGCTTTCTCATGATCATACATTCAGTCAGAAGAAGATTACCCCAGCTCGTTGAGGAATGGGAACCATCGTGCGAAATATCCTGACAGGATCGTCAGGTAGTTCGTCATGATGAGGGCGCCGACGGCAACAAGCATCACACCCCCGACGACTTCCACTGTGTGGAGGTGCCGCTTGAATTTATTGAACACGTTGTAGAATGCGCTCAGGCTGAGGCCCGTCAACAGAAACGGAATCCCGAGTCCGAGCGAGTAGGATGTCAGCAACACAATACCTTGGCCGACGGTGTCTTGCTGGCTGGCGATTGCAAGAATTGCGGCAAGGATCGGTCCGATGCACGGTGTCCAGCCAAAAGCAAACGCAAGCCCGACGAGAAAGGCGCCGAGCAGTCCAAGTTTTTTCCCTTCAGTATGGAAACGCTTCTCGTAATTCAAGAATGGAATCTTAAAGACTCCAATCATGTGGAGCCCGAAGATAATAATGACAACGCCTGCGATCTTGCTGATGAGCGAAATCTGGTCGTGAAGGAATTGACCGATGAATGTTGCAGAAGCGCCAAGTGCAATGAAGACGGTGGAAAAACCGGCAATGAAAAATGCCGAGTTCGCGAGGATGCGATTTCGTACTCGTGTACGATTCTCGGAGTTCTGCATCTCTTCGAACGAAACACCGGAAATAAACGACAGGTAACCTGGAACAATGGGAAGGACACAGGGTGAAATAAACGAGAGGAGGCCGAAGACAAAAGCTGTTAGTATACCGACGTTTTCCAATTCACATCCTTGTAAGAATCAAATCGAACTACTACAAAATACCATTTTTTGGCAGAAAAATCAACCGTGCAGAAAATCCAATTTACCGATTCGCAAGCCTGGAACATACTCGAGAATAATCATTCACTAACATCAAGCGCGACATGAGTGACCAGACTCTTACTCGCGTACGACCCAGACCTTCACTTTGCCGATGATGTTAGAATGGAGCTTCATATTGACAGTATAAATACCGAGCGCCTTGATCGGCTCATCGAGTTCGATATTGCGCTTGTCGGCATTAATTCCCTTTTCCTTGAGTGCATCGGCTATCATCTGAGAGGTAACTGACCCGAAGAGTTTCTCGTCCTCACCAACCTTGACCTTCAATGTTACTGAGATTTTCTCCAACTCGGCAGCCAATTTCTCTGCGTGATGGAATTCCTTCTTCTGACGGTTCTCGTGTTGTTTTTTCTCTTCCTCAAGGGTTTGCAAATTACCCCTGGTCGCCGCATAGCCAATATTCCGCGGAATGAGGTAATTGCGAGCGTAACCATCTTTTACGACGACGATATCGCCGAGCTTGCCGAGTTTTTCAAAATCTTGACGGAGTATGACTTTCATAGTAATTCCTTTGAGAGTATCAAGTGTTAACGAACAGTGTCTGAAACGAACGGCAACAACGCAAGGTGGCGCGCGCGTTTAATCGCTTGCACGAGCTGTCGTTGATGCCTGGCACAGGTTCCGGTAATGCGCTTTGGGATGATTTTTCCCTGTTCCGATGTAAACCGGAAGAGTTTTTTCTCGTCCTTGTAGTCGATGTACGTTTCCTTGTTGTCGCAAAAGCGGCAGGTACGACGTTTTTTGATTTGCTGATCTTGCTTTGCCATAAATATTATCCTTGCGTTCGGTGTGTTGGGTTTGGTGACTGCTCTTTTAAGAGTTGCGCTTCTTCGCTGGTTAAAAATTTGTCGAAGGAATCGTCTTCGACAGTCGTTGGTTCATCTTCGCTGTGATGGTTCAGTGGTACGGCCGGGGCCACGTCGAACTGTACGCCTTTCTTGTTGAGGAACTGGATATGCCTTGCCTTAATCTCAACGATATTCCGGGTATGCCCGTCGTCGCTCTTAAAGACGTGGCTTTGGAGCTCGCCGTCGATCAAGACCGCACTTCCCTTCTTCAATCGGTTGGCGCAGCTTTCGGCTAATTTATTCCAAGCAACTACGCCGACATAACAAACTTCCTCTTGCCACTGGTTATTCGCATCACGGTATTTCCGGTTCGAAGCTACGGAAAAGTTCACGACCGGTGTCCCGTTCGTTGTTTGGCGGAAAATTGGATCTTTAGTCAGGTTACCGGCAATAACGACGCTGTTCAGCTCAGGCATTTTCAAGTCTGCCATAATCGTTCCTCGAGGAATATTGAACAATAGTCAGCGTGGATATGACGATTCTCATTTTGCCGGACTGTTTTCCGGGGTTTCATCCGCGAAGAGAGGTTCTCGCAACACTTCTGCCGGTGGAGAAGTGACTGCGGTGGGTACCGCCTCGGGCTGCTGCATCTGGACAACGGATTGCAAGCGAGCGTTGAGCGCACGCTCGTCTAACCGGATGGTCAAGAACCGAAGAATGTTTTCATCGAGCGAATAGATTCGTTCGAGCTGCTCAACGACAAGACCTGGTGCATCGAATTCAATATTGGCGTAGAAGCCGTTGTTCTTCTTCTTGATCGTGTATGCGAGGCGTTTACGGCCCCAACGGTTGAATGCCGTGATTTCACCGCCGTTACGGGTGATAACTTCCTGGATGTGATTGATAAGGGCGTCTATCTGAGTATCCTCGAGAGAGGCGTTAATGATAAACGTCGTTTCGTAGGGCTGTTTGGTTTGAGCCATGATGATCCCTTTGGTCGTTGAATAATGATCCCTGAATAATTGTCTGCTGGTGCAGAATCAAATTCAGAGATAGGGTGAATTATACTTCTGATCCACTGAAGCGGTTCACTGCCGCTTTGATACTTTCTGTAGCTGCGACAAGCACGGCATCGCGTGCCCGCTCGATCATTTTCTGTACAACGTCTCGCTCGCCTTTTTCGAAAGGAGTGAGGACGTAACGGGCCATTTCTTTCTTATTGCCCGGCATCGTTTCTCCTCCGATGCCACACCGCATTCGAGGAAAATCTTCGGATTGCAGGTGGTAAATGATAGAATACAATCCATTGTGTCCGCCATCGCTTCCCTTTATTCGCAATCGAAGCGTCCCGAGAGGGAGGTGAAAATCGTCTACCACGACGAGTATTTGACGTAACAAGAGATTATACTGGGCAACAATCTCATGCGTTGCGATCCCTGAGTTATTCATGTACGTCAACGGCTTCACCAGAACAAGGTCTTGCGTACGCAGGGATTTCGACCCGACCATGTATTCTCCGGGACCGGAGTGAAGATCTATATTGAGCGCTTCGGCAACCGCATCGATAACTCTGAAGCCGATGTTGTGACGCGTTCCGTCGTACTCAGAGCCTGGATTGCCGAGACCGATGATGAACTTAGCCCCGGTGTCATCCGGACACACTTATTTCTTCTTCTCTTCTTTCTTCTTCTCTTCCTTTACAGGAGGAGCGGGTTCGGCCTTTTTCTCACTGCCGGCTTCGCCTTCCGCGCCTTCTTCAGGCTTCTTGCCCTTGCCAATGACTTCGGGTTCTACGAGTCCTTCAGCAGGCGCTGCGGCAGGTGTCTCTTCCTTCTCTACTGTCGGCGGAATCACACCAACAATTGTAGTGTCTTCATCTTCCTCGATGGTCACGTTCTCGATCTTGAGGTCGCGAACGTGAATAAAGTGGTTAATCTTCAGTTCTCCGGCGTTTACTTCAACGTGATCCGGGATATGGCGCGGCAGGCAGAAAATTCTGAGTTTGTGCACGAAGTGTTGAAGGATGCCGCCATCACGAACGCCGACCGGTATTCCGCCGGTAATCGCGATCGGGACTTCTATGCTAATCTCTTCGTCTTCCCGAAGACCCTGAAGATCGAAGTGGATCGTACGATCCGTCACCGGATCGAACTGCATATCACGGAGAATGCAACTCTTCGTGTCGCCATTATTCAATGTGAGGTTAATGAGATGTGTTTCGGAGGTATAGATAAGAGGTTTCAGACTCTTCTCCGGAACAGTGATTGGAATATTCTTTTCACCGTGAATGTAGAAGATGCCTGGTACTTTTCCGTCCCGGCGCAAAGCACGGGAACGCCTGCCTATCTGATTTCTCACTTCTGCTTGTAGTGTCACTTCACGCATGATGAATCCTCTTATCCTTTATCAATATCAAAAAGTGAACTAATTGACTGATTCTTAAATCCTCGCATGATGGCTTCCGCAAAAATATCTGCCACTGTCAGGACTTCGAACTTTTCCGCTTCCTCACACTTCGAGTTGAGTGCAATTGAATCGGTTACGTACAGTTTTGAAATTGCCGATCGCCCAATTCTCTCCTGTGCACGGCCGGACAGAAGTGGATGTGTGCACGCACCGTAAATTTTTCTCGCGCCAGCATTCTTCAGAGCTTCCGTGGCTCCGCAGAATGTTCCGCCGGTGTCAATCATATCGTCGACGATCAGGATGTTTCGCCCTTTCACTTCGCCGATAATGTTCATGACCTCGGCTTTGTTCGGTTTCGGGCGTCGCTTATCGATCATGATCAGATCGGCACTGAGCCGCTGTGCAAATGCTCGCGCCATTTTGATGCCGCCAACATCGGGCGAGACAACCGTCAGATTTGGAATCCGCTTCTTCAGAAAGAACGAAATGTACACCGCAGATGAATACAAATGATCAAGAGGAATATCGAAGAATCCCTGGATCTGCGGTGCATGTAAATCCATCGTGATCACACGATCGATGCCTGCAGCCGTTAGCAACTTTGCCACAAGTTTCGCCGTGATGGCAACACGTGGCTGGTCTTTCCTATCCTGTCTTGCGTACCCGAAGTAAGGAATCACTGCCGTGATCTTTCGTGCAGACGCTCGTCGCGCCGCATCGACCATGATCAGCAACTCCATCAAGTTCTCGGCCGGGGGATTGGTTGACTGGATGATGAAAAGGTCGCTGCCCCGTATATTCTCAGAGTATTTTACCCAGATTTCGCCGTCACTAAAATTACGAATCTGGCACTCACCGAGTGACTGCCCAATACGCTTGGCAATCTTTTCGGCGAGTCGAGGATTCGACCGCCCGGCAAATAGTTTCAATACAGGCATTCGAGAAATGAGTGCAGGGTAGAAAATCTTTACCGATTGCCGAAAAGCGCTGGATTCGCAGCTTTTTGGAGTAATTGGGTATTTAATATAATGAAAATCCCCTTCTCCTGCAAGGATTATCTAAGGAGTATTACGTGAAAGGTGGAGTGTTTGATTGGAAGATCAGTGAGAGGTGGTGACAACCACCTCTCACCGTAATGAAATCTTCTACTTGAGAAGGAGCATCTTCCTCGATTCCAGAAATTTGCGACCGTCCAATCCAAGTGCGATGCACCTGTAGAAATATACGCCCGAGCTGAAATTTGATGCATCGAAGGTCGTGGTATGTGTTCCTGCTGCGTATAACTGATTATCGGAAAGGACGGCAACCTCCTGTCCAAGTAGATTATACACTTTGATCGAGACGAACGCATCGATCGGCAGATCGAAGAGGATGCTGGTTGTCGGGTTGAAGGGATTCGGATAATTCTGCTTAAGTGAAAAGCGTTCCGGGATGATTGGATTCATCTCCACCGTGAAAGCAATTCTTGTTACCCTGGGATCAGAAATCTCAAAGGAGCCGTCGATCCCTGACTCTGAGTGATAAAGTACTTTCCCATTCGCCGCATTATGGAATGTCACGGCACTGACGCGCTGCTGCTGAAATCTCCAACTGATCTTTACCGGAAAAGAGGTTGTTTGCAGCCGGATTGTCTCGGAGAGTTGGCGTTGAGTGCCTACCATAACCATCGACCCTGTTGCGAAGCGAACATCGAATGCACCCGATGGCGGTGATGGCGGCATCTGAAAAAATTCACTCTTGAACGTAGATGATGGTGGTGCCCCAAAGTACAGTCTTTGTTGATTTCCAGAGCGCTCCATCACAATGAGAGTATTTAATTTACTCACCTCTGCGGCTGAAGCATCGATGTCGGTTTGTTTTGGAAGCGTTCCGCTTGATTTAAGTACGAGCATGCCGCTCACAGAGGTTTTTACCCAATACCCCCGCGAGGGAATTAGTGTATCTGCCGGGGTGTATCCATTCTGGAATTGGAAATAGTTGCTAATCACGATTCCGGAAGGTACCTGCGCGATGGACGACTTTGGGATGGGAGTACTTCCCGCACCGATCATATTCCATCCATCGATTACGGAAATGGAGTCAGTTGCTTGGAGTGAACCTTCGAAGCCAATTGCTTGGGTGGTCCCGAACCTAATCCAATAACCGCGACCGATATGCAGCGTATCTTCGACATAGTATCCTCCGTCATAGCCGAATGCTTCTGATATCGCGGATGGAAACGTCGTGATGCGCCTCCCGTCGTTTGCAGGTTTCAGCGGCAGTGACATCATATTCCACCCGGTGTTGAACGGATAGTAGAGTGGGATTTTGTGTACGATTTCGATCGGTGACATGCCCGTGTTCGTTACCAGCAACAATTCCTCCATTTTCATGTTGATGTTGAACTGGCCTCCATGTGTTGCCTGGTCCCGAATAAAGAATGTCCCCAAAGGGAGATCGGTTTTCTTCCAACAAACTGCCATTGGATAACCGGCTGGACCAGGCTGGATCGAGAATTTATACGTACGCTGTTGGTTCACAGTAGTGAGAAGCGCCCGAATGTCTGTCTTGGACTCTTCGGATGATGGGAGTGTCCAGCGAAGGTCAAAAATTCCGTAATCTGGTGTTGGGCCCAACGGACTCTCTCCCCAATAAGGATCGATTCCATCCGTTGCGCCATCGGTTGCACCAAATATCAGCGCGTCGGTGATGTTCCCATGATCTGTGATGATAAGACTATCCGTGAATTCGTATGGGTGGAGCGGGTAATAATCCCACCGTCCAAAGTACCAATTTGAGAACCTCTTGACAGAGTCGAGCGAAATGGCAACGAGGTCACTGTCGAGAAAATCGTATCGTCCCATATTGAACAGAACCCCGCTGGAGTCCCGGAACAAAGAAAGATTATCTATGCTGATTTTCGATTCAGACGTGTCATATCGAAGGGACATAAATGTGAGATAGTTGTTCCCTCCCATGGCGTTAATCGTGTAGAATCGACGGGCAAAGAGTGTGTCAGGAAGACCGGGAGGAAGTGTGTTGGGATTCGTTGTCATGATAACGGTATCGGGCAACGTTCCAATCGGGTAAAATTGCAAGAAGGAGACCGAGCTCTCAAAGCGATATGGCTGCGTCGAGCCTTGCTGAATGGCTCGCTTGACTGTGCCCGCGGTAACAATTCCAGGACCTTCAAGTGCGCCAGGATCGGGATTCGAAATGGTCAGTGTGTCAAGAGTGCGGAGAACCAAATTCGAGAAAATATCTAAATTATTCTTGATGGTAACATTACCGGTAGTTTGCATGAGAGCATTTGGGCCGAGCACCATATTATTGAACGTTCCTTTCACTTGTCCGGGACCGGTAAACACGATCGTCGAGCCTCCGGGGATAAACTGTCCGTTGAAGCTCGTCAAGAAATTCCCTCCGGTCAGTATCTCTGTGTGTGCCGCAGACTCGAATTCGAATGTCCCGAACATCGTAACGTTGCTCTTGATAACCATATTGGCAATACCGCTACCTACGGTGAGCTTCGCTCCCGCTGCAATCGTCAATGCACCAATTATAACTTGCTGGTCAGTTCCTTGAATTACGGGGTTGGTTGATGTTGGGGGGATGTAGATGCTGTCCAATTTCAGCGGGAC
The DNA here is from genome assembly GCA_016178595.1 of Ignavibacteria bacterium. Lineage (GTDB taxonomy): Bacteria > Bacteroidota > Ignavibacteria > UBA10030 > SZUA-254 > JACOSY01. Next base: position 78,770 of record JACOSY010000054.1, read on the forward strand.
GCCGACCGGATTCCAGTTCCCACCGCTGTACCACGACGCGTCTATTGCTCCCGTCCAGACGCGTAATGGAAGAGGCGAGATGCCCGAACAAATAATTGTCCCGCCGTATCCCGCCGCGATTACTACTCCTCCTGAGGATGCATGAACCGCCTGGATCTCAAAGAAAGGGTGACTTGTAATGATGGGTTGTGGATTCCATGTTATTCCGCCATCATATGAGCTAACGATGGTACCTTCATCACCTGCTGCCCAACCCATCTGACCGTTGATAAAGCTTATGCCAATGAGATTCTCATCTATGTTCGATGTTCGAATCGTCCAGGTAGTACCGCCATCGGTGGTGGAAAGGATTGTTCCGAGATCGCCTGCGATCAGCACTCTATCTTGATCGATAACATCGAGTGTATTGAGCGTGCGAAAGGTTCCGCTCGATTGAGATATCCAAGTTACTCCACCATTGGTCGTTTTCAAGATTGTTCCCCCGTACCCGACTGTCCAACCGATACTCGGCGTAGCAAACTTCACACGGAGTAGTGTCGCGGCAACGTGGCTGGTTTCGGCAAGCCATGTCGACCCAGCGTTTGTGGTGGCGAGAATCGTGCCGAAGTCTCCCACAGTCCACCCTGCTAACGAATTTGCAAAATAGACCGAGTAAAGCGCCGGGTCGGTATGGGAATGCTGTTCAACCCAGGTAATGCCGCCATTAGTGGTCTTGAGGATCGATGCGCTGTCGCCCACACACCAGCCGAGAAGATCAGTTGCGAAGTAGACGCCAAACAAAGGCTGGTAGGTGCCGCTCGTCTGTTTCGCCCAAGTTCTTCCGCCGTCAGTCGTTAAGGCGATTGTACCGAGATCTCCAACGGCATAGGCGCGTTGCGTGTTTCTGAAATGGATTGCGTACAGGTCATATTTCACGCCGGTGGTTATTGACGTCCAGTTCGTACCATCGGTGGTTTTCATCATTGTTCCATAATCACCGACAGCGAAGCCGGCTGATGATGCTGGCGCAAATGAGATACCGTATAGATCATTGAACGTTGTGGTGGACTGTATGAACCAATCAGTACCTCCGTTGGTTGTCTTCAAAACCACTCCGTAGGACCCGGCGGCCCATCCGGTTTGTGCAGTGACAAATTGAATTCCATAGAGGGTGAGATCTGTTGGTGAAATGCCTGGTGTCCACGATGCACCACCGTTGACTGAACGAAGGATTGCCCCGAACGATCCGACAGCATAACCAAGAGAGGCCGTTGGGAATGAAATGGAGTAGAGTGTTTGACTGGACCCTGTAGGCAAACTGGTCCACGTGATACCGGCATTCGTTGTTTGAAGAATTGTCCCGTTTCCTCCAACTGCCCATCCGAGTGTGGGTGACTTGAAGTACAGTCCGAAAAGTGCTGCCGTCGTATGGCTTGATTCGGCAACCCACGTTGTTCCTCCATCAATTGTCTGGTAAATGGTTCCTCCACTTCCGGCGACCCACCCAGTCGTTGGAGAAACAAAACTCACTGCGAAAAGATCCTGTGATGCACTAAGGTATTGTGCGCTCCATGTCGAGCCGCCATCAGTGGTCTTCAGTACTACTCCGTACTCGCCTACCACCCACCCAATGGAAGCATTGACGAACGACGTTGCAAGGAACTGGTCCTCGATTCCGGCAACCGTATGTTCCACTTGCCAGGTATTACCGCCATCGCTTGTCCGCAAGATCGTTCCCAATTCTCCGACAGCTACCGCGGTCTCAGGGCTGACCGTGTAGACGGCATTGAGGAGGTTACCCTGAGGAAGTGGGTTAACCCATTGCCACGGCGTCTGCTGTGCAAGCACTGCCACGAATGGCATAGTAAGAAGAACAATGAGGAGAATAACGTGCTTCATTGGTCGCCCCGCGAAGAAGTTATTTGAATGGAATAATTTGTTTTATCAAGACCATCATTTCTCGAATGCGAGCTATCCCGATCGGTTGATGTAGAGAAACCGCTTCATCAAATGAAGTTCCCCAACGAACGCTGTATCGTGTGAACGTACCGGTGAGAATGCGAACCCTCTTCCGAAGTACATTCCATGCAGTCGTATCTGTGATCGGAGCGTCGCGGGGAACGTTCTGGCCAACAGGCGAATGAACAGGGGAATGAGCAGGCTCAGTCTGAAGAGACTAAGGTTCATGTCGGGAAATGGTTTGTGGATTTAGGCCAATGATAAATAGCTTCAATCTAAATATAGAGAATGTATTCTTGAATCTCAATACCTTTTTACTTTTGGTGCTGTCCTAATTTTATTTTAATTTTAAACGCGGAGACGCAAAGTATGCCGAGAAATGCAGGAAATGTGTCGTCTTTGCGTTATCGAAGCATAAACCAGATTAGGACAGTACTTTACTTTTTAGACTTACCGAACGATTTTCGCAAAAAATGATTGCTCTTGACAAAAGAGGCATCTTTTCGTATTTTCTCTTTGAATGAGCATCTCCAGAATCGTCCGGAAGGGCTTCGCGCTCCTCAATGCTTCCGGTGATCCCATATACGGCGATATCCGATATAGTATCTCAACTCCGAAGGTGCCGGTTGTTATCATCTGCCACAGTTTCATGGCGTTCAAAGATTGGGGTTTTTTCCCGTATGCTGCAGAGAAACTTGCCGAGGCGGGATTTGTATCGATCGTGTTCAACTTCTCTCATAATGGCGTGATTGATCATGGGAATCGCATCACGGACTTGACGAAATTTGAGCAGAATACGTTTCACCTGGAACTTTCGGATCTCGGATCTGTTCTCGATGCAGTTTCGCGGGGGGAAATCGGTGCGCATTGGATCGATGTCGAGCGCGTTGCCTTGCTCGGACATTCGCGCGGCGGCGGAATTTCAATCGTGAAGACAGCCTCTGACGAGCGTGTTCGGGCGCTTGTTACATGGTCGGCAATTTCAACATTCGATCGGTGGACCGACCACCAGAAAGCTCGATGGCGATCGCTTGGTTATTTGCCGTTAGCGAAGGATTCAACGACGAGCCCATTGTGTCTCGGGCTGAAGCTGCTGGATGATTACGAGCAACATGCAAGCGAATTGAGTATCGTTGATGCAGCACGGAGCATTTCAATTCCGTGGCTGCTTCTGCACGGCAAAGCTGACGTAACCGTCCAGCCTCATGAAGCAGAGACCTTGTATCGGGCCTCGAACAATGCGACAACAGATCTGATGCTGTTGGATTCAGTCGGGCATCTTTACAATGCGGCATCGCCGAACGAAGATCATTACCGATCATTCAATATCATTCTTCATCGAACAACAGATTGGCTACACCGACATCTTTCACAATAGGAGATCCTATGCAGCGAACACATGCAGTTTCACTTCACGCAACAACACGTCAAAACACTGCAGTCCAAATTCTTGGTATGATTCTCTTCGCCGGACTAACAGCGCTCGGAGCGCAAATTGAAATTCCTCACCAGCCCGTGCCCTACACGATGCAAACAGTGTTCGTCCTGCTCTCCGGCGCGCTGCTCGGCAAACGGAACGGCGCGATGAGTCAGATCGTCTATTTGACTGCCGGTGCAATTGGTTTACCGGTGTTCGCCCATTCTGGATTCGGACTCGTGCGCATCCTTGGCCCCACGGGTGGATATCTTCTCGCATTTCCCGTCGCTGCGTTCGCTGTCGGATATATTCTCAGCAATCGGCGAGAGTTGCTGTGGTCGCTTGTTGCGATGTTCGTCGGTCTCTTCATCATCTTCACACTCGGTACGCTCCAACTGAACATTGTGTACTTCCATAGCTGGCCCGATGCTGTTCGGAACGGCTTTCTGATCTTTTCTTTATGGGATGCCGTCAAGCTCGGCATAGCGGCGCTTGTGTATAACCGTCTCGCGGGACGCATTCAGTATCCGCGGAAGTGATTCTCGTTTTTGCGTCTTTTCATTATATGAGTATGGCTGATCGAGACGATATATGGGATGAGTTCCAGTGGGAAGAGTTCATGAAAGAGCAGGACAAGAAAGTGGACCGCTACATGGAACTGTTTTACCGCTACCAAAACCATCCGAACCGTGACGAGTTGATCGCGCGTGAAATGGGATGGACCTGGTTGCTTGAACAGGCAGAGCATTTCATGGATCTGCCCAATGTGGAAGAAGATGACGATGAAAAGGAAGGCGAAGAGTGGAAAGCATCGGCCGGCATTGAAGGTGAAGGATTCTTGGAGATGGACGACTTCGAGCATCAGCCTGTTTACCTGAAATCGAAAGAGTTCGCACTTCGCGCCTATCGTTTTGTCGATGACTTGCCGGAATCGGTGCGCGAAGATTCGGCGGTAGTCGATTTTATTGCCAATGCAATGATAGCGTCGGCGAAAATTGCAGGCGGTACCGGCATGGGCGATGGGATGGAAGAACTCGGAGCGAATATCGCCTATTGCAAGAGAGGTTTGGCTGCTTCAAATCTTGCGATTGCCGCCCTCCATGAAATGAAAGAGAAAAGAATTATCGGCGGGTTAGCCTACTTCGACTTGGTGAGGGAAGCGGCGGAAGTCCGCAACACGATTGCCATATATATCCTCGATCTGCGAGAAAAATTCCGCCTCGGCATTCCCTAAACTCCGCTTCATCCGATGAATCTTCTCTACGAGTCTATCGACGATTCTACGAATCGATCGATTCGTGGAACGACTCGTAGAGTCGTAGACTGTGAATCGATCCTATAGCTCCATTCGCATGACGATTGCCGTTGAAGGACACGCACCCCCGAACTGTTCCGATCGTAACACTTCTCCTGAAATAGTCTCTCTCTGAATGCGGACAAAGCCCTTCCGCTCGAAGTATTCTGCGGCTGTAGTTGTGAGAAGTACAAGCTCGCTCACTTCGCAATCGCGCGCGAACTGTTCGATCGCGGCAACGAGCTGTTCCCCGATCCCCCGACCCTGGAACGAAGGAAGAACCGCTGCCGAGCGAAGGAGGCCTGTTCGGTTGTACAATTCCAATCCAATCGACCCGACGATCTTGCCGTCAACCTCGGCAACAAGGAAGTTCGAAAAATGTTCCCGTAATCCCTCATTGCCGAGGCGACTATCGAGGAGAATTCGTTCGACTACCGGAAGATCGTTCTCCGTGACCTTCCGTATCATCGCCGCCGACATTACTTGACTCCTTTGACCGTCATAGAGAGGAGCGTGAAATCATCCTTCGAGAAATCCTGATACGTCCGTTCTTTCAGGACTTGAATATTCTTGAATCCGGCTTCGCGAATGATGGCAAGGTATTCGTTCTTGCCGATGGCGCCTGAAACGCATTCTGCCCACATCGCCGCATCGTCTCGCAGTTCATCCGGCATGGTTCCATTCATAACGATGTCCGAGATGATGAAAGCTCCGCCGGGCTTCAGCACGCGGTAGATTTCTGCAAAAGCTTTCCGCTTCTCAGGCACGAGGTTCAACACGCAGTTGCTGATCACGCGATCGACACTGTTCGATTCAACGGGCATCTGCTCGATCTCTCCGAGACGGAATTCGACATTCCGAATCCCAAGCGATTCGGCATTTGCTCGTGCCCGATCGATCATCTGTTGAGTCATATCGATGCCGATTACTTTACCGCTCACGCCAGCGTGTTTCGATGCGATGAAGACATCGATGCCTGCGCCGGAACCCAAATCCAATACTGTCATTCCTTCCCGGATGTCGGCAAACTCGGTTGGAATGCCGCACCCCAATCCCAAGTTTGCAATATCCAGTTCTGCGAGGCCGGTGTACTCATCCGCCATCGAAGCATCCGAGCATCCGCACGATGATCCGCAACCGCGCCCCTCGGCGGCAATTTTTCCGTACCGTTCTTGTATCATGTTCTTGATGTTTTCCATATCATGTTCCTTTCAATGAAGTTCAATTCTCTTCGGTGTATGGTTTGGCTTAACGGTGACGAATGTTGCACAACATCCTTTGCTTACGTTCTTCATCAGTTTCCGTGAATCCTTTTTCGTGAGTGTATGGGAGAGTAAAATCTCGCGTACGTTCTTGATGATCAGGCGCTGCTCGTCGGTTTGTGGATCGGCGATGGAATAGAGAACCCAACGACCGCTTTTCCGGTCTTTGATGAGGCCTGCGCGCTTGAGGTAGCCCGCATGGCGCGAGACTTTTGTTTGCGTGAAGCCTAACGTGGATTCGATATCGCAGACGCACAGCTCGCCCGACTCGAAGAGGAGATTGAGAATGCGAAGGCGCGCTTCGTCTGCCAATGAACGAAAGAGTGTGATGTATTCCTGCATGGCGGTTCCCGATATATTCGTCTACGCAAATATATGAAATTGGTTGCAGAAGTGCAAATGGGAAATGAGGACTTACTGCCACGCACCTTCAAGGTGTGTGGCAGTAATAACAATGCCGAAACCACTGTGCCCACTTTCGAGGTAAGCTCCTTGTGAGAAACCGATGTTCGCGAAGAAGATCGACAGGCAAATGGTTGAAAGAGTCCGTTTGTTAAGCATCGTTGCGGGTTTCATAAAAATAGGCCACAGAACGTTCTGCAAAAGTGTTGAGCGAGGCTCTTTCTATCCATGTTTTTTCCAGCGTCGTGTTGCCGCTTGTTAGGTGCTGGCACGCACACCCCTGTCATCATTGGCATTGAAATCCCTGATTGCTTCTTCAAAGACGTTCGCCAATTCCATAGCTGTATCATGGAGATAGCCGGATGGTTCAGGCCGGTCTACATTGGCAACTGGATCAAAATACTTGATGAACTCGGCCTCTAACTCTCGGAGCTTTGGTTCGGACCAACCCGGCAATTCATGATAGACAATGAACGTGGTGCCAGCTTTCCCACGATACGATTGGGAAGTTATCTTGTGTGTCCACTTAGGGTAGTGCTGGCAAGCGAGAGAGACAGTCGGCGCTTCCCCATGCTCTGTCTCCCATTGAGCTGTATACTCTTGCCAGAACTCGTCATCGAAACGGTTCTGAAGACCCTCTTCGCTTATCCCGATATATCGGTGGATTCGGTCACACGCCGGGCCTACCCAAATGTAAATACCTCCAGTGTTTGGTACGCTTTTGATTAGTTTCTCGTAGAGCTTGCAGTATTGTTTGAAGGGCTTCGTTCCTCGTTTGGGAATCAGCGGGTAACCCCGAACGAGTCCGAGAAGTGGCTTTATATCGACGAACTTGCATTTATTCATGACTATCGACCGATGTATTCAAGTAGCTCCTTCTCCAGCACTCCTGTCGAGTTGCAATCAATGGTTGTGACTTCGTTAACAGCTTCTCCTGTGAGAACGTTGATTTTGTGATCGATCCTCTGAGCCTTGAAAAAAGTAGTGACTACAACCTTCGTCTCGGTATCGTCAACTTTCTTGATGACAACATTGAAATTGCCGACATGGTTTTCTATGTTTTGAGCACTGCCTTCTTTTCCGCAGTCCATGACGTACTTGGCGCGCTCAGCGCTGAGATTGTATTCAGTAGCAATAAATCCCGATGATTTGTCCATGTTTTTGACAGGCGTTCCTTGTGTCGCAAACCACTCAACGGTCTTTTGCCAGACATCATCGAAGGGTTTTTGGTAGACCCGTTCCTTGTCAATAGAGTATGATTGTGGAGGTCTGTAGGTCGCGCAGCCTAGAACCTTTAATGCAAATGGAATGAGCAGTAGAGCAAGCAAAATGTTCAGTCGGTGATAATGTGTCATGTATGACTCCTATTGATTGGTAATCGATTTTTCGTGCGTGCTGGCACATAACGTCTGGCGGCGTGTTGCATTTGTTGACGCCATATCTTCCGTCGAGCCGAGAACAAAATTACAAATGCAAGCACAATTCTCAGAAGGATAGGCCATTGAAGAGGTAACATTTTAGACCACCCAATGGATGCAAATGACCTGTTCATTTGTAACACGAAATCAAGCGCACCTAGCATGAGATACAAAGTGAAAACACTCCAGCCTTCAAAGCCAAGTTCAGTAGCTCTCCTATCCTCATTTGATGCCACATACCAGAGAACAAGGAATGCAAGGACGAATGAAGTCTGGATCGATGAAAAAACAAGGTGCCACACGCCAGCAGCAGAAAGTTTCCCAAATGTCAAATCCATAAAGCCAGTGTATTGGTCATTAATCCACTCCATATGAATCCAATATTGTATTGCACTACTGAGTATCAGGATGAGAACAAATCCAGGGAATATCCAAGTCCGACCGGTCCTCAAGGTCTTCCAGTGTTCGGAAACGAGTCGATACAAGAAGTAGTTAAAACAAGGGATCAAGAGAAGATCTCCAAAGGATACAGACGTATTGAGTAGAAAAGGAAACTGATACTGAGAACTGGGCCAAAATGAATTAGTAGAATAACTTAGCAGTGCCATCGGAAAAACTCCGAGATCAATGGTAAGCAGTGGAACCCAGTGGAGGAAAGGCACATGAGATTGATGCCGATGCTTCGTGAGCTCCGTGATTTCTTGAGTTGATAGATTCTTGATTCCGCTAACCCCAGACAACTGTTGCACTGTTGACCAGATATAGTGTACACCTGTAGTGCTTAGTGCTTTCCATTGATAGAGATGATATAAAGCAATTGGCGCGACGATGACCAAATATGTGACAGGTACGAGAATAGCGGATTCTCCCTGAAAAAATTGGCCAGCAGCTGCAAAACATAGAAAGCACAGGAAGGCTACGGTGGCAGCAAAAAAGAACATTGTCCAAAAGATCACGAGAACACTCGGCTTGAGCCAATCTTTAACTTTTATTAGCTTTATGGAGTGAAAATGATTTAGTATTTGAGTATTCCAAATCAAAATATCTTTCCCCAGAATAGTATTGATTTCCGTCTCGAGGATGCTTGCTCTAATTCCGTTCAAGTACATCATATAAAGTGCATCAAGTGTTGACGCAAAAAGATAAAAGCCAATCATAGCACCGAATGCAAGCAGCAAAACGAAGAGGCTTCCCTGGAGCTCTTTGGGAACATTCTTAAATACAGTCTCAAGAGAAGGAAGGATGCCACTAATGGCAATTACGATGGAGGCATATAGATAAGCAAAGTTCGCCTGCTTATGGTACCTGTTATTGTGCCAAGAGTTTTCCTCTCTTCTATCCTCATGCTCTTTCAGAAGAGCTTCCAGTTGCTTATCGATCTTTTGCATTATGTCTCGTCATTCTTGGTGCAACATGACGGACAGCTGTACTGAGCGAAGCGAATCTTTTGTGGTTGCGCATCGCTCATATAACAGATGAACTTGAAAAGAGTATAATGATTATTCTTCAACCCAATATCCGAAAACTTGTGGGAGGCGCGCAACCACTCGCTTCGCGAATGTCCGTCACAACTACTGTGATAATGAATGTCGTTGTTCATCCTAGGTTGCATCAAAGACGAATGTCGTACTTCCGCCTGCGGTGGGAGTAATAACGACATATGTCGTTTATTTCGCTTTTGGTTGCTGAGCACAAAACCCGCCAACGAAACGGTTAAGCTTTACCGGTTCACCGACGGGTTCTCGATCTCTCACGAAATCCTTCCGCACTATTGCTTTCTCACTCCCGTCAAATTCTGACATGAATATATGTAATTCCCTTTGCCGTGTCAATACCTCAACCTTCACCTGTGGACTAGCAGGCTGTTGAAAAACTCTCTACGGTGCGATTTGCCACGACCTTCAGGTCGTGGTTATCGGTATCCAAAAACGATCGACGGGCTTTAGCCCCTGCAAAACGGGTCCCTTTGATGGAATGGGTTGAAACCCATCACGATTTTTCTAGGATTGTTCTCCACGAGCTGAAGCTCGTGGCTATGATTTCCCTTTTTCAACAGACTGCTAGTCTCACGTCATTGCGTTGTGCTGTGCAGCTTATCGCCGGAAGACGTACGCCGCCCACACGAACGTGTCCCGGTGAGCGACTTCCTGAAATCCATCCGCCCGAATCTTCTTCAGCATCGCATCCCAATCGTGCCAGTAGGGACGGAACGGCCACTTGAAGAGTTTTCCAATGGCGATCATTGTTTGAAATGATAACTTCACCGGGAAAATCGGTCGAGGAAAGGAGAGCGCATACACTCCCCGCGTCTTGCTGAGCGACTTTGCAACAAGATCGTCAACATCTTCGTAGCAGCAGACGACTTTGTCGAGAATGACAATATCGGCTTCCGCTATCTCATCGGCAATATGCGCGAAGTCGCCGGCGCGGTAGCTGGCTCGATCTGAAAATCCCATCTCGTGGGATAATTGCTTCGCACCATCCACCATTCCTTCCGCAAGATCGATACCGAATGCCGCACGCGCTCCATCCTTGAGCAATGTCAGGTGCAATCCACCCACACCGCTGCCGATCTCAAGAATTGATTTGCCCGTAACGTTCGTCGAGAGAATACCTTCGGCAAGATACCGCTGCTCTTTCGCCAATCCCTTCTTGCGAAACTTCTTCAGGTATTGACTTGCCTCTTCCGAGAAGAACGTGTTTGCTCCTTCAGTGGATGTGCAACGGCAACTCATTGGTAATTTGCGATGGGATGGATCAACCGAAGGTCGAGGATGCGATCGATGCGGAAATTTCGTTCTGCCTTTGCGGAATGGCAATACGCGACGAGATAGGTCGCGCCTTTCCGGTCGGATTGCTCCGCAACGCAGTCTTTTGGCGTGACAACGCGATCGGTGATTTCAGCGTTCATCGGCGAGAGGTATTTGATCCACAACTGACTTCGTGTCGCGAGCGCGTGGTTGACAATACCCATGCGCTTATCGAAGAGCGTTCGTGCAAGATCGCGGCGGAAGAGATCGCCGATAGTGCAGCAGCCGTGCGCCTTCAGCATCGTGGTAAACATCGTAAAAAGCTTCGCGGTAGTCATCGCGTCTTCGAGCGCGCGGTGTTTGACGGGGAACGGGATACCGACGATGCTTGCAACATGCTCTTGCGGATATTTCCGGAGTCCCGGCAGCAATTGCCGCGCGAGTGTCAGCGCATCGACGACAACATTGTCGAGCCGTGGAGAGCCGAGCAGTGAAAACTCCGACTCAATGAAAGAGAGATCGAATCCGGCATTGTACGCCACCAGCACCGTCTCCTTCATCATTTCCTGAAGCTTGCCGGCGATCTTCGGGAAAACCGGGGCGTCGGCAAGCATTTCGGCGGAGATGCGGTTGACGTTATAGGCGCCGGGCGAGATTTCTCTTTGCGGATCAACGAGGCTTCCGAAGCTATCGACGACTGCACCGCCGTGCAGCTTCACCACGCCGATTTCGCACACGCGGTCTCCACTCGTCGGCGAGAGCCCGGTAGTCTCTACATCGACGACGAGGAAGTCTGTTTCATCCAGATGGTGGTCGGTAGTCATAAAGAGTTATTGCTTTTGCTCGCTCCCAAGCTCTGCTTGGGAGCGACCTAGGAGATAGCCTATTCTTCTGTTCATGTACGTTCCCAAACAGAGTTTGGGAACGATTCCAATGAGCAGAGAAAGATTAGCATACTGTTCTATTCTTTCATGTTCAGGAATTCATTCCAGCGCTTGAAAAGTTCTGCCGTTGCGATGACATCGCCCATACAGTAATCGGCAATTTCCTTGTATCGCCCTTCGCGGAACAGCGGACCAAGTCCCAATCCGGTGAGTCCTTCGCTTTTCGGACTCTTGATGCCGAATGCCTTGCAATAGAAATCCAAATTGAATTTTTTCGTCGCGCCGTAGAAGGAAAGTTGATCGAGCAAATCGCAGTGCCGGGATGCATCGTACCGGTAGGGGAGAAGATCGCGTGTCGGCTGAACTCCGGTAATCGCAGAGCGCAGCAACACGAACGGACAATCGAACGTTCTGCCGTTAAACGTAATAAATTGATCGTACTTCTGTATCGCATCCCAAAAGCAGTGAAGAACAAGTTTCTCATCGCCGGAGAGATATTCGATTTTATTGTCGGCGGAGTAATACTGCCCTTGTTTGTCTGCTTGAAAGTAGACTTTTCCCGCCATCGTCTCGGGATTCAGCATGGCAACGGCGATGACCTGGGCGGTGAGGGCGTAGAGATTCATTTTCTGAATCTCCAGCTCGCGCTTCTCTTCCGTATCGGCGAACTTTAACAAGTATTCTTGTTGTGTTTCGTCGAACGACTCGAGCGGAAATGCGAGCGTCTCAATGTCGAAGATGACGGACGACATGGTCAAGCCTCCTGATGTTCGATAGTGTCGGATGTAAAGAGCGCACGCAAAACTGGTGAAATGGTCGACCACTCGAATCCACGCCGGGCAAGGAATTGTGCAATGCGCTGTTGTTCTTTGATGCGGCCCAATTTGTCCTTCGGGAGCCGCCTCCGTTTCAGATGTTTTTTTGCCGCCTCGAGTGCGGCAGAACGTTCTTCGTCTGTGCCGGCGGCTTCTGAGAGAACTTGCTGAATGATAGAATTGGAGATTCCCTTGAGCCGAAGTTTCTGTGCAAGCAATCGTTTGCCGGCAGGCCGGCGCAGCTGCTGATCGTGTACGAAGCTTCGGGCAAATGCCACATCGTTGATAAGACCCAGGTCTCGTAACTGTTCGATAGTCTTGTCGATGACATCGGGAGGAAATTCTTTTTCGATGAGTTTGGTGCGGAGCTCTTTTTCGCTCCGAGTCCTGTAGCTAATGTACCGGAGAGCTTTTTGCTTTGCCAGATTATACTCCTCCGACGACGCAATGGTGTTGATCTGTTCGTCATCGAGGATGTCACCTTTGCGCAACCCAAACTTCACAAGCACTTGATCCTGAATGCCAAAAGCGAACTTATTATCGATGAAAATATTGACCCGGTGGGAATCTCGCTTCTGACGTTCAATCTTGGTGATGGTCATGCAATCATGGACAGCAGACGCACACTACGTCTTTGCCGGCTTCTTCGCTGTATCGATATGCTTTTCCGCTGCTCCATCTCCCTTTGGATGCTGTTTCGTTTGAGGTTCTTCGATCAAGCCGAGTTTTTTTCGGAGGGCGAGATCGATCTCTTTCGCAATCTTATCGTTATCCTGCAAGAATTTCTTCACGGCGTCGCGGCCCTGACCGACTCGCTCGCTGCCATACGCGAACCATGAGCCGCTCTTGCTGATGATGTTATGCTCGACAGCAGTGTCGATCAGGTCGCCGAGGCGTGAGATGCCTTCGTTGTACAGAATATCGAACTGCGCTTCTTTGAACGGCGGTGCTACTTTGTTCTTTACGACCTTTACCTTCACGCGGTTCCCGACAACGGTTTGTCCGTCCTTGATCGCTTCGATGCGCCGGATATCCAACCGGAGCGAAGCATAGAACTTCAAGGCATTACCGCCGGTCGTTGTTTCGGGATTGCCGAACATGATGCCGATCTTCTGGCGCAACTGGTTTGTGAACATGACCGATGTTTTCGATTTGCTGATCGCGGCAGTCAACTTTCGCAGTGCCTGCGACATCAAGCGAGCCTGCACGCCCATGGTCGGATCGCCCATTTCTCCTTCGATCTCTGCGCGCGGCGTCAGTGCCGCGACTGAATCGATCACGATGACGTCGAGCGCACCGCTGCGAACGAGCGTCTCGACGATTTCGAGCGCCTGCTCGCCGTATTCCGGCTGTGAGAGGAGGAGATTGTTCACATCGAGGCCGAGCTTCTTCGCATAGCCGATGTCAAGCGCGTGTTCGGTATCGATGAACGCCGCGATGCCCTGGCGGCGCTGGGCTTCCGCAATTACGTGCAAGCAGATGGTTGTCTTGCCGGATGATTCGGGACCGAAGATTTCGATAACTCGCCCGCGCGGTATGCCGCCGATCCCGATTGCTGCATCGAGCGAAATGGATCCTGTCGAGATCGACTCGATCTTTGCAATCGGACCTTCGTCAAGCTTCATGATCGCGCCGCGACCGTGCTGTTTCTCAATCTGCTCGACGGCGATCTTCAATGCCTGCAGCCGTGATTCTCGTACTGTGGTTTCTTCTGCCATACTCATTCCTCCTTTTAAAAAAAATGTTCACCCGTGGTTCCGACGCAGAGCGTCGTGTTCTCTTGCAGTCAGCGCCTTCGAAATCGAATCAGCAGATCCAACACGACCTTTTTTATCTCATCGATGTCGAGTGGCCGTTCGATGTACGCGTCTGCGCCGATTTGCTTCGCAATATGTTTGGCGTCGAAGTCGTCGAGCGACGACATGAAGACGTAGGGCACGCCCTGAAACTTAGGATAACTCCGAACTTTCTCGAACAAATCGAAGCCGTTCATCGCCGGCATGCGAACATCGCTGACGATCAAATCCGGTTTTGCGCGTCGAAGTTGTTTGAGCGCTTCCTCGCCACTATCGGCAGTCATGACTTTGAATGATTGTCCGTCCACGGCCATCTTGACCGCTTGCAGCCAGGCCAGTTCGTCATCGATAAAGAGAACGGTTTTCAGTTTCCGCGGTGCTTTTCCCCGAATCATCTTCTCAGCTTGTTTGTGTGATTATAAATTGATTAGGCACAAAGCAGTGTGCGACGCTCCCTGAGGTTTCAACACACTTTGCATTACATTGATTCCGTTGATCCTTGCTGAATGTGGCTCAAAGGTAAGCTTTTCCAACATCGGAGTCAAGTATTGCAAGCCGCGATTGCTCTTGACTCTGCCGAGGGTGATGTGAGGATGAAAGGCTCGCTCTTCGATCTCGAATCCATGAGAAACGAGACCTGTATCCAACGCATTCTTGAGGAGTTGGAGCTTGTCGTCCGGGTTCTTGCAACCAAGCCAAAGAACTCGCGGGTGCAAGAAGTTTGGAAAGCTGCCGAACGTAGAGTAGATCACGTCAAACGGTGTATGCGTTTTGCAGATTGTTTGAATATCAGTGAGAACGTCGGGGAGGACAGCTTCCTCAACATCGCCAAGGAATTTGATCGTGACATGAAATTTGTCCGGTGATTCCCAGCGGATGTCGGTATCGATCTTCCTCAGCTCGTTCTGAATCTCTCGTATCCGTTCCCGAACGACGTCGGGAGAATCGAAAGCGATAAACGTCCGAATAGTTCCCATACGTTACTCGATCCGAAGAATTTTTCTCCGAACAAGCTCAAGTGCCGCTTGTGCGGCGCGCTCCTTGATACGCAAGCGCTCGGTGCCGAATTGGAATTTCACTGCGCGCGTTTCATTCTTGTAAGAATAGCCGATCCAGACAGTCCCGACCGGTTTCTCGGCCGATCCGCCGGATGGTCCGGCAATACCGGTGGTGGAAAGTCCGATATCGACGCGGGCGGCTTCCCGGATTCCGCGAGCCATCGCCTCGGCAACGTCTTTACTCACCGCTCCATATTTCTCGATCAATTTTTCCGGGACGTCGAGAAGCCGAATCTTCGATTCATTGCTGTAGGCGACGATGCCGCGCTCGAAATAGTTCGAACTTCCCGGCACGTTCGTGATCCGATCTGCAATCAATCCTCCCGTGCACGATTCTGCGACGGCGATGGTGAGCTTTCGTTCGGCCAGTACCCTTCCAACGATTTCTTCAAGCTCTTCATTGTCAGCTCCATAAATGTACTTCTCGACTTTCTCCCGGATGCGCGACTCAATATCGCGAATCAATGTTTCTGCTGCGGACCGGTTCGGGTCGACGACAGTGATTCGCATCCGAACGCCTGAAGGTGATGGAAGGAATGCGAGCGTTGCTTTCCCCAAGAGGTCTTTGAGATCGCCGAGCTTCGCCGCAAGCATAGACTCAGGGATGCCTGTCGTCTTCAACGTACGGTGGAGGACGACCTTTCCGGTGTTCCTTTCTGTAAAGTAGGGAACGATGAAATCTTCCATCATGCCTTCCATCTCGTAGGGCACGCCGGGCATGACAATAACATGTTTGCCTTCGCGTTCAAATAGTATACCGGACGCTGTGCCAAGCTTGTTCGGTATGATCGTTGATCCTCTCGGCACGTGTGTCTGCTCTTCCGCAGCATCGGACCATGAGTGGCTTCGCGATTTCAGGAATTGTTCGATGTTTTTTCTCGCATCGGGACTTGAGATAAGATCGGTGTGGAAGAATGTGCAGACGGCCTTCTTCGTCACGTCGTCATGTGTGGGACCGAGTCCTCCGGTTATCACGATGACGTCAAACTTTGGATAGGATTCTTCGAGCGCTGCGAGGATCTCGTGGTGTTCATCGCCAATCGTGAGCACGCGTCGTACTTCGATACCGGCACTGTTCAGCTTCCCGGCGATGTACGCTGCATTGGTATTGATGACCTGGCCAATGAGAAGCTCATCGCCGATCGTGATGATGATGGATTTCACGTGACCAATTCAAAAATAAAAAGTCAAAAAATAAGAAAAAACCAGAGGCGCATGAATCTCTGCCGCGAAGTCAAGTAAAAATTTTTGGGAAGAGGTGCACAAGAACCTGCACTATTATATTCGCGTAAACTCCGGCGAAAACATCATCCAGCATAATTCCCCAACCGTTTGGGTAGCGCTCAACGTGTCTTGCCGGGAACGGCTTCACAATGTCGAATGCTCTGAATGCGACAAACGCGGCAAGGGCAACGACAATTCCCTTCGGGAGGAACAGTAGAGATACCCACATTCCAACAACTTCATCGATGACGACGATCGACGGATCGGCAGCGTGAGCCGCGTCCGGTTGGAATAAATCCTTCGTCATCCGTGCGCTCGATGTAAGTTCATTCCCCGCGATGCGTGCGACCGCAGCCGCTGCAGGAACGCCTATTCCGAAAGTCACGATGCTCACGACACAGAGAACAACGGGATTCTCCATTCCGGGGGCAAGGTAATAGACGAGAAGTCCGACCAAGCTTCCGGCAGTACCGGATGCAACAGGGACGTAACCGGAGAAGAATGCCGTTGCGATAATCCGAGCGAGGAAAGGGATTGATCTTTTTTTACCGGGATTCGGCGGCGCCGAAGTATCGTCCATAAAGCTCACGGAGGAATTTTCTGTTGTCGAAGAGATACATGATGCCGGTGGCAATGGTTGAGATTGCCACAAGAAGCATCATGCCGAAGAGGACTTGATGATCCATCAATGTATCGAGCAACCTTCCATACTCCATCCGAATCATCGGTACCGTGCCTGCAACGTAAAGGATGAGAATGTAGTAGATGACGATGAACTCGCTGAATGTTTTTGCTTGCGCTGTCTTGGAGGTGATAATCGGCTGGTCGTACCATTCCGCCAAGCTTCGGAGCGCGGTAATGATGACATCCCGAATAACGATAACCCATACCATCCACACATCGATCAGTGCGAGATAGACGAACGAGAAGAGCGCGGCGGATGAGAGAATTTTATCGGCGAGCGGGTCCAGAAATTTTCCCCATCGTGAAACGTAGCCATACTTGCGCGCGACCACGCCATCGTACCAATCGGTGAGGGCAGCGACGATGTAGACGACGAGTGAGAGTTGTTTGAAGAAGGATGATTCCGAGAAGAGGAAGATCACGAAGACCGGCGTGAGGAGAATGCGAAGAAGAGTCAGCGAGTTCGGGATCGACATGGAAGAGCAATTTTCTTGTAATGTATGACTTTCCACGAGATTTTCAAAAACGCCTGCTTACTCCATGAACACAAAAGCCCAACACATCGTTGGGCTTCGGAGGTCTCTTAACCTTACGAAGGTTCCGAACCTTCGTAAGGTTTCATAACTCATGCAGCCTTCACCACACGGCCTTGCTTGATGCAGGATGCACAGACGCGCATGCGTTGAACGCGGCCATCGACTTGAGCGCGAACGCTTCGCAAGTTCGGGAGCCAGCGCCGTCGCGTCTTGTTATGCGCGTGGCTGATGTTATTCCCACTCATGGGCTTTTTTCCACAAATATTACATATTTTTGCCATAATTTCCTCGGGGATAAAAACTTTTCAAAAAGGTAGTGGGCATAATATACAAAAAAGTCTGGCAGTGTGCAATAGGTCTTTTTCTATTTTCACCATGTTGTTTGACGGTTGAACGGTCGAATAACAGTAGTGGAAGGGCAAACAAAAACCCCGGCTCGCAGGAAATGAGTCGGGGTTTGTATTTCTCGTAAGGGGCGGAGAACCCTACCGAAACCAAAACCTTGCACCAATTCCTCCGTTGCCGCTCAGCTCGGTGGAAGGTGCGAGGTCGACAATCGGTGCGACTTCGAGGAAGAGATCGACGGGCGCATTGCGGAAAATATACCCAACTCCTACAACTACGCGGACTCCAAGTTGTGCATCTCCATGTTTTGCGGTTCTGATGCGTCCACCGATGCCATAGTAGATCGGAATTTTTTCCTGCGTGTGGAAGACGTTGAATGAATGCCAGAGGTAATCCGCGTGAATGTGGATCGAGGCTTCACGGTAAAACGACCATGCAATTCCGGCATCGATGGCGTTATTGTCGCTTACCCATCCCTTCACGCTGAAGCCGGTCGGCTCGCCAATCAAAATTCCCGCGCCGAATCCGCGTTCCTGACTAAGTGCATAATGTGCAATGAACAAGAAACAGATCGTAAGACACGCAAGCCGCAAATTTTTCATGCTAGTTCTCCTTACGATGGTTGAAGGTTATGATGCACGGAGAGCGTTGACAATGTTCAGGCGCGATGCACGAACCGCCGGCAAGTATCCACCGACAATTCCCATGATCAGCGCAAAGAGAATGGTGTTGACGATGACCTCCGGTGACAGCGTGAACCCGAATGCAAGCTCGGTGAACGTTCCAAAGTTCAATGTCGAAATGACGAACAACTGAAGGAATGACGCTGCAAGCAATCCGATTCCGGAACCGATGAGCGAGATGACAAGCGACTCCACCAGGAAAGCCGAAAGAATGTTCTTTGTGTGGAATCCCAGCGCGCGAAGCGTGCCGATCTCGGTCGTCCTATTGGCAACAGCGGCGTACATGGTAATCATTGCGCCGATCATTGCGCCGAGACTGAAGATGATCGTGATGACGGACCCGAGCACGCGGATGAACGTCGCCATCACATCGTCCCGTTGCCTTTGAAGCGACTGCAGCCTTGCGTTGAGCCGCAACGTAGCCGCTTGCGGTGAGGACGGAATTTGCCTGTGAGGGTGAAATCATAGAAACGGTCGTTACCTCGATCTCCTCGCTTGCATTTGTAGCCGTCCTCACGAAAAAAAAGATTGAAAACGCAAGGAAGAGCGCACCGCCAATGTAGAGAATCAAGCCCGTACGTGAGCGTGTTGGAGGAGTGCGTATCTCTTCCTTTCGTGGAATCGTGAGCTTCGAAAGATCTACGCTTTCGGAATCAGGCATGTACCCGTGGGAGATAAATGAAGTGGAAAATAGTAAAAACTGACAACCTTTGCAAATACGGATGAGGGATGCTGAAAGAAGTTATTTCGAAGAAACGGCCGGGCTTTTTCCTAATCGTGATAGAAAGATCCCTTCCCGAGCCCGGTCGTCACTCTGGTTGAAGTAATACATCTTCAGGAATTCGTACTCCTGGAGAACTTGCTCTCGAGGCATCGTATCGAGCATGGCGATGTACGAGTCGATGTAGTCGGGTATCCGGATGAACTTTATTTCGGGATACTCGGCAAGTTTCCGCATGATACTGTCCTGGTAGGTTAGAATGAGAAGTTTTACCGAATCGAACGTGATGACATTGAGTGTGTGTTCGTTCTCAGGTGGTTGATTTACCCAGAGCATGAAGTTTATTTTTCTCTTGATCAGATAATCCATGGGTGCTTCTTTCTCGTGACCGGGCCTCCCTCGCGTAACAATGGGTTGATGCGCGATGAAGGTGTCGGTCAATCCCGCCGATGCTTCGATGGCAATTTGCGGTTCTGCGTAATACACGGTTTGCGCCATCATGCCTCCAAAGGCAACCTTCATGGGGAAATCATGGAAATACTTCCGGAGTGTGTTGCCTGTTTTTTGTGACCAGGTTACACTTTGCGCCGGGTAATATTGCCATTCATCGGCTACTTCGTTGCGGTAGGGCAGGTGAGTGAACTGGTCGAATCGCAGGAATGTGGCAAGCAGCAGGACAGATGCCAGCACGGCATAAGGAACCTTCCGAAACCGACGAGTGATCAGGAGTTCACACAAGAAGAACAACAAGGGCGTGATCGGTATAAGGAACCGCGCGAACATGAAATCACCGCCAATACGGATCACATAGAACATCCACACAACAGCGTAAAGAACCGCCAGGAGAAACGCACGAGCTGCCGGTGCTTCATACGTTTCCCTCTTGCCGAAAGAGCGGAGAAAGTCAATCCTTTCTCCACCGGACCTCTGCATTCCTGATACAAAAAAAACAAGAATTGGAATGAGCATGAAGACGTAGTATGTTTTCCAATAGAGCACGAAGTATTTGAATCCTTGTTCATAATATGGCAAGCTGGTAGACTTCGCATAAAATGTATTGGGGAATGGAAAGCCATAATATGTATAACGCCAGAGCCAGTAGGGGACGTAGATGAATGCGACCGGAAGCAGCAGGTAGAGGCAGCTTGTCGCTCGCTCTTTATGGGTGAGGAGGAGAAAAGCGAGTGCAGCGCCAAGGAAGAGAATGCCATCAGGGCGAGTCATCAACATGAGCGAGAAAAGGAGGCCCGTTGCGAGAAAGCTCATCTTGGATCTTCCAAGAATCAGGATGAGGAAGCTGGAGGAGATCAGGAATGTGAACATTGATGTCTCAAGACCGCTTGTCGCGTAGACATTGAAGTCACGGTGCAGACTGAGTGCAAGAGCAGTGAGAGGAAGGAAGAGGTGCGTCGCATCGTCTCGCCGGAAATGCCAGCTGAGATACACGAAGACGGTGATCGTGAGCGAGTGGAAGATGATGCCGAGGATCATTGTAAATAAAACCGGGTCAAGTTCCAACCTTATGCCCAGCGCGACGAGCATCGTCCAGAGGAAGTTCGTGTATCCCTCAACGCGTTCGCCGGCATTGTAGACGAGGCCTAAACCGTTGACAAAATTCTTTGCGTACCGGAAAGAGATGAACGCATCGTCGTTGACCCACCGAAGGGAGTAGGCATGAACGATGCCAACAGCAAGCGCGATTGCGGCAAGCCCGGTGAAGAGCCAAGAACGGGTGTTTCTCGGACGCTGAACAAGCTGTTGCACAGCCCCTCCAGGTGAATGATGCTCACCCGAATGAGTAAACCCCCGATGTGAATATGAAGTAATTTAGATTTTTGAGAATAAAAGTCAACTGGATGTTGTCTATCAGCATTTAGTGGAAGAGTTCGCTTGAAAATGTATGCGAGTTTTTGCTTATTGATGCAATATGACTATTCTCGGTATCGAAACATCGTGCGATGAGACCTCTGCGGCGGTGCTGCGAGATGGCACGCTGCTCTCAAACATCGTCTCTTCGCAGATGGTTCATCAGAAGTATGGCGGCGTCGTGCCGGAGCTTGCCTCGCGTGCACATCAGCTACTGATTGTGCCGGTCGTGACTGAGGCGCTCCAAGTTGCCGGTGTTTCGAAAGGAGATCCGGATGCCGTTGCCGTTACCTACGGGCCCGGTCTCATGGGCGCATTACTCGTTGGACTGAATTTCGCAAAAGCGCTCGCGTACGGTTTGAATATTCCGCTCATCGGTGTGAACCACATGCAGGCGCACATCTACTCTAACTTCATCGACGATCCGAGGCCACAGTACCCGTTTCTCTGCCTCATCGTTTCGGGCGGGCATACGCAGCTTGTGCTCGTGCGAGAGCTATTACAGCACAAACTTCTGGGAGAAACGCTCGACGATGCGGCCGGCGAAGCATACGATAAGGTTGCGAAGATGCTTGGGCTTGGATTCCCCGGCGGACCGATCATCGACAAGCTCGCACGAGAAGGAAATCCGGAGTACATACGATTCCCGCGCTCGCTGCTCGGTAATGAAAACTTCGACTTCAGTTTTAGCGGAATCAAAACATCCGTTCTCTACTGGTTGCGCGACAATGGATTCCGTTCGAACGATTCGACACAGAGACTTCCCGATCAACAATTGAAAGATATCTGCGCGAGTTTCCAGGCGGCGGTTGTGGACGTTCTCGTGGAGAAGACCTTTGATGCTGCCGCAAGATTTGGGATCAAGGAAATCGCAGTTGCCGGCGGCGTATCGGCAAACTCCGAGCTTCGCTATCGAATGCGTCAACGGACAGATGAGGGACGCTATCACGTTTACTTCCCTAAGCTTGAGTATTGCACTGATAATGCCGCAATGATTGCTCTCGTTGGGTGGATGAAGCTCCGAACAGGCTTCGTATCCGATCTCGCACTCACGCCGGTGGCAAACCTTTCCTTGTAATGGAATATTCAGAATGAGTTTCAATCTACAGTGAAAAAGCGTGTGAAACGTCGCCTTGTCACCATACTGCTGAGCGTCCTCGCTCTGGGAATGTTCATCCTCTACCAGATCCTTTGGGCGCCGAACACGTTCGAAGGTGATCGCTTCATCATCGTCTCGAAAGGAGAAACGTTCCAGAGCGTTCTCGACTCGTTGGAAAAGAGCGGCGTCGTTCGAAGTCGGATGCTGTTCAGTGCAGCTGGACGGATGTTGGAACTCACGACGAAGATGCAGATCGGCAAGTACCGCTTCAGGAACGGCATGTCGAACAAGGAAATCCTGGAAGACCTTCGCTACGGAAAGACGATCGAAGCGATCATGGTGACATTGCCGGAAGGATCGCGCGCCGCACGACAGGCAAGAATTCTATCTCATCAACTCGGTATCGACACGGTTCGGTTCATGAGTTTGGTGACGGACTCCGCATTCTGCCGGAGTGTCGGGGTGGATGCGCCGACGCTCGAAGGCTACCTCATGCCGAATACGTATAAACTGTACTGGCAGATGGATGAAGAGGACGTCATCAAAGAGATCGTCCAGGAATTTTGGAAAGCCTTCAACGATACGCTCCGTGCCGACGTTGCAGCCGAAGGAATGACGCTGAACGAAGCGCTGACCATCGCATCGATCGTCGAGGGGGAAACATCCGTCGACTCCGAACGGGCAGTTGTTGCCGGCGTGTATTACAACAGGCTGAAGAAAAACATGCGCCTTCAGGCCGATCCGACAATCCAGTACATTATTGGTGATGGTCCTCGGTTGCTTCATAGGAGCGATCTTGCACGGACGTCTGCGTACAATACATACCGGCATGAAGGTCTCCCTCCGGGACCAGTCAACAATCCCGGCAAAGCATCGATTATAGCTGCGCTTCATCCCAAGAAACATAAATATTTATTCTTTGTTGCGAACGGACTCGGCGGGCATACGTTCACGAAGACATACAACCAGCACCTCAAAGCAGTCAATCGTTATAAGAAGATCCGCGAAGAGCAGCAAGCGATTAAGGAGGGGCAGGGGTAGGAAGATAATTCGCCGCGTATGCACGACGGAAAATGTAAAGACTTTCGCGGAGGAAAAGCTCCTGCAGTCGAAACACATTCTCTTTCGTCATTTCCGGAAAATAACTATATTGGAACGTGTGTCTTGAAAATTTCCTTGCAAAGAATACATTTCAGTGAATCGAACAGTAGTCGAGTTCCTTTGTTACAATCTTTTTGTCCTCACGTCGTTTTTTTGTGCGGGACAGGTTGCTCCTTCCGGCGGTCCTCCAGATAAAACTCCTCCCGAGATCGTTTCAACATATCCAACACCCGGGACAACCAACTTTCACGATAAGAAAATCAGAATCGAGTTCAGCAAGTACGTCGACCTGCTGAAAGTCCAGCAATCGATCTTCGTCTCGCCCAATCTCGGTACGCTCACGTACGATTGGGGAGGAAAAGATGTCGAGATTCAGTTCGCCGATTCAGTCCTCCGTCCCAATACAACCTATATCCTCACACTCGGAACCGATGTCGAAGATACGCGAGGCAACCGGCTCGCACAGGCATTCGCACTGCCATTCTCCACGGGCGAGCGAATCGATTCAGCCTCGATTGCCGGAAAGGTTTTTGACGAGAAGCCCGTCGGTGTGATGATCTTCGCCTTCATGCTGAACAATCGCCGTCCCGATACGTTGAATCCGATCCACACGAAGCCGGATTATCTTACGCAAACAGGAAAGGATGGAGCGTTCACCCTGCCAAACCTTGCGCCCGGCAGTTACAGGCTTTTTGCGATCAGGGACGAATACAAAAATCTCTTGTACGATCAACAGACAGATCAGTTTGGAATCGCGGCTGCCTCTGTTCACCTCACGACACCCACAGCAACGGTTACCGGACTACAATTTCGATTGACAAGTGAGGATACAACAAGGCCGTTCCTCTCAAGCGCCCGTGCGCTTGACCGGTCGCATGTTCTCCTTCGTTTCAGCGAGGCGATGGACACCGCGAGCATCAACCTCCTCTCGGTCGAAATTGCCGAAACAACCGCGCCTGCTGCTTTGCACGTACTCGACGTTTCCTTTATGGAAACATTGCTCGAAGCCCAGGTTGTCACGACGGCACAGGAAAGTGCGAAGGTCTACAAGGTTTCGATCGCGGGGGCACGAGATCTTCATGAGAACCCTTTGAACGACAATGCAGGGAGCCCGATCTTTGAGGCTTCAATCGTGCACGATACAACAACACCAAGAGTGACGTTTCTCAGCGGGCAGGACAGCATACGGAATATCGATCCTCGAGATTCGATCGACATATCGTTTAGCGAGCCTATCCAGCGAACTTTATTCGAGCGTGGATTCGATCTGGTCGACTCGGCGAAGCGGGAAGTCCCTGGCAGGATGGCGTGGTCAGGCTCGGCGCGCGTCGTATTCCTTCCAATCCATTTGCTCACATACGGTGCATGGTATAGAGCTACTATGCGGCTGGATTCCATTGTCGACTACGCTGGCAATCGGGCGAAAGATACTTTGCTCGTGCGGCGCTTCCAAACGATACGCGAAGATGTCTTTGGAAGCATCGCCGGCACAATCACCGATGAAGCCCAGAACGTGCAAGGGAAGGTCTATCTTTTTGCAACCGACATTGCCGGCAAGAATGCGAGAGTTCATCAGATTGTGCTCGATGCACCCGGCTCGTTCATCGTAGAGTATCTTCCTGAAGGGAAGTATACACTCTGGGTTTTTCGCGATGTCGACGGCAATGGCACGTATACGTACGGAGCGGTGTTTCCGTACCATCCTGCCGAACGGTTTACAATCTACCCGGATACATTAAAGGTGAGAGCACGCTGGCCGCTCGAAGGGGTAAACCTTCAGCTCAAGCATTATTAGCTTATTGTTGTGCCTGCAGCCGGGGGATTGCTTCGATATCCGCGACCGGCGGCTTTGACGGAATGTTTTTGAGAATCTTGTCCGGCACAATCCAGGCATCCTTAAAACCAAAGGAAGAGAGATGCTTCACCATCCGTGCTGCACTCGTCCGATCATCGTAATTCCCCGCGCGAACTTTGTAGTATGGTGCATCATAGACGATGTAGACCCATTCATTGGGCAGAATGGAGTCAAGCGTATCTCGGAGTTGATTCGCTTGGTCGATGTCTTGTGTAAAAAGGATTTGTGCGCGAAAGCCGGAGGTCGTCTCCGGCAGTGCCGTCATGGCAACTGTGCGGATATTGAGCGCGCCGCGAGTTTCCGAATCTTTGTGAAGTGCGAGTACGGAATCATATCGTACGGGATTGAACGTCGCCTCATGTTTGAGAAGAAATTCTCTCAGTGTCGAGGGAGAGCGTCGTTGTGAGCCATGCTCATCTGCGCTCTTGCATCCTCCGAGTATGAGAATCACGAGAGCGGCAGTACCAATGGAGCGAAAAAGCGTAAGATTACTTTTGCGGATGTTCTGAAACCCAGGCGTCTTTGTAGTCAGTGGAATACTTCCGAACCATGTCATCGCGGAAACTTCGTGCGTCATCCTTCGTGAGGAACGTTCCTATCATGACTTTGTAGAGGTTGCCGACGGCGTCATAGAGCACAGTCACTCCTCGTCCAAAGCGTTCCTTTGCAAGTTGTGCGATCCGATCTGCTCCGTCCTGCGATTTGTACGCGCCGACCTGCACAGTGAATGTGCCGGGTGAAGCCGCGGGTGAACTTGAAGATGATGGCGCAGGAGCGACGGGAGATTGATAAGCCGGCTTCTCAGTGTTTTGTGTTTTAACGTCGAGCGTGTCAACGCGATCATGCCGTGTTTCAGGCTGCTGCGAAGCCGATGGCGGAGTCGATGATTGTTGCTGCGTATCATTCGATGCCTGTTTGGAGGATGAACATCCGGCAACGAGTACGCTGAGAATGATCACTACCGTTAAGATCACACTGCCAATCTGTTTCATAATTTCCTCACACATGATGGAGATTAGTACGACTGTGCCGAGTTGGTAGTTTCAACCTTCTTGCTCTCGCCATTGCCGCTGACGATCTTTACACTTGCACTTGCACCGATGCGGTCGGCACCACTCGCAACCATTGCAAGCGCCTCTTCCCGTGTTCTGACGCCACCCGATGCCTTGACTCCCATCGCACTGCCGACCACTTTTCGCATGAGAGCGATGTCGCCAACCGTAGCGCCACCCTTCGCAAATCCCGTTGACGTTTTTACGAAATCAGCCCCTCCGCGCTTGGCGAGCAGACAGCCTTTCACTTTCTCTTCGTCCGTGAGAAGTCCTGTTTCAAGAATAACTTTACTGAGTGCACCGTACCGACGGCACGTTGTAACAACGGCGAAGATATCGTTCTCGACATATTCGTACTCGCCGGATTTCAACATGCCGACGTTGATGACCATGTCGAGTTCTTTGGCGCCGTCGCGCAGGGCGTGTTCCGATTCAAATGCTTTCGCCGGTGTCGAAGTTGCACCGAGCGGAAAACCAATGACCGTACAGACTTTCACCGGAGTATCGCGCAGAAGCTTGGCGCACAGCGAAACGTAGGATGGATTTATGCAGACGCTTGCGAAGTTGTACTTCTTTGCCTCGTTGCAAAGATGAATGATCTGGTTTTTGGTGGCTTCGGGTTTCAAGAGCGTATGGTCGATGAATCGGGCGAGGTCTGTTTCAACGCCACCGGCAGCCTCGATGCCGATTCCCGCTGTGACACGAGAAGCGCCGGCATGGACAATGTTCTTGACGCCTTCTTTGTTGTGCGTGACGCAAAGGCCATCGCTGCACGTGCCGTCTTTGCAGCAGGAATGTGGAGACGATTGCTCGCTGAGAATGGAGTGAACGAGACGCTCGATCTCTTTGGGATGCATTACAAAACGTTAAATATAAGTGAAATCGTCATATATGACCTCATTCAATATACAAGTTTCCTCAAAAGATACAAGTGGCAGGCTTACCGGAGCAGGAGCATTTTCTTCACATCCGTAAATGATCCTGCACGAAGTCTGTACGTGTACACTCCGCTTGGTAAATTAGCCGCATCGAACGCGACGGTATACTCACCCGGCTCTTTTGCTTCGTTCACCAGTGTTGCGGTCTCTCTTCCCAACATATCGTACACTCTCAGCGTCACCATTCCAACATCCAAAATCGAAAATCTAAAATTCGTTGTCAGATTGAACGGGTTAGGATAGTTCTGCTCGAGCGCAAAGCGATGCGGGATATGTGATAGGGGATGCGAGATATCGGCATCCGTCGGTGGTGAAGGAGGACGTTCATTTGTCGGAACAATCCTGATTGCATTCGCAGCACCTGCTGATGCAGAAGCTGAAAGATAGAGCGTACCTGCACCGCTCACTTGTACCCAATAACCATGACCGGGTTGGATGGTATCGCTCTCGAAATATGTTCCATCAAAAGAAAGGAACTGCGATGTAACAAGTCCGAGCGGATTACTGGTGATACTGTTGACGGCGATCGGTACGCTAATCGAGCCGATGATATTCCATCCGTGGTGAACGGATACACTTTCCGTTGTAATCGGCAGGCCGCAAATCGTGACGGCGGTTGGGGCGGGGAACTGCAGCCAATAGCCATTGCCGATTTCCATGGTGTTTGTCGGAACATAGTTGTTTTGAAATCCGAAAGCACGAGAGATTGCGCTCGGAAAAACCGCCGGAACTGTAGTCGGAGAAAACGACATTGGGACGGACACGAGGTTCCAGTCGCTGCCGACGCTTGTTGCTACGGTTTCGAAACCGGCCGTGTCAGTGCTCGAAAAATAATCGAATATCTTCTGAAGAATGGTTGCTCGCAATTGAGTATTGCTAACCTGAGCGGAACTAATGGCTTCAAATCCAAATCCGAACAAAACAACGGTTGAAAAATTCCCCGTGCAGTCGAGACTGACACCCGCAATGCCGTGCAGGTCATCGATGTAGTACCGGACAATCGGTTTGACGCGCGGGTTCACGATCGTGATGCGATCCCGTGATACCTCGTGGTCACCATCGGTATTGAACCAGAACATTCCGTCGAAAAGATTGCCCGGTGTTCCCGTCATGACAGCCGTATTGACATTTGCCTCGAAGCGAACGCCGAGGTAGTTTCTGATAAAATCCGAAGTATCATTCTTTTCCACGATGTTCTGTCCCGTGAGAAATAGCTTGCAGCCCGCATCGAGACATGCCTTGAGGCTATCGAGCTCGGCAGTTGTGAGGGAGGTAAGTCGATCACCCGAATAATAGATCACAGTTTTCTTTCGGAATGTTCTCCCCATGCGCAACGGAGCGAGGCCGTCCTGATTGGAATTCCATGCGTATCCGGAAATTCCCAGGGATTCTAATGCTGAGATGTATGCAGCGGAATAATCGTTCGATCCTGCCGCCCCCACGACGAGGACGTCGACCGTATCGACCTCGGCTACGAGGTTAAGTCCTGAAGAGTCTACAACGATGCTGGAATCTACCGACTTGGCGAATGGAAGCACAGGTTGATAGAGAACATAATTGTACTTCACCAGAGGCGATTGACTCGGATACAGACTGGTGAAGCTAAAGTGTCCGGAGGGATCGGTGCTATCGACGAGTATGTGGTTGCCGAAGGGATCGGTATACGAAAGTGTTACCTTTCCAACAACGCCGTCCTGCGTCACTCGGTTTTTGATAATCCCCTGAATTGCCGTTGACGGAAGCGGATCGAGATAGATTGTGGTGTTCACGGTCGATCCCACGACAAACATAACAACGGTGTCCTTGACATAGTAAGGATAGCTTTCGACGTGCAGAGTTGGATATGTTGTATGAGAATCCTCGAAGTAGCCGGTGGTGAACCTGCCTCTCGATATGCGCAAGTCGACGGTTTCTCCTCCCGTTTGTTTGTTCTTGAAAAAACCGTGACGCACCGTGTCTCCCGTTGATCCGTCGATGACGACACCCTGGATGCCTGTTGACGTACTGATTATTTTGTACACGCCGGCTTCGCCGGCATCGCTTGTCGCTGCCATCCAGACTTCGTTTGAGTTGAGGGGGTGCACCTTCAGGTTCCACGAGTATAGATCGCCTGACTGCAGGCCATGACTAATGACGCTCCAGGTATCTCCGCCATCAGTCGATTTGAAAACAGCATGTTGAAGGTCTGTGAACGTTCCGGTGTAGACAACGTTCGGGTCATTAGCGGCAAGAGCAAGAGACCAGATAGCAAGGCCCTGGAGGGATGTTTTCGTCCAATGTTCGCCGCCATCGGTAGTCTTCCATGCTGCGAGAGTTGGGTCGTTATCGTTTCCGAAGCTGGTAGCATAACCGATCATAGGGTCGGATGGGCTAAAAACTATCTTTGGTATCTCGTCGCCGGATTTTTCAGCCTGGACCGTTCTCCAAGTCGCTCCGCCATTCGTGCTCTTGACGATGTGCCCGGACCCATTTCCGGAAAGAATAATGTTTGCACTATCTTGCCGTACCGCCATTGCACACAGCGGGCCTCCATTTGTTCCGATCAATGTCCACGTCTCACCTCTATCAGTACTTCGATAGACCTTCCCGTCAAATCTCCCGGCGTAGAGCGTATCAGGGTGTACGGGGTCAAGTGCAATACTTTCACCATCAATAAAGTAGCCCGGTAAAACTGTTCTCCACGTTGCACCGCCGTCCGTGCTTTTCCTCATGCCAACCGATCCGACTTCTGGTGCGCAAAGTATGCTGAACGTATCGTTGGGACAAACGAGAATCTGCCGGATGCTCGATATTCCAACATTACCGACGAGCTGCCAGCTCACTCCCCGGTTGTGTGAAACGTAGAAACTCCCCCCGGAGCTCGTGCCTTCGGAATAGAGCGTATTGATGTTGAATGGATTGATTCCAACAGACAGGCCCGGAGAAGAGAATTGGAACTTCCATCCATAGAATTGTGAAAAACAAAACGATGCCGAAAGAATTGTAACGATTGCCGCGCAGCATGCCCCGTGAATAACGTGGTTGAGTAGAATACGATTCATAACATACCTCGAAGTGGTGAAATGGTTTATGATGTGAACAGTATTTTCTTGTATGTACTTGCTTATCGGATGAGCAGCATAGCCTTTGTGTCATGGAACGATCCCGCCTGCAACTTGTAGTAGTACACGCCGCTGGGCATGCCCGTCGCATCCCATGAAATTGTGTATTCACCCGGCTCTTTCGCTTCATTGACCAGTGTTGCGATCTCTCTTCCCAACATATCGTACACTCTCAGCGTCACCATTCCAAAATCCAAGATCGAAAATCTAAAATTCGTTGTCGGATTGAACGGGTTGGGATAATTCTGGATGAGTGCGTAATCTTTCGGCACTTCTCCTTTTTCGTGCATGTCAACGAGTTCGAGTTTCGAAAGTGAATCTGTGTCGATGGTGCGGAATCCTTTTCCCTCAAGGACAGCAAGGCGAGCAGCGCTTTTCCCTGAAAGAAGTTGGTACTTTCCGATGTGAACGTCCCAATCGATACGCAGCGGCTGGTGCGCCGAGTGAATCAACACCACTCCCGGTTTGCCCGGATGTATGGATTCGAAGAGTCCCTGCGACGTAAATCGTGCGTCGAAGCTTCCTTCCGGGGGTAGTGGTGGAAGCTCAAAGTAGGAAAGGATCGTCTCGTCGACCGGATCAGTCGTAAAGAACAGACGCTGTTCAATTCCCCGGCCATCGCGGATGATCAACGAACATGAGTTCTACAAGGAAGTGCAACACTCCAGGAGAGAATTTGTTATTCTTGGAGTATGGCACCTATACCACAGTATCATCAAC
The DNA here is from genome assembly GCA_016178595.1 of Ignavibacteria bacterium. Taxonomy (GTDB): domain Bacteria; phylum Bacteroidota; class Ignavibacteria; order UBA10030; family SZUA-254; genus JACOSY01. The sequence goes on from JACOSY010000054.1 coordinate 109,729, forward strand.
TGTCTCTTGATGAAAGAGATCATATTGCCGTCTATCGGGCTCAGGGGTTGTCGA
>JACOSY010000057.1 GCA_016178595.1 Ignavibacteria bacterium
CAACCCCTGAGCCCGATAGACGGCAATATGATCTCTTTCATCAAGAGACAGTTGATGATACTGTGGTATAGGTGCCATACTCCAAGAATAACAAATTCTCTCCTGGAGTGTTGCACTTCCTTGTAGAACTCATGATTTTGTCTTTTAACAGGCTGTTGAAAAACTCTCTGCGGTGCGATTTGCCACGACCTTCAGGTCGTGGTTATCGGTATCCAAAAAAATCGACGGGCTTTAGCCCCCGCAAAACGGGTCCCTTTGGTGAAATGGGTTGAAACCCATCACGACTTTTATAGGATTGTTCTCCACGAGCTGAAGCTCGTGGCTATGAATTCCCTTTTTCAACAGCCTGTTAATACAAAGTACCGAGTACAAAGAACCCATCATGAATGACCAATCGCCAATGACTCTCATTGCTCCATGCTCTCGACTCTCACGGCTTCAGCGTCAAATGATCCCACTTCGCGCTTTGAATTTCCTTCCAGTCCATCGTCACCTTCACGTATCCGCCGTTGAGCCAGAGCGGCGTCTGGTCATTGTAGTGCCGATGAAGCGGTTGGCCGGATTGACCGGAGGTGATAATGAGAAACGACGAGAGCGAATCCGCCAGATCAACGATTTGCCGCATCGATGGACCAACGGCAACAGTGTACGGCGTCATGAATCGGTACTCACTCTTGTTGATGCTCGTGCCGCCGCCGCCGATCGGAAAAGGCCCGATATTGAAAACACGGTCGAGCGGTTTCCGCTTTCCAAATGGGTGACTGAACGTCACCGTGTGCAGCGCACCCCATTGCCACGATTTCATGTTGGCGCCAAGCGTTGCCTGCAATTCGTTCACCGCTTCCGACAAACTTTTTCTGATAATATCGCCTTTTACTTCACGTTCCTGCGTACGGATATCGTCGAACCAGCGTGAGCTGTCGTTCGCCAGCAATTGACCGCTCACACGATACGGAATTGCATCGAAAAACACAAAGTTCGAGAACACATCCGGACCCATCTCATCTTCGAACGTGTTGTGGAGAAACTTCACGAAGAATACATTGAAGATCGTGGTTGCAATATCGCTTTGGGCGAAGCGGTAATCCCAGTTGCGCAAATAATCGAGTGCCGTACTGATGGCCTGGTCGGTGTGTTGTTGTCCTTCGTACGAGCGGAGAATTTCGCGTGTAACGTCTTGCGCATACCCGGAGAAGAGATCTTGCTGGAACTGTTTGAAGTCATCGGCAGTGAACTTGTCGGCAGATGAAAGGAGATGACGAATCCGCTGAATCCGCGACGGCGGCTCCCAGAGTGTCGAGATATAGTATGGGAAGGATCGATCGGCGATTTTCTGGTTAGCACATGCGACGAAACCTTCCGGGGGATTCAGAAGTTTGGGAAGTTCCTCGAACGGGACAAAGCCTTGCCACTCTGCATCACCGGTCCAGCCGGGAAGCGGCAACATGGCATTTTGCTTTCCACGTATCGGGATGCGCCCGGCCGTCCAATAGGCGATCTTGCCGCTCGCATCGGCATAAACAACCGATTGACCGGGCACGGTAAATTCTTTGAGACCATGCTCAAACTCCGTGTAGTTCGTTGCCCGGTTCATACGGTAAAATGAATAGACCTCATCGCTCACCTCAAAACCTGTCCAACGCATCGAGATCAGAGCATTATGAAGCGAGTCATGATCGGTATGAGTCGAGATCGGGTGAACATCGTTGATGATGGGACCGTGCCGTGTCGATCGAACCGTTATGACAAGGCTATCCCGATCTCCGATGTAGATTTTTTCTTCCCGCTCAGCGAACGGAAGAGATGCCCCTTTGTAGATGTAATATCCGGGCTTCGTCGAATCCACTTTCTCGATATAAAAATCTGCGTCGTCGATCATTGCGTTCGTCAGTCCCCATGCAAGGTGATTGTTATGGCCGATCACAACGAGCGGAATGCCCGGAATCGAGACACCGGCAACATTCCATCCCGGTGCACTGATGTGTATCTCATACCACCGCGATGGAGACGGCATACCGAGGTGCGGGTCGTTCGCCAAAATGGGTTTTCCACTCATCGACTTGGACGAATCGATGGCCCATGCATTGCTTCCTGCCGAGAGCAGACCAAGCCCGAAGAAATTTCTATACGCCCGGCCGGCATCCTGAAACCCTTCTGCCCCCGTCAGAGCGCGTTTCATGAGCGATGAAGGAACAGTGACGCGTACTGAATCCGGAAACGTTGGAAAAATTTCCTGCAACTTTTCCAGCGGAACCTTCATGGCAATTTCGCCGTACGTCAAATCAGTCCACCAAGCAAGGTTAAGCTCCCACGCCATCAATCGCGCCATAAGAAGGCTGTGTTCAACCTTCCATGGCTCGGGTTCATATTTCAGCATATCGAACTCGATCGGGTACGCGCCTTTCTGTGTTGTGATGAAGTCATTCACGCCTTCGGCATAATCTTCCAGCACCTGGCGGGATTCCGGGTGAAGTTGCTCTTTGATTCTCGCGGCAATGCCTTTTAGATCGATAGTGCGGAAAAGGCGATCGAGTGCAACGGCAGAATCACCGAGCACTTCTGCAAGTCTCCCCTCGCCGGCACGGCGCATCAGATCCATCTGCCATAACCGATCTTGTGCGTGAACGTAACCAACAGCCATCATCAAGTCGTGATCGTCCTGCGCTTGAATATGGGGAATTCCAGACGCATCGCGATACACATCGACCGGTCGGTGCAATCCGGCAATGACAATGCTTCCCTGCGTGGCTGGAAATGATTTTATAACGAGATGTCGGAGGAAAACGAAACCGGCAAAGGTGACGACAACAAGAGTGGAGCCAATTCCGATGGAAACTTTGGCAAGCTTCGACACGAGCGCTTTACGTTACTGCAGCTTAGAATGTGGATGGAATGCAGACAACCAACAAAAATCCCGTCGCGAAATCCGGGACGGGATTAATATACACCTTTCACAGGCGTATTCCAAGAGGATCAGAAACGATAGGAAACCGTACCGACAAGACTATTCGTCTTCACGTCTTCATCTGTGCGGGAGGTTGCGTCGTAGTTCACGCGATAGTTCTTCCAGTACCCATGCGCATAGCCCAGCTCGACGATGATGGCATTCTGTGCTGAGAAACTCAGACCACCTGTGACGTACTTGCGGTCGAACGCCGACGGATCGCCTTCATACGGCGATGGCATATAGGCGAAACCTGCACGAAGTTGAAGAACGCTCGGCAATACCTCGTACTCCGCACCGACATGAATATTTACAGTCGGGCGAAATTCTTCCTTGATCTGCGTGTTGAACGCAAGCAGTCGCGAGGACGCATTACGGAACTCCATCTGTGTCCAGTCAGTGTACTCAAGATCCCCCGCAACCATCAGTGCCTGGTAGCCTGCCGAGGCGCCGGCTGAGAAGACGAACGGTGTTGCTACATCGTATTCATTATGGCCGGTGCTTGCACTACCACGTGGGTAGTCGTAATGATCGCCATTATCGAAATCGCTCGATGCCTGTTGCGTGTAGTCTTCCCGAACCGTAATCCACGATGGCGTCTTTACCGCAAGGCCGATACGGCTATTCGGTGCAAACTTATACAGAAGTCCGAGTTTCGCGTTGAATCCGGTGAGATCGCTTTCGACAGTCTCAAGAACGGAAAGGAGCGAAAAGTCGAATGGAGCTGAGTTATACAGGTTGCGAGTATCTTCCTCGTAATAGTTACGCTCGTAGGAGTAAGAGCCGGTGACGATATTCAGTGTCACACCGAGAAAGAGGTCCTGCGCTGCTTCGATTCCTGCCGCCGCCGAAACATGGTTCAGCCCTCCTCCCTCAATTACTTTACCGCTCTGCGTCACATTGTTCTTGATCCGGCTATCGAACCTTCCATTGATCGTATCGAGATTCGCGAGGTACAATTGATAGGCAATATTGTTTGAAAGGTCGGAAGGATAATGTTGTCCATCCTCCGCCCATGTTTGGATGATGCTGCTTCGCGGGTTGAAGCCGCTGAACGAAAGTCCGGTCGTGAAGTCTGCCTGTCTGCCATAGCCGAGCGCGATCACGAAGCTTCCATGCTGCGCGGGGACGGAGTACACGAACCCGAGATCGTTCAGGCTTGTCCCGCTGTTCGTGAATGATCGACTATTGTTGAAGAACGAGCTCGTATTGCCATACGAAATATGCGAGAGCCCGAACGAGACCTCGTTCATTTGAAGCTGACCGAGACCTGCGGGATTCCAGTACATTGCAGAAAAGTCGTTGGCAACGCCCGTGTATGCCATGCCTAATCCGAGAGATCGCGCGCCGACGCCGGTTCCTGAGAATGATAATCGCAGTATATCTTCAGGAAACTGTGCATATCCGGACAACGTGCAGAGAACTGTCAGGACAAGAAATACCGGTGCGATAGAAAAGATCTTTTTCATAGTAATCTACGTTAAGCTTTGGTAATTGAGTTTATGGACGCCGACCACTGCGCGTGTTGCCGCCACGACTGCCGGTGTTGGCCGGCGCAGAACTGGGCGGCGGTGACGATTGCTGTTGAGGCGGAGGGGGCGGCGAATAGCTTGGCTGAGAATTCCCGCCGCGCGTTGAGCCAGAGTCACGACTGCCACGCGAAGGTTCATGCTTCTTCGGTTCACCGTGGCTGCCGCCATTGTTGTTACCTCTTCTTGGAGGAACGTACGATGCGGGTGGAGGTGTGAATGAGGGATTTCCTTCGCCGCTGTTCGGCTGACGTGCGGCATCACCGCGCGTTGCGCCGCCACGCGAGCCCCATGCACGCACATCCGGACTTCGACCGGATGATGGGCGTTCATTACTCCGTGGTGAAGACGATCGTTGGCTTCCAATTTCACGCGAGTTGCCTCGAGGATTTGAAGTGTTTGTATTCGACACGCCGCCGGGAGTGTTGCGGTCTATTCGTGAAACACCCGGTAAGTTATACCCGCCACGATCAGGCTCATAGTATCCGCCGCCCGCACGCACGTCTGTTCCTCCCCGTGTTGATTCTCCACCGCGCGTTGAACCAAAGTCTCTCGATCCCCGGTGAACAGGGCTTGCATTAGCGTGCCGGTAATACACCGGCGGATAATAAGAATAGAATGGCGAGTAGTAGTACGGTGAATAGCCATAAGAGGGATAGCCATAGTACGAGGAGCCATAGTACGAAGTGCCACAAATCCATGGATCGTATGACCAGTAACAGTCGTAGAGCCACGGATCGCTGTACGCCGCATTGAATGCATACGAGGGCCAGTAATACGACGGAGTGTAATAGGAGAAGCCAAGACGCGCACGGCGGTGCCATCCATCCCACTCATCATCGAAGTATCCCGATGAACCTCGATCCCGATATTCTCCTGAATTGTAGCCTTCACCATACGAGGAGCTATCGTTGTCGGGCTGTGCCGATCCGTATTGATCCTGTCCTTCCTCCCGCGTCGTTCCGAGTTGCGTATAGCAGCCGGAAAATCCGAGAAGAAAGAGAGCGACTACGCTCAGAATCATATAAAACTGGAACCGTGATTTCATACTGACCTTCTCTTTCTGGAAAATTATCTTCACCAATCATTCATCAAGAACAATGCCAGGAGTGTCCGACTTTCTTCTACTAATTTAGCGATCTAACGAACAGAAAACAAGAGCTTTGGCTTGATCTCCCTACATAATATTCACCCACTGTTGATTAGATGGGACACTTGATACGAAATTGTGGAATTTTGCAGACAATCAGAAGGATTGCACATATTCAAGCAGGAGAGTTCGGTTCCCGATTGTTACGTCCTGCTGATTCCTGAACAAATCCTTGAAGTGAATACCAAGCGTGAATCCCTTGCCTATCGAAAAGTGAAAACCAATGTTGAGATACCCTCTGCCACGCCCACGCGCATCATGGTTGCTGTCATTTGCACCAAGATTATACTCTGCAAGCACGGATGCAACCGGCCCGATACTCTTCTCAATTCCGGCGAAGAGATTCGGATCGCTATCGCCATCAGCCCGTTCGAGACTGTAATTGATTCCACCGTGCATACTGAGATATCCCGCTACTGAATAATTCTTACTCAGCACCGCATAAAATCCCGGAGACTTGATGGTGTAGCGGCTAAGGTCGGTGAGATAGATTTCCTTCCCTTGCGAATCGAATCCGAGTGCAATAGCAGGAAGGATCAGCGTCTCATCGATGATGCGAAGTTTGATGACGAATCCCGGTGAAGGATTCCATACTGGCGGCTCAGACCCGATAATTCCAGCCCCTCCGTAGTAGATGCCAAACAACATTCGACTGAGCGCACCTATAGATGCACCGACAAGCACTCCGCCAGATTGGTAGAAATCCATATCGAGCGAGAAGGTTCCTCCCGGAATAATCCCTGCCGTAGGAACATCAATAAGATAACGCGGCTCGATCGTTGCAGCAGTGCCGGCAGAGCCTTGTGCGCCTCCATGCACGAACATCAAGAGTGTAAGAACTATGCACCACAATGTACGCATCATATCACACGATGTGTTCTGCCCTTTGATGATTCTTCTTGACGTGAATATAATCATTTCGTATGTTCGTACCAACTACACTCCCGGAGAGCGTTGCATTTCTCTGGAAAACCCTCTACATTACTAAAGAGGGAACGAGCCGAATAGCATGGAAAAATGTCGTCATGACTTCTCAAAAAAATAATTTGAATTATCTTTTGTAAGTGAAGAGTTCTATGGATTACCCAATGACAATCGGTGCGCTCAGGAAAGTGAACTATAAAATCCTTTCCGTCAAAGATGAAATTCGAAAAAACCTCGTTGACAAACTCAACCGCAACGAGACTCTTTTCCCCGGCATCATCGGTTACGACGAGACTGTCATCCCGGCGATGACCAACGCAATTCTCGCAAAGCACGATATCATGCTTCTCGGCCTGCGTGGGCAGGCGAAGACACGCATCGTCCGACAATTGCCGAGCCTCCTCGATGACTACATTCCGATCGTCGACGGCTGTGAAATCAACGATAACCCATTCCATCCGGTCTGCAAACGTTGCGTCGACTTGGTGCATGAGTGCGGCGATGCCGTCAAGATCGATTGGCTTCATCGTGATGCTCGCCTGGGTGAGAAACTCGCAACGCCGGACGTAACGATCGCCGATCTCATCGGTGACATCGACCCCATCAAAGCGGCAACGCAGCGGCTCCATTACTCGCACGAAGGGGCGATTCATTTCGGAATTGTTCCGCGAACCAACCGCGGCATTTTCGCCATTAATGAATTGCCGGACCTTCAGCCACGCATTCAGGTTGGCCTCTTCAACATCATGCAAGAAAAAGATATTCAGATTCGCGGCTTCAACATCCGGATCCCACTCGATATACTGATCGTGTTCACAGCAAATCCGGAAGACTACACCAACCGCGGTAACATTATCACACCGCTTAAAGACCGCATTGACTCACAAATCTTCACGCATTATCCCCGAACGATTGAGGATGCAATCCGTATCACCGAACAGGAAGCGCTTGTGGAGCGCAAGGGTCGAGAGGTCGTCGTGCCGAAGTACTTCAAGGAGATTATCGAACAGATTGCCTTCGAGGCACGAAAGAGCGAGTTTGTCGATCAGAAATCCGGCGTCAGCGCCCGCATGACGATCGCTGCCATCGAGAACCTTGTCAGCAACGCCGAGCGGCGCGCAATTCTCAATCAGGATACGCAGATCGTTCCTCGCATCTGCGACTTGCCACATGTGCTGCCCGGGATGACGGGAAAAATTGAGCTGGTCTTCGAAGGCGAGCAGGAAGGCCCGGTCAAAGTGGGGAAAGCGCTCATCGGCAAGGCGGTGCGCGATGTGTTCAAGAAATATTTTCCCGACCCGTTACAACGAAAGGCTGCTCGCGTACAGGTCGGCGAACAGCGGCACACCGGCGTGAATGACGATCCGGAATACGGCAAAATTACATCGTGGTTCGAATCCGGAAACAAAATCGAGATTGCCGACGATCTGCCCATCGATCAGTACCTCGACGAACTCGACAAGGTGAAAGGACTTCGAGAGCTTACGAAGAAGCACATGAAGATCGACGACAACAACAAGTACGAGATTGCATCGGCAATGGAATTCACGCTTGACGGTCTTCATCAGTTCTCCAAGATCGCGAAGGATGAGGTCGATCACACAATCGAGTACAAAGATCTTGTAGGAAGTATTTTCAAAGGACGAGGCAAGGGTGAAGATGAAGATTAAATCAAGTAAAAAGTCAAAGTGAAAAAATAAGAACCTTGTGATGTATTTTTATTTTTGCATCATGAATTGATATGCGTTACCGGTATTCAAAGTGGACCTCTGAATCGATGACCGACGAGCAGCGGCTCGAAAGTCTCGCCTCCCTTTTCAGTTATCTTCTCCTCCAGACCAGCGGCGATGTGAACGAAGCGCTCGAGTGGCTCCGTCAGCTTGCCGAAGAATACGGCCTCCTCAACGAAAATTTGACGATGGAGGAACTGATTGACAAGCTCAAAGAAATGGGCATCATCGAGGAGATCAACGAGGAATTTTCGCTCACGACGAAAGGCATTCAAAAGATTCGTCAGGATGCGCTCAAAGAAATTTTCAATTCGCTTCGAAAGGGTAGTGTTGGCTACCACGAGATGCCGCAAACCGGAACAGGCGTCGAGCGTGTGAGCGAGACGAAGAAGTGGACCCCGGGTGAGGCACCCACCAATATCGACCTCACGACAACGCTCACGAACGCTTTTAAGCGCGATGGCATTGAGGACTTTACACTGAAAGAGGAGGATCTTGAAGTCTACGAGACCGAGCACATGACATCGTGTGCCACGGTGCTCATGCTCGATATCAGCCACAGCATGATTCTGTATGGTGAGGATCGCATCACGCCTGCGAAGCAAGTCGCTCTCGCACTGTCCGAGCTGATCATGCAGAAATATCCCAAGGATTATCTCGCGCTCGTGGTATTCGGTGATGATGCGAAGCTCGTCAGCCTGGCGGAGCTTCCCTTTCTTACCGTCGGGCCGTATCACACGAACACGCGCGCGGGGTTACAACTTGCGAGGAATTTGCTGCGGAGACGCCGATCGGTGAACAAGCAGATTTTCATGGTCACCGATGGGAAACCATCGGCAATCTTCGACGACAGCGGCAGACTCTACAAGAACTCCTTCGGACTCGACCCGCGCATCGTGAACAAGACGCTCGATGAAGCCGTTGCCTGCAGGCGCGAGAAAGTTGCAATCAGCACCTTCATGGTAGCTCGTGATCCATATCTGGTGAACTTTGTGGAAGAACTAACGAAAGCCAATCGCGGGAGGGCGTATTATTCGCAGCTACAGAATTTGGGTGAGTTCATCTTCGTCGATTACATCCGCAACCGCCGCAAGAAGTTCGGCGCGATGTAGAAATGTCGTCGTCCTGAACAAGTCTGCCGTTTTTCGGTAAACAAGTTGAAGGATGTGCTGAGCATTGCAGTGTATGCTCTCAACTCGCTCATTCCCCACCCAGTGTAACCGTACTGGCTCGATCACTTCAGCGCTTCCATCAACACGTTCCCTTCTCTGTTCGGCGGGAATGCAATCTTCAAGATGTACGAAAGCGTCGGTGCGATGTCGATAGGACTCACATTGTTTGCATAGACTCCCGGCTTGATTCCACGTCCCGTCATTATCAGCGGCACGTGCGTGTCGTAATCGTATGGCTGGCCGTGATTTGTACCCTCGCTTCCGGTTACGTAAAATGGCTTGAGGATAAACATCACGTCGCCGCTCCGAAGTGCATAATAGGATAGCGCTACCTTCTTCCCCAGCGTATCCAGCATGCGGGCACGCGCAACCTGATCGCGAGAATATGCTGCTGCAAATGGATGGATCGTCCGGAGCGAGTCTCGCAGAACGTGCATTGCAGAATCGATCGGGACGTGCAGCGAGTCGATGAACCCCGCATTCAAATAGATATCGCAATCGATGACTTTCTCAACCCATCGTGGTATTGACGATCTGGCGCGGAAGCGATTGCTCAGCACGCGGTTTGCAATTGTGGAGACCTCGTCAGCTGTTATTCTTCCTGCGTCCGTTGCGGGCGATGTTTTCTTGATGTACTCCGGAATTGGCGCTATGCCATGATCGCTCGACAAGGCAATGATACAGTTGTCTAACCCGACGTGGGTGTCAAGAAATGAAAAGAAGGATGCAAGCAAGGAATCGGTCCGGAGGACGTCGTCGAATACCTCGTGGCTATTCGGACCGAAGGAATGTCCAATAATATCGGGAGTTGAGATACCGATGCAGAACATATCGGTAACGCCGCGAGTTCCAAGCGACTCTGCCGCAAAGATCGATCGCCCAAGCGCAAGGAGAATCTCAGCCGAGAATGGAGATCCATCCAGTGCGCCATAGTACGACGGAGTGATTCGCGTGAAATCGTTGCCGATGATGCGATGAGGAAACGTTCTGCCAAGCCCCGGCCCGCCCGACTCGTACCAGGCATCGTCCGTGTCGCAGAGCTTCGCAGCAGCGAGGGGGTTCACTTCCGTCCATGTTTGTCCGAAGTACTGCTCAAAGATACCGGAACGATTGAATGCGCTGATGTACGGCGGCAGCGATTTCATGTAGTAGGTCGATGTTACCACGACAGAATCTTCGATCCAGTATGCCGTGCCTGTTTTCCCCGCCATGAGGATAGCGCTCCGGTCTTTGCTGGAAATGCCGACAACCTTTGATTGATTCCCGGTCCTCAGTCGGAGCATATCTCCGACGGTCGTGAGTTTGAGATTCCGTGGTGACCGGCCCATCCCTGTGGAACCAAGCATCATCACCGTTTCATCATCGACACAGTTCACCGTCTGCTTCTTCTTTCGGTCGTACCAGTGATTCGCAGTAATACCGTGCAGATGACTGTAGACGCCGGTTACCAGCGAGGCATGATCGGGCGCAGTCTTGAGATAGGCATGCTCATATCGCGCATTGGTGAAGCTTGCACCATTCTTCAGCAAATAGTTGAAACCGTTCTCCCCAAAATAGGGTTGGAAACGCTCGATGTAGTCGTACGGGAATAAATCGAGCGAAATGAGTACAACTAACTTCGGTGGCTGCGCTATTCCAATAGTCGCGAGAAAGAGAACAAGAGCATAGAAAGACGGCAATCGTTTCATGGAGAAGATATCCTTTGCAATGAGTGTTGCTAAGATACGGAATTCCGGAGTGAATATGCAACGTGTCGTTTGAATTTCACACAAAATTTCCGCATTTTGTGTTGGCAATTCATTACTGATCATGCTACTCGTCATCCCGGCAATAGAAATCAAAGGCGGCAAGTGCGTCCAGATGGTGCAGGGGCACGAAGGCTTCGTCTACTCCGACGATCCGATCGAGATGGCCAAACTCTGGCGCAAGGAGAACGCCAAGTCGCTGCACGTCACCGATGTCGATGGCGCACTCGCGGGCCGGCTCGTGAATTTCGATGTCATCGAGCGGATGGTGAAGACCGTCGATATACCGATCGAGCTGGGCGGCGGCTTGCGCACGTTCGAGGAAGTCAAGCGTGCCTTCGATGCCGGTGTCTACCGCGTCCTTGTCAGCACGATGCTCATCGATAATCCGGGCGAAGCGAAACGCATTGTAGACGTCTTCGGTGCGAGCAAGGTTGTTCTCGGTATCGATGCTGAGAATGGCATCGTCATGACACGCGGCTGGAAGAAAGATTCGGGTCTCACAGCCATCAGCGTCGCTTTGAATGCAAAGGCACTGGGCTTCAAGCGCGTCGTCTATACCGACATCACGGTCGACGGCACGATGCGCGGCGCTAACTTGAGCGCGATTCGGGAGCTGGCGCAGAAAACCGGCATGCGCGTCACCGCCTCGGGCGGCCTTTCAGGATTCAGCGACCTTCTGCGGCTGCAGGAGTTCGAGCAGTACGGCGTCGATTCGGTCGTCATCGGCCGTGCGCTCTATGCAAACAAGTTCTCCTGTCAGGAATTGTGGCGGATTTGTGAATCTGGCGACTTCCCTTATACCGCACGAATTTAAATTTTCATTCTGAATTCCTCACTTTATGATTTTGAATTTGATGAGCGTCTCGAATGTCGTGCTTAGAATTTCAGGCATCACGCTTAAGCGTTTACTCGCATGAGAATCACGGTCATAGGCCACCTCTGCCTCGACGTCATACACCATGCCGATGGAAGCGAAACTCAAAGCCCGGGTGGAATCTTCTTCTCCGTTGCGGCGCTTGCCAATCTCTTGCCTCTGACGGATACCGTTCAGCCCGTCTTCGGCGTCGGCAAAAACGAATATGATTCCATCATCGAACAATTACAGAGCTACAAAAACGTCGATACATCGGGCATCTACCGCTTTCCCGGCCCGACGAACCACGTCGAGCTGATGTACAGGGATTCGAAGGAACGGGTGGAATGTTCGAAGCACATTGCCGAGCCAATACACTTCAAGAAGATCAAACCGTACCTCGAGACCGACATGGTACTCGTGAACATGATCTCAGGCTTCGATATTACGCTTGATACGCTCGATCATATCCGGATGGAAATTCGAGACGCACACACGCCGATCTACATGGACGTGCACAGTCTCACGCTCGGGGTCAACGATGATTTCACTCGCTTCCATCGTCCGCTCGAAGCATGGAGGCGGTGGCTCTTCATGATCCATGGCGCACAGATGAATGAGGAGGAAGCGGCGATCCTCACCACTGAAAAGTTTGGTGAAGAAGGGCTTGCGAAACAGATTCTTGCGCTGAACACGAAGGTTTTCATCATCACGCGGAGTGAGCGAGGCTGCACAGGTTTCGCCGATACGCGGAAGCACATCCAGCGATACGAAATTGCCGGAATTCCCGCCGGAGATCATGTAGATCCCACGGGCTGCGGAGACGTGTTCGCCGCAGCTTACTGCGCACATTACGTGAAGACGAAAGACATTGCCTCGTCGCTTGCGTTTGCAAACCAAGTCGCAGCACGGAAAGCACAGCTCGTCGGCTCGACAGATATTGATGTACTTTCTTCGTTTCGGCTGGAAGAAATCCATCAGGAACAGCAGCCATGAACATTGCATTAATCGGCTACGGGAAGATGGGGCACGAGGTCGAGCAGATCGCTCATGAACGCAAGATCGCCATCAAACATATTTTTACGCCGAACGATAGCGCGTTCACAAAACATTCGCTGAAAGACGTGGATGTCTGTATCGACTTTACGTCTCCGGCGTCGACGTACAAGATCATCGAAGCTGTCGCCAATAGCGGCAAGAACATTGTCGTCGGCACAACGGGGTGGTATAATCAACTGAGCGAGGTCGTGAAGATTGTCAAAGTGAAGAAGATCGGGCTTCTGTATTCGGCGAATTTTTCTATTGGCATGAATCTCTTCAACAACATTGTCTCGACAGCGGCCGAGTATTTCAACACGCTCGATGATTATGATGTTGCCATCCACGAGATCCATCATCGGGAAAAGAAAGATAGTCCAAGCGGTAGTGCGCTCGCTCTTGGCCGTATCGTTCTCGAACAGATCAGCCGGAAGAAAGAGCTCCTTCTGGAAACATCGCATGACACGATCAATGCGAGGAAGCTTCATGTGACTTCCGAGCGGGTGGGACATGTTGCCGGCACGCATCAAGTGTTGTTCGATTCCGAGGCGGATTCCATCGAGCTTGTTCACCGCGCGAAAAACCGGAGAGGCTTTGCACTCGGTGCGCTTCTGGCAGCCGAGTGGCTCAAAGGCAAGAAAGGCGTCTACACGATGAACGATGTCATTGCATCACTCCACAAATGAAAAAGAAAATTTTGTTCAGAGGAACCGGGACGGCGCTTATCACTCCATTCACCAAGAGCGGCGACGTGGACGAGCGCGCGCTCCGCAGACTTGTCGATTTCCAAATTACCGCCGGCGTCGAGGCTTTACTGCCAACAGGAACAACGGGCGAGAGTGTTACACTCTCCGACGACGAGCAGATACGAGTTGTGGAAATTGTTGTCAATCAGACAAACGGCCGCGTACCTGTTTTTGCCGGAGCCGGCAGCAACTCAACCAACAAAGCAGTTTCCCTCGCACTACGTGTACTCGATGCAGGCGCCGATGGAATTCTTTCCGTCGCGCCCTACTATAATAAGCCGACGCAGGAAGGATACTTCCAGCATTATGCGGCAATTGCTGAAGCTATCGATGCACCGATCATCGTCTACAATGTGCCCGGGCGGACGGCAAGCAATATCGAGGCAGAGACGACGCTTCGCATTGCGGAAGAGATTCCTCCTGTTGTTGGAATCAAAGAGGCTTCGGGGAATTTCGGGCAGATCATGGAAATCTTGCGGAATAGACCGAAAGGTTTTGGCGTGTGGTCCGGCGACGATGCGATCACGTTACCGCTTGTGTCGCTTGGCGCCGATGGAGTTGTCTCCGTCGTCTCGAACGAAGCACCGAAGCTTTTCTCCAACATGATACGACTTGCTTTAGCAGGAAAATTCGATCAAGCGGCGAAACTCCATTACAAGCTGCTTCCACTGATGAACATCAATTTTGTGGAATCCAATCCCATCCCGGTCAAAGCTGCGCTTGCAATGATGAAAATGATCGAAGAGCGCTACCGCCTGCCGATGGTTCCATTGAGCGCGAAGCACCGGCCAATGTTGAAGAAGATATTGGAAGAGTTAGGATTACTTGATTAAACCCTGCGAAGGTTCCGAACCTTCGCAGGGCTTCTTGCATGTTTCATTGAATGTAGGATTTTCTGTCCACATGATCCTCCAACAACTCATTGAACGATTGTACGATCTTCCCGCGGAGAAGATTAATCACGACGACGCACTCGAAGCGATCGGGCAGCTGGTATCCTCGCTCAACCGTGGCGAAGTTCGTGCGGCGGAAATGTCTTCCGGCACATGGCACGTGAATGCATGGGTGAAGAAAGGGATCCTGCTTGCCTTTCGCGTCGGCAGGTTGACGGAGTTTCCGGCGAGTGGCGGCTTTCAGTTCTTCGATAAAGAGACGATGACATTGAAAAAGTTCGGCTTGAATGACAATGTGCGAATCGTTCCGGGCGGAAGCGCCATCCGCGACGGTGCATACGTAGCGCCGGGCGTTGTCATGATGCCGCCATCCTACATCAATATTGGCGCCTACGTTGACGGGGGGACACTGATCGATTCACACGCGCTTATCGGTTCGTGCGCACAAATCGGGAAGCGTGTTCACCTGAGCGCCGCTGCACAAATCGGCGGCGTGCTTGAACCGATCGGCTCTATGCCTGTGATCATTGAAGACGACGTCTTCGTTGGAGGCAACTCCGGTATTTATGAAGGCACGATCGTCAAGCGCCGTGCTGTCGTCGGCGCCGGCGTCATCCTCACAGGCTCTACGCCCGTGTATGATATCGTTCGTCAAACGATCTACAAGAAATCGGAAGGCCAATCGCTCACGATTCCCGAAAATGCGGTCGTCATTCCAGGCAACAGGCACATCCACCATCCCTTCGCCAAAGAGCATCACCTCTCCATCTATGCGCCGGTCATTGTCAAATACCGCGACGAAAAAACCGACGCGGCGACGGTGCTCGAAGAAAGTCTCCGGTAAGTCCCCGCATGAAGCGAATCCTCATCACAGGAAGCAACGGGCTCTTGGGACAGAAAATCGTTGAGCTTCTCTCTCGCTCGACGAACTACAATCTCCTGCTCACGTCAAAGCAGGAGCAATCGGTCTTCGACGATGAGACGCTTCCGTACCGCCAGCTCGATGTGTCCGATAAGCACGAAGTGCGAAAGGTCATCGATGAAATTGAGCCGGATATTATCGTCAACACGGCGGCAATGACAAATGTCGACAAGTGCGAAACCGAACGTGATGCCGCGTGGCACGCAAATGTCATGTCTGTTGAAAACCTCGCCTACAGTGCGAAGCTCGTGGGTGCGCATATTATTCACATCTCCACCGATTATGTCTTCGACGGGAAGAATGGTCCGTACGATGAGCTTGTTCGTCCGAACCCCCTGAGCTACTATGGAAGAACAAAGCTGGCCAGCGAAAATGTTTTGAGGACCAGCGGTATCCCGCATACGATCGTACGAACAATGGTGCTGTATGGAATAGGATTTGGCGTGAAAATGAACTTTGCGTTGTGGCTCCTGCGCGAATTGAGTGAGGGACGCACGGCACGTGTCGTTGATGACCAGATCGGCAACCCGACACTAGCCGACGATCTTGCGTATGCGCTCATCAAGATTATGGAGCTTGGACGAACCGGCCTCTATCACATCTCCGGTCCCGACCTTGCAAGCCGGTATGCGTTTGCACGTGCGTTAGCAGACGTATTTGAATTCGACCAGCGCATGATAACGCCGATCAAAACCGGATCGCTGAAGCAGCCGGCATCACGCCCGCTCAAATCCGGTTTCATCACGCTCAAGGCGGAAACGGATCTCGGCATGAAGATGTCCGGTATGAAGCAGGGCTTGACCGTTCTACGAAACCAGCTCAGCGTGAATATGCGGGAATATGTAAACCACTAACGATCAAGGAAGCCATGCTCGATCTCAAATTCATACGCGAACATCCCGATCTCGTCAAAGAAGGAATTCGTAAGAAAGGTGAAGCCGATAGCGTCGACGATGTGCTGCGTCTCGACATGCAGCGACGCGACCTTGTGCAACGAGGTGAGGCACTGAAGAACCGCCGGAACACCGTCTCAGAAGAAATCGGCAAGTTGAAACGCGGCGGACAAGACGCCTCACCCTCAATTGCCGAGATGGATGCCGTGAAGACGCAGATCAAGTCGCTTGACGATGAGCTGAAGCAGGTTGAAGAGTCGCTCAACCGGCTGCTCCTGACGCTTCCGAACATCCCTCATCCATCCGTGCCGGAAGGAAAAACACCCGCTGACAACCAGGAGATCGCGAAGTGGGGAGAGCCGCCGGTGATCGACTTCACGCCGAAACCGCATTGGGATCTTGTGCAGAAGCTTGACATCATAGACTTCGAGCGCGGTGTAAAAGTAGCAGGCGCCGGATTTCCGATCTATAAAGGACCAGGGGCAAAGCTCCAGCGTGCACTGATCAATTTCTTTTTAGATGAAGCATACGCGAAAGGATACACGGAGATTCAGCCGCCGCTGATGGTGAACACGGCGAGTGCAACTGGCACAGGACAACTCCCCGATAAAGAAGATTTGATGTACACCGTTCCCAAAGACGAGCTGTATCTTGTGCCAACGGCGGAAGTCCCCGTCACCAACATTCATCGTGACGAAATTCTTTCGGAAGAACAATTACCGATCAAGTATTGTGCCTACACGCCATGTTTCCGTCGTGAAGCGGGATCGTATGGGAAAGACGTGCGTGGATTGAATCGCCTTCATCAATTTGATAAAGTCGAGTTGGTGAAGTTTGTTCATCCCGGCGTTTCCTACAATGAGCTTGAAAGTCTTCGCACCGATGCGGAAGTGTTGTTGCAAAAACTGGGACTGCACTATCGCGTGCTGTTGATGTGCTCGGGCGATATGGGTTTCACGCAATCGAAGAAGTACGACCTTGAAGTCTGGTCGGTGGGGCAGCAGCGCTGGCTGGAAGTCTCTTCGATCAGCAACTTCGAAGCGTTCCAGGCGCGACGCATGAACATTCGGTTCCGTCCGCGCGGCGGCGGGAAGCCGGAAATCGTACACACGCTCAACGGCTCCGGCCTTGCGTTCCCGCGTGTCGTCGCAGCCCTGCTCGAGTATTATCAAACGCCCGAAGGGAAAGTCATCGTCCCGAAAGCGCTGCACAAGTACACGGGGTTTGAGGTGATTGGGTAAGTCTTCTCGATCCCACACTGATCTGTTCTGCATTTCTCCAAACTCTTTCGTATCTTTAAGTGCAACTCATTTCCAACGTGAGCCGCACTTCGTTATGAAATCACTACTTCGCCTTCTCCCATATCTCAAGAAGTACCGTGCTACTCTCTACTGGGGACTTCTCACTGTTATCCTGAGCAATCTCTTTACCGTCATCCAGCCGAAACTGATCGGTAAAGCAATCGACACGCTCAAGGTTGGATTGGAAACCAAACAGCTTGACGAGCATGGTCTTCTCGTGTATGCGGCAATGGTCGTGGGCTTGTCGCTCGTCGCAGGTTTCTTCACATTCCTGACGAGACAAACCATTATCGTCGTCTCGCGGCACATCGAGTTCGATTTGCGCAACGACTTTCTCTCGCACATCCAGAAGCTCTCGCTCTCCTATTATCAGAATACGCCGACGGGCGATCTGATGGCGCACGCCACTAATGACATCGGTGCCGTGCGCAACGCTCTCGGTCCCGGCATCATGTACCCGACCGATACGCTCATGACCTTCACCATGACGCTGGCGATGATGCTCTGGAGCGACTGGAAGCTGACGCTGCTCTCGCTCATCCCGCTTCCCCTCGTCTCGTATGCCGTCTACCGGCTTGGCAAACTCATCCACGAAAAATTCGAAGGACGCCAGCAGCAATTTTCTCTGCTCACCATGCGTGCACAGGAAAATTTCTCCGGCATCCGCATCGTGAAAGCGTACGTGCGCGAAGTATACGAAATCGCCCGCTTCGAAACCTTAAGCGCAGACTACCTCGAGCGCAATCTCGTTCTCGCCAGGATCCAGTCGTTGATGTGGCCGCTGATGTTTTTACTTGTCGGATGTTCGCTGGTGATCGTGATTTACTTCGGTGGGATGCAGGTCATCACCGGAACGATCACGATTGGAACATTGACTGCGTTCTTCGGTTACCTTCTCCTCTTGATTTGGCCGATGATCGCGTTCGGTTGGGTGACGAACATTTTGCAGCAAGGCGCGGCATCCATGGGACGACTGGCTAAGATTTTCGATACGGAGCCGGAGATCAAAGACACCGATACGACGGATCGATCGATCAAGGAAATTCATGGATCGATTTCCTTCAGACATGTTTCCTTCAAACATAAGAATGCAGGACGTCCGACGCTGAAACAGATCGACCTCGAGATTCCCCGCGGCTCCACGGTTGCCATCGTTGGATACACGGGCTCGGGAAAATCCACACTCGTCAATCTCATTCCGCGCCTCTACGATGTTACGGAAGGAGAACTCCTGATCGACGGAATTGACATCAGGAAAATTCCTCTCGATGTCCTTCGCTCCAGTATCGGCTATGTACAGCAGGAAACGTTTCTCTTTTCCGATACGCTCGTGGAGAATATTTCGTACGGTGCGGACAATGGAACGGAAGAACACGTGCGCGAAGCGGCCGAGATTTCGCAGATCGCGAAAGACGTCCAGGATTTCCCGAAAGGATTCGAGACGATGCTGGGTGAGCGCGGCATTACACTCTCGGGCGGACAGAAGCAGCGCACGAGCATTGCCCGCGCTATTATGCGCGATCCGAAAATTTTGATCCTCGATGATGCGCTCTCGGCAGTCGATACTTACACCGAGGAAGAAATCCTGAAACGCCTCCGGCACGTCACGAGCAACAGGACGAGTATCATTATCAGTCACCGTATTTCGACGGTGAAGAATGCCGACATGATTGTTGTACTGGATAACGGTCAAATTGTGGAGCGCGGCACGCATGATGAATTGGTTGCGAAGAAGGGAATTTATGCGGATCTGTATGAGAAGCAGTTGTTGGAGGAGGAGTTGGAAAGCCTGTAGAGAAATTAAAAAGTCAAAAGTAAAAATTAAAAAAGGGAGGCAACATGGACAAAGATATAAAGGAAAGAACATTTGCATTCGGACTTCGAATTATCACTCTATCGTATCATTTGCCTGAGAATAGAGCTGGAAAGGTGTTGTGCAATCAGATTCTTCGTTCCGGCACTTCCATCGGTGCGAACGTGGAAGAGGCAGTGGCTGCATATAGTAGAGAAGATTTTACCTTCAAGATGAATATTGCATTGAAGGAAGCGCGAGAGACTCATTACTGGTTAAGAATGATCGAAGCGGCATCGCTTGTGAAGCCGAGCAGGCTGAGTGAGTTAGTAGCTGAGGCAGAAGAAATCAAGAAAGTATTAGGCTCGATCGTGAGCAAGATGCGGAAGAATTCAAAAGGAAAAAGTCAAAAGTAAAAAAGGGATGGAGAAGAAAGGCAAAAGTGAAAGGTCAAAAGTAAAAAAAGGGAGAAGCGCCAATGTAAGCCTTGCATACGATAGTATTAATTTCATATTTGTTCGTAATTATGAGTTAGCCGAAACCCCACATCAATATGAGAGATCCGTTTTCACCAATACCCATTGATCTTTTTCAGGATGGGATTCAGAAGTATCCTGCAATCGGAGAGCTGTTTAACAGGAGAATTAGTAGGCTCGTCAACAGAGGTCTACCTTTCTTCAAATTGCCTCGCATTTATCAGTGGTTGATAATTGGAGGATATGTGGCTCAACAGAAGCTTAGAACTTTGGATAACACATTGAGGCTCGTTTCAAGGAAGGATACGCGCTTGGACAGGAAAATCAGAGAGATCGCCAATCTGGAGTCAGACGACGAAATGTTTCGCCTCTTTACGGAACTGCTGGTAGTCTCTCGCGTCCTGAGTTCTCAACCAATTAATTTTCAGTATGAAGAACCGATTCATGGCTCTCGTAGTAAATTCGACATCAATTTGGATTTTCTGGGGCAAAGAGTTCGGATAGACGTTACGCACAAGGAAGATGTGTACCAATTGTCAGACACGGCTGAGCTAATCACAACAAATCTGCGTTATGCAAACCCCAACTGCGGTGGAGATATTCAGTACGCTCCACCAGTAAAGCAGAATTATCCTAACGGGACCGTAATTTACTCGAAGGATATGACTGAATCAGAGGTGCAAGAAACCATTGAAAACGCATTCAAACTGTTGCCGTTGCTTTCATCTCAGAGCGTCACAGTGCCATGCCCGAGCCCATTCTTTCAAATCACCTTGAACCCAAAATCCACGGTTTGGACAGGTGGGACTGGTGGCACTTGGTATTCGCCTAATATTGATGGCTACCTCCGATCGATTCAAAAGAAGGCCGCAAAATCTATTAAAGTGAGAGATGGATCATATACGATCATTGCTTTAGATTTCGTCCCAGGTTCAGATTTTCATAACGAGTCGTACTATCGTGAACAACTTGTACAACAGCTTCTGCAAATCGATTTGAGAACATCATCATCCATTGATGAGGTTGTCACGTTCAGTATGCGATTCGAGAACGGCAAGTTTGAGAATCTCGCCCTTCTCTGGGCGAGAACGCTAACTTCTTTACCGATTTTCATGCAGTTGCTCAGTTGACGCGGAGCTTCGGCTAACGAGCGATTCTTTGGAACCTGTTTTTGTAACACTTTGGATTTACGTTAAGTAGTTTTTTACTTTTTAATTTTGATCTTTAACTTCCATGAGTTCTACAAGGAAGTGCAACACTCCAGGAGAGAATTTGTTATTCTTGGAGTATGGCACCTATACCACAGTATCATCAACTGTCTCTTGATGAAAGAGATCATATTGCCGTCTATCGGGCTCAGGGGTTGTCGA
>JACOSY010000009.1 GCA_016178595.1 Ignavibacteria bacterium
TCGACAACCCCTGAGCCCGATAGACGGCAATATGATCTCTTTCATCAAGAGACAGTTGATGATACTGTGGTATAGGTGCCATACTCCAAGAATAACAAATTCTCTCCTGGAGTGTTGCACTTCCTTGTAGAACTCATGACTCTTCAAAACCTTCACACTCGTCTGACTTCATCGGAAGGCTCGAAAAGTATACAAAAATTTCTTATTTATTCAAAACATTTTCGATTTTGCAGGATCGTCGAGTAAACGGTGGGATAGAGAAATAGATACTGTAATTCTTGGGTTAAGGAAAAAGTACGTTCAATCCAAAATGAGCAGAGCGACGTATAGTCACATTTTAAGTGATGTGGTTGGAGTTGGACTTGGCTTTAGTGACCTCCACGATTCCAGAAACCCGCCAGAGTTCAGCAATGTATCGGCCGTGAGATGGATGCTTATCGCAAAATGAGAGCTTGAGACGAGATTTGCCGTTGTCGACTTTCGAAAAGTCGAGCGCAGAAATATCAATATCGTGCTCAGCCAATGTGGAGGCAAGTTCGGCGCGCGTTCGTCCTCCATCATCCGAGAAAAGAATCTCACATTCAACAAAGTGACATTTGCCGAGTAGTTTAGGCTCGATCTTTGCCAGAACAACGAGTGAGAAGAAGACGAGGATGGTGCAAAGTAGCCCAAGCCACGGAAAACCGGCGCCAATGAACAAGCCGATCCCCGCTACGACCCAGATGGTTGCGGCCGAGGTGAGGCCTGTGATCGTCCCCCGTGATTGAATGATGGTTCCTGCACCGAGGAAACCTATGCCAGTGACAACCTGTGAGGCAATCCTTGTGAGATCACCGCTTCCCGTTCCGACGCGCTGGAAGATGAATTCAGACACAAGCATGTACAGGCACGAACCGAGGCAAATCAGCGTATTCGTTCTGAAGCCGGCTGGCTTTCCTTTGCGTTCTCGTTCAATCCCAATCAAGGCACCACAAAGGATAGCAAACCCCGAACGGATAATGAAGATGGGAAGGATGGAGAAGAACAATTCTTTTGATTCGGTCATGGGGAGTTATTCTGTGAGAGCTGGTTGCCCGGAAAGAACGTGCTCGTAATAGTGTTCATAGAGGTCGATAACTTTCTCAGCATCGAAGGCCTCGACCGCACGTCGCCTGCTTGCGGCTGAAAAGAGTTTGTACTTTGCATCGCTCGTTAAGAGATCGATCGCGTACTTTGCCATTCGCTCGACATCACCGATCTCTGCGATATAACCTGTTTCTCCATGGAGAACAAGCTCGGGTAATCCACCGACACTAGTCGCAACAACGGGTATCTCACACGCCATCGCTTCGAGTGCGGAAAGGCCGAAGCTTTCTGATTGGCTCGGAATGATGAATAGATCGGAGGCGGAAAGAAGGCATACCAACTCGCTCTGCTTTCCCAAGAACTTGACATCGTGAATGAGATCTAATTCGCGGGCAAGCTGTTCGCAATACGATCGGTCGGGTCCGTCTCCGATAAGAACAAGTTTTGCTGGAATCTTCTGTCTGACCAGCTGAAATATCCGAACAACATCAGGGACACGCTTCACAGGGCGGAAATTCGAAACGTGAATAAGGACTTTCTCTCCGTTGGGCGCCAAGTTCTTCCGAATGTTCGCAGCATCGATTCGTTGGTACTTTTTCGTGTCGACGAAGTTTGGGATAACTTGAATGTCCTTGTTGATGTGGTAATTCGTCAGCGTCTTCTCCCGTAGAAAGCGAGAAACAGCCGTTACCCCGTCGCTTTGTTCGATGCTGAACTTCATGACGGGGAGATAGCTTGGTTCTAACCCAACCAGCGTTATGTCGGTCCCATGCAACGTCGTTACGATCTTTAATCCATTGTTACCGAGTATCTGTTTAGCCAAGTATGCACTGATGGCGTGAGGGATGGCGTAATGGGCGTGGAGAATGTCCAAGCGCTCAAATTTTGTGACCTCAACAATCTTGCTCGCCAAGGCAGGGGTATAGAGTGGGAAGTCGAAGAGAGGGTAGCTTGAAACTTCAACCTCATGGTATACCATGTTACCGATGAAACCATCCAATCGGATGGGCATGGCATAGCTGATGAAATGAATCTGATGACCCCTTTCAGCCAGTGCCTTACCCAATTCCGCTGCGACGACTCCGCTTCCACCGTATGTCGGATAACATGCAATACCGATTTTCATAGACCTCAGACAAAAGTAATTAGAAAATGAAACAAAAACAATAGTATCTTCGTTCAAATAACCGATATTCGTTGGTTTACTTGATAATTCCTCGCTGTTTTGGTCTTTGTTTTAGGTGGTCACTCTCACAACAACTTGGAAGATTCTTCATTCTGTCATTTTAATGGTATAATCACAAAAATTTTTTTTAATATACAAGGGATTGATTTTTCAAAAAAAATGCTTATATTTGTCGAAGGGAATCCTTCCAGACGATTAAATTTCGTCAGATTTCGCCACTACGAGAAAGGATAGCAAAGTCGTGAAGCAAAAAGCAAAGGTCATCGGTATTGTTATTACCAGTTGCCCGGTGTGTGGAAATCCCATTAACTTTGACCGTCAAGTAACAAAAGTCTGTGCATACTGCGAAGAGGTTGTGCATATTGATCTCGACAAAGTTGAGGTTAGCCTGCATGGACCTGTTTCAACTGAAAACAAGAGGATGAAAATCAGCATGAACTGAGCTGATCAATCCGTTCAGAATCTGTAAAGATTCCGCTGAAGCGGAATCTTTTTTGACCATAAATCGGACTGTAGCGGTCGGGTTTCTATCGAATCGGTAATTATGTTTCAGCTATCGAAAAAAGTTGAATACGGTCTCATTGCCCTGAGACACATTGCAGCCGGCTCTCGGGGACAGATATTTACGGCAAAAGAAATAGCCGATAAGTATCAAATCCCTTTTGAACTCCTTGCAAAGGTTATGCAGAAGCTATGCAAAAAGGGCTTTGTTGTTTCGTATCAGGGTGTTCATGGCGGCTACATTTTAGTGAGGGATGCCCACGAAGTGAAAGTCTCTGCAATCATTAATGCCATCGAAGAGAAACCTTCAGTCTCAATTATCCAATGCGAGTCGGAGAAGCCTGAGAGTTGCATCATTCATACCACGTGCACGATCAAGGATCCGCTTGTGAAACTTCAGAGTTCGATTAACAAGGTATTCGAAGAATTGTCCATCATGGAGATGGTGTGATGACAACACCCGTTTATATGGACTATCACGCGACAACTCCCGTCGACCCACGGATAGTTGACGCGATGCTTCCATACTTCATGGAGAAGTTTGGAAATCCCGCAAGCCGTCAACATCAGTTTGGTTGGATTGCTGAAGAAGCAGTCGAGTCGGCGCGTGCAAAAATTGCCCGTACGCTTCAAGCAGAAGCTCGCGAAATCATTTTCACAAGTGGTGCAACCGAGTCTAACAATCTTGCTTTGAAAGGAATCGCGGAAGCGTGGAAGCAAAAGGGAATGCACATTATTACCGTACAGACAGAACATAAATCTGTACTCGATAGCTGCAAGAAGTTGGAAAAACTGGGATTCCAAATTACCTACCTGCCTGTCGATGAATTCGGGATCATCGATTTGCGCCGATTAGAGGAGGCAGTCACTCCAAAGACGATTCTCGTTTCCATCATGGTTGCCAATAATGAAATTGGCACTGTCCAGGACATCGCAGAGATTGGAAGGCTTTGTCGAGAGCGGGGAGTCTTTTTTCACACCGATGCGACACAAGCCATCGGTAAAATTCCGATCTATGTCGATGATCTGAACGTCGATCTTCTTTCATTCTCCGGTCACAAGGTGTACGGACCCAAGGGAATCGGTGTCCTGTATGTCAGAAGCACGAATCCAAGAGTGAAAATCTCATCGCAAATGGATGGTGGTGGACACGAGCGGGGTATTCGATCCGGCACCTTGAATGTCCCCGGCATTGTTGGCCTTGCAACTGCTGTCGAAATCGCGGTTCAATCGATGCATGAAGAATCTGCCCGCCTTTCCGTTCTTCGAGACCGTATGCTCAATGAGTTTCGTTCGCAGCTCGATGAGGTGTATTTGAATGGGCACCAAACACAGCGGCTTCCGAACAATTTGAACATCAGCTTCCTCCACGTTGAAGACAATGCGCTCATGATGAGCATGAAAGATGTCGCTGTGTCGACGGGGTCTGCCTGCACGACTGCGAATCCCGAGCCATCGCATGTTCTGAAGGCGTTGAGGCTTCCTCAAGAACGATTACAGTCAGCCATTCGTTTTGGTTTGGGTCGCTTCACGACAGATGAAGAAGTCGATTACGTCATTGATCGAGTCGTGGAAAACGTCAAAAAACTCCGCCAGCTTTCACCATCGTACCATGCGTTGCACGAACAAACAATCTCACATTCATTCTCGAAATAGGTTTTTATGAAAGAGACACAGATTATTGTAAACAATCAAACGGAATTTCTGAAGTATCTCAAAGAAAAATTCCCGCTCATTCACATGTCGAATGTGTTCTTCCGGGATTTCCACTATGGTGTCATGTCGTATCTTCAGGATCACGGCATGAAATTGAAGTACAATGATGGTGAAAAAGTTGCCCGCGAAGCGGGTGAAGCCTTCGAGAAGAATGGTATCTTCAGGAAAATCGATCATCAATCATGGCTGCTCAATTATCCTGAATTTGCGCTCCCGCGAGTTGAGAAGAAGGCATCGTAATACTTTCACTGTTTATCATGAAGACTGAAGAAACCCCAAAAAAACTTATGAGTACCGAAACCAATACGATCGAAGAGCTTGCAACCCAGGAGTACAAGTATGGGTTCGTTACCGACGTTGAGTACGATACTGTTCCAAAAGGACTCAACGAAGAGATCATCCGGATGATCTGGGAGAAGAAGCATGAACCGGAGTGGATGCTCGAGTGGCGGCTGAAGGCATACCGCCAGTGGGTGAAGATGGCCGATGAAAAGGGCGAGCCTGAGTGGGCGAACATCAAGTATGAGCCGATCGACTACCAAGCAACCCGGTACTACTCGGCACCAAAGAAGCGTCCAAAGCTCAACAGCCTCGACGAAGTCGATCCGGAAATCCGAAAAACATTCGAGAAGCTTGGCATACCGTTGGAAGAACAAAAACTTCTTTCGGGCGTTGCGGTTGACGCGGTCTTCGACAGTGTCTCCGTCGCAACGACATTCCGTGTGAAACTGAGCGAGCTTGGCATCATATTCTGCTCGATGACGGAAGCGATACAGGAACATTCGGATCTGGTAAAGCAGTACCTTGGATCTGTTGTTCCGTACACCGACAATTTTTTTGCCACGCTGAACTCAGCCGTCTTCACTGATGGATCATTCGCGTTTATCCCGAAAGGTGTTCGCTGCCCGATGGAGCTTTCGACCTACTTCCGCATCAACGCGCGGGATACGGGACAGTTCGAGCGCACGCTCATCGTCGCCGAAGAAGGTGCGTCCGTAAGTTACCTTGAAGGATGCACGGCCCCGATGCGCGATGAGAACCAGCTTCATGCCGCTGTCGTCGAGCTCGTTGCTCTCGATAACGCCACGATCAAGTATTCGACGGTTCAAAACTGGTACCCCGGCGACAAGAATGGTCGCGGCGGTATTTTTAACTTTGTCACCAAGCGCGGCAAGTGCCTTGGAAGAAATTCCAAGATCACATGGACGCAAGTGGAAACCGGCTCTGCAATCACGTGGAAGTATCCGAGCTGTATTCTTCAGGGAGATAATTCCGTTGGAGAGTTCTACTCCGTAGCCGTGGTGAACAACTACCAGCAAGCGGATACCGGAACGAAGATGATTCACCTTGGCAAGAACACCAAGAGCACGATTGTCTCGAAGGGAATTTCAGCCGGGCATGGACAGAACTCGTACCGTGGATTGGTGCGCATCGCGAAAAATGCTACCGGCGCACGAAACTTTTCGCAGTGCGACTCGCTGCTGATTGGCGACAAGTGCGGCGCGCATACGTTCCCGTACATGGAAGTGAAAAATACCACGGCGAGGATTGAGCACGAAGCCTCGACATCGAAGATCGGCGAGGATCAGATTTTTTACTGCAAACAGCGCGGACTTTCGACGGAAGATGCGGTGAATATGATCGTCAACGGTTTCTGCAAAGAAGTCTTCCGCGAGCTGCCGATGGAGTTTGCCGTCGAAGCGCAAAAGTTGTTGGGGATAAGTTTGGAAGGTAGTGTTGGATAGGGTCAATTCAAAATTAAAAATTCAAAAGGAAAAAAGGAGCAGTGTAAATGAGGCGGAAAAATTATCTAATGAGTGGACTTGGAGCTTTCAGCATCAGTTATGGATTAGAACTTTATTCCTTTGCGAGATGCGAGAGAGTTGAAGAGAAGAAGAACTTCACCGTTCATTTGCATGCAGAACAACTAGATCACAATGCGGTACCAAAGCCGATGATGTATGGTACAAGTAGTCTTCCGGGTTTTATGGTCAGTGGAGGATCGAACAATGCTTGAAATCATCAATCTCCACGCGTCAGTTGGCGGCAACGAAATTCTTCGTGGCATCGATCTCAAGGTGAATGCCGGTGAAGTTCACGCCATCATGGGACCGAACGGTTCGGGAAAGAGCACGCTTGCCGGCGTTCTTGCCGGCCGCGAATCGTACCAAGTCACCGAAGGAAAGATTATCTACAACGGACACGATCTCCTCGAGATGGCTCCCGAAGCTCGCGCGCGCGAAGGAATTTTCCTCGCGTTCCAATACCCCGTCGAAATACCGGGCGTGAGCAATACGTATTTTCTGAAAGCGGGATTGAATGCTATCCGCAAACATAAAGGACTGGAAGAGCTCGATGCGATCGAGTTCTTGAAACTCGTGAAAGAGAAGGCGAAGCTTGTCGAGATGGATGAAACGCTGCTCAGTCGCCCCGTGAATCAAGGTTTCTCCGGCGGTGAAAAGAAACGAAATGAAATTTTCCAGATGGCGGTGCTCGAGCCGAAGCTCGCAATCCTTGATGAAACCGATTCGGGACTCGACATCGATGCGCTACGCACTGTTGCTGATGGTGTCAATAAGCTCCGGCGGCCCGACAACTCGACCATTGTTGTTACGCACTACCAGCGCCTGCTCAACTATATCGTTCCGGATTATGTTCATGTGCTTGTCGATGGACGGATTGTAAAATCCGGTCGTAAACAATTGGCGCTTGAGCTTGAAGATAAAGGCTACGATTGGCTGCGTGATGAATCTGTCGTGAATGCGTAAGGAGAATGATGCACTGATGGCTCAACAAATGAATGTACGAAACGAATGGTACCTTTCGAGCTTCGAGCGCTTCGAAAAGAGTTTGAACGGCGAAGCGAAGATGAGCGTTCATACGATGCGAAGAGCGGCCATTGCGAAATTTGCGGAGATCGGATTCCCGACAACTCACGATGAAGAGTGGAAGTACACGGATGTTACGCCGATCGCCCGGATGCACTTCAAGCCGATTCTGGAATATAAATCGGCGGGACTCACCGCTGAAGATATCGAGCGGTTTACGTTCGGCATACCAAACCTCGCCGTCATTGTGAACGGACATTTCTCAAAGGAGCTCTCACGGCTTTCCGATCTGCCGAAAGGCGTTCGCACGGGAAGTCTTGCCGAAGCACTTCGAAACGACACGGGAATTATTGAGAATCATCTTGCTCATCACGCTCGCTACGAAGAGAACGGATTCCTTGCGCTGAGCACAGCGTTTCTCCGCGATGGAGCGTTCGTCCATATTCCGGAAAAAATTGTTCTCGAAGAGCCGATTCATTTGCTCTTCATATCGACAAACCCCGGCGAACCATTTGTCTCGCATCCACGCAATCTCATCATTGCCGGGAAAAGCAGTCAGGCGGCAATTCTCGAAACGTACGTGAGTCTTACGAGCAATAAATACTTCACGAATGCAGTGTCGGAAATTGTTGTCGGTGAGAATGCCGTCCTCGAGCATGATAAGCTGCAGGTCGAAAGCGAGCAAGCTTTTCATGTGAGCACGATCCATATCCACCAGGAACGCAACAGCAATTTTGTCCAGCACGCCATTACGATGGGTGGACTGCTGACGCGCAATAACATTACTGCGGTGCTCAGCGGTGAGGGAATTGAATCGACGGTGAATGGCCTCTATCTCGGCACCGGTACTCAACATATCGACAACCACACGGTGATCGATCATGCGCAGCCGCACTGTAACAGTCACGAGTTATATAAAGGAATTCTTTCCGGCAAGTCGCGCGGGGTTTTCAACGGAAAAATCTTTGTTCGGAAGGATGCACAGAAAACCGATGCGAAGCAGACGAACAAGAACCTCGTTCTCTCGGATGAAGCGTCCATCGATACAAAACCACAGTTGGAGATATTTGCGAACGACGTGAAATGCACGCACGGTGCAACCATCGGCCAGCTGGATGAGGAAGCGATCTTCTATCTTCGTTCACGCGGCATCGATCTCGGTAAAGCGCGCGACATTTTGATCTTCGCGTTCGCAAGCGATGTTGTCGATCGGCTGAACATCGAACCGCTTCGCGATCACTTGCACGCGATGATTCACGATCGGTTGGAAACGGAACGAGAACAGAAATAAGATGAGACATTCCGACGATATCGTAGTTCCAATGGATGTTGAGAAAACGTTCGATGTGCATCGGATCAGGGAAGATTTCCCGATTCTGAAACAGGTCGTCAACGGCAAGCCTCTCGTTTATCTTGACAACGCTGCGACGAGCCAAAAGCCACAGGTGGTTCTCGACGAAATGAATCGATACTATCTTGAAGAAAATTCCAACATCCATCGCGGTGTCCATTTCTTGAGCGATAAGGCAACGCAATCGTATGAGGCCGCGCGAAAGAAAATCCGGAACTTCATCAATGCCAACGATCATCGCGAGGTTATCTTCGTTCGCGGCACGACCGAAGGCGTGAACCTCGTGGCGAGCAGCTATGCCCGACGATTTCTCAAGGAGGGAGACGAGATCATCATCTCGGCGATGGAACATCATTCCAACATTGTGCCGTGGCAAATGCTGCGGGATGAAAAGGGAGTGAAGCTCCGTGTTATCCCGATGAACGACAACGGTGAACTGCTCATCGACGAGTATGAAACGATGTTCACCAATCGAACGAAATTCGTGGCGATCGTTCACGTCTCGAATGCGCTCGGCACAATCAACCCCGTGAAGCAGATGGTGAACATCGCCCATCGTCACGATGTTCCCGTGCTGATCGACGGGGCACAAGCTGTGCCGCACATGCGTATTGATGTGCAGGACATTGATGCCGACTTCTACACATTCTCCGCCCACAAGATGTATGGTCCGACCGGTGTCGGCATCCTTTACGGTAAACGACGATTACTTGAAGAGATGATTCCTTATCAGGGCGGTGGCGATATGATCAAGTCGGTCACATTCGAGAAGACGATCTATAACGATCTCCCGCACAAGTTCGAGGCAGGAACACCCAACATCGTCGGCGGTGTCGGGTTTGGTGCGACAATCGACTTCATCAACGGCATCGATTTCGATGCTGCGATTGCACACGAAGAAGAGGTGCTGGGGTATGCGACGAATGTACTTAGCGATATCAAGCGTGTGCGGATTATTGGAACCGCGAGAGAGAAGGCGAGCGTGCTTTCCTTTACGATCGACGGTATCCACCCACATGATATTGGAACGATCCTCGATGACGATGGCATTGCGATTCGGACCGGCCATCACTGCGCACAGCCGGTGATGATCCGCTTTGGGATTCCGGCAACGGCACGAGCGTCGTTCGCGATGTACAATACGAAAGAAGAAGTCGATGTACTTGCGAAAGGCATTCACAAAGTCATCGAGGTGCTTGGCTGATGTCTGCGCTCAGGGAATTATATCAGGAGGTCATTCTCGATCACAACAAAAGCCCGCGCAACTTCCGGAAGATGGAAGATGCGACTCGCACGGTCGAAGGTTACAATCCACTCTGTGGCGATCGCTATACGGTATATGTCAAGTTTGAAGACGATATGGTGAAAGATGTGAGCTTCGAGGGTGCAGGTTGTGCGATTTCGAAAGCCTCGGCATCCGTCATGAGTGCAGCGGTGAAAGGGAAAACCAAGGCGGAAGCGGAAGCGCTTTTTGCAGTTTTCCATAAACTTGTTACAGGTGAACCGGATCCGACGCAGGAGCTCGATACACTGGGAAAGCTTGCCGCCTTCTCAGGCGTCTCAGAATTTCCGGCTCGTGTCAAGTGCGCGATACTTGCATGGCATACCCTTTACGCTGCAATGGAATCGAATGAAGAAAAAGTCTCGACAGAGTAGGACGGGATTCCTGTCCCTAAAAGACAGATTCGGATGTCTGCTCTACCGGATGTTTCATTGAATAAGAATTGGAAATTGCGTATATAGCATGAACGATAAATTATCACAGCCGGAACTTACTCAACAGCAGAAGACGCCCGCAGGGGAACAACAGCGTCAGCCGCTGAGCTCAATCGAAAAGAGCATTATCGAAGCGCAGGTGATCGAATCACTTCGGACATGCTTCGATCCGGAGATTCCGGTCAATATCTTCGAGCTTGGATTGATTTACGACGTGAAGGTCGGTGATGATGGCAATGTGGATGTGAAGATGACGCTCACATCACCGCACTGTCCGGCCGCGCAGTCGTTGCCCGGCGAAGTAGAAGCAAAAGTGAAATCCGTTGCCGGCGTTACCGGCGCGAAGATTGCCGTAGTGTGGGACCCACCGTGGAGCCCGAGCTTGATGAGCGAAGCAGCAAAACTTGAACTTGGATTTTTCTAAATTTACCCTCACCCCTATAATCCCCTCTCCCAAATTGGGAGAGGGGATGGCTCTGACGAAGTCGGAGACAGGGGAGAGGGTTCAAGAGCAAAGGGGATACCACTATGTTAGAAACTCTTACGATAAAGAAGCCACAGCTTCAAGAAGATCTTATTCTTACGGAAAAAGCCGCACAACAAGTTTTTAAGATCAAGGCAGAGAACAACATTCCTGAAAGTCACGGACTGCGTGTCGGAGTGAAAGGCGGCGGATGTTCAGGCTTGTCGTACGTCCTCGGGTTTGATGCAGAGGCACGCCCGACCGACAAGAAGTTCGAGCAGCATGGCGTCACTATTTTCATCGATCCGAAGAGTCTCTTCTTCTTGTCAGGAACAGAATTGGATTTTCAAGACGGACTGAACGGGAAAGGCTTCGTCTTCAATAACCCGAACGCGGCGAAGACCTGCGGCTGCGGCAGTTCGTTCAGTGCGTAAGTCGCATGAGTATATTGTAATTGGAGGGTGGACTATGAAACGGTTGAGCATAACATTAGATGGCGTCGAGTGTGGCTGGTAAGCTTCGGCGAGAGATAACCCGTCCGTCGCTTAGTAAGAGATCATATACCGAGCCTTCTGACGACAAGAACCCTCTGCAATAAAATACGATGCTGTATAGGGAAAATGAACTTCATCGAGGAGTACGAACGAAATCCAATGAGCCATAACATCCTATTATTTCTATGAAACGTCGAATATTTCTTCATTCAGCAATCATCGGGGAGTCAGCACGATGATCCCCTTCAAGTCAGTCTTATCATCAACCATTATTTCTCAAACAACGCAGGAGCAAAAGAGTATGCCATTCACATTACCGGAATTACCGTATCCCACTGACGCGCTCGAGCCATACATCGACAAGATGACGATGGAGATTCATCACGGCAAGCACCATGCTGCCTACGTGACGAACCTGAACAAGGCAACCGAAAACACCGAGTGGGCCTCAAAGTCGATTGAAGAGATTCTGAAAACTGTTTCGAAGCTCGCCCCGGCCGTTCGCAACAACGGCGGCGGGCATTACAACCATTCGCTCTTCTGGAAGTTGATGAAGAAGGGCGGAGGCGGACAACCAGCCGGCGCACTCGCCGATGCAATCAACCGCGACTTCACTTCCTTCGATAAATTCAAAGAGCAATTTTCGAATGCAGGCATCACGCGTTTCGGTTCCGGATGGGCATGGCTGATTAAGCAGGATGGAAAGCTCGCTGTGGCATCGACGCCAAACCAGGATAATCCGATGATGGACGTTGCCGAAACGAAAGGATCGCCAATCCTCGGCCTCGACGTGTGGGAACACGCCTACTACCTCAAGTATCAGAACCGCCGGCCCGAATATGTTGCCGCGTTCTGGAATGTGGTGAACTGGGATGAAGTGTCGCGCCTGTATTTGGCATCGCGATAAGTCATATCGTTGATGTAGTTTTGGTCAAGGTCGGCACTCTGCCGACCTTTTGTTATTCCGTCGTATCATGGCTCATCCCGTCTCAAAACATCTCATAGCGGGTATTCTTTTCTCCGGCAGGCTTGAAGGCAGAGACGTTATGCAAACATCCTTCTGATTGTCCATGCTCTTGCTTCAGTTCAGAAAAATGTCTATTTTCATCACACATGAACGTTTCGGATAACAAAAACATGTCTTCGCAACAGGTTCGCGTGGAAAAAGTTTCAACAGAATTGCCGCGTGATCATTACTGGCAATACTGTGTGAATTGTGGAACAAAATTAGAGGGACGGAAATGCAAATTGATCTGTCCGCACTGCGGTTTTTATCACTCGTGCAGCGAACCGTAATCATCGTATCACCATCAAAAGGAGTTCTATGAACAAGAAAGGTGTGAATGCTCGTAAGAAGCATCGCAAAGCCATTCAACGTGCGAAGGCCAAGCGCAAAACACAGAAGGCCGGCGCAAAAAGCAAGTCGTAATCTTGCGGGGTATCCTTCCTGGATACCCTTTTCATTTCTGTAGATTCATTCGAACAATCGTGGTCCATACATACGGCGCGGTGCAGTACGATCTTGCTGTTCGCACGCACATCATCGGTATTCTCAATGTCACACCTGACTCATTTTCGGATGGCGGGCTGTACGACGATGTCGAGCGCGCGGTGTCACACAGCTTGCAGATGGTCGAAGATGGTGCAGACTTCATCGATGTTGGTGGTGAATCGACACGTCCCGGCGCCGAGCCTCTTCCGTTGGAGGAAGAACTTCGCCGGGTTCTCCCCGTGATCGAACGATTAGCGAAAGCGACGACCGTCCCGATCTCGATTGATACGTACAAGTCAGCAGTAGCCGAGCGAGCGCTCAATGCCGGAGCTGTCATTGTCAATGATATTTCCGGACTGCATTTCGATTCCAAACTTGCGGACGTCATTGCTCGCCATTCTGCCTCAGTTATTTTGATGCACATCAAAGGAACACCGAAGACGATGCAAAAGAATCCCCGATACGAAAATGTTATTGAGGAAATTTGTTTGTATCTTCAAGAAGGAATCGAACGAGCGCTAAGCGCAGGCATCAAACAGATCGTTGTCGATCCCGGTATCGGCTTTGGCAAGCGCCTCGAAGACAATCTTGATATTCTTCAGAACGTGAAGGAGTTTGAGCGATTCGGCTATCCCGTGCTCGTTGGCCCCTCACGCAAATCGTTCATCGGTAAGATACTTGACCTCCCCGTGACCGAGCGCGTGGAAGGAACGGCTGCTGCTATTGCAGTTTCGATCGCGAACGGGGCCAATATCGTCCGCGTACACGATGTGAAAGAGATGAAGCGAGTTGCAACAGTTGTCGATGCTATCATGCGACATTCATCATCCATCATGAACATTTGATTTGCGATATGTTGTCGTATGATTCGACGCTAATTTCTCAATCACTTGCATACGCATTGATCTTGTTGTCTTTTTACTTGGTGCTGTGATATAATGGAGCTCTTTAGAATCGGATTCCTTACCGTGAGCATTGTCGATATTCTCGACATTGCACTGGTGTCGTTCATTTTCTATAAGCTCTACACGGTGATGCGCGGAACCGTTGCCGCACAGATCTTCATTGGCCTCATCCTGATTATAGCATTCTCATTCCTTACGCAGGCGCTTAACCTGAAAGCGATGAACTGGATACTCCGCACTCTCACCGATATCTGGGTAATCGCGTTCATCGTTCTCTTCCAGCCCGAGCTTCGACGATTGCTGGTGCTGGTAGGCAGAAACAGAGTTGTGCGCATGTTCTTAAGGCTTGACGTCCAAGAGTCGATCGACGAGATCGTCGGTGCTGTCGCAGAACTTGCACGCAAACATCATGGGCTCCTTGTGGTTGTCGTTCGCGCGACGGGGCTTCGGACATTTGTCGAGACGGGACTTCCACTGCAAGCGTTAATCAGCCGGCCATTACTTGTCTCCATTTTCAATCCGAAGTCTCCGTTACATGATGGGGCGGTTGTCGTGCGCGACCGTGTCATTGAGGCAGCGCGAGTAACATTGCCGCTTTCGCAAACATCCAACATAGGAGACTTCGTCCTCGGCATGCGTCATCGTGCAGGTCTTGGCATCACCGAACAGGCGGATGTTCTCTCCGTCATTGTCTCTGAGGAAACCGGAATAATTTCACTTGCCGACAATGGAATCCTGGTGCGCGGTCTCACACCGAACGAATTACGGAATGAACTTCACGCTCGTCTTTCGACGATGGGTGATAACTCGGCAAAATCGATCTGGAGTATTTTGAAATCACATGGGTAATCCGCTTCGCCCGCACAAGGATAATGGGGGAACACGTGATCGCGAAATGGTACGCCGTATCGACGCGGAGCGCGGAGAGATGATCGATGTGCTGCGCCAGCGCGGTATTACTGATGAACGGTTGCTGAAAGCCATGCTATCGGTCGATCGCCGCGAGTACGTTCAGGAAGCATTCATCAATCGTGCGTACGAAGATTCTGCTTTGCCCATCGGCAGCTCGCAGACAATCTCTCAACCATACACCGTTGCGTTTATGACGCAGGCTCTTGATGTGCAGAAAGGAGAGAAGGTCCTCGAGATCGGTACCGGATCCGGCTACCAGGCGGCTGTTCTCGCCGAAATAGACGCGCGGGTTTTCACCATTGAACGCCACATGGATCTCCTGACCGAGGCACGGAAGAAGTTCGATAAGCACCGGTATAACATCGCCTCGAAGTGCGGCGACGGCTCGATCGGGTGGAAAGAATTCGCACCGTACGACGGCATCATCGTTACTGCCGGTGCACCGGATGTACCGCAGCCTCTCCTCGACCAACTCAAGGACGGTGGATTACTCGTTATTCCCATCGGAAACATGGAAGTCCAAAATCTTCACGTCATCCGTCGATGCGGTCAACACGTTGAGACGAATATCGTTGCCGGCTTCAAGTTCGTTCCACTCATTGGAAAGGGAGGGTGGAAGTGAATCGAAATCCCAATCGAAACTAACAAACAGGCTCGGCTTTGCCAGTGGATTTGTCGACGAAACGCTCCCGCCGTGTCCTGGTCCTCGTCGGTCCGACTGCTTCCGGGAAAACGGCAGTCTCCCTTCTCATCGCGCCACGGATCAATGCAGAAATCATTTCTGCAGATTCCCGCCAGATGTATCAACATATGGATATTGGAACTGCTAAAGCGACGGCAGACGAACGAAGAACTGCCAGGCACTATTTCGTCGATGAGGTTTCTCCCGATCGCGATTCCAATGCCGGAGAATTTGGAGCTCGTGGTCGCGAGATCATCGAAGATATCTTGCATCGTGGAAAAGTTCCATTCGTGGTTGGAGGATCGGGCTTGTATGTGCGTGGATTGATTGATGGATTCTTCGAAGGTCCCGGTGCGGATGAGCTGGTTCGAAAGCAACTGTATCATCGGTTGCAGATTGAAGGGGCGGAAAAACTTCTTGAGGAACTGAGAAAGGTAGATCCTGACGCTGCATCACACATGGGACCCGGTAACAAGAAACGAATCGTTCGTGCACTTGAAATATACGCGCTTACCGGTATCTCACTTTCCGAGCTTCACAAGAGGAAGATCGACATTTCGTTCGAGTCTGTTCTTGTCGGATTGCGGTGGGATCGGGAAAAACTCTACCAGCGAATCAACGATCGCGTCGACCGGATGATAGCCGACGGTTTGGTGAAGGAGGTCGAGTGGCTGCGTGAACATGGTTACACTCCGCTACTGAACGCATTGCAGACAACGGGTTATGCCGAAGTTTTCCGGTACTTCCACAATGAGATCAATTATGAACGGATGATCGAGCTTATCAAGCGTAATACGCGTCGTTATGCAAAACGGCAACTCACGTGGTTCCGTGCAGATGCACGGATCAAGTGGTTCGACGTTCAGGACGAAGAGGAATTCCCGGCGACAGCGAAAGCCATGGAAAAATATTTTTTCAATTACGCCCATGCCTGACTATATCATCTACATCATTACGTTTCTTGCGTCACTTGTAACGCTTCTGGCGGGTTTCGGACTTGGAACGATCCTTACACCGGTCTTCGCGCTCGCCTTCGATGTCAAGCTCGCGATTCTTCTCGTTGCAATCGTGCACTTTTTCAATAATGCGTTCAAGTTTGTGCTGTTTAGAAAACACGTCGATTTCAGTATCGTCAAGCGTTTTGGTGTCTTGAGTATCGCAGGCGCGATGATCGGCGCGCTTCTCCAATCGTATCTGTACTCCCAACCGCTTAAGATTTTCCTCGGCATCGTGCTTGTTGCCTTGGGTGTGGGGGAGCTTCTCCCGAAATCAATGAGCTTCACGTTCCCACGGAAGGTTGACGTGATCGGTGGATTACTTTCAGGCGTTCTCGGCGGATTGGTTGGCAATCAAGGAGCGATTCGATCTGCATACCTGCTCAACTACAATGTTTCGAAAGAAGCATTCATTGCGACGGCAACAATCATTGCCCTGTTTATCGACGCGACGCGAATCCCGATCTATCTAACGACACAGCGTGAATTTTTCGCATCCATTTCCTGGAATATCGCGCTTGTTGTCCTCATTGCGCTTGCCGGGACATTGGTCGGCAAGCGATTGCTTCAACATTTTTCTTCGTTGGTTTTCAAGAAAATAGTCGCCGGCTTTGTGGTTGTCATGGGATTGGCCTTTTCACTCCGCCTTCTTTAGCAGTTCTCACTTTGATATTCTTATCAATTTTTGTATCTTAACATCGTTTACGGGGCGTGGCTCAGCCCGGCTAGAGCGCTTGGTTCGGGACCAAGAAGTCGCGAGTTCAAATCTCGCCGCCCCGACAATACAGATTTCGGATTGCGAAGTGCGGATTGAGCGGAAGTTCGAAATCCAAAATCTAAACTCCAACATCCGCAATTGCCATTGGATCCATCTCGCCTCAACATCCTCATTGTCGAAGACAATCTTGCTCACCAGCGCATCACGGAGTATGTCCTGAAGCGAAACAATGTGAAAGCAAATCTCATCGTCGTGCGCGATGGGCAGGAAGTGCTCGATTATCTTTATCGAAAGAATGCTTATAGCGATAGCGCTGCATCGCCGCGTCCCCACCTCATCCTTCTCGATCTCAATCTTCCGAAACGCGACGGCCGCGAAGTTCTGAAGGTCATCATGGAGGATGCATCACTCAAACAGATTCCAGTTGTCATCGTCAGTACCTCCGATCGTGAAGAAGACATCGCGTATGCATTCCAAACGGGCGCTGTTGCGTACATCAGCAAGTCGAGTGGCTTTGATAAATTCAACGAGCAGCTCGGCACTGTTTGGAAGTACGCCCGCGCCGACTGATCGTCTGCACCTTTGATACTCAGGTTGGAAATTCGTATTATGATGGCGGGACGACTATGACGAAGATTCTCGCAATTGTTGGAAGACCAAATGTAGGGAAATCTACGCTCTTCAATCGCATCATCGGTACGCGCGAGGCAATCGTGCACGATCAGCCGGGCGTCACCCGCGATCGTCACTACGGTACCACTGAATGGGCCGGCACGATATTTACCCTCATCGATACAGGTGGTTACGTCCCACACTCGACAGATTTGTTCGAACAAGCCATCCGCGAGCAGGCCGAGATCGCCATCGACGAAGCGAGCGTTGTCATTTTCATGGTGGATGGAATCGCTGGTGTGACACTGCTGGATGAAGAGGTTGCCGGCATCCTCCGAAAATCCAACAAGAAAGTTCACCTCGTTGTCAACAAAGTCGATAATGACAATCGGGAGATCGACGCTGCACAATTCTACAGGCTTGGCCTTGGTGAACCTGTCACTATTTCCGCACTTGGCGGACGGAAGATCGGAGATTTTCTAGACACAGTCACCCAGGACTTCTTACGAAACGGCGAACAGAGCAGCAGCGAGAAAGATGAACGGTTGAAGCTGGCGGTGGTTGGGAAGCCAAACGTTGGGAAATCGTCGCTCGTGAATGCACTCCTTGGAAAGACGAGAAATATTGTCACCGATATTCCCGGAACCACACGCGATGCAATCGATTCCATCCTCAAATACCATAACGAAGAGATTCTCCTCATCGATACTGCCGGATTGCGGCGGAAGAGCCGCGTGAAGGAAAGTGTAGAGTTTTACAGTACGTTGCGTGCACTGAAGAGTATCGATCGCTGCGATGTTGCGCTGTGCGTGGTAGATGCTGCTGCCGGAATTGATCGGCAGGATCTCCGGATTTTAGAGAGCATTGCCGAACGGAGCTGCGGTGCCGTGCTCGTGGCGAATAAGTGGGACATTGTTCCCAAGGACGATCAAACAGCGAAGGCGTATGAAACCGCCATCAGAAACCTCTTGCGTATCTACGATTACGTGCCGATCATTTTTGTCTCTGCCCTCGAAAAGCAACGCGTCTACAAGATCATCGAGCTTGCCAAGATGGTGAACGCCGAGCAGAACAAGCGCATCTCGACGAACAAACTGAATAACGCGATGCTGAAAGAAATTGCGGTGAAACCGCCTGCCGCTGCTTCCGGCAAAGAAATTAAGATTAACTACGTTACGCAGGTAAAAACAAAGCCGCCCGGGTTCGCGTTCTTTACGAACGAGCCAAAGCTCATCGACGATGGGTACAAGCGTTTTCTTGAGAACAGGCTGCGCGAGCATTTCCATTTTGTCGGTGTTCCGGTATCGCTCTTCTTCCGCAAGAAGCACTGATGCACTTCGCATGCACAACAAGCATAGTCTGATGCCGCAACACCACCCATGAAGAAGCGCCGAATCCTTGTCGTCGGTGGGCTTGCCGCCGGGCCCAGCGCTGCAGCAAAGGCCGTGCGCATCAATCCCAAGGTTGAGGTCACGCTCTTCGAGGCCGCAGAAACAGTTTCCTACGGGATATGCGAAGCGCCCTACGCGATTGCCGGTATCATCCAGGAGGAGCGAACACTCGTCGCGTATACTCCCGAACAACTTCACGAGAAGAAAGGGATTAACGTTAAAATCCTCCATTATGTCGAAAAAATTGTTCCCTCTCAGCACAAGCTTCTTGTTCGCAACCTGCGAAATCACTCCGTCGACGAATACGAATATGACAAGCTAATCCTAGCGACAGGATCGAAGCCCCGATGTCTCAATCTCGAGAATGAAAATGCACGAAATGTATTTCATCTCAGCTCTCGCGAAGACACCTTGAACATTCTGAATTTCATCCGGATCGAGAAGCCGACAAAAGCTGTCATCATTGGAGGCGGCTACATCGGCATGGAGATATCGGAAGCGTTGCGTACGCGCGCCATGGAAGTGACCATCATCCACCGGCACCGGTTACCGATGGCGGGTCTCGAACTGGATACGCGTGAGCGCATTGCCGAAGAGTTAGAAAAGAATCAAGTGCAGTTTGTTACCAATGCAGCGGTGCAAGGACTTGTTACGGGGAATGGCGGAAAAGTCCAACATGTCGTGACGAACCGTGGAACGTTCGAGGCCGATCTCATCATCCTCTCACTCGGTGTGGAGCCGAATGCCGCAGTTGCGCGCGACGCGAAGATTCGAACCGGATCCTTTGGGGGAATACTAACGGACGAACGGCAACAGACGAATGTCGATGACATTTACGCAGCGGGAGATTGCTGCGAGGTGAAGAACATCGTCACCGGTAAACCGATGTATTTGCCTCTGGCAACTATCGCCAGCCGGGCAGCGTGGGTTGCAGGTGAAAATGCAGCCGGCGGTAGGGCGACATTCAAAGGAGCAATCCGCGCAATCGCAGTAAAAATCTTCGGACTCGAAGTTGCACAAGTAGGACTGAGCACCGAGGAAGCGAAGAGTGCAAAATTCTCTGTCGTGACAGAGGTCGTTACAGCATACGCCAAAGTGAGCATCATGCCGAATGCGCAGAAGGTCACTGTCAAACTCATACTGGATCAACGTTCGAACCGGCTTCTCGGGGCAAACGTCTATGGCGGGG
This sequence comes from Ignavibacteria bacterium, assembly GCA_016178595.1. GTDB lineage: Bacteria > Bacteroidota > Ignavibacteria > UBA10030 > SZUA-254 > JACOSY01. The sequence goes on from JACOSY010000009.1 coordinate 20,217, forward strand.
ATGGAGCTGTTCTGCGCGCAAACACCCTGGGTGTCGCCATCCAGCAAAAACTCACGATCGATGACATTGTACGATTAGATTTGATATACTCTCCGCCATTCGCTCCGTTGTGGGATCCCATACTTGTTGCCGCCAATCAAGCGCAGAAAAAACTTGATCGGAGCTGACAAGTCATTGATGACAAAAAAACTACTGACGAGTGAACGCCGGTCACTTTCAGTCACTATTTGAAATTGACGATCTATGAAAAACCTTGTTCTCATCGATCACCCGCTCGTGAAACGAGACCTTACCATTCTCCGTGATAAGAACACCCGGAGCCACACGTTTCGTGCAGTGCTGCGCCGTACTGCGAGCCTGATGGCCTACGAAGTGACGAGCGATCTCGCAATCAAGAAAAGCGTCGTGAGGACGCCGCTGGAACGGACCACCGGCTACACAATCACCGATCAGATAATACTTGTTCCAATACTTCGTGCGGGACTCGGACTGGTGGGAGGATTTGTTGAAGTGCTGCCCGATGCACGGGTCGGTCACATCGGGCTGTATAGGGACGAGGTAACGCTCCAACCCGTTGATTATTATTTAAAGTTTCCGAGCAAGTTGAACCATGCTCTTGTCCTCGTCCTCGATCCGATGCTTGCGACTGGAGGCAGTGCAACATCCGCCGTCTCAGTCCTGAAAAGTAAAGGTGCGAGAAAGATTCGCTTTGTCAGTCTTGTCGCCGCACCGGAAGGAGTACGATTGCTTTTGAAGACTCATCCGGATGTAAAAATGTATACCTGTTCTCTCGATCGCGAACTCAATGCGAAGGGATATATCCTGCCCGGGCTTGGCGATGCGGGCGATAGGATTTTCGGGACAGCGGAATAGGGAGAGGTTCTTTTTTAACTGTTGAGCAGTCGCTGTATGGTCATGAGTAAATCCTCGATGGCATATGGCTTACTCATGAAGTCATCAGCGCCATTCTTTTTCGATTCAATGGCGTGCCGGAGGTCGGCGTAGGCGGTGAGCATCACGACCTTCGTGCCCGGAACTTCCTGTCGAATGTACTTCAACACCTGCATTCCATCCATCTTCGGCATCTTGATGTCGAGCAGAGCGAGATCGAACTTCTTTGCTTTGAGAGCGGCGATCGCTTCATCGCCATCGCAGGCCGCAGTCACTTCATAGCCTGCGTTCTCCAGCTCATAACTCAAAGCGGCTCGTAGGTTGTCCTCATCGTCGGCGACGAGGATGGAGCTTTTCGTAATTTGCATAAGAACGACGATGACCTCTGATAATCTATCTGTTCGCTGTACATCCGTAAAATACCTGCTCAAGATAATGTTTGGATCGGTGGAATGCAAGGTTCTTTCGTACTTGTTGTGACGCGGATTGCAGTCTTGTTATGCGTAATCTACAGGTTATCGAAAATGTCAAAGTTCCTCTTCAGCCAGTCCTTGACATTTATGAACTCCACCCGTATATTGAAAGAGAGCAACTTTAGGATTTTGTTGGATTTATGCTTTCCTCCAAATGAAGTACTCGGCACGTCTCCATGAAAAACGGCATCTACAAGAAGAAGCTCGATGACCTCCTCGTAATATGCCGGAAGAATCTTCGGACAGTCAACGAAGATTTGATTCGCAAGGCATTTGAGTTCAGCGTCGAGGCTCACAAGAATGACATTCGCGCATCCGGTGATCCGTTCTTCAACCACCCGTACGAAGTTGCAATGGTGGTCGCAAAAGAAATCCCGCTCGATGACGTCTCTGTCGCCAGCGCGTTGTTACATGACGTTGCCGAAGATACCGTCTTCACGATCAAAGATATTCGGCAGGAGTTCGGCAGCACGATTGCCGACATTGTCGATGGCGCAACCAAAATCTCCGACATTTTCAAGAGTCACGAAGTAACCCAGGCCGAAAGTTATCGCAAGCTCCTGCTGTCGATGGTGAACGACATTCGCGTCATTCTTCTGAAGTTCGCAGATCGATTGCACAACATGCGGACACTTGAGTATCTTCCGAAGGAGCGGCAGCTTCGGATGGCGAAAGAGACGCTCGATATTTATGCACCGTTCGCGCACCGCTTCGGATTGGCGAAAATCAAATGGGAGCTTGAAGACCTTGCATTTAAGTATCTCCATCCGCAAGAGTACGAACAAATAGCCCACAAGCTAAAATCACGCAGGAAAGAACGAGAATCCTATATCCGGAAGTTCGTCCAGCCGGTCGAGAAGCGGCTGCATGATGAAGGGATGACATTTGAAATCGAAGGAAGACCGAAACACTTTTTCAGTATTTATAACAAAATGGTGAATCGGAACAAACCCTTTGACGAAGTATACGATTTGTTTGCCGTGCGCATCGTGCTCGACACAGAGAATATCAACGACTGCTTCACGGTCTATGGAATACTCTCGTCGATTTACATCCCGATCCCGGAGCGATTCAAGAATTACATTTCGGTGCCGAAGAAGAATGGCTACCAATCCATTCATGCTACCGTCGTTGGACCCGAAGGAAAGATGGTTGAAGTGCAGATTCGCACACGCGGTATGCATGAAATTGCCGAGAAGGGCGTCGCCGCTCACTGGAAATACAAAGAGAACCTGTCGACGCTCGATGAAGAGCTCGAAAACTGGATCTCCTGGGTACGTGAGATCTTCGAACATGCCGACGAGGAGGCAGTCGACAAGCAACTGTTGGAGAGTTTCAAGTTGAACCTCTATCAGGACGAGATTTACGTCTTCACACCGAAGGGAGAGCTGAAGATTTTGCCGCAAGGTGCCACACCAGTCGATTTCGCCTTTGCCGTCCATTCAAACATCGGCTTTCACTGCTTGAGCGCGAAGGTGAACGGTCGTATCGTCTCGTTAGATACTCCCGTTCGCAGCGGCGACCAGGTCGAGATTATCACATCAAAGCATCAGATGCCCAAAGCCGACTGGGAGCAGTTCGTCGTTACACACAAAGCGAAGTCGCAGATTCGGAAATGGATCAAGGAAGAGGAGCGCAAGGCAATTGCAAATGGCCGTGAGTTGTGGGAGAAAAAGCTCAAGAAAGCAAAGCTCCATATTAACGACGATGATCTCATGAAGTACGTGCATGAATTCAAGGTCGGCGACCTGCGGGACTTCTTCCTCAAGATCCAGAGGGAAGAAATCAATCCCGATGCGGTGGTACAGGAAATAGAACTGAAGATGAAACACCCTCGGCAAGAAGCGGTCGTTGACGAGCAAAACGATGGAATCTTCAACCGCTTCATCAGCACGGCGAGAAATCTCACGAGCGGCATTACGCTCTTCGGCACCCGCGATAATTTCTTGCACAGCTTTGCCAAGTGCTGCAATCCGATTCCTGGCGACGAGATTGTCGGCTATGTCACGAAAGGCGAGGGGGTAAAAGTCCACCTGAAATTGTGTAAAAATCTCCAATCGTTGATGGCGAGCGATCCGAGTCGTATCGTGGATGTTGGCTGGCCTGTCACGAACGGTGTGGAATACGCTTCAGCCGTCCGTATCTCGGGCGAAGATCGAACGGGTATGCTGAACGACATCACGCATTCGATCTCAACATATCAGAACACGAATATCCGCGGCGTGAAGATCGATGCAAAAGACTCGCTCTTTGAAGGGACCATCATGCTTGGCGTGAAAAATACCGAGCACCTGGACAGGATCATCGAGAAACTCCGGAAGATCAAAGGAGTATTCCGTGCCGAACGATTAGTCGAGTAATTGTAGGAGTAGAAAGCGAATGAAACGAAATGCACCACGCGTCAAGACGTATACCAAACGGGATATCGTGAAGCGTGTTGCATCGACGACACGCACGAATCTCAACACATCGGCGCAATGGGTCGATCGGGTTTTTGTTGCATTGAGGGATATTATGATGACCGCCGACCCGGACTTGCGGATCGAGATTCGCGACTTCGGTGTGCTGGAAGTGAAACCAACGAAGTCCAAACCGAAAGCGCGCAATCCCAAATCCGGCGAGATCATCTTCGTGCCATCGCGCCGAAAGACGCACTTCAAGCCGAGCAAGCTGCTGAAAAAATTCCTCTCACAGCCGCTTGCACAACCGCTTGATAAAGAACTGCAACAAAAACTACGTCCATTTCCACCGGAACAACCGCGGAACGGCCATTGAAAAAACGGCTGCTTGGCATCGATTACGGCAGTCGGAGAATTGGCGTTGCGGTAAGCGATCCGTTGAACGTCATAGCACGGGGAGTCACCGTTATCGAGAACTCACCGCGGGCACTCGGTGAGATTCAACGCCTGGCAGACGAGTTCGATGTCGAAAGAATTGTCGTTGGATTTCCATTGAATCTGAAAGGAGAGAGAGGATTCAAAGCGAAAGAAGTTGAGGAATTCATCCAACGGCTCACGCGGGAACTTCATCGCGAGGTTGTTCGTTGTGATGAAAGATTCTCCACAAAACTTGCGCTGCAAACCATGCATACTATGGGTGTAAAGAAAAAGAAGCGCCAACAAAAAGGGATCGTTGATGAAATGGCTGCCGCACTGATTCTTCAACAGTACCTGGACTCTCACCCGTCGAGTGAGGAACGATAAGTACGACCGATCTCTTTTCATCGATAACCGGTCATCGGTAGAACGATCTGCGAGAGCAGCGCCGTATCCACAGGAAGGTTGAGTATTCGACAATGAATTTTCACGACGTCAATCTCCTCATCGAAGAAGGAGAGGGATTTGAAATAGAATTTAAGCGACGGATTTCGTCGGCTGAGAAGATCGCCCGTACGATCATATCGTTTGCCAACACAAAAGGCGGGACGATCCTTTTTGGCGTCGACGATAACGGCTCGATTGTCGGTGTCGAAAGCGAGAAGTCTGAAATCGAATTGATCGAAATTGCAGGACGGGATTTTTGCGATCCGCTTATTTCCCCGACGATCGATATTGTGCCGTTTGACGGGCGCGACGTGATCGTTTGCCGGATTGGGGAGAGCAGGACGAAACCGCACTATTTTCTTGGTGAGCAAGAACGCGTGAACGGCGAAAGCACGCGTGTCTATATCCGCGTCAACGACAATACGATGATGGCAAGCCGGGAAGTGGTAAAAATTCTACAGAATGAAAACCCGGACGCGACGCCACTGAAGCTTAGTATCGGCGAGAACGAACATCGCTTGTTCCAATACCTCGAGAAGAATGAACGGATCACCGTTCGAGAGTTCGGTCGGTTGGTGAACATCAGCGACCGCCGCGCCTCGCGAACACTCGTACAGCTCGTTCGCGCCGGAGTCGTTCGCATCCACACGCATGAGAAGGAAGAATTCTTCACGCTTGCGTACGACGTGAAGTAATGGCGTGCCGGACTTCTCGACCGATCTTATTTTTCAAACGCCCTCATGCCGGTAACTTCCCCTTCACACTCTGCGGAGTAAACGAACCCTTCCCGGCAATCAGCGCGCGTGCATTATCCAACTGTCCCCACGTATTCCACAGCAGCACGCCGCGGACACGTTCTTTATCAAGATAATAGAGAACACCTTCGCGGAATTCCTCCTTCCAGTCCTCAACAATCTCAAGCCTGCTGTCAAGCTCACCGACAGCTTCGTAGCCGAGGTCGAACAAATCGGAATAGAAGAACGGGAGATGATGATACGGCTCGTTTGCACCAGCCATGTTCTTTCCGGCACGCTCGCCCATGACGTTGGCGTTGTCCTCGTGCTCGACACGGATACGCTTGCCGAGCGCAGGGTTAAAGAAATTTGCCACATCGCCCGCGGCATAAACATCGGGATGCGACGTTTGCAGAAACTCGTTTACGGTGATGCCGTTCTCGACGTTCAGTCCAGCCGATTGTGCAAGCTCGACGTTCGGCTGTATTCCAATGCCGGCGACAAGAGTATCCGCCTGCAACTCCTTTCCGTTTGAAGTTTTGACAAGATACGCTTCACCTTGCCGTGTAATACCGGCGACCCCTTCTTTCGCACGCACCTCGACGCCTTTTGATGCATAGTATTCATTCAAAAATTTCGACAGTCGTTGAGGGTACACCCGCGCACCGAGGCCATCTTCCGGGAAAATCATGGTCACCTGTTGCCGGTTCATCGCAAGCGCAGCGGCAATTTCCGACCCGATGAACCCGCCGCCAATAACCAGAAACCTGTTTCCTTGTTCCGAACGTAGTCTGAGCTTCTGGTAATCATCGAGTGTACGAAAGTAGATAATGCCGTCGACGCTGTAGGGCAATGTTCGCACTCTGCCGCCGGTTGCAAGAAGAAGTTTGCGGTACGTATAGGCGTCGCCGTGATCGTCAAGAACACGTTTTTCTTTCAGATCGATCCGGGTTGCCGCTCGCGATGTGTAAACTTTTGCATGATCCTTCGCATTCTTCAGCCACACACTCTCGAGTGGATCCCCTTTCCACAGCGCCTTTGAGAGGGGCGGACGTTTGTACGGTGTGTGCTGCTCATTGCCGATGATTCCTATGGTTCCGGATGCATCGACGCTTCGGATACCTCGAACGGCGGCGTCTGCCGTCATTCCTCCGCCGATGATGAAATAGTTATACTGGGGCATTGTTATCTCCGTCTCTTGTCGAAAGTCCCGCACTTATTTGGCAGGACTTTGACCTTTTATAAAGTGTTATGCGCAGGCAAAGTTCAATACCAAATCACGAACGAGAAAACACCTAACGCTAACGTATCAGCCACCCGACTTAGTGATTCTCGTCGAGTGTAGTAGGGCTAAGCGCCAACCTGTACCCGAGTGCCGCAGGATTGCGCTCTCAAGCCACTCGCGATTGCGAGTCCCTTTTCGATCCTTTATCTCAGACTTCAGGAAGTACACAACGTACGCGATATCGCCATGGATCTTTACCGATCGGAAGTCGAACATATCGCTGCGTTGATAACCACTATCCGGGGCCGTCATCATTGTGACGTCACCCTCTATATCGAGGAGCTCGCCGTTCTCGAGGAGTAGGTAATCTTCGGTCAGGAGTGTTCGATATTTCTGCGCGTCGCCTGCACTGAATGCTGCATAGACTTTCGCAATGGCGTCTTTGACCGCCGTGGAATCGCCCTTTGATAGTGTGTGAGGATCGGCATCGGGTGTGTGCACAGTCGATGCCGGCGATGTTGTCTCCCCGCTACCTTGGGCTAGGAGATTTGGCCACATAACGCCATACAATACCATAAGTAGCAACAGGTGTGTTAGATTAGCAGATTTGGCCATGTGAGATTCCTTTCATTAGACTTGCATCAAAACGTCTTGTCAATATTTATCTTTGCTTGCGCATAACGTGTGCCGTAAAAATGCAATACTTTTGCGAACATCTTATTGCCATTTCAGTGAGCAAAAAGTATTGAGCTTCATCAGCGGATGTTGATTTCTTTTTCGATGTAAAACTCTGTGCGTCATTTTTACGGCTGTTATGCGTTCGTGCACGGCGGCATCGTATGCTATCCTCGTCGATTCACTCCTGAATCAGATGCCGTCAGTCGAAATTGTATTCCAATTCAAAATGACAACCTTCTCGATTGGCCAGATACATTCCAATGCCATGAATACCTTCGAGCTGACCGGTGCCCGAGCCTTTGGCAATCCGCAACGCCGCTTTTGCCACTCCACCTTCGAACGTGCCATTGTCTTCGAGGACAAAGCTGCCTGATTTTCCTGATAGTGTTCCATCAAAATATATGAGTCCAACGTATGAAGCGGAGGATTTGTGTTGATCCTTCGGGTCAGAGTGACTGTAGAACATCAGATACTCGACGGATGCCTTGCCTTCGATTTCTCCACTGAGATTGTATTCAACAGAGGCTTTCGTCATTTTCTTTTCAGGAGTCATTTGTTGATAACTCAACTCTTCCCACTTCTTCACCGTGTAGGTTCCTTTGGCTTTCATTTCTATCTCCGCATAATAGGTTTGTTTATTTGGATTCGAGCCTAAACATTTATTTCTTCAGGGCTTGTTATGCGTTCGTTGCTTTGCGTTCATTCACTTCGTCGCAGAGATCAACTCCGCCGGATCGTACGCCGTGCCATCTTTGATCACACGGAATACTTGATGCAGGTTCCTTAGGTCGATGAGCGGATCGGCATTGAGTATTATTAGGTCGGCAAGTTTGCCCGCTTCGATCGTTCCAAGTTCGTTCGACTTGCCAAGAGCTTTGGCAGCATCCCTTGTTGCCATTAAGATGGCTTGCATCGGAGATGAGCCGATTTGGCTTTCCCCGTAGAGAGCCTTGTATTGCTGTCCGTGTACCATCCCGTAAGCTCCGCAATCTGTGCCAAAGACGAGAAGTACTCCTGCATTACGAGCACGCCGTACTTCTTGGATGAAACTTGCCTGACGCCGTCTTGCGTCCCAACCCGAGTTCTTCATTTGCTGGGTCTGTCTGTGCACCGAATCGATGCCCTGATGGAGCGCGGAGAGGACATCATCGGGATAGAGCTTCATTTGAGATGGATCGAGCGAATCGATGAGGGCCGTAGTGTCGATTCGCTGAAGCCAGAATGCGCCGCTTTGAGCCATCAAAGACATACCTTTTTGAGCCATCATCTTTAGAATCTGTTCGTCCTTAGCGCGGAGTGGAGCATTGTGCTCGATTCCATCTGCCCCCGCGTCGATAGCGAGCTTGACAAGGTCATCAGCGGGGACATCGGTGTGAACGGTCGCCCGCAAACCGAGCCGATGAGCTTCTTCAATAATGACGCGAACTTCTTCGAGCGAGGGAATCGGTCGCGAGTGTGTTAAGCGAATCTTGATGACATCTACGCCCAGTGCTGCAAGGGATCGAACCATTGCTCTTGCGCGATCAGGCCCATCGTATTCCAAAAAGATTGGCTGCTTCTGCGCGGTGGAATCCTTCTTGACCAATTGCATCCCGGCTGCGACGATACGAGGTCCCACGATCCTGCCTGCATTGATTTCATCACGAACTTGTAGAACCAAATCCGTTGAGGCCAGATCTCTGACCGTAGTGAAGCCAGAAATCAGATTCAGCTTGACGTTGGTTAGGACCAACTGCCGCAGCTTCTCTGGTTTGTTCCACTGAGGGGGGAGTTCTCCGACATCGGAAAGTCCAACCATTTCGAGATGCAAGTGAGTATCAATGAGTCCAGGCAATACAAACTTGCCAGCCGCATCGATGCGCTGGGCACCGAGAGGAATAAGCACAGTTTCCGTCGTACCGACCTTTGAGATTCGATTTCCTTCTATGATGACAGCGGCATTCGACAGCGGCGGCTTGCCCGTGCCGTCAATAAGCGTTGCCCCTGAGATCGCGATAGTCTGGAGTTCCTGTGAGTATGATAGTGTGGATGAGAGCAACACCAACAATATCCAAAAGATGATCAATCTCATTGTTAGACTCCTAAGCGAACGCAACGCAATGTTGCCCAACGTCCGCAGTAGCAACGCAGTGCTTTTGCGAACTATCAAATGACAAATTCTCCGTGAGCAAAAGCATTGAGCGAAGTCTATAAAATCATCAAATGACGTGAGCGTCGTTGCTACTGCTGTTGTGCGAAGTTGCCTACACTGCATCGCTAATGTTTATTTTCAGCCGGCACCTTGTACTCGATGCCCCATTGTTTCACATAGTCTTCCAATGGACCAAGTTCCACTTCGGCTCTTCGTTTATTAACATTTGGTTCGTCTTCTATCGGATAGATCTCATATTTTCCGTTTTTCATTTGAATCTGGGAACCATATAATTGCTTTTCGCCTTTTCCCATTCTAACCCGGTCAACTAATAAAGCGAATGAGGATTTGCTTAGTTCTCCCTTATTGGTAGCCTCCCGCAATATTGGCAAGTATTCTTCTTGAGTTTTGAGGTCAGCATGTTGGATGACGAGCCAGGCAGTCGAACTTTGATCTCCAACTAACGATTTACCTGGATATCCATATTCTTTAATGACTTCTTTGATTCTGCTGAGGTCTAAGGAATCAATTTTGTTTTGTTTGCTCCAAAGTTCCTTCATCTCTTTTGAGTCCCAACCGAACCTCTTCTGAACTGAGTCCATCATCATTCTGTTTCTTTGATCGGAATCGTTGATGGCTTCAAGTTCTCGCATGAGCGGTTTGTTGAGATGAGATTCATATTCATCGATCTTCTTTTCAACTTTGTTGATTAATTCTGCCCATTCCTTAGTCTGATGGAGAGAGTTTAAATCAGTATCCTTTTTCAGGTGATCGATGTATTGCCATCCAAGGTCCGCTGACTGGTTAAGGTATTCCAATGCTTTAGTTTTGTTCCCAGCTAAAGCCCATGAGCATGCAGCATTATAGTAGCTAAAAAGTGTTCCTTGTTGAATTGTAAATGCACTGTCGTAATATTCTCCGGAATTTTCATACTCCTTATTGTTGTAACATTTGTCAGCCAGGTTAACTAATTCTTGGTAATTCTGTTGTTGGCAAGTAAGTACAGAAGCGAGCGCAGTTGATAAAACTGCGATCAAAATTATACGTTTCATAAGTTTGGATCCTTTCTTGTGTGGGCAACGCCTATGAGCGAGATCGCTTCTATGATCGAGCGAATGTTGCCCAACGTGTGCAGTGCCCCACATTTTCCACGGCCGTTGCCGCAATTCAATTCATTAAGGTTCCAGCGACTGCAAGTGTTCTCTTATCAGTCTGCCAAGACAGGCTTTCTTCTCGCTCATCAGCCGCAATTTTCACCAAGCCCTTGTTGGCGGTAGGCGTTCTTTTTCAGTCCGTTATTTTATTGTCTTGCTACCAAGTTGTTTACCTAATTTTTCAAACTCAATCTTTGGGTTCCCACAATTGAACTTTGTTTCCTTCTGCGTCAAGGATATGTACAAATTTACCAAAATCTACAGTTTCAATAGTATCCACAATGGTTACACCGTTCGTTTTTAATTCCTCAACAAGTGCTTCCAAGTTTTCAACCCTGTAATTTATCATAAAATCCTTTGTTGAAGGTTCAAAGTATTTTGTCGTTTCGGGAAACGGAGTCCATTGTGTTTGCCCTTTCTTTGTGCTGTCTGCACCTTCATACCACTCAAAAGTTGCCCCATATGGGTTTGTGTTTAAACCAAGATGTTTTTGATACCATTCTGTCATTTTTTTTGGATCTTTGCATTTGAAAAAAATGCCACCAATGCCTGTTACCTTTTTCATTTTTTGTGTCTCCTCTCGTTGTGTTAGTATTGTTTTAAATGTGAAACCGGAAAGGAACGATGTCGCAATAAGGAATGCGGCAACGGCAACATGACGGTTCCAAGATTTTGTAGTTCGTTGCATTACTGTTACTCCTTTTCGATGAAGTCTTGTTAGATAATTGTGGATTGTGGGGCATTGCACATAACGTCGCGCGGGAAGTACGGCAGTGCGGGCGAACGTGAGCTGTTCTTGCTCACGATTCGACGGCACGCATTGACGTGCTTCCCGATGTTCCGCAGCGCTCTCATGAGTGAGCGAATCTTTTGTGGTTGCGCATGTGCTCGATGAACAGATTCACTGTAATAAGTAATTCAAAATGAAATTTACTAACTGCCTCCTCAAACTTATGGGAGGTTGCGCAACCACTCGCGAGCGAATGGCTGCGGAACGTTTCGCCAAACAACGCAGCACTTTTGTGCACTCAGATTGACGAATTTCCTGTGCACAAAAGTGTTGAGCGAGGCATTTAGTAACTGAGCCACATCCAGCGTCGTTGTTTGGCGTGTTAGCCGCCGTGCAGCGTTCTGAGCCTACTTCTCCTTCGAATCATGTCTGTGAAATGACTGTTTGAGGCTTGCAAGGTCTCCAGAGGTAGTCGGCCATCCAGTTCCGATTCCCGTTGGATCGGCATGAAGGATGTTGAGATTCCCTTGGCTTTCCGCACTGCAACTCTTGCTGCCATTTGGGTACATCACGACGAGAGAGACTTTGATACTATTCTTACCAGAAACATCTTTGAACATCCCCAAGAAGTTGGAGCCGGAGAGTTTTGTCTCAAACGGTGTTTCCTGTTCACCGATAACGAGTGGGCTAGAATCGTTCGATGTTTGGCATGCATATGCCGATGAAAATCGAATGTGCGGGTTCTGGGAATCGGTTGATTCCACCCGAAGCAGATAGACCCTGTCTGTGGACTGCTCTTGAGCATAACTCAAGGCAGAAATGTTGACCCCGATGAGAATCAGGATTGATAGAACACGAAATGCTTTCATAGTAACCTCTAATGAATTGTGTATAGTGATTATGTTGTTTGTATTACTGCCAAAGCTGCATGGCTGCGGAACGTCTCGGCAAACAACGCAATACTTTTGTGAACCTATAATTCTCATTTCCGTGAACAAAAGTATTGAGCGAGGCTTTTATTAATCATGACATTTCCAGCATCGTTGTTTGCCGTGTTATGTGAAGTGGCGGCACGCACCAATTGTGATTCATTTTGTAGCATACTCAGCGAGTTTCTTTCTAAGGAAGTCGTTGACGTGTTCCTTGTCGATGCCAAATATGTCCTGAATGGCACGGTAGAGGTCTTCATCCTCTTTCCCGTATGTCATCAGCTTTCGAATCATCGGAATACCGCCTTGTTCCTCTGCCATTTTGCACAGCAATCCACCGATAAAATATTGAGCATATACATGCAAGTCTACGCCCTTAAATGTCAAAACATTTACTTCGGGGTGTACATGGAGATACTCATAGTTTCGCCTGAGATGCCACGAAAGATCGTGACCGGAACTGCCTCCCACTAGCGTTGCATATCCTTCGAGAAAATAATGATGCGCATTGGGGAAGAGCGGGTTGATATAGATATGGACAAATTCGTGCGGATACCACTCGTCCGAACCGCCTGCATATATAATTCGATTTGCAACATCCGTGTAGCCGCCCGGCCCACGGATGTTGCCTTCCGCAGCGTAGTAGTCAAATCCAAGAGCTTTGGCAACGCGATCGAGGTCATCAGCGAAATAGTATTCTACTGGTGCAACCGGCGTCTGCCAGGCAGCAGCGAGTGAATCGATAAATCGGTTCATTCGTTCTGCAAGTACACGATTAAATTGATGGTCCGGCGGAAAAATATATTTAATGCTGCCGACTTGTTCTTTTTTCCAAAAACGAGTATTGATAGGAAGGACATTGCATAGCTTGTAAGATCCATTTTCCAGACGAGCTCCCGTCTGGAAAATGATGATCACACTGACTTTACCCGAATCTTTGGGCGGCGAGTTGTAGAACATTGTTCGTATGACAAACGTATCTGCGAATTTTGAAACGCTGAGGATGTTGATCTTGCAGTGTGACAACCAGGCGTACTGGCTTACTGACCACCATGTGTTGGCGACGAGGTCGTAAGGCTTATACTGATGCTGTTCCGATTCAACCCAATAAGGGTTTAAATAAAGGCTGTCAGGTTTTGAGTTGAGATAACTTTCCAAAAGTCGGATGACTTGAGAAATCTCTGAGTTAGAAGTGTCAATACTACTGCTGATCTCAATATGGATTGGAGATTGCTGAGCGAGTATGACTGCCGTCGTGCTCAGGAAAAGGACTATTGATATTATGCATCTCATAAGAGAAGTAGTAGTGAGTAGAGAACCGCATGGAGCGAACTCAACAATTTCCTTTTCAAGAAAGTGAGCGTCGTAAACACGCTTGTTATGTGAAGTTGTTTTCCTGCCACTATGATATCCCTGGTTCGGCTCTGTTTGATCGCAATAGTATAATTAGACCAATGAAATAAGGAAAGAAATAGACAACTGCTGGCGGCAAAGGCATAATCCATACGATTATTGCTAAGAATAGGCTGAAAACGATGATGGTTGTTCCCCATTTGTTTCCAATCCATCCGCATTTCCACAATGCTCTTCCGAAGGCCATCGTACCAAGGCATCCTGACACAAAGTACACAAGGGCTAATCCAGACCGCCCTTGATAAAGAAACCTGAACAACTCGGAACTCTGCGCTGCCACATCTGGATCGCCTGGAGCCAAGGACATGATTGACCACAGTATCATTCTCTGGCCAAGCCAAAAGATCGTTGACACGGTGAAGTTGATAAAGCCAAGAAGCAAAAGGCCACGATTTGCAATATCCCAGAATGAAGCTGTAAGTATCACAAATCCAGTCAGCACTACCCAATGTCCTGCGAGGAGCCCTCCGCTGTTGAAGAATAACACTGCGGGGTGTTGGAAATCAGGAGGTCCTGCACTACCGCAAAGCCACACTACAGCACCACCGAGGGTTAGAATAAGTCCTGCCAGGCTCGGTGTGGATGTCAACTTTACATCTGTACGTAAATTTTTCACAACAGCAAGAACAACGGCTGCGAAATAGAAAATCCCAACTACAATCAGCACTGTTAGGCCTCGTGATTGATATACGCCGGCGAGAATAAGAAACCATATTGGAAGAAGCCAAAGATACCACATACTGATACGTCGAATCATTTTGTTCTCCTTGAAACAATAATATTTGTCACTTGGGCTGGCAAAACAATTTCACATAACGTCGCGCGGGAAGTACGGCAGTGCGGGCGAACGTGAGCTGTTCTTGCTCACGATTCGACGGCACGCATTGACGTACTTCCCGATGTTCCGCGCCGTTCGCGAAGCGAACAAGCGGAACAAGGGTGAACGAACAAAAATATTGAGTGAGGCTTTTCATTCCCAGCCATTACCAACGTCGTTGTTTTGTATGTTAAGCGCAGTGCGCCACTGAGGTTATCCGTTACAACTCGATTTCTATCCCCAGTCCGAAACCAAACCAAGTGAGACTCGATCCACCGTCAAACGTATTGAATATGATCGGGTAGCTCGCGTTCGCATCAATAGTCATCTTTTCATCAATTCTGAATTGAATACCGACGACAGGCTCTGCTCCGAATTTCGATGCGTTGTCGCTAATGGTAACATTATAACCGGAGACATTTGTGGATGCACTCTCGTTTATCAGATACAAACCAAGGTTTATTGCTTGATAGACTCGGACATCGCTTGTGGTGAAAAAGAATCTGTCTCCTATCGTGATTGGGATAACATTGTAAGCAGTAGAAAAGCTCTGCCCCGATGCATAATCATAATAATCTTTACCACCAAAGTGGAAAAAACCTGACGAAAGTGTGAGTGCGAAATTATCTGAGATAGCGCGGAGAAGAGAACCTCTGCCAGCAAAACCGACGTTCGTCAAATCATTGAATTTACCTGTCGGCACGCCTCCAGCACCTTCGACTTGCACAAACCACCCAGTACTCGATGATGGTTGACTGCTTGCTACGGAGGTTATGGTTACCAGCATACAAAATAAAGCAAAAGCTTTCATGTTAATTCTCCTCGAATAGTTTTTAATGTTGATGAATTAGGTTGCCTGTGGCGCATTGCGCTTAACGTTTGGCGTAACCACGCAGCGGTTTTGCGAACTCAAAACGATGCGGCGAAGGCCGCTACAAATGACTTATTCATTTCGCGGCCGTAGCCGCACACCAAGAGTGAGCAAAACCGTTGAGCGACCTCAACTGTTGCTTTTAACATCGTTTCAGACGCGCCTATCAACAGAGGGAGCGACGTGGTTACGCCTGTTAGCTGCAGCCGCATTCCCTCTTACTTGAGTTTCACTTCTTCAAATAGAAAATCAAATGGTGCAGCCGCCAGTGTCCGAAAGAGTGTATGAACCTCTCCGGCAAATGACCTTTTGTAAAAGAAGACATAGTCTCTTACAGAAAACCTCTTAAATCGAAGGATCTTAATTTGTGCTGATGGGTCAATATGATCACGAATTTGAGTGAACCTTTGGACGTATCGATCCGATGGAGTTCTATCCCGATGGTTGTACACGATCAGTAACTGGCATGCCTGAAGGTAAGTTTGAATCTCATTCAGTAAGGCATATTTGATAGACCGAGTTTGAGTTGATTTGACTTTGGGAGTTTGAATCCCATTGTCTGGATCGAGAAACCCAACATCGACTGTTTGAAAAACAGACAATGATTGTCTGAACCAACTCTCTCTATCTACGGCCCTTTGGCTTGGATGGACCGCCTGGAAGGGGAGAGGCTTGGAAAAGAAAGTTGTCCGACTTGGTAAAATGCCCGATTGTTCAAGTGCATGAATGGACCGTGAGTTATTGACGACTCTCTTTAGAATGCCAAACAGGGTTGTGTCACATTCACTGAACTTTGTTGACTTCGAGTAGGATGGGTCGAGATAAGAAGTGTAACGCCCATCTCCAGAGCCTTGCTCAACTTTGTCAGTCCGGTACCAATTGATGGCCAATCGGACCTGGCGGCTGCTGATCTGACTGAGTTGGCGAAGAAGCACAAACTTGCCAAAATCACCGACATCCCCGGCATACTTGTCTTGCATAGTACTACGGACCTTCAATTAATCGCGTGCGGTTGCAGCTAACGTGTCGCAAAACACCGCAGCATTTTTGTGAGCATACGAATCTCATTCTCAGCGAACAAAAATGTTGAGCGAGGCTTTTCATACTGAGCCAATTCCAGCGTCGGTGTTTTGTGTGTTATGTGAAGTTGGCTGAAGAGCCTCTTGCTTGGATTTTAGAATATTATATGCATCCAGCAGAGAAACATAATAGTTGAACAGCGTTCTCTGCCAGGTCATGATTGATAAAAGTGTGAATGGGATCGCTATAAGGAAAATAATTAGATAAGCGATCCCCCAATAATAGTTTTCGGATATTGGGAGTTGCTTATAAATCGGGAGAAATCTTTTGAGAATAAAGAAAAGGGTACTAACGATGATAATGATAAAATTGACAGAAGTTGATTTCAGCACTCTGGCCTGATTGAGCAATCGGTCCAAGTATTGTGCAACATCATTATTAAAGCAACGAATGTATAACATCATATAATGAGGTTTTTCCGGAAACTCCAGTTTGCCGTGTCGCTTTATGACTTGGAGAGGATGAATGCCAGAAAAAAAGGGTGACACTACAAAATTGTCGAAAATAAGTCCAAGAGTATAGGACACCGCAAATAACGTGATAGATATAACTGGTATCCAGTCCTTGAGAACTTCAAAATGGATCCATTCATAACCCGCTATGCTAAAGGTGAGTAAGCAAATCCAAGTGAGAATTTGGAATCCAATAATTACGATTTCAACGAGTAAAGATTTAGCAGTCATATGATTGTTTCAGCCAATTTCACATAACGTCGCGCGGGAAGTACGGCAGTGCGGGCGAACGTGAGCTGTTCTTGCTCACGATTCGACGGCACGCATTGACGTACTTCCCGATGTTCCGCGCCGTTCGCGAAGCGAACAAGCGGAACAAGGGTGAACAATTTATGCTTTGGATCGGGGGGAAGATGTTCGTTATCCATAATCAGGAAATCGAGGGGGCTGAGGATTCGCTCCAACGAACGGTTGCTTACGTGCGTATAAATCTCAGTCGTTTTTACACTTTGATGCCCAAGCAATGCTTGAATATAACGCAGATCGGTGCCACGTTCAAGCAAGTGCGTCGCAAAGGAATGCCGGAGCGTGTGCATCGATGCCGGCTTGGTAATTCTTGCTGCCTTTACAGCGCGTTCAGTAACTGCCTGAAGACTGCGAGCTGCCAAATGATGATCCGCAGTGTGGCTGGGAAATAACCAACCGCTCGTTCCAAGATTATATTTCTTCCAGTAGAGAAGCAACTGCTTCCTCAATGATTCGGGAAATATTGTATAGCGATCGCGTTTTCCCTTGGCTCCACGTATGTGGATGAGTCCTCGTTGTCCATCGATATCTTCTATCCGTAATTTCACCAATTCACTGACACGCAATCCGCATCCGTACGCGAGCATGAGCATCGTCCGGTGTTTGAGATTTGGTACACATGCGAATAGCCGTTTGACTTCGTCCTCGTTCAGCACATCCGGCAGCTTTTTTTCCTTCAATGGACGTGGAAGAGATCCAATGACAAACGGTCGTTTGTACAAGTCGACATACAGCAATCGTAACGCATTGAATACTTGATTCACCGTGCTCGCTGCTTGCTCCTCTTTTATGAGAAGATGAAGCAGGTAGTTTCGAATGTCATCATCAATCAGTTCTCGTGGATGACGGGGATGAAAATACCGTACAAACTTTCGAAGAGAACTGATATATGCTTTTATCGTCTTCAGACTATAGTTGCGGAGCCGTAGCTCGCGCCTGACCGTCTCGAACAATCCTTGCCGCTTCGCTTCAGACATTTCTCCTCCCTCCCATAAAAAACCCGTAGATTGAAAACGCTGGTCGTTTCGTCCTACGGGTCTCAAGAATAATATCTTCTGTTCAAACCCTCCGCACGACCATCCCAGCAAACGTCCCATAAACAAAACGTTATTGGGACCACTCTAAGACTAAGCTAAACTGATTAGGTCGAATGTAAGAGTTCTCCATCGCAATGTCAAATCAACGCATTGACTCATTAAAAATCTAAATAAAACGGAGGTATTGCCTCATGGAAAAATCTAAACGAAAATTGCTGGAAGATTCCCTATATCCTGCACGGGGAAGCATTCCATTCACCAGAGCAGGAGTAAAGGATGTCCTTGA
>JACOSY010000056.1 GCA_016178595.1 Ignavibacteria bacterium
AACCACAATTGATGGTCAGTTCAACGTCTTTTTCTGTCATGAACAGATTGCACAAATCAATCTCAATACCGATATTCATTCAACCTAAATGTGTTACCCATGTCCCCGAACATCCGTTACCTATCTCTCCGGTCTGTACAAGGCTGTAGGTGTAGACCGGATTGCCGAAGTAGAGATAGGTGTGTCGCGGTTCTCGTCGCGCAACGGCGTCGCAGTCATGCCGAGCTGATACGCCGGCTCGAAGTACTCGAGGATCTCATGCCAGTTGCTCTCGTCGCGGGCGCTGCCGCGATGGCACTCATCGACAATCACCAGATCGAAGAAGTCACGCGGGTATTCCCTATAGAGACCGGGGCGGCGTTCATCCTTCGCAATGGACTGGTATGTCGCGAAGTAAAGCTCGCGGCTAAAGACGGTCACGCCACCTTCGATCTTGTGGCGTGCATCGCCGAACGGCGCAAAGATTTTGTCCTTCGGGTCATCGACGAGGAAGTTGCGGTCAGCCAGGTAGAGGACGCGCGGCTTGCGTGTGCGATCGCCCTTGGCATTCCACTTGGAAGACCAGAGCTTCCAGCAGATCTGGAAGGCGACGACCGTCTTGCCCGTACCGGTAGCCATCGTGAGCAGGACACGACGCTTACGCTGGAGAATAGCGCTCACCGCCTCATTGATGGCGATCTCCTGATAGTAGCGCGGAGTTTTGCCGCTGAGGTGGTAATACGGGCTCAGCAAGTTCGGTACGGCGCTGTCATCGATCGCCACCGCGTTGCGATGCCGGGCCCAGAGCTCATCGGGAGAGGGGAAGGATGAGAGTTCGCACTCCTTTCCCGTTGTGAAATCAAACTCGATGATGCTGTGCCCGTTGGTGGAGTAAGCAAACTTCAGCCCGAGGATCTCGGCGTATGCTTTCGCTTGTTGGAGTCCGTCGGATGGAGACTTGTACGTCGGCTTGGCTTCAACGACGGCGATGGTGAAGTCGCGCGTATATCGAAGCAGGTAGTCAGCCCGTTTCTGTGGCTGACGTCTTACTGTCGTGCCGGTCACGATGATCCGCCCATCGGTAAAGGTCCGTTCTTCCGTGATGGAATGGGGTTCACTCTCCCATCCGACATCCGTGAGCTTCGGGAGTACGTACTTACGGCATGTGTCGGCTTCGGTAATCATTCACACCAAGACGTTGAAAGATCCTTGGAACAGTAGAGACAATAGTCAGTGATTCCTTCACTCGGCATAGCATCGTACCCCGCAACTGGAATTTCTAAGTCGACTTGAGTTCTATCGGAAAGCTTCCAACCAGCCTTGGCCAGGTTGGGATAAATAAGCCGCTTTCGTGTGACTTGTTCGCTTACTCGGTACGCTGTCAATTTCTCCCATGATCCTCTGTGAATATCCAGCCCGTTTTCTGGTGCAAACTGTCAAGAAATATAGTCCAATCTCCTCAGAGAATCAACACCCAAGGGAAGTTAGCTTCGCCGGTCCAACAGGCCCAAAAAATCCCACAACTGAGTTTTGCAGAGTGTGGGAGGCAACACTCTCGCAAGTGGGTCTCAACTGCGGGACAGTGGTAAAGTAGGATTTTCATCCCGAAAACCTAGGTCAGCCTAAGAGTCTTTCTTCAAGAAATCATTCGCTCAAAGTCTGGAGAAGTGTGCGTACTTTACATAACGCCGCATTATGAGACTTTATTTCATCACAGAACGTCGCAAAATTGACAACTTATGGCAGTGCTCTCACCAATGTCGCCAAGACACTACCAACGCACTCATCCATTGTTATATCCTTTCGGTTCTGGTTTTCCATGGGGCAATTTCTTCTCAAGGTGCGAAGACTTGCGTCCTGACACCAGCAGAAGATTCCGATCAGCCGTCAGGTCTACGACCTGACGGCTACTCTGAACTCGGTCTCGGATCCCTCCACACACACATCGTGTGTCGGGATGACGTTCCTCCAAAGCGGACTTAGCTTTGCTTCTCGCGCCAAGTCCAGGAGGAACGTCACTTCATCAACACCATCTTCTTTACATCTGTAAGCACCTTGCCAACGCTTTCAGCAGTGAGGCGATAGAAGTAGATGCCGCTTGCAAAGTTGTTTGCATTAAATTCAACAGCATGTGTTCCTGCCTCATACTGTTGGTTACCGATGAGCATAGCAATTTCTCTTCCGAGTTGATCATATACTCGCAGATTGACCTTTGCATCTTTTGGCAAATCAAATTGAATACTCGTTGTCGGATTGAACGGATTGGGATAACATTGTTTGAGCGAAAAAGAGTTTGGTATCACCTCTTTAATCTCTTCCACTGACGTCGTCGATTCGATGCTTCGAAAAACTCCGTCATCGGTGCCTGCAAAAAGAAAACCCTCAGAATTAATAACAAGGCGAAGGGTATTAGCGCTCTTCAGGCCTGCATTCAGTTGAGTCCAACTTCGGGCATTATCTGTTGAGCGAAAAACTCCGCCCGTGGCTCCGGCAAATAGTTGTCCGGCTGAATTTGCGACAAGGGACCAGACAATAGCACTCGGTAGGTTCGTATCGACACGAGCCCAAGTCTCACCGCCATCGGTTGATTCGAATATCCCCCCACCGAATGCAGTACCGGCAAAGGCGTGGGTGTTTGAATCCATTAGCAAGGATGCAACAAAATTACTCGTCAGCCCGGAATAGACTTGCGACCACATTTCTCCATTGTTCGTCGAACGAAAAATCTCACCATTGTCAGTTCCGGCAAAAATATGTCCTGCATGACCAACCGCAATGGACCACACGCGAGTACTTGTTAACCCTGAATCGATTGCGGTCCAACTGCCACCCTCATCGGTAGAGCGATAAACTCCTGAAAAGGTTCCAGCAAAGAGATATCCGTCGGAATTAATAGCAAATTGATAGACAGTGTTCGTTAAGTAGGATTGAGTCCAACTTTCACCATTATCCGTCGAGCGAAATACGTCCCCACCATACGTCCCCACATAAATATAATTGTTAGGGCTGATGATCAGAGCATTGACCTCGCTATTCGGTAAGCCGATGTGTGTCCAGCTTCCACCATCATCCGTGGAGCGAAACACTCCTCCACCAAAGAAGCCTGCGAAGATATGGCCTATGGAGTTCGAAGCAAGAGCGGTGATCGTTACATGATTTGCAATGCCAATATTCGTCCAACTTCCGCCATTATCCGTAGAACGGAATATCCCTCCACCGTTAGTCCCGGCAAAAATATGACCGCTCTGATTGGAGGCAAGTGAACGTACGCCCGTATGAGTCAAACCCACATTCGTTTGTGTCCATGTTGCACCGCTGTCCGTCGAGCGGAAAATACCGTGACGAAAGGTTCCTGCAAATAATTGCCCATTTGGACTAACAGCAAGTGACTGCACGGTGTCATTCGGCAAACCGGCTTCAGCCCAATTTACACCGCTATCAGAAGAACGAAATATTCCCCCTCCGCGAGTCGCCGCAAAAATATTACCGCTTGAGGTGGCAGCAAACGCCATGACGTTGAGATTCGTCAGGCCTGTATCAGCCTGAAACCAATTTACTCCATCGTCCGTCGAGCGAAAGACGCCGGCGATCGAAGTTCCCGCAAAGACATTCCCACTGGAGTCGAAAGCAAGAGCAGAAACACCGGCACTCGTAAAGCTGACCATCGTCCAGCTAGTACCGTTGTTGGTTGAGCGAAAAATTCCTCCACTAGTTCCACCAAAAACATCTCCACTCGGACTAACACCAAGTGAAAAGAGGTTATTCGTTAAACCTGTGTTGATCGGAGTCCAGCTCTCGCCGTCATCAGTTGAGCGCCAAACCCCGGCACTATACGTTGAGACAAAGATGTTGCCAGCTAGACTGATGGCAATAGATAAGAAGAGATTATGGATGCCCGTGCCAACCTGAGTCCAGGTTACACCATTGTCCGTGGAGCGAAACACTCCGCCACTCGATTCGGCAAAAATGTGCCCCTTAGAACTCATGGCGACATGACCTATATCGCCCCCGTAAGGTCCATTGGTCTGTTGCCAAAAATCCTGCGCATGGGATTGTTTTGGAAAGAGAATCAATAGCACTAATACGGAAATCAATTTGTAGATCATAGTTTTGCTCCTTTCACTGAAGTTACTGGCTTTTCTCAGCGTCTACAAACCGGGGGTAAAGAGCAGACCATTAATCGTGTTACACATGGCCTATCCTTCGACGGAAAAGGTTCCGAGACCAAAAGAGAGAATAAGGAATATGTATCTCATGAATTTTGTGCTTTCGCTATGGTGAATATGCTTTTCAGGACAATGAGAGGCTCGCGTACTCTGCTTGCAGTTGCTCGTCACACTTGTAAGAATCAATATAACGAACTAATAATTCAAAGTTAATCCTACTCCCATACCCATATCACTGTTGTAATGTGCTGAGAGTGAAAAATATTTTGTTATGATATATCTTCCACCCACCATATACTCGGCATCCGAATTTACCATGAAACTAAGGCGCAGGCGGCTCGTCATCGAAACGTCTTCTCTGCTCAACTGAAAGCGAAACTTCCCGTCCGTATCAATTCTAGAATCAGCAATCAGCAACATCGGCAACGTGTATTGCACGCCCGCGACGAATGCCTTCCTATTGTTCTTGTTGCTTACTTGGCCGAGCCAATTATTTTCCGGAGATTCTACTCTCTTGTAATGATAGTCGAACCCAACATAGGGAAACCACCACTGCATCCGGTCAAGATATCGGCCAATATTAGTCTCAATTTCGTAACCATGCATGTCGTGATATCCCAAATGCCACATGGTTTGCAGTTTCCAACGGGTATTCGCATACATCGCTTCACCGTCACTTCCGTTGCTTTCTAAACCTACTCGCGCCATCGGGTGAAACTCACGGTCGTCATCAAACAATTTTTGAAGGGCCGATGTGGGATCCGGCAAATCAGGATTTGTGGGAGAATTTTCGTAACTGAAGATCCTGCCCATCCCGGACATCATGTGATAAAGAATGTGGCAATGAAAGAACCAATCTCCGCCTGACTCTGAGGCAGCAAATTCTATGGTATCTCTCTCCATCGGCATGATGTCGATGATATTCTTCATTGGCGCATATTCGCCTTGTCCGTTCAACACTCTAAAATCGTGCCCATGAAGATGTATAGGGTGCCGCATCATGCTGTTATTAAAAAGAACAATTCTCAAGTTTTCTCCTCGCTTAATAAGAATCTTATCGCTTTCGGAAATCGTCTTGTTGTCCATCGTCCACACGTAGCGATTCATATTTCCTGTCAAATCAAATTTCAATTCTCTTACCGGGACTGCAGGTAAAGTTGTTTTGTCCGGAGAACGCAACATGCCATAATTAAGCGTTACAATGTCAGAATTATCAGTGTCCATCCCTGCCATGGAATGGCCGTCATGGTTCATTTGCATTTCCTTCCCGTCCATTTTCATTTTGTCATCCATCTTCGTCCCCGGCATCTGGTCTGTTTTCATAGTATCTTCAGGATTTTCTGGACCTGTTATTTCCGGGTACATGACATTGTTCATATCCATCACCTGATTCTGCATTGTCATTCCCTCCATCTCAACGATATTGCCGTTCATATCCATCATGTCGTTCATCATTTCCATTCCGGCAAAATATTTCAACTTTGGCAGCTTTGTCGCCGATACTTTTTCACCACTACCTAACCATAATGAAGCCGATCCGGTACGGTCTTCCGGCGTCACTAAAAATTCATAACTCTTGTTGTCGGGAATTGTCACTACAACATCAAAGGTTTCCGAGACCGCGATAATTAGCCGGTCAACCTCTACCGGTTCTACATCATTGCCGTCGCTGGCAACTACGGTAATTTTACCGCCTGAATACGTAAGCCAAAAATAATCGGATGCACCACCGTTTGCAATTCGCAACCTTACCTTATCTCCGGCTTTGAATTGTGGCTGCTCATTTTGGTTTTTTCCGTTTATCAAAAAGTTATCATAGTGCACGTCGCTCACGTCCATCGCATTCATCCGCTTCCATTCGTTGGCGAGTTTCGTTCCAACATGCCCACTGAGCAATGCTTCGCCGTAACTTTGGGTAGTCCCTTTTTGAATAGCAAACCAGTCTGTCGCGGTTTTTAAGCTGCGATGAACTTCGTCAGGATTCATGTCAGTCCATTCGCTCAAGACGACAGGAAGCGTATGGATATCCGATTCTTTTTTCTTATTCATGATGAAAGCACCGTACATCCCTATTTGTTCCTGAAGCCCGGAGTGGCTGTGGTACCAGTGAGTGCCGTGCTGAACAATGGGGAATTTGTACAGATACGTGGTATGAGGTTCAATAGGCATCTGCGTCAGATAAGGCACACCATCATAACGATTAGGCAGAAATACACCATGCCAGTGCAGGGCTGTTTCTTCGTTCAGATTATTGTGCACACATATTTCTGCAGTGTCGCCCTCTGTAAATGTCAGCGTAGGCATCGGGATCATTCCATTGACCGCGATCGCACGGGTTGGTTTTTCTCCAAACGTTACCATCGTATCGGCAACGTATAAATCGTAACGGACGGTTTGTTGAGCAAAGACTGCTGTTGAAGGCCAAAGGAAAAACGATAGAAGGATAATTGTTTTTTTCATAATTAACCAGACGAAAGGAAATGCTATTGAATTTGTTTGCTTGATCTTTTGAGCATGGCACTATCTTTTGTTTCTTCAATCCAACGAATAAGCAGATCCTGCTGCTCTTTAGTTAGTCGTGCATTTTTATGCATTAGTTTGTATGCCGGCAGTGGCATTGTGCCATCCTTAATCATGTTTTCAATTTCCTGCAATTTGCTTACACGCCTTCTTGAGGAAAGAGAGCCGAGATCGTTAAAGTTGAGTTTGGCTTTGCCATTTTCAATATCTTGTGCTAACAACCATCCCATTGGCTGAATATTGGAATACCAAGGATAGTTGGTATTGTTGCTGTGGCAATCGAAACAGGCATTCTTAAAAAGGGTGTAAACATTATCAGGAATGCTGTATGTAGTCAAAATATCCGACTGCACCGCCTGCCCACTTTGATTGCGGGCAGGCTGCATGAACTGGATGACTATAAATGCCATCAGTATTGCGAACAGTAGTTGCTTTACTCGGTTCATCAGATTACTTGATTTCCTCTTTGACCGAACCACACGTGAGCATTTTTTTGCCGTAGTAAGGATTTTTTATTTCCTTCTGTTCACTCAGCCAGATTGCGCCCTTTTTATTGTTATACATGGGGCAAAAGTCCTTAAATAACAACTGACTGCCACCAAATGCTTTTATCAAATCGTACATGTCTTTACTCAGCATATCAAAATGTTCACGCTGATGAGCGATATTACCGGCATTCGCGCCAATATGCTCTCCATGTTCTCTCGCATCATCTTCCACGTCTTCGTATACTTTCCTTTGCGATGCAGTCAAATTGTTTTTATCAAACTTTTTGAATGCACTTTCCAAAGCAGTCCCTGCGGTCGCTGTTTCTTTTGTTTTGTCATTAGCCAAAGCATTTTTCAGATCAAGATAGCGCCCCACAATTTCTTTAATTGATGCGGCAGCTTTGGCATCTATAACACGCAGTGCCGATATTGAATCCGCATTTGTTTTACCGATCGCTGATCCTTTTTTGTCGTACTGCTCATGAGAAGAGTCGTCCTTGCTCATGGGCTTTGTCTCATGATGCTTATGCTGCGTGAAACTGACTTCGTTTGATGTATATAGACAGATCACTGTCACTGCGAGGAGAACTACAAATCGTTTCATAAATACGCACCTTTCTTTGATCGTTACGTGATTCACTAATTCCTTGATGGGCTAGCTTTCCAGAGCACTCCGCAAAATCGGAACGTCTCTGAATAAGAAAGTTCAGTTATTGATTAGAAAATAGAAAACGGAAAAAATAACTGGTGCTTGTCAACGACAAGCAAGGAGGCGGATCAGATGAGAAAACTACAGAAAAGGACACACTTATCCACCGAAGGCGGACCGGTCTCCTTTATATCTGTGCTTGCTAATGAGGTTGAATGATGAACTGAAGAGAATTCAGGAGAATCCAGTTGCACTGCGAAAAGCTTTACAAGAGAAGTTTTGAAATCAATCTTCTGTGAACCGTTAAAGCTATCGCCCGAGAGAAGCTTAATCAAATGCAATTCGTGGTAGGTCTGCGGTGTGGTCTTGAGAACAACACCATTGGGCTGACTGTGCTCATGTTGGGCCGCAGTACTCCCGATAGAGTGTTCGTGATGAACAGCAATCGTAAGCCCTGACACTGCAAGCAGGAGAAAACCTGTAACTGAACACCTGGCGATATTTTTAAGCAATCTTGACATCTTTACTGCTATAAATTAGAAACAATCTTGGAAAGAAACAAGTTCTCCGTGAACGAGCACCTAGGCTGGGTTTTGTAAGACCACTCAATGGCCACCCAAACCACCACGAGAAAGGTGCAGAACAATAAACAGCAGACCTAAGATGAGCACAATGATCCCAAACATTTTCATCGGGAGTGGTATGCCAGGAATCAATCCGCGCTTGGTTCCCACGCCAGTTTCGCCATTGGTGTCAGGGTAGGAACTCTGCGACGATCCACGTTGCTGTTTTCGCCGTCCGTATGGCGTCATGCCCCACGGCTTGTACACCGACAGCGTCGTAGCCACGAGCAACACCATCAATGCAGCACCGGCATCGGCCACGAGTCGAATCCGTAGTCCCGTGAGGGTACCGCTAGCCAATGTGGTCTCCGCCACTACGCGCGCAAGGTGACCAATTGGCTGCATGTGCACCAATAAGAGAATGGTGGCAGGGATGGTTATCAGGAACTTTATCATCACCCAATAGTGCCGAAACAAACCCCAAGTGGTCCCAAGAGACTGCACAATCCCTGTTACCGGCGATGCGAGGCTCAATGGAACGATGACAAAGTAGGCGGTAAACTCCATTGCGAAGTAAGCGGTACGAACCATCTCAGTGTCTTTGCTGGTCAGACCGGCAACGGCGAGAGCGAGAAAGCCACTAACTGCACCAAGCCAACCAACTGAAGAAGTGATATGTCCGGTGAGCGCGAGCTTTCGGAAAAAAGGTGACATTATCATATTTTCTGTTTCAATGTTTCATGGAGCGCCGCGATGCCCTCAAGGCTGTTTCTTTTCTGTCCTGTAAGATAGTAAGGACAAAATAACTAAAAATCAAAAATGCGCTCAGGTCCAAAATGTTAATACTCGCTCTGTAATAAGTTATGACAATGTACATGAGAGTCAAGATATCTGGTCTAAAAACCACCTCAATTGCTCTTTAAGTTTTCCAAGTGGCTCACTTTGCTTTCTCTCCCAACGTGCAAGTGTTGTAGGATCAATTGCCAGCAATTTGGCAAGTTTCTTTATACTCAAACCTTGCTTTCGTCTATACTGTTTGATTTGCTCCCCGAAGGTAATCCCAACTGGCAAAGGGTCATAGCCAAGGAACTGGATTATTTTAGGTATCATTTGAAGAGTGGGTCCTACTCGGTTCTTCTCCCAGTTGGTGACAGAGCTCGTAGTCACTCCCATCAGTTTCGCTACATCCTTTTGAAAGAGATTGAGGTCAAGGCGTTTCTTTCTGAGGCGATCCCCCATTGATTGTAACGACTTCGGATATGCATCAGATGGTGGTTTTTTTGCGGAAAGAGTAACATCGCAGAAATGCAACGCAACCCTGTTTGTGCGGATATTTCACAGACCCTTCGAAAGAGTGCACGTGCTCGCCCATCCAAATCCAGAAATATATGGCAAAGATTTCAGGACCTCTACTCGATCGGATCGATCTTCACATTGAAGTGCCCGCTGTCAAGTACAAGGAACTGGCAAGCAAGGAAAGCGGTGGGCCGTCTCATCGAATTCGTCAGCGTGTCGTTAGCGCTCGTGCCGTGCAGATGCAGCGGTTTACCGGACGTAAAGGGATGTTTTGCAACGCAGACATGCAATCAAAAGATATTCAAACATTTTGCAGGCTCGACGCTGCCGGAGAGGACTTATTGAAGATGGCTATTACGAAACTTGGACTTTCCGCCCGCGCCTATGACCGCATCCTCAAAGTCGGACGCACTATTGCCGATCTCGCGTCATCTTCTATCAAACCGGAACATATCAGTGAAGCAATTCAATACAGAAGCCTAGACAGGAATCTATGGCAAACTTGAAAAACATGAGCAATGCCAAACGTAGATATATTTTTTCTGAACCTGTCGAACGGATCGAACAATAAACTTTAGAGCACAAACAGGTAAGCTGCTTTTGCAATGATCGTCGTCTTGGACTGAAGAATTCTCCCTGATGTATCGAATAATTGGTTTACAACAAGATAGATGTCACTTCCTATTTGGGGTATCCAGTGAAGACGTAAGTTCATGCTGATTTCGTTGTCCTCGTTATTCCACTGGATGAGCAGAGAAGAGTTCAACATGGGTGAAAAACCATAATTAATCGTTGCTCCGGCTTCGTTCGCAGTAAAGTCCGACATCGGAAGCCGCACTTCGTTTCTTGTATAATCGAGACTCAGCGAAAAGCGACCTCCCAACTTCAACTGAGGTTGAATGATGTAGGTCCGGCGATTGCCGTTGTAATGTCCTCCCCACCTGTACAGGAGAAACAATGAAGCATTCCGGCTATCGTTTGTTGCAAATTGTAATTCCCATCTTGACCACCAATAGGTTGAGGGCGGGATCTTGTTTCCAAAAAATTCAATGCTATCGTGAGGTGTATCGGCAAATCGCTGGATGTTCCACTCAAAGTACTCACCGGAGTTTGTTTGAAATCCGAGAATGCGCCCTTCATAGTCAAGTGATTGAACTTCACCATTCGTACCTTTGTAGTAGTTCATTTCAATGGGCTTGAACTCGATGTATTGTATCCCGATTCCCTGCGGTCGCGCGCGAACACGAAACGTGTAAGAATACTTCACGAAATCGTTCCTGTTCTGAAACCCGACCTGTGGATCGAAATTGCGTTGCACCACGCGCACACCGATGAATTGATCAATAAGGTCATTCGGGAAATCTGCATACAACCTGTAGGCAAGGTTGTTTGTGGTAATCCCAGGATCTTCGGTTCCTGCGATGCCTCCCCCAATGATTAACGTATTGGTGCCGAACACGTCGGATTGGACCCATGCTCCATCAAAACCGAGGAGACGATTGTAGCTCGAAGACGATTGCTTGTTTGTCGCGATAACACCAAGATATGACTGCTGGAGGAGGTCTCGCTTCACTCTTGCGACAGTATAGTTCGTCGTTGGTTCACCCGCACTTTCCGCTGTCTGCATTGTGAGCATGCCGAGATTGTATTGCCCGGCTTTGCCGACGACTCTTACTCCACCAAGAATGGGTATCGCCTCTCCAGCATCACTCAAACCGATTCTTCTACTGTAGAAAGGAATGGGAGAATCGCCGAACTGGAAATCGAAAATACCGGCGCCTTCGAGAAAGAAGTCTCTCTTCTCAGGATAGAAGAGAGGAAATCTTGTCAGATTGATGTGAACACGGTCAGCTTCAACTTGAGCGAAGTCGGTATTGGTCGTGACATCAAGAGTAAGAGTTGACGTTAGACCATAGTTGATGTCCAATCCGATTTTTGTTTGCGTTGAGCTCACATCACTGAAAGGTGGATATCCCTTTTCTACACCACCAAGTACGTATGGTTTGACCTCGACTCGATTACCGCGATGGACGTTTTCCAATCCGGTCAGGATTCCTGCCTGGGAGAGTTTTTCAATCGTAAAGTTACGTGAGTATCCCTGCCAGAGATCTTGCTCGCGTTTTCGGCGGATGTTACGCTCGAAGTTAATTCCCCAAATCTGTTTTGCACCGTCCGGGAATCGAAGTGTTGAAAACGGAATCTCGATGACCGCAAACCAGCCTTGTGGAGTCGTGGTGGTACGAGCATTCCACAATCCGTTCCAATCGGAATTTACTCCCTGTCCTTCATCTGTGACCAGAGCATCATAACGCGCTCCGTTCGGATTGATGATGAACAGGAATCCGTTACGCTTATCGTGATAGGTATCGATGATCACTTTGAAGTTATCCTCAACATCGGTGTTAAAATCACGCTGCATCTCATTCGCTACGATTTCATGCGAGACACTGTCATAACACCATACACCAACATAGATTGCATTGTCGTCATAAACGATTCGCACTTCGGTACGTTCTGTTGCGGGCATGCCTTCATGAAGCTCTCGTTGGATAAAGTTCGTGATTGGAGCGGCTTTGTTCCATGTCTCGTCAGTCAGAATACCACCGAGACTCGGGGGTTTTCCCACTTTGACGGCAACAGCCACAGCAGAGTCGGCCTGCTCTGCTGAATAGGAGAGCTGAAGAGAGAACAGCGCGGAAAAGAAAAACTGAACGAGCCGCTTCAGATGTGTTTGTTCTGGGGCAGAGGGCATCAAGCAATGGATGGGCTAATGTTTGACATCGTACACCCAAACAGCCGCGCCTTGGTCACCGCGATGTGGGATGGCAAGGAATAATTGATTCAGTTGTAGAGCGAAGAAGGACGTTCGCGCCCCCGATGCTGTTTTGATCCTCGATGTGACGGTGTAGTCGCTCGAATCATTCCGTTCAATCACATCCAAGAATCCCGATCCGCAGGAGATATAGATTCGTCTGTTCTTCTGATCATAGGAGATATCGTCTGTATCACTGTCAATGTCGACCTTGGATAGAATGCGCTGCGACTTTGCATCAATTACCAGGAGTCGGGAGGGTTTCCTGCATCCAATGAAGAGGAGATGGAGTTCCCGATCCAACGCCATCGGAAAATTTGCTGATTCATCTTCGAGCGCAATGGATGATATCCGCTTCTGGTTCCTGGCATCAAGCACAACAATCTGCTTTGCACTTGGAACATTAACGATGATTCTCGAACTATCCCGCCCGAACTGGAACGATTCCGGATGCCCGGGGAGAGCTATTCTTCCTATCTCTTTAAACGTCGAAGCATCGATAATTCCAAGTGCACCATCTCCAAAACCGACATAAATCCTATTCATTAAAGCATCATATCGAACATTGTCCGCATCGTCAGAGAACTTAACCCGCTCGACTTCCGCAAAAGTCGAACCATCAAAAATTCTCACGCTGCCATCGCCTCCATTTGCGACGACGATCCTGTCGGACTTCGGGATATAGCAAATTCCTTGAGGTTCATCAAGGGCGTTGATACTGCGAACGACTTTTCCCTGTTTCAAATCGACGATCTCAACGCTGTTGTTGCCCAACGCCACTACAAAAAGCTGCTGGTGCGCCATATCAACGTCCATATGATCAATACGCCCTTCGACATGCGGTAATGGAATCTCACGGAGAAGCTCAAGGACTTTTTGAGCCGGTGTCTGCGAGACCCCAAGAGCGGCGAGGAATAAGATCAAGAGTAGTCTCATTGCCATTCCTCTGCACGAAAGAACCGCAGACCGCGTTTCGCGGGATCTCTTACTCATCGTCGTCATCTTCATCCGATTCCCGCTTCTCCTTTCCACTCTTGCCAAGCTCATCAATCGCAGCTCTGAATCCCGCTGCCAGCTTCTCGGCGGGACCGACGCCCCAGTAATGCAGGAAGATTACCATAGGTCGAGCGCCAGTCATGTGGTGATGAATCGCGACAATGTCGAGCCCGTTTTTTCGAAGGGTTTTCAAAACCGAAGTTACTTCGGATTCAAGCATTGCGATATCTCCAGCCACTGCAGCCTTCTCATCCGTGCCGACAAACGCCACCCAAGTGTTCAGTCCCATGCGGGCATTTATGATTGCACCCATTTCCTTCAACTTCAGGTCATCACGTCCAATCACGACCTTATAGACAGGACCATTAACATCGCCCTTGTGGCCGATGATTGCATTCAACTTTTCCGTATTTAGCTTTCCCTCGACAACCTGTACGGCATTTCCTGCGTTGGACATGGCTGGGGCTTTCTCGCTTGCTCCCTCTGAAGAAGTGATATGTCCAATCAAATCTAGGGCAGGTTTCACCTCCCTTGCAAGATCTGCCGGCTTACCGTGTCCATGGATATGCATGTAGTACATGCGCGGCTCATCCCAGAAGAAGTGGTTGTGAAGCGCAGTTACCTCCAGACCGTTTTCCAAAAGGGCGGACATGACCGGATTGACCTCCTCCTGCAGCAACACGAGGTCTCCCATCATGACGTTCATGTCCATTTCTCCTTTTGTCATTGCACACCATCCGCCAAAACCGAACGACGTTGGCGTCGCTACACCGGCAACGGATACTTTCAAATCGTTGCGCGGTATGTTTACCTTAAGGACGTTATCTTTATAGTCGCCCTTCTTACCAAGAAAGGTGAGAACATCTTGATATTCCTTCGGAATATCTTGCGCCAAGACGCTCGTACAAATAATTACTGATAAAATGACGGACGGCAACAACAAAGATGTCACCGAACAACATTGGTGTTTCATATCGACTTTCCTTTCTCTATGATCTGTTCACTTCGGTTTCTTTTTTGCTTCCTTTACCGGTTTGAGATGGAACTTGCAAACATCGCAACCCGGTCCGCAATCTGTGCATCCTTCCGCGCCGCACATACCGCATCCACACTCCTTCGTTGTTAACCCTTTTGCAGCGCAGTAGAAACAATTCTTCCCGTGACATGGCTTGCAGCCTTTCGCTGCACATTCACCACAGCCGCAGTCTTTGATGGAAGCGGCTTTAACAGCAGTCGCAATATCCCCGTCCTTTACTGAGTTGATTTTGTGTTTTGCCGAGTGGGCCACTGATTGCGTTTTGGGGTGGGCATAGACATTTATAGAATAACTTGCCACGAGTACGCAAATACTGGCAATGAGGATTCGACAATAGTTCATTTGATAAATTCCTTCCTGTTTCGTGCTGATGAAAGATAAAATAGTTCCTTATTTAACAGAACTGATGTAGAGCACTTGCATGCCGCCCTTCTTTACCAGCTTTCCTGTAACGGTCACCGTTTCGGACATCTTATCGATCAGCAGCTCGCGGCCAGGCTGATGATCGTTGCTTCCCATTGCCACATAAATATTGCCTTTTGCATCGACGATTCCAATCGGGTTTCCTGCCTTTGCACATGTGGTGGCACACTCCTTATGACTAGCCCCGCGGCTGCCATCATCGAGGTAACACCAAAGATCAACGACCTCTCCTTTTACTGTCTTCTCTTTGCTCTTAGATTGAGCAATTGCTCCTGCTACACTTGTCGCAAGTAGGACAATAAGTGTTACGGTTATAGCAATTGATTGTCGTTTCATGATTATTTCTCCTTCTGTTGTTGAGGTTGATTATTAGGTTTTAAAAATTATTGGTTTTTTATTTGCCGTTCACCAGAGCTTTTACAGTGAAATCATCGAAGAGAATATAGGAATCTGCTTTCGTCCACACTCCGATCTTCCCGGGTCCTTTGAATGTTGCATCATTTTTTTCAAACAATCTGTTGCCGTCAAAGTAACACTCGAGCGTATCTCCTCTTGCCTCCACAACAAGCGTGTGCCATTCGCTCGTGCTCACTTTTGTATCAGATCCCTCTATTTGTTTCCTGTTGCCATTGACGACTTTGTAAAAGTTCACATTGTCTTCAAGGGCGTTTGCCCGAACAAGGTAGTAGTTGTTGATGTCCCTGTATCGCCAGACAAGCCCGGCGCCTTGGTCAACCGAACCCTTAATCGCCTTGAACTTCACGCTGAGTTGTAGATCGGTGTATGATGATGAATCCAGAACAGCGACTGGAAAGCGGTAATCGGTTTGATCCTGAGAGATTTGTGCAAGAACATTCGGTCTCGACGGCGCGGTTGTGTCTTCCATAACAATCCAGTTTCCGAGCTGGCCATTGCCTGTCCGATCGTGCGACCAGCCCTTTGGAATCCGACGCAAGCTGTCAGTGTCAAAACCATAGACTGTTCCACCTTGAATTCCAAATTGGTCGCTATCGGTGTCGTTCACTTGTTCGGATGCAGTTGTTGTGCTTTTGGTTTCATTACCTTCGTGTTCGTCTCGCTCCTTGTTGGATCCTCCTTTGCATCCAATCAGAGTTAGAGCAAACAAGAAGCAGCATAGCTCGCGTGCACTCTTTGCAAAATGATGTCGTGTGTGTTTCATTTTGGTATCCTTTCAAGTTTGGCAGTTCATTGTCTGTTTCTCATATTAGAATCCTCTCAATGCGTATCATGCGTTGAGATCGAATTCTGCTTCCTTGTAGTCTCGATGTAGTTGCGTACAAAGAAAGGAACCATTGCCAATGCAATGCCAAAAAATTCTATTAAATCTGCATCGTTCATAAAACCATAGACAACCATCACTAACCCGATTGCGACAACAAGATACTGAATGACCGTGAGTACAATATTTGATTGATTGAAAATCATCGATATTCAGCCACGATAATGAAATAATACGAGACCCAATAACCCAGCCACAATGACGATAATCGGTTCCGGGACTTTGAACTTGAATAATATGCCAAGCGTAACAGCCGCAATCATTGCTGTCGGGATGTCCATGATCGCGCGGCGGCCCAACACAATGACTGCTCCTGCAATTGCACCAGTGGCGGCAGCCGTCACACCATCTACGAAAGCGATGAGTTGTGGATTCTTTGCGTACCGCTCGAAGTACGGTGCAGGTATGATGACGAAGAGATACACGGGCAAGAACACGCCGAGCGCAGCCATCACGGAGCCGGGGAACCCAGCAATCAGATATCCAATGAATCCAACAGTGATCACGACAGGACCGGGTGTAATCATTGCCACTGCAACGGCATCGAGGAACTGCCGCTCGTTCAACCACTGATGTTCCTGAACTACGCCGCCATAGAGAAAGGGTACAATGGCAAGCCCGCTGCCAAAAATAAATGCGCCCGCCTTCGCGAAGAACAGGAACACGTTAAACAGGGTTTCAGACTGCGGGATGTTCAATGATTGCAATAGCGATAACCCTAGAGGGGGAATCAGCGCACTCGTTCTGGAGTGGATAAACTTCGGGGGCGCAAGAACGAAAAGCGCGACAAGACCCGACAGAAGGAAGAGCCACGCAATCTCTTGTTCTGTGTAGGCAGTCGTAACGCACATTATCACGAAGATTGCCCAAAGAAGTGATTTCCCCTTGAGCGTGAGCTTTGTGAGTTTGTATGCAGACTTGATGATAATGCCGATGACCGCAGCGCCAATGCCGTAGAAGAGAGCTTGCATCCAGGCGAGACCGCCAAAAGAAACGTAGAGCATTCCAAGCCCAACAACCATAAGAAAAGATGGAACGATGAACGCGATGCCGATGAGTGTTGCACCAAGAACTCTCCCTTTAAGGTAGCCGATGTAAATGGCAAGCTGAGCAGCAAGTGGTCCTGGCGCCAGTTGTGCAAGCGCTAAACCTCGCAGGTATTGTTCCTTGCTGATCCAGCGCTTTTGGTCAACCAGGTCGCGCTCCATATAACCGACCAAAGCAATTGGACCGCCGAAGCCAAACGTGCCGAGCCTAAGAAAATAGAGAACAAGGTCTCGAAGAGAATAATTATTCAGATCAGAAGAAGGTAGACGTTCATTCATTTTCAAGTCATTGTTTGTCATGCTGCTTCAATGCGAGTGGGTGGGCAGTCCATCGTGAGAATGTTCAACAATCCGATGATACATTTCGCCAACCTTCTCTTCCGGGTCAACATGCACAATGACATCGCCAAGATGCTTGAGGTGATGCAGCAACTGATGACGAACCTCTTTGGCAATCTCGTGCCCGTCGTTTACCGAAAGATGAGAATGGACTGCAATATTAATTTCCGCGTGCAGTCGATGCCCAATCCATCTCGCACGTGTTTCTCCGACGTTTTCTACTCCATCGACATGGTGAGCTGTATGGGTAATTTCCTCCAGAAGCTCAGGCTCAACGCCATCAAGCAAGCGAATGAATACAGCTTTACTTGATTGCCAAACGATAAAAATAATTGCAACGGTTATACCTATTCCAACCAGTGGGTCAGCGACAGGATAACCAAGCCAAACTCCAACCGCTCCAAAGAGCACAGCCAGACTTGTCCAGCCATCGACACGCGCGTGGTAGCCATCTGCGACGAGTGCCGCGCTGCCGATTTGTTTTCCCACTTTGATGCGAAATACTGCTACCCCCTCATTGCCCAAGAAGCCGATAATCGAAGCTGCGACGACTGCCCCCAAGTAGCCTACCTCCGATGGATGAAAGAAACGATTGATAGCTTCATACCCGGCGACAACAGCGCTGATAAGGATAGTTAAAACAACTGCAACACCGGCCAAGTCTTCAACTCGTCCGTAGCCATAGGAAAATCGCTTGTTCGGCTTTAGTCGTGCAAGCGTAAAGGCAATCCAGAGAGGAATTGCTGTCGCCGCATCACCAACGTTGTGAATTGTATCCGCCAAGAGTGCGACGCTATGCGAAAGCAGTACAACAACAATCTGAAGGAATGCCGTGGCAAACAACACTACGAAAGACCATTTGACCGCCCAAATCCCACGTTGAGTTGTGACTATAGAAGGGTCAATGATGCCGTGCGAATGTCCGTGGCTCGGATGCTCAGTAGCACTATGTCCAACGTGGTGAGAATGTTCATGATCGGATTTCATTCAATTTTCCTTCGTGTTATTGCCAAGTGGCGTTAATAATAGAGGAGAAGCTCTTGGAACGAGTACGTTTCTGTTTGTCCGGTACTTGACTGTGTCATCGTTTCTTCTTTCCATCGGAAAGATAGTGATAGAGGGCATCGAGCAAAACAGATCCAACCTCAAGTGTCTTTTGGTCGTCGCGAAATGAATCTGAAAGCGACCGGATGATCAAATCCACCCCACTCGCCTCTGGTCTGCCAAATTTCTGATCTTTCAAGTCGATGTCATGGACAATTTGAGCGATTGATTTTAGCACCGGATCATTGATCCGGAAAGCTGTGAGCAAGGTTTCAAATGTGCAATGGTCACCGTGGTGACTGAATTCTGCCGCGACCACATCGAACGGAATTGTTCCTTTCGGGATTTTCGTTTCCACGGAAAAAACAAATTTTGCTTTCCGATCAATGAAACGTCGGATAAGCCACGCCGAACATACACGGTCAATGTGAATGTGTTCCCGCGTTGACCACGTCTTTCCCTGAAATTCTTTCCTGAGATATGTTCTTAATTTTGCTGGCGGGACACGAAGAGGCTCCATTGATGCAATCATCTTTCTGGCGACCTCCAACTCTGATTCACAATCAACAGAAAGGGAGTGCCCAAAGAAGTCAGTTCTCTGAATTAAACTGAATTCCTCCTGTAATTTTTTGCATTCCTTTGCCAGAGTCTTGATCACAAGCAGCGACTGACGGATGGCTTTTGTCTGATCCACCCGTGACTTCAGCGTTCGAATTGATTTCATCAGGGCATCGTATTCTTCCTTCTTTCCCTGTTCGAAGAGGCTTCGGAGAAGGTTGTCTTCATTCTCATTCTGTGTTTCAGAGACAAATACCGACGCTTCTCCTTTTGAATCTCTGATCTGTTGTGAGAGCCATTGGAAGTCTTCAAGCCGTTCTTTATTGTACGGCAGAACATATACCGAATTGCGGTAGAGGATTGCTCCGACTTTTTTCGTCATGCGCCACACTTTCACCCGCTCGCGCGAATTCGGCGTTTGAACTTGGTGGACGAGGAATAACCATTTCATATCATTTGTCTTTATGTAATGATGTAATGTTCATTACAATGTTATGACAAATATTACACAATTGCAAGGCTCGTGGACAGCCTTTTTAGTTGGTCGAAGGCATGGTGAGTTGTGAAACCGATTTTCTTAGAAGAACTCCCTTGCAACTCACGCCCTCGGTTGAAAAAAGGTGAGATTTTCTTGGTGACTGAAGGGGAACCTTAGTTTTTGCCTCTCTCACACCTGTTAAGCGATGTCGGATCCACACCGATCTGCATTGCCAATTTTCTTTGAGTGATACCATGAGACTTGCGGTAAATGAAAAGCCTTTCACCTAAAGTCTTCGCTTGCAGAGCGCTGGGATCGAAGCCGAGGAATTGAAGGGTCGCGGGAATCATGTGCAACTGAGGTTGAGTTCGATTCTTTTCCCAATAACACAGTACATCCATCCACACCCAAACCTTCAGCAATGTCTCCTGACGAAGTTTTGGTCAAGGCGTTTCTTGCGAGGTCCCCTCGAAAGGGCCATTTCCCTCAAAAGGCCATCACAAAGACCCTTTCGAAAATTGTGACTGCCGGAAAGTTCGGGCCCCCGAACTGAACCTTCAACCACTTGCCAAGTGCCTCCCAATCCATAACAATCCCAAATGTAAAACCATCAAAGTTGTAGCTCGAATACTCTATATAATTTAGCAATGTCGAAAGTCCCTGCTCCGGGCACCCGAGAAAGTTTAGAGGAAGAAAAAGCCAACCCTCAAGTAACGGGGAGCGGCTTTTGTAATTCTCCGCACTATTCCAATTCTACTTTAGAAGGACCAGCTTGCGCACCCGCGTAAACGTTTTACTCGGATCTGCGACGCTCGTGGCATCAATCCGGTAAAAATACACTCCGCTCGCGATCGGATCACCAGTATTGTTCCTCGAGTTCCACTCCACCTGCTCGGTTCCCGCATCCCGTGTTTCGCTCACCAAAATCTTCACTTCCTGGCCGAGCACATTGTAAATTTTCAGGGTTACCTTGCTCTCAACGGCTAACTGATAACGGATAACGGTTAACGGATTAAACGGATTTGGATAATTCTGATCGAGCGTGAATGCCGACGGAAGATTCGATGTTCGAAGATCGATGTCCTCATCAAGTGATGGTGCACCGGGCGGAAGCTCTCCACTGGAAACGATCCGAATCTTCTGGTGTGAACTGCCCGTTCCAACAGTAGATGAGAGCGTGAGAGTACCGTCCGTCGCGACTTTCACCCAGTAACCACCACCGGGATAGATCGTATCGATCGTAGTATAGGATCCATTGTAGCCAAAGAAGGAGCTCGTTACCATACCGGGAGGTTCGCTGACGACAGACGATACCGGCACTGGCTGCGAGATGGAACCGATCATGTTCCATCCAGTGCTGACGGGGATGGTGTCTGCTGTCCGGAGAGTACCTGTAAGCAGGACAGATTGTGATACGGCGAATCTCAGCCAGTAGCCGACACCGTTGTGGAGAGTGTCTGCCACGTAATAGCTATCCAGATAGCCGAAGGCACTGGAAGTGGCCCCCGGGAATAGAATCGTAGTACGATAATCAGAAACATTGAGAGGGACGGAGAGCATGTTCCATCCTGATCTCACGCTGACTGATTCGCCAGATGTAATCGTAAATGGAGAGTTACTTACGTCATTCGTCGATGGATTGCCGGTATCACTGATTCGTACAAGTGCCTGTACCGTGCTTATATTCGGCACCGACCAGATATAGCTCCCCGTGGAGGCCGCTGTACTCGATGTTACGGTCGACCAGGTGGAACCATTATTCGTTGAGTACTCGATCTTTACGGCGGAGATTCCCAATGCAGACCATGTGATTGCATTCGAGCTCCCGGCAATCCATGTCTCTCCGCCGTTCGGACTCGTGAGAGTGAGCGTTGGGGGAAACGTCATCGTCGCCAGGTAAAGGTCCTGCCTATTGTCGCGGAAATCCTGCCACACGACATTATTGCTATCAAGCTGTGGAATGTCCTGATGATCGGGCTGCACCACGATCGGATACTCTTGATTCGTGATAAGATTGAATCCGTAAATATCTGCCTGGTTCGTACCATTCCGATAGTCTTGCCACACTATCCAGTCCCGGTAAATAGCGGGGTGCGTCTTATAGGCAGGGAAAGTGCTAATCGCACGCTCTGTGTGCGTGCCCAGATCGTACATATAAATGTCACCTGTGCCATTACGGAAATCCTCCCAGACGATCTTGTCCTCCCAAATATCCGGGTAAGTCTGGTACGCTGTGTTTGTAGTAATCTGAATCTCCTGGTCGGTGGACAGATCATACATATAAATATCGGCGTTGAGCGTATCGGTGACGGCGTTTCGATAATCTTGCCACACGATGCGGTCACCCCAAATGGCAGGAAAGGATTGATAGGCAGTGTTTGTCGTGATTTGCCGCGTAAGATCTGTCGTGAAATCGTACATGTAGATATCGGCATTTTTCGAATTGGTCGTCGGCGTGTTGCGGTAGTCCTGCCATACAACGCGGTCTCCCTGGATGTCCGGATAATTTTGAAATGATGAATCATCCGTGAGGCGAAGTGTTTGATCCGTTGACAAGTTGAATGTATAAACATCGGCTTGAGTCGTTGTCGGATAGCCCACCCAAACAACACGATTTCCCGAGATCCTCACCTGAGGTTCAGTAAAGCCGGTATGAGTCCTAAACTGCTCTTGCTTCGTATCGATGTTCAGAGTGTGGAGAGAGTAGTTGAACGCCCGGTAATCATCGAATGCAACCGTTCTACCTGAGAGGGTCGGAATAAGGGGGAATTGTACGCTTGTGTCAAGCACCGAAATAGATATTGTCGGGGTCTGACTTTGCCCCTGTGAGACCAATACAAAGATTAGACTGATAATGAATCTTCTCATAGCAAAATATATCTAATTCTTTTTGAAGATACCGTATTCAACTTCACGCTTGAGCATGTCAAGAATCTCCGCATTTTTGTCCACCGACCAGTCGATGACCGAGCCAGCCAATGTTTGGTCAGCAGGATTATTATAGAAGACGATCGCGTCCGTCTCATGATAGCGTGTCTGTAGGCCTTTGAGAGCGTCTGCAAACCATTGCGCTTGATTACCACCCAACGGTGAACACCCTATCTCGGCAATCATGATCGGTTTCTCATAGCGTAACGCACTGCGGTAGATTGGCTCGTAGATGTATTCAAATGATTGCCACACCTCCTCGCCATACGATCCGTAATTAAACACACCGGTTCCAACCCAATCAACATACTCACCGCCTGGATACAATTCATGAGCCATAGTACCTTTTGGAGACCACACCCACAAAACGTTTTTTGCGCCCTCATCCTTGAAAAGCTTCCATACGTGTCGCCAAGCATCAATGAACTCCCCCGGCTTTTCTTTTGCTGCCGCCGACCAAGGATACTGAGGATTATTCATCTCATGTGCGAATCGCAAATAAAACGGCTTGCCGAATACCACGGCATCTCTGGCCCAAGAGCGGACATAATCATCGTATACCCCATCAGCAACCTCCTGAAGATCTGTTCGATTGTTTTGAATACCCGGTTTCTTGTTACGCGCAAATTCTGTTATCCACGGCTCCCAGGTGATCAGTGCAATAGCGCCATGCCGATCTATGGCTCGCATCAAGTCAAGCTGAAAATTATCTTCCTCTCGCTCTCCCCATGTTTGGTAGAACGAAAAAATGTCGAATTTTCCCCCGAGCATATTTTCCAGCGAATCTACTCTCGTCATCGAGTAGGGGACTTCCGGCTTATAGATTCCCAGCATGATGGCATTGTTTTTTGGCACGACACCGACAGACGTTCCTATTCTTCCTGCAGCCACGCGCAGGTACGAAAGAACACTTGTAAATGCTGCGTCAAAGAGTGGAAAAGACAATAGCAACAAGCCGATGTAGAAGACCGGTAGCAGCGGTTTGATGATGTTCTTGGTTGATGTCATTGCGACCTCTGTCCCCGTTGAAATAGTGCAGAAAAAGCAGCAGCAATCGTGGGCAACATAAGGAGAGAATTTAATGCCGCAAAAAAGATCATCAGTTTCGTTCCATCGAAATCTCTTAAGGGAGAATGCAACCCCCAGGCGATACTGGCAACTGAAAGCACAACAATCAGAATATGGGGAAGCACGAGTAAAGGGAATATTCCTCTTTGGCGCTTCTTAGAAGTCGGCAAATATGAAACTTTTATACCGAGCATGGCAAACAGGAGTGAAAGCAGATAGATCGGCCAGGAACCGAGCTTCAAGAGCAGACCGCGCCATTGCCATCCTCGCTCGCTCCGATCGCGCATCCACTTCTGTGAATAACGATGGATAATGAGGAAGGTGGCGGCGAAAGGAATAAGGTGAATCATATAACCCCGGATCGGCATCTCGACTGCCCATATTCCAAAAAAGAGAAACACCACCGGCAACACGAGGTTAACACTTATCGCCAGACCAACGAAGTAATACGTGCTGCTCATAAGATAGCAGAGTTTTTGCCACCCCTTCAGGCTAACGACTATCTTCGGCAGCATGGTAAAGAGCACTTGAAACATTCCGGTTGCCCATTTGAGTTGTTGATTGAAATAGGAATTAATATCTTCCGGCACCAAACCCCTTGCAACGATCTCAGGGACGTAGACCGAGTTCCAGCCCTCAGCATGCAAGCGCAGCGACGTCACAAAATCTTCCACTAAGTGAACAGCATGCCCGCCGATGGACTCTAATGCCTTCCTTCGAAACGTGCAATTGGCGCCGATCACGAGTGGAGATCCATAGCCGTTCATCCCCATCAAAATCTGGCCATAAAAACCATACGTCTGTTCCGCGGCGGCACGTGCAACAAACGATGCGGACTGATTGTAATATGCTTGAACTACTTGAACAAATCCCACTTGTCGATCTTCGAAATGCCCGAGTACCGTATCGAGAAAATGAGGTTCTGCAATATGGTCCGGATCGATGACAAGAATGATCTCGCCAGAGGTTTGCTTCAACGCATAATTGATCTTGCCCGCCTTTGCCCCACCGACATCTGTGCAGTCGATGCGTTCAACAGCAAACCTCTCGGCTAGGGTCTTGAGTTGTGGATTGCCACTACCATCCAGAAGATATGTTTTATGGGGATAGGTAATTGCAACAAGGGCGGGCAGTGCCTTTTCGAACATTTCGGCAGGTTCGCCTGGAGCTGCGGTTGTGAAGACATCGACTGTAATTCCATTTCCCGGTGGACGACGCTCGGGTATTTTAAGTCCCAAGAGATAAAACCAATATATCGATGACTCGTACATTAGCCAGAATGTTGCAAACGACAACGGAACAAAGAACACGAGACGCACATGGTGTTCCGGATCGAACCACCAGATAGCAAAATAGAGAATTGCTTCGGATCCCACGAAGACAAGCAGCCACGTTATGACTCGCTCGGTAATGCTGATGCAGTCTCGGGACCGGCCGGGAGGGGACTTTCGATGCATCTATTTTCGCTTCTGAGTTTCCACTTCGCGGT
Source organism: Ignavibacteria bacterium (assembly GCA_016178595.1). Classification (GTDB taxonomy): domain Bacteria; phylum Bacteroidota; class Ignavibacteria; order UBA10030; family SZUA-254; genus JACOSY01. The sequence goes on from JACOSY010000056.1 coordinate 25,179, forward strand.
AGTTTGTCACCTTCTTCTCGTATCAATCCTTATTATCCCACAATGCCCGGCACGCATCGCCGCTGTTTTTGAACTCCATCTAAGTGTAAGATAAACTGCAGTCCACACATTACTGATGATATCTAACTGTGTTAGAAGTTATTGCACCCACATTAATTGCAAGAGCTTTGTCTTTGCAGCCTTGTGGTTTGGCTGAATTTGCAAGATTTGTTCATAGTACGACTTTGCCAGACGATACTGCCCCGTCCATTCACATATTTCTCCCAAGCCAAAAAGAGCGTCGGTGTTTTTTGAGTTGGACTGAAAGGCCTCCTTGTAGCGTATAATTGCCGTATCGAATTCACCCTGCCAACTCAGCACCTGCGCGAGACGGCTTGTCGCCTGACTCTTTTCTTTGGGATCCGTTGTGAGCTTGGCAGCACGCTCATACTCTTCAATCGCTTCGTGAAATTGTTTCTTCCAACTGATTGTTTGTGCCAAACCCATACGGGATTGAAATTGTGTCGAATCAGTACTCAAGATTTGAGAATATTGGTCGATGGCAGCATCATAGTCCTTTGCCCAAGCCAGCACTCTGGCATAGCCAAACCGGATTTCGGTCTTCGTAGAACCTTTAGAGAGTACGTCCTTGAAGAGCTGGATTGCCTCATCGAATTCTTTATTCCAACTCAATGCTTCTGCGAGGTGCGCTTCGATCTCAAGATCTTGAGGCGCACGCTGCCGAGCGTTCCGCAATGAGCGGATCGCAGCAGGCATATTCCATAACTTGATGTATGAAATTCCGATCTTCTTAAGAACCTCGGCTGAGGTCGGCGCATTCTCATACTCTTTGATCGCATCAGCATATCTCTCCGCCCGGAAAAGGCTGTCCGCTTTTCCAAGCAATCCACTGTCGGGTTCTACAGATTGAGCATGAATGGTGCTCGTCATGCAAAACGTGAGGAGAACGAACAGTACGTAGAACGATCCTTTGACCCTGTTGTGGAAGAAATCCAAAGGCAACTCGATTAAATGTACTTGTGGCCGCATTTTATCCACTAATATACCGTAATTTACAAGATGATTCAAGAACGGTTCAGGCATACTGTGAAGTAGTTGGACTGCAAAGTGTTTTCGAATCGGAGCGCAGCTGTGACATCCGAACATTTTCAATCGCCTGGTGCGAAGAGGATAAGAGACTCAACATCGATTCGGAAGTCGGCGCCGAAGCCAACATTGAGAGGAATGAGACATCTGGGAATGAGGGGATAGGGTAAGAAAATAATCAGGCTCGAGATCGCAGGACGCGAAGTTTTATCGCTCACCGAGAACTTTTGTTCGATTGTACTTGGGAGGTCGAGTAAAAAGCCCGCCGAAAATAGACGCGTCACAGAATGCCCAGCCCCGATTTGACGATCTTTTTATTTTCATCGCCCCGCTGCCCGGTCCCACACGCCCGCACGTGAATTATCGTAATCGGGCAGCGAGGACGATGAATAGTCATCATTTCATAATGAGCATCCGTTTAACATCGGTGAAATCACCTGCGATAATCTTATAGAAGTAAACGCCGCTGGAAAGGCGCGATGCATCAAATGAAACCGTGTATGTACCGGCTGTCTGCCGTTCATTCACGAGGGATGCGATTTCCCGACCAAGCAAGTCAAAGATTCTTAATTGCACAAAGCTTTCTACCGGCAGACTGTACGAGATGTTCGTGGTTGGATTGAACGGGTTAGGATAATTCTGGCTCAAGCCGAATCTGGCCGGTGAGGATCCGTTTGGTACAACCTTCAGCGCGAGCGATTGCGCATCACCACCTGAAATCACGACCGTTCCATTACTGACTAAGCTGTGAGAAGCAATAATGTTGCCAGATTCAACTTCTTCCAACACAATTCCTTTCCCGTCAGCATTTCTTATGTTGAACTCGACGGACAACGGGTACTCAGGAGCCTGCAGGACGATGGGAAACCTCGCCGTCCCCTTCATGTCCGAGGGATATGTTTCCAGCATTCGTTGACTTGCATACCGAGCAGTGAATATCCCCGCTGGCGGTGAGGGCGGCAACTCAAACCGATTGAGGTCAAGGCTACCACCGGCATCCTCTGTAATATACAGGGTCTGTTTTCTGCCAAGTTTATCGGCGATTGTAAAACTGCTGAAGGAACTCATGTCGGAGGTGGCCTTAGGGCTTGACGTCCCTCCACCAAGAGTAATTGTACCGGCCGTGCTCGTCTTGATCCAGTACCCTTGGCCAGGGCTCAAACTCGTTACAACTGCATAGCCATTGGAATACCCGAAGATATTGGATATTACAACACCACCGGTGGGTGTCGCAACTTCATGATCGACAGATCCTATCAGGTTCCAGCCTTGATTCACGGTAAGTTCAATCGATGGGAGAGGTGCACCTGCAATATTTTGACTCACCGCTGACGGGAAACTTGTCCAGTAACCCCAGCCTGGCGTAAGAGTATCCACCGGAGAGTAAATGCCATTGTACCCAAAGGTGGTTCCAGCCATCGCAAATGGGAAAACAGAAGATGCTCTATTATCCGTTCGTTGAACGGGAACGGAAACAAGATTCCATCCAGGACTGAAACTTGCCATCACACCACTTGTCCCAGTCCTCCCCGACGCAATACTTGTCGAGGTCATCACGACATCGGAGAAATGCGATACCTCGGCACTTACAATATGTAGGACGGAATCCCGTATTGTCGTGCGAATACCCGTCGTGTCGAAATTGCCCGTTGTGTCCCGGTAACTCAATACTAAGGCACTCACCTGTCGACCAATCGAGGCGGGCAATGAATCTGGAACGCGCAATGTCAATTCCACAGGGAGATCAAAGACAAACGGACTCACCGCGTTCCCACCGCTCAACACTGTAAACCTCACTGCAGTGGCTATGCTGTCGCCAAAATTCGGTGCGTTGGCTGACAGGCTTGCCCAATCGGGAAGCGTAATCATTACAGTGACATTCGCATGAACAGAGCCAACAGGAAAGGTGAGCTTTCCTCCATTGAGATATTGAAATGGATATGGAAACCCGGTGAATGGAAACGTGTCCCCTTCCAGGAGCGTATCGACCCTCGTGAATTGATTGTTTGGGAGCTTTACTTTCACCACAATCGTATCGGGATTACCACTCAGCAAATTGGATGAGGTCATAACGACATCAGAGAAATGCGATACCTCGGCGCTCACAATATGTAAAACAGAGTCTCGAATTGTCGTATGGATTCCCGATGAATCAAGGTGTCCCGCCGTATCGCGGTAACTTAACACTAATGCGCTGACCTGGGATCCAATCGACGTTGGGAGCGAGTCGGGGATACGCAGTGTCAGATCAACAGGTACGTTGAACGTAAATGGGCTGACCACAGCTCCGCCGCTCAACACTGTAAACCGCACAGCGCTGGCGATACTATCACCGAAGTTTGCTGCATTGCCGGAGAGCGTTGCATAATCAGGAAGCGTAATCATGACGGTCACGTTGCCGCTAACAGAACCTACGGGGAAAAAGAGCTTACCTCCGTTCAGATACTGGAACGGAAAGGGGAATCCGCTAAATCGGAATGTATCTCCAGCCCTGAGTGTATCAAGTCGTGCAAGTTGTCCGGTTGGCAATTTTACTTGAACAACAATTGTGTCACCGGATGGAGGAGTAGTGACGAAGCGTGATGAGGTCATAACGACATCAGAGAAATGCGATACCTCAGCACTTACAATGTGTAGGACCGAATCCCGTATCGTCGTGCGAATACCCGTTGTATCGAAATTTCCCGACGTGTCCCTGTAGCTTAGCACCAAGGCACTTACCTGCGGGCCAATCGATGTTGGCAGTGGATTTGGAATCGGGAGAGTTAATACCACCGGAATATCAAAGGTGAACGGACTGACGACCCGTCCTCCGCTAAGAACAGTAAACCTCACTGCATTGGCGATGCTGTCACCGAAATTCGGGGTGTTACCGGATAAGCTGACCCAGTCCGGAAGCGTAATCTTCACTGTTATGTTCCCGTGCACAGAACCGACAGGGAAGAAAAGCATTCCTCCATTCAAATACTGAAGAGGAAACGGAAATCCCGTTAACGGATATCCATGCCCTTCCACGACGGTGTCAACGCGCGCAGGCGGCCCGTTTGGCAATTGGACCTGTACAATAATTGTATCATTCGTATTTCCCTGAGCACGAACTGAATCATGCATCGCCATTGTCACTAACAACGCACTTAGCAAAGTTATGATATATAGTCGCATGGTATTGTTCTCCTCTTTCATTCGTCGTCATCGACATTGAATTTTGCTTTGGACCGGGAAGAATCTTGCAGATTTCATTCCACGCAATGTTCAGGACCCAACCTCTCAGCTATCACCGGACTTGAGGCTGGGCCCCAGTTCACCACAGCACTCATTGCAAGACATCAAATTGCTTTAGGAAAGATATAGTGTGCGAGCCTACGATCAAAGAGTCGCTTGTCGTAAATAGACCTCTGCTCGTGTAGGATAAAACCCACGCTGCTATTCAGCGAATAGGTGGAAGGAAGAAGGATTTAGATGGGGGAAGAAAAGAGGATGAATACTATTGCTTATTACCCAACGACATTATTTTCCACTGCAAATTTCACAAGCTCTCCCGTATTCTTCAAATTAAGCTTCTTGAGAAGGCGGGATCGGTAGGTAGAGGCGGCGCTCTCGCTGATATACATCGCCTGAGCGCATTGCTGGAGGCTTGATCCTTTTCCCAAAAGACGCAAGAGTTCAAATTCCCTTTGAGAGAGTGAAGAGAGTCCCGATTGTTGCCTATTCTGCCGGCGTAACTGCTCGGCGATCTTTTCGGAGATGGTTGAGGATACATACATTTTGCCCGAGAAGACACATCGAATTGCCTCGACAAGCTCAGATGCTGCAGAAGCTTTTATCATAAAACCATGCGCTTGCGCTTCGAACGCTTTGATTGCATAATGTACATTTTCATGAACCGTGAGTATAAGGATCTTCATCGCAGGCAACAGCTTGCGCAATTGTTCGATTGCGGAAAAGCCGTCAAGCTTGGGCATGGTATAGTCAAGAACGATGACGTCGGGTTTCATTTTTTCTGCCAGTTGAATCGCTTCGAATCCATCTCCGGCTTGACCGACTACTTCAATATCGTCGGTCTCTCCGAGAAGTTGTGCTAACCCTTCGCGGACCATTACATGGTCATCGGCAATGAGCACTCTGATTATCCGAACCGATGCAGTCATTGTTTCGGTTGATCTTTCATGATTGCACAACACTATTACGGATGGGGACAACAATGTGAATCTTGGTTCCTTGCCCCCGACTTGTTTCGAGCGTAAAGGTTCCACCCATCAGTTCGGCACGCTCTTTCATGCCCAAGAGACCCAATGGTTTTCTTTTTTTCGGAGAAGTTGCGTACGTAAATCCACACCCTTCATCTTCCACGGAAAGTTTGACGCAATTATTCGTACTCTCCAACTGGATATGAACACTCGTTGCACCGGAATGTTTGGAGACATTCGTCAGTGCTTCCTGGAGAATCCGGTATATCCCCGTGCTGATCTCCTTGGGAATATTTTCAGTTCCGATTCTCACACTGGACTCTGTGGCAATACCGGTCTTCGACTCGAAGTCTTCCAAGTACGTTTCAATCGCCTCTTTGAGACCAAAATCATCGATGATCGGTGGTCGAAGTAATACTGCGATCTCATGGATTCGCGCCAGAACGCCTTGTGCAGCATTCAGAGCATGATTGATTAATTCCTTCCTCTTCTCTTCATGTTCTGCGCTCATCGCACGTTCAAGGTCAATGCGAACCAACGTGACTACTTGTCCAAGATCATCGTGCAGATCTCTTGAGAGGCGCTGGCGTTCCTCTTCATGCGCACGTTGGACAGATAGGGCAAATCTTTGGAGATCTTCTTCACGCTGCCGTGCAGCGTCATCCAGCTGCTGCCGTAACTGGCGCTGCTCTGTTATATCTCGAGAAATCAGCGCAAAGGCAATAGGTGTTCCATGCGGGTCGAAGATTGTCGACGTACTGACCATAACAGGAAATATCTCGCCAGTGCTTTTGATGTGGATGATCTCTCCGTGCCATCCGCCTTCAAGCATCTCTTTGGAAATGATACTCCCGGCAACGCTCTCGCTTTCCGGGGGGGATAGAATTCTGGCTTCTTTCCCAATAATGTCCTCTTCACGATATCCATAGGCAGCAACAAAGGCTGGGTTAATGAATATAATGCGATGTTTCCGATCGGTAATCACTACGCATTCGTGCATGCTCGTGATCGTATGGGCGAACATCTGTATCCGCTGCTCTGCACGCTTCTCTTCTGTGACATCCCGTGCAATAACGAGAATTTCTTTTGCTCTTTCCGCCTTGTCATGAACAGTAGTTTCGAATCCACAGATTCTGCATTCTCCGGTTTTCGTCAATAGCCGGAATTCTTTGATTGGTTGTGTTCTTCCTGCAATCACCTCTCGAACGCAGTGTTGCACATCGGGGACATCATCAGGATGAAGAAACTGCGTCAACGGCTTGCGAAGACATTCTCCACGGGATGAACCAGTCACCGACTCAAAGACCGTATTGAGCGATGTAATGGTTCCTTCCGGTGAAATCGTGAAGATGATATCTTTCGCAGAGTCCATTGCAATGCGCATTGCTATTTCAGACATACTTGGAAATTAACTGCTTGAAGAATTCGACATGTAGTGTTCTCCAATTTCACGCCAACATATACCGTTCCCTGCACCAATTGATTGTTTGGCGAAGTCCTTCTTCTAATGTCGTTTTCGGTAACCATCCAAGCAAGCGTTGTGCCTTCTCATTGCTACCGTACAACCGCCAGGCTTCGTTTTGTCGGTACGGTCGCGCGCCCACGAGCAACCGACTTTTTCCTTCCATCAGCCGGACAATGAGTTCTGCAACCGTTCGGATCGCGCGTTCTTCTCCCGACGATACATTGAACACTTCGCCATCGACATCCTTTGCCGTCGCTGCCGCAAGGATGCAATCCACCACATCTTCCACGTAAACAAAATCTCGGGTTTGTTTTCCCTCAGTCATACTAAAATCTTTTCCTTCAAGGACTGACTGAATGAGTTCGGGGATCATCATCGCTGGAGGCTGTCCCGGACCATACACGATGAACGGTCTTAATACTACAACGGGAAGATCAAAAAGCCGGTGATACAATAGTGCAAACTGTGTTGCAGCAGTTTTGGATGCAGAATACGGCGAAACGGGGTTCGAGGGCTGATCTTCGGTAATCGGCAAGACCTTCGAGTTGCCGTACTCTTCGCTTGTCCCGAGCATGACTATTCGTCCCCGCCCACCGAGGTTTCTTCCGAGCGAGCTGAGAAGATTGTGTGTGCCGAGGAAGTTGACCACCACCGCCTGTTGGGCAAACTCAAAACTACGATCTCCGCCCAGCTTGGCGGCAAGATGGAAAACAATATCGGGTTTATTCGCCTTGATTATGGTTTCGACCGCCTCTGCATCGGTGAGATCGGCGATGCTCCAATGGATATTCCCCTCCCACTGCCGGTTTAGGTCTGGCCGATAACGCACTGCTGTCACAGCAATTCCTGCTTCGACAAAACGTCTCAGGAGGTGACTTCCGATGAAACCAGTTGCGCCAGTAATGAGAATGCGTTTTCCGATGAGCGCTTCGATCATGGTCGAACTACAATGAATACCTATTCCTTAAACTGACCAAAGCTGCTCTCTCTTCTTCGCAAGCTCGGTGTACTCCCTGATTTGATGGAGACAAAACTGATACATGTTGGTATTGCTGTAATCATAGAAATACTTGTACCACTTCGTTGTCATGCGGACATTCTCATTGAAGGAAAGAATAGCCGACCACGGTAGCGCTACATGAGCTTTATCGCAGGAGAGACGGAGCCAACTTGCTTCGTGCAGGCGGTGATCATTCGTGTCGGAGACATCGACCCATTCGCCGGAACCCCACTCGTTAATGATCTCCCCGACGAGGTCGCGGACGGAATTAGTGACAGTGTCAGCTGGTCCAAAATTCCATCCGCCGGAAAGCTGTTTCGGATTCTCACCGAGGCGCGCCCCAAGCCACAAATATCCACTGAGAGGCTCAAGGACGTGCTGCCACGGGCGGACCGCCAACGGATTGCGCACCTTAATCGGCTCCTTGTCATGCAGTGCTCTCATGCAGTCCGGCACAACACGATCCTTTCCCCAGTCACCGCCGCCGATCACGTTACCGGCACGAACCGTCACAGCACCCAACGATTCCTGGTGACGAAAGAACGAGCGCAAGTACCCCCGGAAAACTAATTCTGCCGCTCCTTTCGATGCACTGTATGGATCATCCCCTCCCATCGGGTCGCTTTCCTTGTATCCCCACACTTGTTCACGATTCTCATAACATTTATCGCTCGTGATAACAATAATAGAGCGGATTCCGGATACGGTGCGCACAATTTCAAGTACATTGACTGTACCCATCACATTGGTATCGAATGTGAGTTTGGGATTTTCATAAGAATGTCGAACCAGCGCCTGTGCGGCCAAGTGGAAAATGATCTCCGGTCGAAATTCCTGAGTTACTTTCGTCATGCATTCAAAATCGAGAATATCACCATGAACATGCTGAATCTTGGAACTCAGGTTGGTGCTATCGAAGAGGTTTGGCTCAGATGGTGGATCGAGCGAGTAGCCAACGACATCCGCTCCCAATTCCTTCAACCAGATCGACAACCACCCTCCCTTGAACCCGGTATGTCCCGTGACCAATACTCGCTTCTTTTTGTAATATCCTCTGAATACGTCTTCCATCGTCACTTCCAGACCTTCCATGGAGCTTTACCGGACTGCCATAAGGCATTCAAGAGTTCGTACTCTCTCAGTGTATCCATGCATTGCCAGAAACCATCGTGCCGGTAACTCATAAGCTGCCGATCTCTTACCATGCCGGGCAGAGATTCCTTCTCGAAGTTGAGGTTGTCATCGGGCCAGAGATAATCCCACAACCGCTTCGCATCAAAGATCATAAAGCCGCCATTGATCCAGCCTGCACTTACATTCGGCTTTTCAGCAAATTGTTCAACAATTCCTCCTTCGATAATAATCTCGCCAAACCTGCTCGCGGGTCTAACACTGGTGACTGTCCCGATTTTCTTGTGCGAGGAGTGGAATTCGAGAAGCTTTGAAATATTGATATCTGCGACGCCATCACCATACGTTAAACAGAAAAGCTCTTGATCTTCAAGGTACTTTCGCACTTTCCACAACCGGGCGCCAGTCATCGTATCATCGCCCGTTTCGGCGAGTGTCACGCTCCACTCACGTTCAGCAACGTCGTCATGAAATGTGAGCGATTGGTGATCTCCCAGACACACCGTCACATCATTGCTCATGGCTTTGTAATTGAGAAAATACTCTTTGATTTTCCACCCTTTATATCCCAGGCAAAGAATGAATTCCTTGATGCCAAACTGCGCATACGTTTTCATAATATGCCAGAGGATCGGACGATTGCCGATGAGAAGCATCGGCTTCGGCAAAACTTCGGAGACATCGCGTGCTCTTATGCCTCTACCTCCGCAGAGAATTACTGCTTTCATTCAATCACACTCCTTTATTGCGCAAGATACAATTGATTCGAGCGACGGCCACAATTGTCTCATCAATGAAATGCATACTGAATATTGATCCCAAGCGCACGGTTAATATAATACGGTTTCTCGAAATATTCAAAGTTGAGCCGAACCATCAACGGATTGATCAGATCTGTCATAATACTCGCTTCATACTGCTTCGGCTGTACATCATCGGCGTCATAGTACACTCCATAATCAATCGGGGCTGGCGCATTACCAGTTGATGGAAAATATTTCATCAGGCCTCGTGACCAAAACGGAATTGTTGCTTTTGCATAAAGGTTACAATGATCGATTACTTCCCACTGCAGAATTCCAATAAGGATATGCCCATGTTCTTTAATAGGCGTGAAGTACGGGTAGTAAAAGTAAGAATACTGATACGTGATTTCTCGTGTTATTGGATTAAATGCAATGCGTTTCGTGTCTGTCAGTCGCCAATTATCAAATAAACTGTTTGAATACGCAAAGGCATACCCAAGAGAGATTGCAGGATCCGAGATAGGCTGAACTACTGCATATGCATACGCAATGGTTTTTTGGTTCTCATCGGAATAATATTGCCTCGCGAATTTTCCTGCGACTTCAATAAACTTCCTGCAGCTGACATCTAACTGAACCGATAATTCTTTGTACGAGATTTGTTCATCGAGCGCTGTGGCAACGGTGACTTCCCGGTGACGTGCCGCCTCGGCTTGAAGTCTTGCTGTGACAAAAGGTTCGCTACCGGGATCTTCAAAATAAGACGGTGAATACTGCGCCCGAACAAGGTAATCAGCTATTGGGGGAATATCGGGGGAAAGATTCAACAATCCCTGTGCGAACAAATCTACTCGCTGAGGAAGCAACCGAGCTCTCAAGCCGGCCTCCAGAGAATAGAGGGTTTTTCTGAGTTGAGGGATTCCATCGAAAAGATCTTGATGGACAAAGAAGTAACGGCATCCCACCTGAGCGGAATAGCTGTTTGAAATAGGAACGATCAGCGACGAAGATATCTGTTGAATGCGAGCAGGAATATTATCATTGAGGAAACGCGTCGTAAGTGTCAGGGTTTGTGCACGAGAGAACGTCGACAGAAAGAGCAGAATTGCAACGGTACAAACGGCGCAGTCAAAGTTGAAGGAAGGGTTGATAGTTGCTGGCTTGTTTCTCAAAAATGTCATCGAATTTTCTTGAATCGTCATCTGGTTTCATTTCACGATCATCGGCCTGACAATATAAAGAAATAGTTCGAATCGGATGTACTCTGAGACGTGTATCCTAACTCTCACCCGCAATCGTGAAAACAAAAGAGCCGACCCAAAGCGAGTCAGCCCTTGTATGATACATTCACGAAAAAACTACTTCAATAACATCATCTTGTTTACCTGGACATTCTTTCCGGCTTCGAGCTTATAATAGTATAAGCCGCTTGATAGACCGGATGCGTCGAAGGTAACGCTGTGCTCACCTGCGCTCTGCAAACCGTCTACCAGCGTTGCCACTTGCTGACCAAGCAGGTTGTACACAACGAGATGCGCGTTCGACTCTTCCGGCAAATTGTAGGAAATCAGTGTCGATGGGTTAAACGGATTGGGATAGTTGGCATTCAAAGCAAAGGAATGCGAGACT
>JACOSY010000058.1 GCA_016178595.1 Ignavibacteria bacterium
AACTTCGACGCTGTCTCCAATGCTGATGTGAAACGTTTAGAACGACGCATGAACAACAGACCAAGAAAAATATTACATTATCAAACACCACGCGAAGTCTTTAACCGACGTGTTGCACTTGCTCATTGAATCCAGCAATGTATTTTTTCATTTTTACTTTTTGACTTGATCTCCAATTATCTCATATCGAAACTGAAATCAGCTGAGAGCATCGTTGCATTCACCGGAGCCGGGATGTCGGCGGAAAGCGGCGTGCCGACATTTCGTGGTACGGACGGTATCTGGAAAAAATTCAAACCGGAAGAGCTGGCAGATATCGATGCGTTTATCCGTAATCCCGACCTGGTCTGGGAGTGGTACAAGCACCGGAAACAGGTCATCGCCGGCGTGCAGCCGAACAAGGGACATTACGCTCTTGCGGAAATGGAACGCCACAGTACGTCGTTTATCGTCGTCACGCAGAATATCGATAACCTTCACCACAGGGCAGGAAGCATGATCGTTCACGAGCTTCATGGGAACATCGAGCGTAACTACTGTATTCAGTGCGGCAAGTATTTCTTGAGCGAAGATATTCTTATAGAGGACCATGCACCACGGTGCACTGTGTGCGGCGGCCTCATTCGTCCGGACGTTGTCTGGTTCGGCGAAGATCTTCCCGTCGAGGCATGGAACGCGAGTGTCGCAGCAGCAGAGCGCGCCGGGGTGTTCTTCTCCATCGGGACGTCAGCCGTTGTGTATCCTGCCGCATCGCTGCCGATCATTGCAAAGCGCGCAGGTGCGTATCTTGTCGAGATTAATATCGAGCAGACGGAGATAAGTCGCCGCGCCGATGAAGTTCTTTTAGGGCAATCGGGAGAAATCCTCCCGCAACTCCTCGATGCATATCGTCGTACGGCATTCCATCAGCAACACAATCACTCGCTATGATACATTCGAAACGACTCTTCGCCAAAACCAAAATAGTCTGCACCCTGGGCCCGGCCAGCAATTCCCCGGAAACAATCACCGCAATGGTGCATGCGGGAATGGATGTCGCGCGCCTCAATTTTTCTCATGGTGCGCACGATGAGCATCTCAACACGCTGCGATTGCTTCGGCGGGCGGCACGCAAAATGAGCGAGCCGGTCAGCGTCATCCAGGATCTACAGGGACCGAAGATTCGTATCGGTGAGCTTAAGGCATCGCCGGTCGAACTCGTGCCGGACCATCTCGTGACGATTACGACGGAGGATGTAACGGGAGATGCCGCGCGCCTTTCTACTACGTACAAGCACTTGCCGAAGGATGTCAGGAACGGGGACCGCGTTCTCCTCGACGATGGAAAGATCGAGCTAAAGGTTACAACCGTTCGGGGAAATGACGTAGAGCTCAAGGTTGTCATCGGTGGAATGCTCACTGCCCACAAGGGAATCAACCTCCCCGGCATTGCAGTCTCGGCGCCATCGCTCACCGAGAAAGATAAAGAAGACTTGCAGTTCGCATTCAAGCACGATATTGACTACGTTGCGCTCTCGTTCGTTCGGCGCGCGCACGATGTGGCTGCTTTGCGCGACTTCATCATTGAGAATGGTCCGAAGGGGCGCAAGATACCGATCATTGCCAAGATCGAAAAGGGCGAGGCCATCGCAGACATCGATGCGATTCTGAAAGAGGCCGACGCCATCATGGTTGCCCGCGGCGATCTCGGCGTCGAGCTGCCGACGGAAGACGTGCCGCTTCTCCAAAAAATGATCGTACGGAAGTGCAACGAGCAGGGAAAGCCCGTCATCATTGCAACGCAGATGCTCGAGTCGATGATCTTCAACCCGACGCCGACACGCGCGGAAGCGAGCGACGTTGCGAATGCCGTCCTCGACGGCGCCGATGCCGTCATGCTGAGCGGTGAAACGTCGGTTGGAAAATTTCCCATCCAGACCGTCGAGGTTATGGAGCGCATCGTTCGCAAGACGGAGGATCAGGTGATGATGCAGGAAAAGTACGACCCGGATTGGATCTCGACGATACACGAATACGATCCGCTCAGCAAGTCGGCGTGCGTGCTTGCCGAGAACCTGAAAGCCTCGACGATCGTTACCCTGACGCACTCCGGCTCGACGGCGTTACACGTGGCGAAGTTCCGTCCTCATGCGCGCATCATTGCAGTGACCGATCGCGAAAAAATCATGCGCCGCCTGAACCTCGTCTGGGGCATCCGCGGGTTGATCGTGGAAGACTTGAAGAAAGATACCGATGCGACCTTCAAGAAAATTCAGGAGCAATTGCTGGAGGAAGGCTACGTCGAGCGCGGCGAGACGATCGTGATGCTCGCCGGCATCCCGCTCTTCGAAGGACACCCAACGAATACGATCAAGGTGGATAAGGTGTGAGAGGCATGGTGCTCCAGCGTCCCACATGTCGTTCCGCCGCAGGAGCGACGGAACGAGCAGCATAAAAGAACACTGACATTCCCAAATGTCCACATCAGAAAAAACTTCTCAGTTCCTTACACACCTCCTCCGCCCTCTCCAACGGCACCGAATGTCCGCACGCATCCAACACGTTCACTGTTGAGTTTGGTATGAGGCGATGAAATTCTTCGGCAAGTCGCGGCAGGAGAAAGCGGTCGTGCTTTCCCCACAAAATCAACGTCGGCACGCGCAGTGACTGCAACTTCTTCTTGAATTCATCTCTCTCCGAGAAAATATTCCACAGTGCATTCAGCCACACATCGACTTTTCCATCGGCAGCAATCTGTTCGTGAAATTTTTTGCACAAATCTTTCGGTCGACTGCGACTATCATAGAATGAGAAGCGACCTAATAAACACATAAGCCCTTCACTTCTCAGCACAATATGTTTCGCACATGCTGCCACAATCTTCCAGATAAAATTCAGTCTGAGAATGGAATGATCTTCGAGTCCTGTGCTTGCAATGAGAATGAGTTTATCGATTCTTTCGGGATGGCGCAGGGCAAACGTTACTGCAACCTCTCCTCCGTAAGAAATTCCAACAAGCGTAGCTGATTGGATCTGGAGTGCATCGAGGAGATTGCACAAGAAATTGGCGTACTGATCGGTTGTAAGGGAAATCGGTGGACAATCGGATTCTCCAAAGCCAGGTAAATGGACGCTTACAACGCGAAAATCTTTTGAGAGCTGTGATGTAACGCGCTCCCACATGAGCGGTCCGCCGAGTCCGTGGATGAGCACAAGAGGTGCACCATCCCCGTCTTGTTCAATGCGAGTCCGGATTCCATCGACAGCAATATCGGACTGTCTCACTTCTTCGTCCACTCATCGAACAGCGTTTGAATCTCTTTCGGCGCAAGAGCCGGTTTGCCGTACATGCCGGCGGCCTGTCGCTGACGGAACGCTTCGTATAACGTAACGGCACAGGCGACGGAAACATTCAGGCTCTGGATCATTCCTGCCATCGGGATCTGAATGAGAGCATCGGCAAGCTCCGAGGCTTCCTTCGAAACGCCTCTGTGTTCATTGCCGAACACCAATGCTACTTTCTTCGCGAGATCGATATCGTAAATAGATGTTGAGCGCCGGCCAATGTGCGTCGCGTAGATGGTAAAACCCTCTTCATGCAAGCGATCGCAGCATTCCTGCATCGATTTGAACTTCCGCCGATGAATCCATTTGACGGCGCTGGCAGAACTTTTCTTGCCGAGCTTCGGGAACGGATCATTCGCATAGACAAGCTGTACTTCAAGAACTCCGACAGCATCTGCCGAGCGCAAGACAGCGCTCACGTTATGCGGGTCGTGAATATCTTCCATCACCAATGTCAGCGTCGGTTGGCGCTGCCGGATGACCGAGAGAAATTTTTCGCGTCGCCGCTCGGTCATGCCTCATCAACTATGGAGTGACTGATTGCCTGTGGACTCTCAATGGATGGCGCTTCGGTAGCCGGCTCTTGCTTCAATTGTAAGATTGCAATAGCGACGATCACGAGAACTGCTCCGAGAATCTGGAGGGGGACAAGCGTTTCGCCGAGAATGAGAAATGCGGACACGATGGCGACGATCGGTTCCGAGGTTGCGGTGATGATGGCGCGCGATGCCGTCAGGTAGCGAATCCCGCCGAAATTGAATGAATGTGGAATGAGAATCGAGATGATCGCGAAGATGATGAACGTGCCCCACATCTCCGACGAATAGTGCGCGGCTACGATCTTCCAGGGTGGATTGATGACGATCCAGAAGAGCGATGCAAAGATGAACGAATACACAAGACAGGTCCAAACATTGTAGCGTTTCAGAAGATGCCTGAGCCACACATTCGTAAATCCCCAGCAGAATGCCGATGCGAGACCGGTGAGGAGTCCAAGTTTATTCAAGCTCAGCAGAGCAAAGTCCTTTCCGGCCACGGCTAAATAACACCCGCCGAGTGAAATAATTCCAGCGGCAACTTTGGCGGGGCTCAAATCCTCTTCCTTTGAGATTGCCGCGTACACAAGAACGAGCAATGGCGCAAGATACTGGAGGAGGATTGCAGTCGCGACATTCGTCTGGTGGATCGTGAAGTAGTATGTGAAGTTCGAGCCGGCGCCGCCAATGATCCCGAGGAGCGCAAAGCGGTAGACGTCCTTCGCGTTGACGACCAGGAGGCGGCGCTTGAAGATGAGGAAGTAGAAAAAGAGCAGAATGCACGACAGCGTCATTCGCATCTGAACAAGGATCAGCGTATCGACTTGCTGCGTGAAGAGAAATTTTGCAATCGTTGCTGAAATGCCCCAAAAGAGCGCGGCACCAAGTATGAACAAGTACCCCCTGAGATATTTCATTGTGCAGGCGGCGTCTCCGGCGGTGCCGGTGATTGCGGCCCTTCGCTTGCACGCATTCTAAAATACTTACTCATCTCGTCGTTGCCATCGAGCTCGTAGAGGTACGCAAGCTTCGCGTACAGCTGGAGGGGAGTTGGGACGTGTTGAACACCGACTTTGAGGAATGCGATGAGCAGGGACAACGGTGGAATATTCAAATCCGGTTCGTAGCAATCGGCAGCATCGAGGTACGGATCCGAAGCTGATGGACGCGCCGTCGCCGCTTTCTGATAATACTCGAATGCGAGTTCGTAGTTGTCGAACATCGAGTACGTAACGCCGAACACGCTGGCAAGCCACATGTAGATATCGTAGGAGAGGTGATGAAACTCCCGCGCAATTTTCTCGCCAAACATGCACAGTTCGTCGGGGGTAAGCGTTGAGTTCCAGAACAACTGTCGGTACAATTCGATGTCGTCGAGTCGTTGTTCAAGCGCCTGTTCGAATGCATCGAAGATCTCGTTGAACTCTTTTGATGACTCAAAGCGCCTGCGTATTTCCTCAACGGTGAGTTTCGACATTACAGACAGTACATCTGATGGCGGTTCGTCGTCATGAGTATGTCTTCCCGATGAAAAGGGAATCGGTTCGCGACATGTTGCCCGCGAAGGTAAGCCTAAGAGTACTCCACACGTGCGTATTCCGTCGTTTGAGGAAAGACAAAGTGGACTTGGTCAAAATAACAAAGGAGGGAAAGAAAATCAAGAGGCGAGGCAAGTAGTTGACAGTGCAGATGAAAATGCGTACTTTCTGGCTCACAACATGACATCGAGGTCTTATGGAACAAGAAATATCCCCCGTTTCCGCAGCGACAGCGACTACATCTTCGTTCATGACCCGTGCTGCAAATGTCTTTGCCTCACCTTCCGAGCTTTATAATGAAGTGGCGGCTACACCGGCGCAAACATCTTCGTGGCTCATTCCCTACATTCTTAGTGCGATGATCGGTGCGGTCTTTGTCTTGGGGATGTATTCTAATCCGGAATTGCGCAGCCAGATGGCCGAACCGGGGCGGCAGGCGATTCAAGAGCAGGTCGCCAGCGGCACGATGACACAGGAACAAGCCGATCGTGCAGCGCAGTTCATGGATTCTCCGCTCTTTCTCTTTACCGGGATGGGTGGTGGGGTTGTGATGGCGTCTGTTGCGGCATTCGGTATTCCACTCCTTCTCTGGCTTATTGTGCAGTTGATGCTGAAGACGCCGACGACATACAAGAAAATGCTCGAAGTATATGGGATCTCGACGATGATTGCAGTTCTGGGAACAATCGCGACGATCCTGCTGATAAACGCGATGAATTCCATGAGAGCGCTTCCTGCCCCATCGCTCATCATCATGAATTCGTACGACTACCACAATCTTGGACACCGGTTTCTTGGATCGCTCAACATTTTTACGGCATGGCAGATGATCGTGCTCGGAATAGGTGTCGCCAAGATATCCAGCCGAACGACCGGAGTTGGTATCGGTACCACGATGGGCGTGTGGGTTCTGTGGCTGGTGATAGCAACGCTTGCGGGATGTGGAGTGCGGTAGAAATTGCGCCGAGATCAGGAGAAGTATTTTTCCCAATCGAATGCGTTGCCGAGGAAGAGAACAGACGCAGGAACAGTTTTTCCGGACGCGTCGATCTCCTTCAGTCCGACAAATGTACTGAGGTCGCCGAGGTCAACGAGCCGGGGCGGCATCTCCGAATGCGTGTCTATCTGGTATGAAACGCCGAGATCGACTTCGGTTAACCGACCCCTGCCATAATCTGCTTTGACATTACGAATGATGACATCGTATGCTTTTTTGGTATTGAAGGGGAGGCGCTCGTAGGAGGAGATGTCGAAAGATTGGTACGCGCCTGTTGCGATTGCGTAGAGGCTTGACAGGATGCCGACGAAATTGAGGCGCCGAATCGATTCCTTCTGCGGGTCATTCATTGCATGACCTGATTCGACGAGCAGCGTGCTTGTTCCCCATTGTTGCATGTTGTCTCCGAACGCTCTCGGCTCGAAGCTGTCGTCATAGCGTGCGATCTTTCCCGGAACACGCTCCTTCATGATCTCCGCAAAGACTGACGCAAGATGCTTGGCTCGTGTGCGGACATCGTTCTCTGATTTCAGCGGATCGAAGGCGGGGGCGAGCAGTGCAATCGCTGCCAGTTCTTTTGAAGTGCCGACTGTGCTTAGCTCCTGATCGTGGAGGTTGAATCCAAACGTTGGCTTAAGAGTTTGTTGGAGGTTCTTCAGGATTCGGGCCTCAGGTGTTTGGAGTGCCAGCGCGTCGCGGTTCATGTCGATCCCTTGCGCTGTGCGGCGCTGGCAGCGTGCTGCGCCATCCGGGTTGAGCATGGGAAGAAAGTGCAGTGTGAGTGACGAGAGGATTGCCCGCACGGGGGGATCGTCTTTCCTCATCGTGAGGTAGCGAAGGATGTCGACAATGGCCATCGTTGCCGTCGATTCGTCGCCGTGCATCTGCGACCAGAGGAGTACAGACAGATTGCTTTTTCCTATGCGTATCAAGCGAATCGTCTCTCCTTCGAACGACGTGCCAGCCATCGTCACGGCAACGAGACGCTGGTCCACATCGTTCAGAATATTATTCAATGTGCGGTGGAGAATGTCGGGTGAAAAGTGGCGTGTTGGAGCAATCTCGGCACGAACAACCGAATGCTGTCGTTCAAGTTCTCGCGCAAATAATTGGACGTCCATCTCTATTTCTACAAGTTCTACAAGAAAGTCAGTGAAGCGAATACTCATATAGCAAGGTGTGCAATATAAGAAAATCCTTCCGCGATACAAACATTGACGGGCATATACAGGGGAAAATTCGAGACTCCGAAATAATGGACGCACGCGTCCGATCAGCGATGAAGATTGGCAGGAACCTTGCATCCCGAGGTCAATCTTTGTATATTTTAATCGAAGAATATTTTTTTGTCCCGCGCGCGTTTTTGTGTGGGACATTTTTTATCGGTAACTATACACGATGAAACAAGAAGAGATTCGAATACCTGAAGATCATGCAGCCTCGGCCGAGAAAATCCCCAGAGAGCTTCCCGTCCTGCCGTTGCGAGACATCGTTGTCTTTCCTTACATGGTCTACCCTGTCCTTCTGGGGCGCGAATCGTCGCTGCGTGCCGCGAATTACGCTGTCGATCGCGATAAATTCATTTTCCTTGCCGCTCAACGGAACGCCAACATCGAGGAACCGGGGAAAGACGATATCTACTGGGAAGGCACGGTAGCCAAGATCATTCAGATCATGAAGCTGCCGAATGGACTGATGAAGATTCTTGTCGATGGCGTGGTACAAGCCACTATCGCAGCATTCCTCCCCAATGAGAGGTTCCTCGAAGCGGAGGTGGAGATCAACTCGACCTCGTACGAAGTCACGCCGGAGGTCGACGTCTTGATTCGCCACGTCTCAACACTCTTTACCGAGTACGTGCGTCTCAACAGGAATATCCCAAGCGAAGTTCTTGTGGCATTCGAGAAAATCCAAAACCCACGGCGGAAGCTGTTCTATATCGCGGCCAACATTGCACAGAGTGTTGACACGAAGCAACAGATTCTTACCTTAGCGTTGCTGAAAGATCAGTACTACGCGCTTGCGCGCATTCTGACCGCCGAGCTGGATGTTCTGAAGATTGAGAAAGACGTTGACATGAAGGTTCACGAGAGCATTCAGAAATCGCAGAAGCGATTCCTCTTGCAGGAACAGATCCGCATTCTGCAGGACGAGCTTGGCAGCGATGAAGTCCTCACACCCGAGCTGGCAAAACTCAGCCAGCAGATCGAAGAAGCACACATGCCGAAAGATGTGCTCGAGAAGGCGGTCGAAGAGCTCAATAAGCTGAAGAAGACGCCTCCTCAGTCGCCCGAGTTTGCCGTCAGCCGGAACTACATTGATTGGCTTGTGGCGATACCATGGTACAAGCGGACGGACGACAACCTGGACGTTCGCCACGTCGAAAAGATTCTGAATGAGGATCACTATGGCCTTGAGAAAGTCAAACAGCGCATCCTCGAACACATTGCCGTCTTGAATCTTGTCAAAGAAATTCGCGGACAAATACTGTGCTTTGTTGGCCCGCCCGGCGTGGGCAAGACGTCGCTCGGGAAGTCTATTGCACGAGCGCTCGGTCGTAAAATTGTCCGTATTTCCCTTGGCGGTGTGCGCGATGAAGCGGAAATTCACGGTCATCGCCGTACGTACATCGGCTCGATGCCGGGCAAGCTCATTCGGTCGATGCGGCGTGCGAGTGTTATCAACCCCGTCATCTTGATGGACGAGATCGATAAGATGAGCATGGATTTCCGCGGCGATCCAGCGTCGGCGCTCCTCGAGGTCCTCGATCCGGAACAGAACCAGACGTTTAACGATCACTACCTCGACGTCGACTACGATCTGTCGAGCGTCATGTTCATCACAACGGCAAACGTTCGGTACAACATTCCGCTCCCTTTGCAAGACCGGATGGAAATCATTGAGATTCCCGGTTACCTCGAGTTCGATAAATGCGAGATCGCGAAGCGGCACATCATCCCAAAACAGCTTGAAGAACACGGACTGAAGAAGGACGAAGTGAAATTCGCCGACAAGGCGATCAACAAGGTCATCCAACAATACACGCGGGAAGCCGGAGTGCGAAATCTCGAACGGGAGATCGCATCTATTTGCCGCAAGGTCGCCAAGGATATTGTCCTCGGCACGCAGACGAACGGGAAGAAGAGCAGGTCGAACCGGATCCGGATTACCGATACGAAAGTCGAAGAGTATTTGGGCGTGCCCCACTTCCGTACGCGCATACCGGGAGTGCAGCGTGTCGGCTCGGTGATCGGTCTTGCGTGGACGAGTGTCGGTGGGACGATATTGCAGGTGGATGCCACCATTATGAGCGGTCGCGAAACTCTGACGTTGACCGGTCAGATCGGTGAAGTCATGCAGGAATCGGCTCGGGCTGCGTTGAGCTACATTCGTTCACACGTGAAAGAACTTGGCGTTCCCGCGAACTTTTTCCAAAAGAAAGAAATTCATATCCACCTCCCCGAAGGCGCGATCCACAAAGATGGACCATCGGCGGGCATCACCATGGCCATGGCAATCATCTCGGCAGCGACTAACCGCCCGGCGCGAAGCGATGTTGCGATGACGGGTGAGATTACACTCCGCGGCAATGTCCTTGCCATCGGCGGCCTTAATGAGAAGCTCCTGGCAGCACAGCGTACCGGCATTAAAATGGTCATTGTCCCGAAGGATAATGAAAAAGACATGGCAGAAATTCACCCGAAGGTGAAAGAAGGAGTGAAAATCATCTTTATCGATAAGATTGACGACGCGCTTCCGTTCATCTTCGATACGAAGAAAAAGAAATGAGCCGTTCGTTTCACTGAAATCCTTCCGTCGGCACGCTTGCAGGCGGAGGTTTTTTTGTTGCGCGGTGTCCCAATTTGAATTTGACCCAATTCCCACGACTGTATCCTGGCATGGATTGTGACAGCTGAAATAAGGACACCACCCTTTGTAGGAATTGTCTCCGTGACTCTCTATATTTGTCTGGGCGTGAAATCCTCTATCGACAAAGAATAATTTATGTGTTTATGAGAGATCGAATTCACCGGCTCCTCTCTGCCGCATGTGTCGTGATGCTCGTTTTCACGCCACGCACCTCGGCGCAACAGACCGATTCCACCGTTCCACTGAAACGGATATTCTTCAAGCCGTATATTGCCGGCAGTCGCCCGACCGATCCGACAATATCTCCCAACGGAAACATCATTCTCTTCCGGTGGGATAGCACTGCACTCGGCACATACCGATACTGGTTCATGCGTTCAGATGGTACAGAGATGCGCCAGATCCCGGACACGCTTCTGGGCAACGTCGAGTGGTCTCCCGATTCAAAGACAATCGCCTGCACACGGAAAGGAGACGTCTTCCTTACAGATACGAGCTTCCAATTATTCCAACGCATCACGAAGACAGATGCCGAGGAACAGAGCCTTCGCTTCTCACCGGACGGGAACTATCTTGTCTGCAGTTCGGGAGGGAAAATCCTGGCTCTTGCACTGCACCAGGGCGGCGTTTTCGATGTCGCGAAGCCGACATGGAAAGATGGATCGATCAGCTTCATTGATTTCTCGCAGGATGGCAGGAAGGTGCTCGTTGTGGAATCCAGCAACGACAGCCTGGCTGAGTTCGTCGTGCCGCGGTACACCGGGAAAGATGTCTCGACAAGATCCTTCAAAGGAGGAGTAGGCAAAACAAGAATCGGCGTTGCGACGCTTACCGATACGGGAGCGATTGTGTGGGTAAAGCTTCCCGGTGATGAACGATTCTACCTGGGTGACGCTGCGTTTTCATCCGATAGAAAGAGTGTCATTGTCGAGCGGTTCAGCTCCGACCGAAAACTCCGGGAAATCTTCGTTGCAGATACCGACAGCGGCAAGGCAACGAAAATTTATGAGGAAAAGGACAAGGCATGGGTCGAAGGCGGGCTCTCTACAACGCATTGGATGCCGGATGGAAAATACATTATTACGACATCCGAACAGAAGGGATGGAATCATCTTTACCTTCTGCGCTCTGACGGAAAAGACAAACGGCAACTTACAGACGGGGACTGGGAAATTCATTGGTTCGATGTCCTACCATCCGGGCGTGCAATTATTTTTCTCGCGAACAAAGACGATCATCATCAATGGCAGCTCTATTCGCTTGATCTTTCATCGAAGGAAATTACGCGTCTTACCGCCCGTCAAGGATCGTACGATGGCCCTGTATTGACAAAAGATGGTTCATTCGTCGTCGCCCGATATTCTGATTTCGATCAGCCGTCCGAGCTTGTCCGCGTCTCTACGCAGTCACAGCGCGGGTTGCTCACATCAACCAATCATGTATCGACAGTTCCGGTGGAGGAAGTACAGCTCACCCATTCGATCCCGGATGAATTTCGCCGGGTTCACTGGACGATTCCCGAGATTGTAGATTTCGAGAGTAAGGATGGAAAAACGATTCCTGCCATGATCTATAAGCCGAAGAACTTCAACGCAGCGAAGAAATATCCGGTCGTTGTCTTCGTACACGGTGCCGGTTATTTGCAAAACGTTTTTCGTGGCTGGAGCTACTATTATCACGAGTACATGTTCCATCACAGGCTCACGCAGCGCGGGTATGTCGTTTTTGAAGTCGATTACCGGGGAAGCGCGGGTTACGGGCATGATTTTCGCACCGATGTCCACTTGTATTTGGGTGGAAAGGATTTGCAAGACGAGTTGGATGGTCTTGAATATCTCTCGCGTTTGGGTTATATTGACACACAACGAGTCGGAATCTATGGCGGAAGTTATGGCGGCTTTATGACGTTGATGGGACTCTTTCTCTCAGACAAGTACGCGTGTGGCGCTGCACTGCGCGCCGTCTCGAGTTGGGAGAATTACTACAAGCACAATCCGTGGTATACCGAAGCGCGGCTCGGGAAGCCCGAAGAGAATCCCGATGCGTACAAGAAAAGCTCGCCGCTGACCTTCGCCGATAGTTTGAAGAAACCGCTGCTCATTCTGCACGGCATGGTTGATGACAATGTTTTCTTTCAGGACGCCGTTCAACTGATCAACAGGCTGCAGAAAGCCGGCAAGAAGTTTGAGGTGATGATGTATCCCGACGAAGCACACTCGTTCACACAACCCGAGAGTTGGTACGATGAATACTCGCGCATCGAAGAGTTCTTCGATCGTTACCTGATGACAGAGCAACGATGACGTATCAAGTAACAGCACGGAAATGGCGTCCGCAAGTTGCAGACGACGTCGTCGGTCAGTCGCACGTGACAACGACACTGCGGAACGCCATTGCGACCAATCGTCTGTCGCATGCTTACATCTTCAGCGGTCCGCGCGGTGTCGGGAAAACGACGACGGCTCGCATCCTCGCCCGGGCTATCAATTGTATCCATCCGAAAGACTCCAATCCCGACAACATCTGCGATATTTGCCGCGAGATCACGGAAGGCCGCAGCGTCAACGTTTTTGAGATTGATGGCGCCTCGAACCGCGGCGTGGACGAAATCCGCAACTTGCGTGAATCAGTTCGCTACGCGCCAGCCAGAGGTAAATACAAAGTGTACATCATCGACGAAGTGCACATGCTGACCAAGGAGGCCTTCAACGCACTTCTGAAAACGCTCGAAGAGCCGCCCCCGTACATTCTGTTTATCTTTGCCACAACGGAAATCCACAAAGTCCCGGCGACAATTCTCTCGCGCTGTCAGCGATTTGATTTTCGGCGCATCTCGATCCACGAAATCATGGGACGATTGCGACACATTGCGAGCGAAGAAAAGATTACGATTGAGGATAACGCGCTTTTGATCATTGCCAAGCGTGCCGACGGATCGATGCGCGATGCACAGAGC
Organism: Ignavibacteria bacterium; assembly: GCA_016178595.1. Lineage (GTDB taxonomy): Bacteria > Bacteroidota > Ignavibacteria > UBA10030 > SZUA-254 > JACOSY01. The sequence goes on from JACOSY010000058.1 coordinate 13,222, forward strand.
GTCTTCGATCAGGTAGTCTCTTTTTGTGGCACGGCGATTACTGCCGAACAGATCATCCAGATGCTGAACGTTGTTGACGAAGAAATATTCTTCCGCACGACGGACATCGTCACGTCGAAGGATTCAAAGGCTGCACTCCTGCTCGTCGATGATATCGTCACGAGGGGTGTCGATGTGCGTGAATTCCTTCAAGGGTTGATTGAGCATTTTCGCAATCTCCTGATCGCAGTAACAACGGGTTCAAACGATCTCATCGAGACTTCCGAGCCATACAAGCAGCGTTATCAGGAACAGGCAATGCACTACTCGGAGAACGATCTTCTTCGGCTCATAAAACTTACATCGGATATTGAGTCGACTCTTCGCTGGAGTCAACAGCCCCGCTACAAACTGGAAATCGGACTGATGAACATGATCAAGCTCGACAGCAGTGTTCAGATCATGCATCTTCTTGATCAGCTTGATGAGTTAAAAAAAAAGATTGATGGGGGAAAGGTAAACAGCTTCCAGAAGTCGATCACGGCTACATCGCCGGAACTGCAAAATTCGATGCCGGTGAAAGGTGCAGTCAAAGCTTCACAGCCCGTGCTTCGCCCGGACCAAATTGTTCTCCCGTCCATCTCAACGACTTCGGAGCCGATTCGTTTCTCTGTCGGGGAACGTTCCTCGAGTGTCTCCGGTTCAGCCGCGCCAATCGCGCAGGATCCGCCAGCAGCGATTATCTCAAAGAACGAAGCGCAGCAGAAATGGACGCAGTTCGTCGCCGAGGTAAGCAAACAGCGCGTTCACGTCGGAGCGATCCTTGGCGCCACGGCGATCCTCGACGTCCGGGACAATAGCTTGCAAATCGCTTGCCCGGATGGCTTTCATCTCGACACCCTCAAACGCAATAAACAATTCCTCGTTAATCTGGCGGAGAGTATCTATGGTGCGAAGATGAAGCTTGAGACGATGGTGGCGAATATACAGCAATCGCCGTCGACGTTCACTGCTCACGACAGAGATTCAGCTTTACCTGTAGCGTCATCAGAATCGCCAGAGAACCGTCGTCATCCGATCATCCGGGCTTTGATCCGTGAATTTGGTGCCAAAGAACTCGATTCCTGAAAAACACGGCGAACGTTATTGAACGTGCACACCTCCCGAGTGCTTGATTCTTTCCTTTGATTTCTCAATATTACCTTACTATGTCACCGAAAGAATCGTGCGCGATGATTTGTCTTGTCAAATTTCACTTCCACTTCAGACTAAGCATAGCTCTCAGCGCGCTCTTAAGTTTTAGTCTCTATTCCCAGGTGCCGGACGCAACATCTGATAAGACACGGTTTGCAAAGTATGCGGGAGAGTTCCTTTCAATCGGTGTTGGCGGACGAGCACTTGGGCTTGGTGGCGCATATGTGGCGCTGGCCAATGACGTGACCGCAGGATACTGGAATCCGGCTGGACTATCGAGCATGACCTATCCGCAAGTCTCGTTGATGCACGATGAAGGATTTGCAGGTTTGGTGAATTATGATTACGGAGCCGTTGCACTTCCCCTGAGTGCGAACGCAACACTTGCAGTCGGTGCCGTTCGACTTGGTGTCGATAATATCGCAAACACACAGCAAGCCTGGACCGATGCCAACCATAACGGTATCCCGGAAAGTAATGAAATCGACTACAGCAAGATCAATTATTACACCGCTGCCGACTGGGCGCTCTACTTTTCTTATGCAAAACGCGGAGGTGAACGGTTCTCGTACGGTGCAAATATTAAATTCGTCAGGAAAGAATTAGGTGATGCCTCTGCGACAGGAATTGGATTCGACCTGGCAGGGAAATATCTTCTGTCGGATCGACTCGTGCTTGGCGCCAACATTCAAGACATTACCACAACGCTTGTTGCCTGGAACACGGGAACAAACGATCTCATCTCACCGACGCTCAAGATCGGCTCGGCGTATCTCCTCGATGCATTTGGCGGAAGATTTGCTCCAGCAGCCGACGTGGATGTTCGATTTGAAAACCGGCAGTTTGCCTCGAACGCACATCTCGGCGCCATCAGCTTCGATTTCCACACGGGGCTTGAGTTCGACTATCATAATATAGTCGCCGTTCGCACAGGTTACAGCGATATAGGCTCATTGAATGTCGGGACCGGCATTCATCTTCCCAAATTCACCATCGACTACTCTTTCGCGAAGTTTAATGCGGCTGATCAACTTGGCAGCACACATCGCATTTCTCTTACCTTCACGCTTGAAGCAGAACAATTCGCACGAAGCTCAGACTAATCCGCCGCTTGTGAGGCTTACCCACCTCTTCGTCGCCCTTGCGCTGTCAATGTTCATGATGGCGTGTGCCGGATCGCTTCGATACTCGTCTGACTATCCATTGCGTTCGGAAACATTTCGCTCGCGGGACAGCGCTTTCAGCGGTCGGGTGCCACAAGGATGGTTCGCATCATCTGACGATTCACTCGCTCCTGCATTCGTTGCATGGCTCATCCGCGATGATTTTTCTGCCACGCTTGCCGTCCGCGAGCTTCTGCTCGATCAACTCACTGTGAAGCATATCAGGAAAGAAGGATTAAACCTTCTCGCTCGCATCGATGTCGGTTTACGCGAGAATACTAAGGATAAACAGAGTGGCTTCGTTGTTGAGCCAAAAATATTCGAGATTGGAGGAAGGAAATTCTGTAGCTATGAGCTGATGGAAGGTACGGTGAAGACACGCGTCGTGGTGTTCGAGGCAAAGGAAAAATACTACGAGTGCGAAGCAAAACCTTCTAAGGAAAAATGGACCCAGGAAGACCTCATGCTTCTTTTCACCGCACAGCAGACGTTCCTCTCGGCGCTCATCTTCTAAGATCACTTCGACTGTAGAACAAAAACGCCATTCCAGCCGGCTGGCGGCGGCGAGGCATAATAGAGCCGTGAGCGTTCGATGTAGAGTTGTGCAGGATAATCGTTCGGGGTAAGCATCAACGCCTTTTCGAACAAGTCGATGGCGCGCTGCCACTCGCGCTCTCTGTAAGAGCGAAGGCCGTTGTTGTACAATTCCAGAGCCTGTCGTTGTACGGTCGGAATACTATCATTTGCCATCCCTAGTAATTCATAAACGCGGATCGGCTCCGTCTTTCCTGCAACCAGGACGAGGTCGAGTTCTCTCGCCACGACACTTCCTTCAACGCTCCTGTACGTATGCTCGCTGATCATAATTCCGGTCTTATACTGCTTGTTGGCGCCTTCAAGCCGCGAGCCGAGATTCACGCTGTCGCCGATGACCGTGTAATCGAAACGGCTTGCTCCTCCCATGTTTCCAACGATCATGTCGCCGGTATTAATACCGATGCGAACATTGAATAACGGCTTCCGTTCGGCTTTCCACATCTCTCGAAGAGCAGCGAGCGCTTGCTGCATCTCCATCGCTGCACGACACGCACGCAGTGCATGATCTTGCTGCGGAACGGGTGCACCCCAAAAGGCGAGGATCGCATCTCCTTCATACTTGTCCAATGTTCCTTGGTTGCCGAAAATGATCGCGGTCATGACATTCAGGTACTCGTTAAGGACGGTGATGAGATATTCGGGTGAAACACGCTCGGAGATTTGGGTGAAATTCTCGATGTCGCTGAACAGAACGGTCAGCTCCTTGCGTTCACCGCCGAGGCGGAGCTTTTCGGGATGCAACACAAGCTCATCGACAATCGTCGCGTTGACATAACGACTGAACATTCCTTTGATGAGCACTTTTTGCTTCCGTTCCGTCACGTAGTGATACACGGTGCTACCCACGTAGCTCAAGGTTACTGCAAGGAACGCACTCATCATATCAGCAAGAAAATTTGCGCTAACGAAAAGCTTTACCGTAGCCCAATAAACGATGATAATCTCCGATACGACAACGGCAATGCCAAGAATTTCAATCAGGGCACTATAGGGTGTTCGGATGGACTTGAGGCCGGCAGTGAGGCTGAATGTGATGGCAGAGAGGCCGATGACGATGAGAACCGTCATCCACAGCGGCTGATGACGAATGAAGTCTCGGTCAAGGATTTGACGGAGAACATTTGCATGCACTTCAACCCCGAACATTTGGTTGTCCCCCTCCTGTCGTCCTTCGCCGATGGGAACCGGGAAGAGGTCTTTGTCTTCGGGCATCGTTGAACCGATGAGAACGATTTTCCCCTGGAACGTACCATTGTAGAGATACCCTGCCGGAACAAGCCCTCTGCCATCGAAGCTCGGGATCAAGGTCGTGTCATCAAAGGTATTGATCTCTTCTCCCGGATGGTTAAGTTCTTCGATGGTTTGGAACTCTTTGTCGTCAAGTACGTCAGCGACGTTGATGCGCTGAAAAACGCCCGACGGACCGGTGTAGTTGATAAGAAACGACGACGCATCGTACTTCGGTATCTCGCGGCTTGCAAAGTGAAACGCATGGTCAGCCACTTCCGGTGTCACACGGCGCGACTGTTGGAAATAGGTGTTCAGCACAGATATGGAGAATGCCGGCAATCGCTCATCTCTTCCCGCATCATACACGATGGGCATATAGCGGCGGAGGATACCATCCACATCCGGCCGGATATTGACAAGCCCGAAGCGTGCCAAAGAGTCGATATAAATATTCCCGTAGTTTTCTGTACGTTCACGCTTGGTATAGAGAAGTTGCCTCGCATCGATGCTGCCGGCCAACACAACGTTTCCCGCCTCACGGAGTACGTCGCGGAATTGACGTTCATTGGCAGAATCTCTCGGATCGCTTGCGCTGAAGATGACGTCAATGCCGATTACTGCTGCGCCGGCGTGTTTGAGGTTCCGGACGAGCCGCGTGTAGTACGATTTCGGCCAGGGCCACCGTTCCGGCAGCGACTTGAACGACTCCTGGGAAATCTCGACGATGACGATGGAAGAATCGGAATTGCCTCGATGGATGCCCCGGTGTTGAAATCGCAAGTCGAGGAGTGAAAGCTCTGCGCGTTTCAGAGGCGGGAATGCGAGGAAGATGTCTTCCGTGAGAAAAAGAACAACAACCGTGACCGTGAGGATGATGCTACAATACGCGATGAGACCACGTGCAGTTTTTGGCAACCCACTGAGCATTCGTTTTACACATCCACGCGAAGTATCAGACTCCAAATAATGTCATTATCACGATTGCCATTGAGGTAGAGATTCAACTCGGTAAGAGCGCTGACCTTCTTGGTGAAAAAATACTGCAGGCCGCCGCCAACAAGTGTGCGGCGCAAGTCGACGTCCCCAAACATCGGGCTGAGCGTCCCGGTGATTCGGACTCGATCCTCAGCGAGATGATACTCACCGTGGAGGGAAAGCATCGTATAAGCCGTTGCTACATCTCGTCGAAATACTGTGTCTTGACGAACTGAATCGACTGCTATGTAAGAGTTCGAGATCACGCTCAAGTTCACGAAGGTCTGAAGTGGAATGGTGTACGCACTTATTGCGCCGAGACTCACGCTCGTGCTTCGCATATCGAAATTGCGCGGCGTCCGGTCATCGCGCGACGATGTGCTGACACTGAATGTTGCATGGTGCCGACCGTAATACTCGAATGGCCGGCTGAGCTGAACGAAAACACGATTCGTCTGATCATCCGTTTTCACTCTCGAATATTTTTGGCTCAACGAATCGATCGGGTAGTCGTTCATGTTGGCCGCATGAATGTACCCAACAGACATGCTCGGGAAATCGGTATGTGAGGAATAGGAAATGTCGGCGTTTGCAGTCGTGCTTGTCGTTGTTGTTGCTTTTGTCTCTGCCGTATTGTCTTGCAATCTCTCGAATCCACCGGAGAGGAAGAGTGTATTCTGAACGAGCCGTACTCGGTCCGAGACGCTGTATCCAACAACATCGGGTCGAATAACCGACTGTCCAAAGGACTCGAAGCTATTACCATGCCGGAGATACGTGAATGTAAAAGCATTGTCCGAGATGTTCAGCGCGACGGCGCCCTGATACGAAAGCGTCGGCAGGTTTTTTGCCGCGAGTGGGATGAGGTGTTCATTCACAGTGATGAAGCGGGAGAGAATGTCTCGAGCTTTCCTGATGTTGTTTCGATTGGATTCACTGTACTCTTTGAAAACAGAATCAATGTCGGCATCGGAAAATGTACCGTTCGTAATATCTTTGTTTGTGGCACTTGCCGCAGCCTGACCGGTGATTTCAACTGTCCTGTGAAGGAATGAAAGTGCGAAGTCAGTTCCCAGAACAAGGTTTTCCTGCGGCTTCACCCCGTAGCGTATCGACGATATATCATCCTTCGATTTCAAAAGTGTAAATCCAAGATAGGAATTCTCCTTCTTCCCGAATCGTGGATGGATGACAAGGAGATTGCGCGAGTACGTGCCGCCACCGAAGGTTTTGATCGTGTCTCCCTCTATCTGACGGAGCAGCTGACCGCTTGCGACATCGAGTCCGAATACGCCAAGTGTAAGGTTACCCGTGAATCCGCGCACGCGACGGCCTGTCATGATGAGGTCCGGAAAGACCGGATAGGCATCGCCCACCCCGAGCTTGAGCCACGGCGACTCTGCGCCAAGGAAGAACCTGTGCTGCGGTTGGCGAGAATCTTTTTCTTCATTGGTAATATGGATCTTGCCGTTCACACGATACTCACCGTATGTTCCGCTGCCTGCGACTGTTGCTCGGTTGTACGGCGTCGTTTCTGATCCAATACTTTCATTCCGCGTTTCCAATTGAACCGAACTGGAGTATAGCCAGCCGGCCGATGTTCCTGCAAACGCCTGAACACCGCCAAGAACACTGAAGGTCCACGTATAATTTCCAAGCTCTTTACCATCTCGTGCGTAGATTTCTACCTGTATGCTGTGAGATCCTCCGGAGAGAGTAAGGCCGGCATTTTCAGGACGCAGCGTAAACAAGCTGCCATTCTCCACGAGATGTTTGGAAACGTCGTTGCCATCGACTTTAATATGTGTCGCGGTTGCATCGACAAGTGAGTCCATGCGGACAATAAATGAGATGAGGACATCGTCGCTCTTCAGTCGTTCGTTTTCTTCCGGGCTGATAACAGCGATGAGGTCGTTTGAGATAGTTGCTTCACGTACTTCGGCCTTTAATGGCTGGATCTCCGGATTGATGGGCGGATATGTTGCAGAGTCTGCCGAACCCTCAGAGAAGACAAGAACATAATATTCAATGAACGGAGGGACGACCTCCGATCCTGGAATGGTCGCCGAGGCCGTGTTACCCGTAACCGCCATTTCAAGCTTCTTGTAATCGCGTTGTCCGAACTGGCGATATGCAAGCGCTACGCGCTCGACAACTGCAGGGTTGATGAGGTCGGCCTGAATGGTCAGCGGTTCTTTTTGTTGAACAGGATTTGCAACGACGCGCGAGACCCTGTCGCTCGGCTGTGTCCGAGTAAGAGATGAAAACGCAAGGAGTGCTGCTAGAGTAAGCAGCACTCCTTGAGGGCGGAATATCGTCGTACAGATCGCGAGCGGAGTCACGAAACCTCTCTCAGTGAGTGGTGAACATTTTCATTGTGCTTACCCGATCACTGTTTGAACTTGATCTTCAAATCTTTCTTGTTGCCGTTGGAATCGCGCATCTCAAGGTTCAGCTCATTCGGCGATCCTCCTGTTGCTGCATTGTCCGCATCGGCAAGCTCCTGCGGTGTCGCCGGTCGTGAGGAGAGGGAACCATCTTGGCCGGAAAACCCAATATAGCCCGCGGGTACGTCGATTTCTTTTTTCGAAACGTCGTTTTTCAAATTGACGAGTCCTTCCGTTACAACAAGCGTATCGTTGCCCTGACCGCCACTCCACTTACCTTTTGTGCCGCGGATCGATGCAACGGATGTCGGCGACGTGAATCGGAACTGTTCGTTTGTTTGCTTCTTAATGTCAAATCCGACTGCACCGCCGTTCAGTTGAACGACCTTTGTGAATTTTCCAGCCGCATCGCTGCCGATGGTAACCTGCGACTGCTCGCGCAGACGCACGATGCTCTTATCCAGGAACTTGAGCACAGCGAGCGCACTCTTGCCGGTCTTTACCTGATCGCCTGCAGCAAGCTGATCGCTCTTGCCTGCGGCGCTCCAATCGGAGGAACCGATCCTCTTCGAGACATCGGGAATGACCTTCATGATGAGTGCGAGCGTTACCGTCGGATTCGGTCGGAATCCCAATGCAATCGCTGCAATGGCGAGACAAAGTACGATAATGAGCGTTGTCTTCATCATGGAATGTTGGCTCGAGTTCATAATTGTTCTCCTTCGTCTCATCGACGTTACTCAAAACTCAGCTCGGCACTGTCGCCAAGCTCGCGGAGCTGGTGAATAAGATTTAGAAGTTCCGACTGGGAGATGGTACCGCCATTGAAACGGTTGCTTCCTGTTAGTGAAAACCCTCGCGTTCGAATTTGCTGAAAGATATCCGGATATCGCTGGCCAAAGATCTCTTCAAGTTGATTCAGAATAGCGTCGTTGGCAGAGGCTCCTCCGTTCGGTGAGTTCGAGACGGTCAATGACCAGATTGAACTTGCCACATCGTTGTCCTTCCCCGCAGTACCGCGCACTTTACTTACGACTTGCCATACATAGGTTTTGCCAATCTCCAGCGGGCGACCACCGGAGTAGAGAAATGAATTCTGTCCTCCGACCAATTCTTGCTCAATCATAGGAGGCTTCCGTGTAATAGCATCTTCGTTGGATTGATCGGGATTTTTTTCAGCGACAGTTAATACTGCGCGATCGCTTTCCTGGTAGAATTCAAAAAGCGGGAATTCATTCGTGGTCTCGCCGTCGCGTGGCGAGCGCAACTCGACGCGCGTTGGATTCTCGAGAACGAACCTAATGTCACGAGTTGAATCGGGGCAATTGTTTGGTGCGTGAAGCGTAAAATGGAAGATGTAAGTGCCTGCTGGCAGAATGCCTGTTCCAAGCGCATTGTCCTTAAGATAGTCCTTTGCTTGGGCGTCGAAATCAAGATGACCGGTGATATCACCACCTGCACCGAGATTCAGATTCGTAAACGTCCGGCCGCCTGGCGGAACCGAAAAAGGATTAGACATATAATTCATCACTGTTGGAGGAAACGGTTGGGATCCGCTCGCGAGTTGAACATCCAACCCAATCTCAATCGTAGCATCAAAGCCCGAAGGTTGGGTGTTTGTGACTTGAAGTGTGAAGAGAACTGTAGTACTACGGAAGTGCTGAAAATCGATATCCGCTAGCGAGAGTTGTTGCGCTTCGATATGGCTGATCACCGTCGATGGTGAGCATGGCTGAGCAAAGACGATCTGTGGAAGGAGAATTAATCCTGCCACAACGAGTGGTAGAGAACGGATTCTTTTCAAGACGGCTTGCATGGCACAACCCTTTCCAATTCGCTCGACATTGCGGGAGAAAGGTAACAATTTCTCCCCTTTTAGTCAATAACCAGTATAATATCGGAAATTTACTTTTACGAAAAAAAGCGGGTGTGCCAATTGTCACTTGGTGTGATTAGAAGCGGGAGATGTCGTTGTAGATGACAAAAGCCATGAATGCCAGCAGCAAGATGAACCCGGCTTGTTGGATGACGAGCTTCACTTTGTAGGGGATTTCTCTGCGGAAAACCTTTTCCAAAATGAGCATCAGCAAATGGCCGCCGTCGAGTGCTGGAATGGGAAGAATATTGAGAATGGCAAGGCTCATGCTCAAGAGCGCCATGAAGCCAAGGTAACTCGCCAAACCGTAGCCCGCACTCTGCGTTGCAAGTTGTGCGATCGCGATAGGACCACCGAATGAATCTTTGATGGACGCCTTTCCGGCAATGATCTTATTCACCGTGAGGTAGAAAAGATACACAGACTCCCAACTCTTCTTGACGCCTTGAGGAAGTGCGCCGAGCAGAGAATACTGAACGCGCTTTATTGGACCTGTATAGATTCCTTCGATGGAGATGCCGATGCGCCCTTCTTTCGTGACGGTGGTTGTTCCTGCCAGGAGCGCATCACCGCGCTTCCACTGGACGACGATGGGAATGCCTGCGTGCTGCTTGATGAGAGAAACGACCTGGGGATAGCCCATGGGTTTCTTGTCGATTGCTGTAATGACATCGCCAGCTTGCAAGCCCACTTTCTCAGCCGGCATGCCCGACTCAACAGCCTTGATCGTAGGAACGGTGTATGCTTCAATTATTCCGAAAGGCTTCTCCGGAAGATCTTTAATTTCTTGCGGCGGAGAGATGAGCGAGATTCGATGATTGCCCCGTTCTACATCGAACACGATGGAATTTCCGAGGTTCTCGGTGTAAATGGAGTTTTCAATTTCCTCCCAATGTGTCACCGGTTTTCCGTTGATTGTGAGAATCCGGTCACCTGATTGGAAGCCGGCCTTCTCGGCAGGGGTGTCGTTGATCACCGCACCAATCTCGGTCGTCTCTTTGATGACTTTGCCATTGGTATACGTGATGAACCAGAAAATCACAACTGCGAGCAGGATATTCATGACGACGCCGGCGGAAATGACAAGCATTCGGGCCCACATCGGCTTTGCTCTGAACTCCCAGAACTGCGGCGCGCTGCTCATGAATTCCGTATCGAAGCTCTCGTCGATCATGCCGGCAATCTTCACGTAGCCGCCGAGCGGGACCCACGAGATACAATAATCCGTATCACCAATCTTCTTGCCGAAGGCTCGTGGTGGAAATCCGATCGAGAACCGATCGACCCGCATTCCGGTAAGCTTTGCAGCAAGGAAGTGACCAAGCTCGTGAATGAATATCAATACGCCGAGCGTGATTGCCGTATAAAAAATCATATTGAGAACTTGCATGTTGCCTTTCCTATCCTATTGTCAGCTGTGCCGAGGTCATTGTGCGTCTGCTATAGTCATGCACAGTTCTACGCGTTGCTCGGTCTGCCGCGATAATATCCTCCAACGTTGGAGATGCCGTTACAGGCAGGGTGTCGAGCGCGTGCCGAATGAGTGTCGGTATTTGGTGGAACTTGATGGTTTCTTGTAAGAATAATTGAACGGCGATTTCATTCGCCGCATTGAGAATAGTCGGCGCCGTCCCGCCGAGTTGTAACGCTTCGACGGCAAGTGCGAGGCACACGAATTTTTCAACATCCGGCGAGAAGAACGTCATCTCGTGCAGCCCGGCAAAATCGACTCGCTGGTACTCCGACGACGCCCGTTCAGGGTACGTCAATGCATACTGAATTGGGATCTTCATATCAGGCACGCCGAGTTGCGCCTTCACCGATCCATCCACAAACTCGACCATCGAGTGAATGATTGATTGTGGGTGGATAAGAATGTCGATTTTTTCAGCAGGGATATTGAAGAGCCAGTGTGCTTCAATGACCTCAAGCCCTTTATTCATGAGCGTTGCCGAGTCGATCGTGATCTTGTTTCCCATTTTCCAGTTCGGGTGCTTGAGCGCAGCATCGACCGTGATGGATGAGAATTCGTCCTTATCCAAATGGAGGAACGGTCCGCCGGAGGCAGTCAGGATGAGTCGCGCAATGTTTGAATGGTCCTCACCGGCCAGGCACTGCAGGATCGCGCTGTGTTCGCTATCGATCGGAAGGAGTGTTGCACCGCTTTGCTCTACAAGGCGAGTAATAATCTCCCCTGCGACAACCAGCGCCTCTTTGTTGGCAAGAGCGACTTTCCTTCCTCGTTTGATTGCCTCAATTGTTGGCTTCAAGCCCGCAAAGCCGACCATCGCGCTGATGACGATATCGATATCGTCCTGGGCGATGAGTTCGAGCAGACCTTCCTCACTGGACCACATGCTGAGTGATCCGTTCATCTTTCGGCGGAGATGTGACGCCGCGGATTCATCCAGTACTGCAACGCCTCTCGGCTTGAAGCGCGCGACTTGCTGTTCGAGAAGATCGATATTAGTATTGGCAGTGAGGTAAGCGACGCGGAAACGATCCGGGAAGAGAGCAATCACTTCCAGGCTATTTCGCCCGATTGATCCGGTCGACCCGAGTATGCAGATATTTTTGATTTCAGCCATAAAAACAATAAACCGCAGGATCACCGCGGTGGGGAATGCACGCTATCATAGTACGGAAATTGGGGGAGGAAAACAAGAAGCGGAACTGTGCCTGCAGACGTTCTCATCGATCAAAGAGATTAACCTGCAATGGATGCTGTACACTCGATGTATCGTCCGCGGCCTTTATTGTTGCCGATGAATGATGTCCCCCGCAACTCTCAATACTGTAATGCCGGTCTGATGTTCATGTTTCTTGAGGTATCGTGTCAGAGACTCCGCAGTAATCTCTACGTTGTTCTCGACATCCGACGCATGCAGAAGGTGGAGCGATCCATTATCGAGGCGTACAGCTATGCCGGTATGACTGATGTCGAGCCCTTCTTGGCTTGTCGTAATAGCAATGAGATCGCCGGACTGAATTTTAGATTGTAGAGTGCTGGATTCAATGAGCAAGTGCAACACGTCGGTTAAAGACTTCGCGTGGTGTTTGATAATGTAATATTTTTCTTGGTCTGTTGTTCATGCGTCGTTCTAAACGTTTCACATCAGCATTGGAGACAGCGTCGAAGTTTG
>JACOSY010000061.1 GCA_016178595.1 Ignavibacteria bacterium
ACAAACTTCGACGCTGTCTCCAATGCTGATGTGAAACGTTTAGAACGACGCATGAACAACAGACCAAGAAAAATATTACATTATCAAACACCACGCGAAGTCTTTAACCGACGTGTTGCACTTGCTCATTGAATCCAGCTTTTTGAATCACACACTATTCACCACACTACTTAGTCGAGAAAGGGGAACATATGAAATCACTGGCTTCCACGTTGTTCTTTGTTGCCGTTGTTGTTCTTATAGCAACGACGTTGAGCGTCACGCAGAACTGCACGCCGACGCCGAACCCTCACATCACCTCGTCATTTACGCCAGACTCGAGCTGCATAAGCAAGAACTCGGCTGGGCTGCCGGACAGACATGACTGTCTCTTCGCGTGCGAGCATCAGTACTCGACGTTTTGCACGGCAATGAATGCCGGCAGCACGTACGCGTGGGTTGTCAGCCCTCCGGCTACAATCGTGTCGGGACAGGGGACGTATTGCGTCACCGTGCTGTGGGGTCCTGCAGGCTCAGGCAATCTTACGGTTACCGAGACAAATTCTTCCGGATGCCAGGGAACCGACAAAGTCTGTATCGAAATCATCCAATCTCCTGTCGCCATGTTTACGGTAGACACGACTGTGTGTAAGAATGTACCTCTCACGTTCACCAACACCTCGATCGGTGGTGCGACGTATTCGTGGAATTTTGGAGATCCGGCCAGCGGAGTGAACAACACCCTGACCACCTATTCGCTAACATCCCCGACTCATACGTACAACACCGGCGGAACGTATACGGTGACGCTTGTTGTTACGAACATCTGTGGCTGCAGTGATTCCGCGACGGCCACCATTCACGTAAGCAACGATCCAGGACCGGAGATCGAGTGCCCTGCAACAGTCTGCGCTTTTTCCAAGGCGTGCTACTCCACGGGCTCCGGTTGTCCTGGAGCGGTATACAATTGGTCCGTCAGTGCCGGCGCTGCGATCATCAGCGGTCTCGGCACCAACAGCATCTGTGTGCAATGGGGTAATGGTCCTGTCGGCACGGTTTCTCTCTCCATCTCTAATTGTCCCGGTATCTGTTCCGATACTACAACGGTCAGCATCCCGATCATTTCGAACACGGCGACTGTGATCGGTCCGCTTGTTGTATGTCCCGGTGATCTCTCAAGCTACACGGTTCCTACGTGGCCCGGAACGTATTATAGCTGGACGCTTTCCGGTGGAGGCACGATGCTTGATAGCGGGTTCTCTCCGACTGTTCAAATCCAGTGGGGATTTACACCCGGTATCTATACATTGAACATTTCATGGAATAACATTCTCTTGCATTGTGGCGGGAACGCAACGATTCAGGTTGAGGTGAGAAATAAGTTTTCTATCTTCGGTCCGGCAGGTCCGTTCTGCATCGGCGATTCGTCCTCATACAATGCGAATGCGGTTGCAAACTGGAGCGTTACAGGAGGAACGATCAGTGGAAGCCCATTCAATACAAGTTCCATCACTGTTCATTGGGCGACATCGGGCACTCAAACAGTTTCCGCGTCTCCCGTCAACGCAACACAATTTTGCAACGCTGCCGATAGTATCAAGGTTGTCGTCGATTCCGTTCCGAAGGCTCTTTCGATTTCCGGCCCCCAATCGATCTGCGTGGGAGGAACGTATCAGTATACTGCGACGACATCTGGCGCCGGTTACACCGTGTTCTGGACGGTAATGGGTAGCGGATCGATTTCCGGCTCGAACACCTCGAATCCGGTCAGCGTCCAGTGGACCGGACCGGGAACGATTTCCGTGCAGCAAGTGAAATCAACGCCGCCATTCTGTATGTCGGATACGATTTCGCTTTCTGTGAATGTCTTCTCATTCTCAAGTATTTCTGGTCCTGATTCCGTGTGCATGGATCAAACCGTTTCGTACGTCGTTTTTCCACGCGACACAAATCTCGTTCATACGTGGGCCGTTGTCGATAATCTTAATAATCCTTCGCCGTACGGAAGCATCGTCACAGGACAAGGAACCGACAGCATCACGGTTCTCTGGCACGGACCCGGCAACATCACCGTCTATCTCCATGTAACGATTTGCGGTACGACCTACTCGCTGCCCATAACGATCTTCCCGAAACCAACACCGACAATAACGATGACGGGACACGTCTGCGATCCGGGTGGATCGGTGGTTCTCACTGCGAGCGGCGGAACGTCGTATGTGTGGACGCCGGGGGGCGCCAACACGGCATCGATCGTTGTGAATAATTTCAGTGGAACGTACTCAGTCGTAGCGACAGGACCCGGAGGATGCACGGGAATGGCAAGCATCGTGGTGCCGCACACGCCGGGGCCCATTGCGTCGATCTCAACGCCGAATCCGACGGTGTATTGCGGTCCGCCATATCCACCCATCATCGATACGCTCTACGCACTCCAAGGCGCGGGATACTCCTATGTCTGGTCGCCGGGTGGACAAATAACGCCAACCATTGTTGTTAATGCCGTAGGCTCGTACTCTGTCACCGTGACTGATGTGAATACCGGGTGCATGACAACATCGAATATTATTACTATCGATACGGTCAACTGTCCGTCGGGTGGGTGTATACCCGTTGGCACAATCGATTTCACGATAACGACACCGATCTGCAATCCCGTTCAATTTAATGGAACAACTTCCGGAGGGATAACAAATACAATCTGGAATTTTGGCGATCCTGCCAGTGGAGCGAGCAATACATCTGTGCTCACCAATCCGACTCATCTGTTCACGCAAGCAGGATGGTATACCGTCACGTACAGTGGCATTGATGCAAATGGCTGCGCGATCAGTGTGAGTCATGCGGTTGCGGTTCCGCTCGCGGCTGATTTCAGTTTTGCGGTTCATTGTGACACGGTACGGTTCACCGACCACTCGACGTTCCTGCCGCCGAACGCCATCACCTCATGGAATTGGAGTTTCCCCCTCGGGAACCCATCGGCATTCGTCGGGGCAGCCCCTCCTCCCGTTCAATACAGCACGTCGGGTCCGCACAGTGTAACGTTGACCGTTTCCAATGGAACATGCACCGTATCGATCACCAAGACTGTCACGACGACCGCACCGCCATCGGCGACGTTCACGATGCCGGCGTCGGGGTGTGCCAATAATGACATTGCTATGTCTTCGACCGGGTCAGGTATTTCAACGTGGTCGTGGAATTTTGGCGATGGCGCGACTTCGGCGATCCCGAACACATCTCATGCCTGGACGTCACCCGGCACCTATACGGTGACGCTCACTGTGGCAGACGCCTTCGGATGTTCGAGCACATCATCGCAGCAAATTACCATTACGGCTCCAATACCGGGATGCTCGATTAGTCCCGGTGGTCCCATTACGTTCTGTTTACCGGGATCCCAAGTCCTTACTGCATCTCCGAGTGGAGGAGGATATACGTTCCAATGGTACAAGAATAATGCGGTGATCCCACTGGCGACCTCGAGTACCTACATGGTAACTCAATCCGGAAGCTATACAGTTGTCATAACCGATCCAAGCGGCTGCAGGTGCTCAGCCGGACCGGTCGTCGTCGTTGCGAACCCGGCACCACCGGCAACGATCATATCGGATAAGCCGCCCGTCATCTGCGGCCCCGGTTCAATTACGCTCTGTGCACCGCCGGGTAACTACACGTATCTCTGGTCAGATGCGAATGCCACGACGACCCAGTGTCTCCCGCTTTTCCTCACGTCCGGTGTCTACACCTACACTGTGACCGTGACGGATCCAGCTACCGGTTGCTCGGCAACTTCTGCGCCGTTCACTATCAACGTCTATCCTGCTCCTGCACCGCCTACGATTACAACGAGCGGACCGACGACAATCTGCAAGGGCGATTCGGTAAAGCTCACAAGCTCGAGCGCAACAGGAAACATGTGGAACACGGGTGCGACAACGCAATTCATCTGGGTTCATACTCCGGGCACCTATACGGTGACGGTGACGGATCCAAACGGATGTACTGCAAGCGCCAGCATCCAAGTCAAATTCCAATTAATCGACTTCAGTCTCTTCCCGTTCGGATGCGACTCACTTTGTGACACGGTGAAAATTCCGGGCCCAATCGGCCCGTATTTCGGGTACTACACGTATCAGTGGCTCTACAACGGCAATCCGATTTCGCCGCCAAACGGCACGAACGATACATTGACGCCGGTCGGGAGCGGTACGTATTCTCTCATTCTTACCGGACCGGCTCCGTCATTCTGCAAAGACACATCAGGACTCTACAACCTGACGCTGAAGCAATGCGATAGCTGCTTTGGGAAAATCTGCGGCAGGAAATGGAACGACAGCAACGGTAACCACAAATTCAATTACGGAACGGAGGTCGGAATACGGAACTGGAAGATTTGTCTTGTCAAGTGCAACCAGGACGGCTATCCGAGTAAAGATACCGTGGCCTGTACGCTCACGGACTCGCTCGGCTTCTATTGCTTCAATAAAGTTCCCTGCGGCTGCTACTGTGTTGTGGAGGAACATCGTCCCGGATGGGCGCAAACGTGGCCGATTACGCCGCCATACTATTGCCTGACGGTTACCGCCAATTCCGCAACGGAAGGACTGGACTTCGGCAACAAGTTCAAGTGGATCAAGATTTGGGCGACGAAGGATACCATCGGTGTGCCGAACGAGAACGTGCTGCCGTCCAATGTCATCTATCCGATCTGCTATCCATGGCCGATCAAAATTTCACGTTCGACCGATGGTGGACATACATGGTCGGTTCTCTTCAACGGAGTCCTCACCGATGACATTCAGCCTCTGCCGGTGTGCCTGCCGGGCAAATACTCTATCGTGCGGAAGCACGTCGGCAATTACACATTCGATCGAATCTACGTTGACGATATACTCTACTCTGACAACGAGGATTCTGCGGTAGTGGATCTGCCGGACTCGGTGACGGGCGTGTCGATTCTTTTCCTCCAAACATACACACCCGACCAGTCTATCAAGTTCCGCACGTTCACGGCGGCGCAGCTTGCACGAGACGATCAGGCGAAACCGGTGAAGCGACCCAGACCGGGGAAGCCAATGGTTTTCCCGAACACGGCAAACGTCATCGACGAGATCCTGCGGCAGCAGCCGGGCATTCTCATTGCTGGTTTGCCGGATCAACACTATAACCCGAAGTTGATAAAAGGATACCTGCAACCCAAATCGCAGGGCGACGTCTTCAAAACGTTTAACGGCAAAGGAGGCCCGCATACGGGAACACCGCGCGGCTTTGCCTTCGACGTCAATCATAAACTCATCACGAAACGTCAGAAGAGCATGCCTTCCTCGAAGCATGACAATCTGTTCCTTGCAAATCTCCTTGCGCTCAAGATCAACATCTGGGCAAGCGAACGAGGGAAAACGCCGAGAGGATTCGGTGATCTCGTGTACTTGCCGCCGGGCGGCGGCTCGCCCTGGTTCGTCGACGGGCCGGAATGTAAAGTCTCGATGATCGCTGAGGTTGCAGACGAAATGTTCACCAACTGGGATCTTGGAGTGCCGGATCAAAAATACCTTGATGTCAACGCGATCATGGAACAGTTGAACGCATCGTTCGCCGGTTCGCTGCCGCTCACGGCAAATGATACGGGTTCGTGGATCGGCAGTCCGAAGCTCGTGCTCAACGGTGTCAAGCCGCTTTCGGATGTACCGTTCCTCATTCAGGTTGAAGGCGCTCAATCGCGATGGAGAACCGATCAACCGGTTATCGCGACGCAGGAACCTGACGAGCCGCTGCTCGACCAGAATTATCCGAACCCGTTCAACCCGACAACGGCAATTTCCTTCACGCTGCCCGAGCAATCGATCGTAACGTTGAAGGTGTACGATGTGCTGGGTCAACAAGTGGCGACGCTCATCGACCGGCAGCTCCTCGACGAGGGCTCGCAGCAAGTGCTCTTCGATGCAACAAAACTCTCCTCGGGCGTCTACTTCTACAGGCTTGTCGCAGAGTCGACGATCATCGACGACGAGGAAGGAGTGCAGTCAAAGGTCAGCGTCAGCATGAAGAAGATGCTGTTGATGAAATAGTAACCGAACTCACCCTGTAGTCCCTCTCTAAAATTAGAGAGGGACGCAAAACGCTCTCCTTCTCTACCTACGTAGAGAAGGGGGACGGGGAATGAGTCCGAAGAGAACAAGGACAAAGATCAATTAGTGAAGAAGATGCTGCTAATGAAATAAGATTCATGGCAGATGAAAGGAGTATCGGCTTCATCTAGTCATCTACAGTGAATTCTGTTGAGCAACGGGCGGATCGATTCGATCCGCCCGTTGTATTTTGATTTAAGGTTCTTGTATATTGAGATCATGAAAATTTCAGTCCGCGTGAAACCCAATGCCCGAAAGAATGAAGTGAAGGATCTCGGTGAAGGGAAGTATATCGTGAGTGTCACTGCGCCGCCTGTCGACGGTAAGGCGAATGAGAAAGTTGTAGAAGTGCTTGCCGAGTATTTTGGCAAACCAAAGCGTGCCATCACGATCATGCGCGGTGTGAGCGGGAGAAGTAAAGTTATTGAGATTATGTAGGAAAACCTTTCGCGGACCTGCATGACGTAACTCTACCACTCGCTGTCGGCACGTTCACGCAGACAAGGAAGATGGTGTTGATGAAGTAGCGTTGATTACTGTAATACTAATGAAACCCTGGCGTAAGGCACAACGTACGCCGGGGTTTTTCTTTCCTTGCATCCCTTTCTCCCTTTTCGTAGATTGTACACGAATTTGCATGAGTAAAGTCAATCTCAAAGGACGAACGCTGAGCGAGCTGGAGGAGTTTTCTCTCTCCATCGGCGAACAACACTACCGCGGCAAGCAGCTCTTCGATTGGTTGTACATGAAAGAGGCATCGACATTCGAAGAGATGACCACGCTGTCGAAACCACTGCGTGAGAAACTTGCTGCGGCGGCGAGGATCGATTCAATCGAGCTTGTCGAAAGGCAGGCCTCGCACGAAGACGGCACGACGAAGTTTCTCTTCGAGCTCTCCGATGGAAAACGGATCGAAAGCGTGCTCATTCCGCCACGGACCGCCTTCTATAGTCCTGGCGCACGCAACGAGGAAGAACAGAAGCGCCTTACCTTGTGCGTCTCTACACAAGTCGGCTGTGCGCTCGATTGCACGTTCTGCGCGACTGCTTCGATGGGGATTTTGAGAAATCTCACGACGAGCGAGATTGTCGATCAGCTCCTCCAGGTGAAGAAACTTTCCGGCAAGCGCATCACCAATCTTGTCTATATGGGAATGGGCGAGCCGATGATGAACTATGATAGCGTGATGAACTCGACCGAGATCATCTCGACAGGTATGAGCATTGCCGCACGACGCATCACGATTTCTACGGCTGGATGGGTTCCAAAGATCAAACAGTTGGCAGACGAAGGTCGGAAGATAAAGCTTGCCGTCTCACTTCATACACTCGACGATACTGCGCGATCTAATCTCATGCCTATTAATAGAAAGTTTCCGCTTTCCGATCTGCTTGATGTTGTGAAATATTATTACGGCAGGACGAAACAGCGGGTCACGTTCGAGTACATTCTCTTTGATGGATGGAACGATCGTGAAGAGGATCTCCGGCAGCTCATCAAGCTTTCAAAAACGATCCCCTGTAAAATAAACATTATTCCGTTCCATAGCATTAAATTCATCCATCCAACTGGAATCTCCGCCAAGCTTCACCCGACGCCGCACAGGCGCATGGGGGAATTCGTTCGACGCCTTCGCGAAGCGCACATGACGGTCTTCGTCCGAAGCAGCGCCGGAGAAGACATCGATGCAGCGTGCGGCCAGCTTGCGGTGAAAGTTGAACGACGGCAGCAGCAACCGCGCAAGATGACCACAGTATCCACCACAACGCACTACCAACCTGCATGAAACAATGTTTCTACGTCTTGTTCGTGTTCTGGAGCTCGTTCGTTCTTGCACAGGAATCCCAGCCGCCGCCGGCACACGCCACGCGAGAGCGAACGTATGACGTTCTTCACTACAAGCTCAACCTCACATTCGACGTGAGAGGGAAATCGTGCCAGGGAGACGCGGCAATCATGCTCGTTCCTCTTCGTCCGGGTCTCGATACGATCGATCTTGATGCAGCTGGGCTCAACGTAACGAGAATTACACTCGAAGATTCGAAATTGGAGTACATTCTCTCCGGCGAGACACTTGCGATCGCTCTTGGCAAGCCGTACGGCATTCACGATACACTGACGCTAAGTATCCGCTACTCCGTGACTTCACCGAAGAAGGGACTCTACTTTATCCAGCCCGACAGCGGTTATCCAAACAAACAATGGCAGGTGTGGTCGCAAGGTGAACAGACCGACAACCATTACTGGTTTCCCTGCTATGATGCACCGAACGACAAGGCAACAAGCGAAGTTATCGCGACAGTCGACGATGGCTTCACGGCAGTCAGTAACGGGAAGCTTGTGAGCGTGAAGCACGACACCAACAACCACACTGCGACATTTCACTGGATCGAATCAAAACCGCACGTGTCGTATCTCATCTCGGTTGCAATCGGCGAGTATGTGACTGTAAGCGATTCTTGGAACGATTGTCCTATCGATAATTATGTCTATGCACGTCAGAAAAGCGATGCGATGCGATCGTTTGGGAAGACGCCAGCGATGCTCGAGTACTTTTCATCAAAGATCGGCTACCGCTATCCATGGGAGAAATATGGACATGCGCTCGTGCACGATTTCATGTACAGCGGCCAGGAAAACGTCAGCATCTCCACGATTACCGACCGAACGATCCACGATGCCCGCGCGCATCTCGATAACTCCAGCGACGCTCTGGTTGCACACGAGCTTGCCCATCAATGGTTCGGCGATCTTGTGTCCTTCAGGGACTGGTCGCATTCATGGTTGAGCGAGGGATTCGCGTCGTACTTCGAGATGCTCTTTCAGGAATATGACAAGGGCCGTGATGCCGGATGGAAAGAGATTTCCGATGCACAGACGGCGGTTGTGAATTCCGACCGGTTCGATAAACGCAGGCCCACGGTCACGAACCGTTATGTGAACCCGAGCGACCTGTTCGATAATCGTATCTACCAGAAGGGTGCTTGCGTACTGCACATGCTCCGCTTCATTCTGGGTGATGAGCTTTTCTGGAAGTCCATCAATCACTATGTCGAAAAGTTCGCGTTCAAGAATGTCGAGACGAATGACTTCAAAATTGCGATCGAAGAAGCGACAGGATACAATCTGGATTGGTTTTTCGACGAATGGCTTTACAAGGCCGGATACCCGGAGTTCGACATCACGTCACGATGGGACGATCAAAGTAGAACCGTTCAACTGACTGTTCGACAGGCACAACGGACGGATTCATTGACAGGAGTCTTCAGAACGCCGGTTGATATCGAAGTCTGGGTTCATGGTGAACCTGTCATATACCACGTTGAGATCACAAAGCAGAATGAGACTTTCTCTTTTCCGGCGTACCAGGAGCCGCAGCTTGTTCTGTTCGATCAAGGGAATTGGATTTTGAAGAAAGTGAATTTCCAGAAACCCATCGAGCAATGGATCTTTCAGCTTGAACACGCGCAGGAGGGAGTTGATCGGCTCAAAGCAATTGACGAACTGACGTGGGTTGCAGACTCGCTGCCGGTTCGGAAGGCGCTTGAGCATGCGATGCTTGAGGATCATTTCTCCGATGTTCGCCGCGAAGCCACATGGGCGCTCGGTGATGCAAAGAAGATCGTGGAACCGGACAGCCTGTTGCTGGCGTACGGCGATCGGGAGTCGAAAGTCCGCGTGGCGGCAGTTACCGCGCTTCGCCAATTCCATGACGACCGTGTTCTGAAAACGCTTCGGTATGCCTTTTCAAAAGACTCCAGCTACGCTGTTGCAGCAGCTGCGCTTCGCTCACTGACATTACTCGATTCCATGCAGCGCAAGCAATACCTCGCAGAAGCATTAAAACGAGATTCGTACAATGAGGTCATTCGCTCGACGGCTCTCGATATGTTGGCTGGCATTGGCGACGACAGCGCGCTCGAGCTTGTCAAATCCTACAGCACGTACGGCATCGAGCGGAACGTGCGCCTTCAAGCGATACGCTTGCTTGGCAAAGTATGGGGGACTCATGAGGACGTGTTCCTCTACATTCTACGATATTTGAACGATCCAAGCTTCCAGGTCAAGCGTGCACTGTTAGATGTGTTGGGAGGATCGGGGAATCCGGTAGCGCTCGGGCCGTTGAATAAATTTCTGGAACGGGAATCCGACAGCCGGCTGCTCAAGGGCGCACGGGAAGCAATTGAAAAAATCCAGCAAGCACAACACGACAAATCTGGTCACTGAAGGACGATTCTTTATGCGGCTGATACTCTTTGGTCCGCCCGGTGTCGGTAAAGGCACACAGGCAAAACTTCTATCCTCACGATTCCACATCCCCCATATTTCCACAGGCGACATGCTGCGTGAAGCTATTGTTGCGGAGACGGAACTCGGCAGGAAGGCAAAAGCCACCGTCGATTCCGGACAGCTCGTTTCTGACGACATCATGATCGGGATTATCCGCGATGTTTTACAGTCGGAAAAGACGAAGAACGGCTTCATCCTCGACGGCTTTCCGCGCACGGTGCCACAGGCAAAAGCTCTTACCGATCTTCTCAAAGAGCTCCGCATCGTGCTCGAGTCTGTCATCAACATGGAAGTGAATGATCGGGAAGTGATTGAACGGCTCGGTAAACGACTCACATGCAAGAGTTGCGGAAGGATATTTAATCTCGGCATCGATAAGCTTGCCGATCCGACGAAGTGTCCACACTGTGGAGGTGCATTATACCAGCGAGAGGATGACAAACCGGAGACGGTTGCAAAGAGGTTGAACGTGTATGCCCGGTCGACCGCGCCGGTGAAAGAGTACTACAGACAGATTGGACTTCTCACGACCGTGGATGCCTCCGGGGAGATCAATGAGGTGAACCGGCAGATTCTTGCGCTTCTCAACCGTCGTTGATGTTCTCCTGGCTTGAACCACAGCACCGACCTTTGATCGTTGCACACCGCGGGTCTTCCGCCAATGCGCCCGAAAATACACTTGCTGCGTTTCGCCGTGCTATTCACGATGGTGCAGATGCGATCGAGCTTGATGTGCGGTTATCGAAAGACAACGAGCTTATTGTCTTTCATGATAGCAGGCTTGATCGGACATCCGATGGTTCAGGATATGTGCAAGATGCGACGCTCGGCGAACTGAAAGAACTGAGCGCAGGCTCTTGGTATAACAAGCGGTTCGCTCAGGAGCGGATTCCGACGCTCGCCGAGGTTTTCGAAATGTGCGGTGGGAAAGTCGGTTTGAACGTCGAAATCAAGGCAGATCGTCGGAGCCGGTGCATGGCTGAGATTGTTGAGCGATGCTGCAAGCCGATCAAACAATATCACCTCAAGCGATCAGTTCTCGTTACTTCCTTCCATCATCATTTCATCGAATATTTGAAGGAGCGGCATCCGGGGATTCCTGGAGGACTTCTCGTTCATCCGCTGAAACACGTCGCAGGCTCGACGGTAAACCTCGCTGCGAAACTTGGAGCAGAATACGTTATCGTCGGCAGCACATCGCTTCGGCAGTACGTTGTGCGTAGAGCGCATGACAGAACGTTGTTCGTAGGAGAATTCACGGTGAATACGCGGAGACGATTCGAACGTGCAGTTCGTTACGAAGTCGATACGATCATCACCAATGACCCCGCCCGGATGCAAGGGTTTCTTTCTTCCCTAAAATAGAAAGCCCCCAACAGTGTGGGGGCTTAATGCTGAGTGGTACGACAGTGAATTCTTACTTCTTCGCCTTTGTGTACACCTGTGTATAAAGCTTTAGATTTACGGTGAAGTGGAGGTTCGTACCGTTTACATTCCCGAACGCGCGCACTGTTACCGATGAGGGTGGCGTATCTGATTGAAGCTCCTGGAGGAGATTGACCAAATATGTTACACCGACCGAGTTGAAAACAAACCCGGAAATAGTATTATCGAAAATGGACCGCTCTGATGTAAATGCGGAGAATGGAACATTGCTGATGGTGAATAAGGGATTGCCATCAACAGTCGCTGAGCCAGAGACTTTTGTTGTATCACTGGTTCCGTCAGTGAGGCTGTCTATTTGAAGCGTGATGTTGAATACTTTGATTGAGTCTACTGCTTTATCAATCGAGCTCAGGACATCTGCAATGTTTAGTGTTCTGGACTCATCGAATGTCGTTCCGCTAGTGCCCTCAACGCGGAGTTTGGCACTCAACGGCGATCCGTCAAAAAGTAGCGGGTTGACTCCAACGTCACAGCCGGTGACGAACGCCCCAGCCAGAACGAGAATGACGCCAATCAATACAACGCAGAACGTTTTCATGAGTATTCCTTTCAGAGTGGAAAATATTTTTTAGAGTCCGAATCCTATGCCAGCGCTGGCGACGGTGACCTTCCCGACATTAATGTCGGCATTCAAATGGAGGATGACGAGGTTGAGGCTGAGGCCCGCTGTCGCACGAATCTTGTTCTCGCCGTCGATGTCGAGATTCACTACCGTAGGTGGGTTTGAGCCGGTATAGGTGTAACTCAATGACATTGTCGAAGTTTCGTACTGAACACCGCCATAGAGTGTGGCGACAGAATACGACTTGCTGATTTGTGCACCGATGTTGAACGCCTTCGCACTGAAGATATCGCCGATGTCAAGCTTCTGATAGCAAACGCTTGCAGCGAGATCGGCGGGGAATGTCGGGAGGTAACGGCTGATGCTGTGGCGTACGCCGATGCCGAAGAGCGTAACTTTCGGGAAGTCGTCATGTTCGGGAAGTGGGACATATCGAAGGACGGCCTGCGTTCCAAAAATATTACCGACAGTCAATTGAGGCGAAAGGAATGGGACAAAACTTGTCTTCACCTGACCGTTCTGATAATGATACTCCATGCCTGGAACAGGACCCTGGACAATTGCGCCAAGATCACCAAAAACCGTTGCTGTCTGAACAGGATACTGAGGGTACGGTGGATCGGGCGCAGCGGCTGTGTATGTTTTCTCTGCATCACCGATGAGTGTGCCCATGGCAACAAGGCGGACGTTGAGGTATAACCCCGATTCGCCGATTTCCGCCGAGTTGTAGAGTCCAGAATTCATATTTGCCCCAAAAGCATTGACAAATGGTTGCACGTACCCGCGCACGTTGTCAGACGAAATTTGTTTGACAGCATCCTCGAACGGGTTCTGAGCACGGATAGTCGTTGTCCCCAGCAGTAGAATGCCGACGAAAAATAACAGGAAGCGATGTGCATAAGTCATGGCATCTCCTTCAAAATTGTGTGCTCGTAAGGTATCGAAATGAAACAATTAAATCAACTATGGACTGACTGTGGGTGACTCTTGTCACGCAATTCATGAATCGGAAGCGGGCAAAGAAGCGTCAACTGTTGTTGGCGATACGTCTGGCATTGTATGTTTGAGACGACTTTGGTATATTCCAACCATTTCCTATGAAGCGAATGACCTATTATCGAATACGTTTACATCGAGGAGTCTATCTCCTGCCACTCATCCTTCTCGTCTGTTTGTGCCTGTTGCTTGCTGGCTGTGGGTCGAACGAGGAAGAGAAGCTTCGCGATGCCGCCAGTCGTGCTGCGAAGGCACAGGAATTGTTCGACGCTGAACAATACAGCCAGGCGTTTCTTTACATCAAGGAGGCAATAGCGATGAACGTGGGAATCTCAAATGATACCGCTCTTGCTGAAAACGATCTCCTTGCAGCGCGCTGCCAGCGACAACTTGGTGAATACGATGCTGCGCTTGCCAGTTACCAGAGTGCAGTCCAGCGTTCACATGGGCTTTCTGATAGAAACCGCGAACGAAAAGCGCTCATCGCACTTGCAGAGTTCCACTCATTGATGAGTCGTGATAACGATGCACTCACAATCGCAGCGGATGCGGCGACATCTGCAAAACTCTTCGCGAACGTCGAAGATGCATACAGAGCAATGACGATAGTTGCGACTGTATGCCACAAGCTCCAACGATACGATAAGGAAGTCAAAACTCTCGAAGAGTTGCTCGTTCTTGATAGCCTCAGCCGGAAAGAGCGAGATAGAAACCATCTTTACGCATTGCTTTTCCGGGCAGCAACATCGGCGAATAAGGGCATCCGATCGAACGATGTGTTCAATCGCTGGCTCAGCGCATCCAAGCGCACCAGCGATGACCGAGGACTCGGTACGGCATATTACGAACTCGGGCGCTACTACGCAACAGCGAACCGGCCGGATAGTGCACTCCGTTCCTTCTCAATTGCTCTTGAAAAACTCTCCAGCGTGGATGACCGGCTTCTCCAGGCTGATGTTTGGACAGCCATCGGGTATGCCGCTTACAATCAACACCAATATGAGAACGCCAGGACGTATTTTTCCAATGCTCTTGAGCGCACGGGGCAGCTCGGCGGATTTGCACCAACGCAACTCCTTCGCCTTTCTATTCTTTCGTGCGAATGGAAACTCAATAGCGCAAGCCCATCGCAGGAATACCTGGCGCATATCTTTGCACTAAGAGATTCTTGCAAGCGTAATGGTTTCTGGCGCGGTGAAGCGTTTACGCTCATTTTGAGCGGTATGGTCCACGAGAAATTCAACGATCAAGCCTCAGCCATTCAATCCTCTCGAGAAGCATTGCGCATCATCGATCGAACAGTGCCTGGTGCCGAGACCGACGAGCGGGACTTTGCAGATGTATTTTTTGCGGGCGAGAGGACCGACTGGTATAGCACGTGCGTGCAGCTCGAATGTGCACGAGGGAATGCCGACAGTGCCTTTACGGTTCTGGAGCAAAAGAACCTTCGCGATCTCATAGATTTCTTCTCGCGGACAAACCTGAAGACGCCGGACGCAAAAATCAATCAGTCGATTGAAAACGTCGAGTGGCAGTATAATGAAATACGATTGAATGAGCGTGATGTACTCGATGAATTGCGCCGCTACGGCCGAAAGTCGGACGACCGATTGAATTCACTCGTGAATCGTTATGCTCAGCACCGTGAAAATCTCACAAAATGCATTCAGGCTTTGCAAGAAGTGAGTCCGAATTTTGGCAGGTTATTCTCCCTGGAGCCACTCACCGTCCGATCAATTCGCAAGACACTTCCTGCACAGAGTGTCCTTGTTGAATTTGCGCCAACGGCAAATACTCTTTATAGCATCATCATCCGACCCGATACCGCGTACGTCCGAAAAACAAACGCGACAAGCCAGTACCTCTCGTCAGTCATCCGAGATTATATGCAGCTTATGGGCGAGCTTCGCCTCACAACGTATGGTCTGAGGATGAGCGAGCCTGCCGCTCTCAAGCGCATCAATGAACTATCTTCCGTTCTACACACACTCCTTATAGCTCCCATTCTATCCGATATTCGTAATGCGCAAAAACTCTATGTCGTGTTGCCGGAGGAATTCGAATGGCTTCCGGTGCACACGCTCCGCGGCGAAGGGGGTGCACTGGGCGAGCGGGTCAATGTCAGTTACCTGCCGACTGCATCGGCGCTTCTTTTCCAGCAGCACCAGGAACGATGGGCGAAGAAGATTGTTGGCGTGGGTCATCCGGGTACGACAGGATGGGATGTCGAGTACGAATTGAAAGACATCCGCAGTTTCTTCGACGGAGTCGGTCTTCTCTTCGATACTGCGGCAACACTGAACCATCTGGTGGATTCTACATACGATGTGCTGCATATTGCTGCGGAGTTCTACCTCGACCGTGCAGTACCCGAGAAATCGCACGCGGTTCTCGCGGATGAAGCAAGACCGGTGGGATTACGAAACGTCCAGCTTGGGGAGATGCTGAAAATTCCGGCGCCGCAGACACTTGTCTTCAGCAATATCTCGGCCACGCCCGGCGGGTTGTCGCGCTATGCACCGCTTGCATTTCTGGCAAATGGCACTCGAACGGTGATTGCGTCGATGTGGCAAGGGGACCGTCGAGCAAAGAAAGCGTTCGGCGAAGGACTCTATACGAATTTATTTGGCGCGGTGCCAGCAGGCGAAGCATATTATCGGGCGATAGTCGGGATGGCAAAGCGCGATGAAATGTCGCACGTCCAACGTTGGGGAATGTACTACCAGTTCGGGAAGTAGCCTACCAGCTCCGTTTCACTTTGACGCTGCCGAGTCCGGCGTCAATGCGAATGTTCATCCTCCCCGGTGCACTCCGGTAGTTCGGACTAAAGTAGTTGTTCTCTCCTTGCTCGGTAAAACTGCGGTCAAGGTTGATGTGTGCGAGGAGACTTTTCTCGTAAATGACTTTCACGCCAATATTTTCCGGCACACGGACGACGAGCGAACCGAGTCCGACTTCAATATCAACATCGACCTCCTTCTTCAACTCGCCGCTGAAATCGAGCGTGTAGCTACCAACTCCTCCTTCAAACTTGAGATGGTTGAAGTTTGCGTTGCAGAGGCCCTCGCCATCGAACTTGCTCAGGCCGGACTCGATCGTCAAATCTTCGATCACATTCTTATTCGGCTTATTGAACTGTAAGGAAACCGAGCTCGCACCAGCCGACAATTTCAAGTCCTTCACATTCAAGCCTGTCATATCGAAGTCACCCTTTCCCAGTCCGAGTCCCAGCTCGAATGAAATCGGTATTCCGTCAGGAAAACGCATCTCCCACGTATTCGACTTGAAGCCTTCAAAGTTGATGGAATGCTTCTTCGCATGCGACCTCACATCAGCACTCGTGTTCACCTCGAGATAACCAACCTCGTCCCGTACCGTGTAGTTGATGTAATCGCCGAGGTCGTTGCCTCTGTCAGTATCAATGTCAGAATCGAAGGCAAAGTGAGGTCTCCCACGCGCAATGGAAACATCGCCGAAACCGGCATCGATAGTCACTTTCATCTCTCGTTCGTTTGTGATTGGAATTTCCTTGTGAAAGTGTTGGGAAGAGAAGAACGAGAAACCACCGAGTACAATAACGAGTAGAGCGAGCGAAAGGATAAGAATATAGAGAAACTTCGGCGTCATGGATTTCACCTACTCCCTATACGGCGTCCGTGGAATATTGTTTCAGTAGTGAGAGATCTTGTCACGGAGGTATTTGTTGAGAAGTTCGCGTGCGCGGAAGATGTGTGCTTTGACCGTGCCAATCGGCAGCTTGAGGATTTTGGCGATCTCGGCGTAATCGCGTTCTTCGGTATGCCGGAGAGTAATAACACGCTTGTATTTTTCCGGAAGTTTATTGATCGCTTCTTCGATGAGGGTAGTGCGTTGCTTCTGGATGATCGACTTGTCAGGTTGATAGGTTGTATCCGGAAGCTCGAAGTGATAATCACTCTCCTCCATAGCGATGGGCTTATCGATGGAAAACGTTTCGAGCTTCCTTTTACGAATGTAATCGATACTGCTATTGGTCGCAATCTTATAAAGCCAGGTAGAGAAAGCGTATTCTTCATTGAAATTCTTGAGCGAAGCGAACGCTTTGACGAACACTTCTTGCGTCAGGTCTTCGACCTGGCCCCTCTCATGAACAATGCGATAGATGAGGTTGTAGATCGCATCATGATACTTCTTCATCAAATGTTTGTATGCTGCTTGATTGCCGTCGAGCGCTGCGTGGATGAGTCGTGCATCTTCTTTCCGGGATTCAACTTTGCCGCTGCTCTGGGGAGGTCGTCGAATTGCTGTGGCGGAGTCGGGAATGTGCTGGTGTGGAAGATTGCGCGGTGCTTTCTGTGATTTTCTCTGCGGCATTCCTCGTCTGTGTGTACTCAAGCTTGGTTAAAGTAACGAAAAAATGTGCGAGAGGCAAGCAGCCTATTTGAATAATAACGGGAATTTGGTTATGTTCATACAACATGTGCAGCCATCCACGACCAACCGATGTTCGTTACCTTCGAAGGGATTGACTACTCGGGCAAGACCACGCAAGCAACACTTCTTGTTGAGCATCTGAAGCAACTCGGCAACGATGTCGTATTCCTTCGCGAACCCGGAGGAACGGCCGTGTCGGAGAAGATTCGTGCAATTCTTCTCGATCGCAGCCACACCGGTATCGCGCAAACGACCGAGCTGCTTCTGTTCTCTGCGGCGAGGTCCCAGCTCGTGCAGGAAATTATTATTCCCTCGTTACAGGCACGGAAGATTGTCGTGTGTGATCGTTTCTACGATTCGACGACGGCATATCAAGGGTACGGCCGCGGTCTTGATCTTGACGACGTGCGCCGGCTTAATGCAACGGCAACGTCGGGAACGAAACCTGATATGACCGTGTTCGTCGATGTGGAGATCGAGGAAATTACCCGAAGGCTTCGTGCAGGCGGCGGCACTGCTGACCGCATGGAAACATCGGGCCGCGATTTCTACGAACGAGTCATCGACGGATACCGAGAGCTTGCGAGGGCAGAGCCGAATCGCTTTGTGATTGTCAATGGCATGCGACCGGTGGAAGAAATTCAGGAAGAAATATGGAACATCATTCAGCAAACGTTCTTTTAGAGCAGAGGGATTTATGAAGCATTGGAAAGCAGGCCGGAAGAGATTGGTATCCTGGGCCATTGTGAGTGCATTCGTCATTTGTAGCGCAGTCGTTTTCGGATTCAAGCGATCGGATCAGGATTACTTTCTGAAAATCAACAAGAGTATCGACATTTTTGGGCGCGTGTACAAAGAAGTTGCGTTGAACTATGTCGACGAAGTTGATCCTGAGAAATTCATGGAGGCCGGTATCGATGGCATGCTCGGCATGCTCGATCCCTATACTAATTTCATCAATGAGACGGAAGGCGATCAGGTTGAGCTTATCACAACCGGCAAGTACGGCGGTATCGGCGTCACTATCGGTCTGCGGGACAACCGGGTTACCATCATCACCATCATGGAAGGATACTCGGCGCAGCGGCAAGGTTTGCAGCCGGGCGACCACATCCTTGACATCGACGGAAAACCTATGGGGGGGATGAAGCCCGATGGAGTTCGATCACTGACGCGCGGCGAGCCGGGAACGGAAGTCCACGTAAAAATTGAGCGGGACGGTGAGCCAAAACCTCTTGACTTTGCACTCGTCCGTGAAGAAATCCAGCTCCACAACGTCAGCTATGCCGACTTTGTCGACGATGGCATTGCGTACGTCCGGCTCGAGCGATTCTCCCGGAGTGCAGGCGACGAGCTTCGCCTGGCCATCAAGGATTTGAAGCTCAAAGGAACAATAGGAGGACTCATCCTTGATATACGCGATAATCCCGGCGGCCTTCTGGATGTTGCAGTCGATGTAGTGGAAAAATTTCTCCCGAAAGGAAGCCTCGTTGTCAGTACGCGCGGCCGGAAACCTGAAACCGAAAAGAAGTACTTCGTCACGGAAGAACCGATGCTGCCGGAAATTCCGCTGGTCATTCTCGTGAATCGAAACAGTGCAAGTGCAAGCGAAATCGTTGCGGGCGCAATTCAAGACCTCGATCGCGGCATCATCCTCGGCACGCGCACGTTTGGGAAAGGATTGGTGCAAACAATTACCCCGCTTGTGTATAATACGCAGCTCAAGATTACCACGGCAAAGTATTACACGCCGAGCGGCCGCTGCATTCAGGAGATCGATTACACGCACAAGGGCAAAGACGGGCTCTTTGCCGTTACACCGGATAGCCTGCGAAAACAGTTCAAGACATTGAAAGGCCGGGTAGAATACGAGCTCGGAGGCGTTCAGCCGGATACGACTGTGACTGAGCCCGAGCACAACACATTCTACGATGAGCTTCTCCGCAAGTCGATGTTCTTCAAATACGCAACCCGCTATGCATCATCGCACAAAGACGCTCCTCCACGATTGAATGACGACAGCCTGATTACGAATTTTCGGCGCTTTCTCGATGAGCAGCATTTCACGTATGAAGATGAAGCGGAAGTGAAAGTGAAGGAACTCAGAGACGTTGCCGAGAAATCGAAGTACAGTACGATCGTCATGGAGGAGATCGAACGTCTGAACAGGAGCTTGAGCGAAGGAAAGGCAACCAATCTGGAGCGGAACCGGCGCGATGTGCTCACCTCCCTGAACGTGGAACTTGCAAGCCGGTACAAGGGCGAGCGGGGCCGCATCGAAGCGTCGCTGCCGGACGACGTTCAGCTTACCGCTGCACGGGGTCTACTGAAGAATGGAAAGGAATACACCCGGCGATTGACCATGCGTTAATCGCGATGATCTCTTCTGTTTGAAGGGCAATACGTCAGGCAGGTACGTTCGTCGGCGTGTTGCCCTTCTCCGTTTGCAGGTAACCTATCTCCATCAGCTTTCCCTGGATAAGAAGTAGCATCCGGTTGAAGTCGCCGCGCTCGTGCACGAAATCCACCTCGTCCGATGGGATGACAAGAAGCGGCCCTTCTTTATAGCTCCCGATCCACTCCCGGTAATGCATGCTGAGTTGCTCGAGATATGTTCGCGGAATGCTTTGCTCGTACTCGCGTCCGCGGCGGGAAATTTGTTTGAGTAACGTTTCAATTCGTGCGTCGAGATAAATGAGGAGATCCGGAGGCCGGAGGTAGTGGATCATCACATGGTACAGCTCGACGTAATTCTCATAGTCCCGCTTGTCCATCTTGCCAATCAGAAACAAATTCCGCGCAAAGATTTCAGCGTCCTCGTAGATCGATCGATCCTGAATGACGCTCTCGCTTCCGTCGACAATTTTCTTGTGGTCGTTAAATCGTTTTGAAAGAAAATAGACCTGCAAGTTAAACGACCACCGGTTCATATCTGCGTAGAAGTCGGCAAGGTACGGATTGTCATCGACTGATTCGTAGAACGATTTCCAGCCGTAATGCTCGCTGAGAAGTTTTGTGAGCGATGATTTTCCCGAGCCGATATTGCCGGCAACGGCAACGAAGAGTTTGGATTTCATGTGTGAGTCGAATATAGAGGATTATCTTTACATTTCCAACAAGTTCGTGAATCCAAACAATCACCTCTTCATCATCACCGCATACACCCCGAACGCCACCGCGAATCCGACGAACCAGGCGTAATCATACAAGAATCTCAGATCGGATACAAACAAGCCAATCAATGCAACGACGACTCCACAGGCCAGCGCGACGATGGCTTTGATGTTGAAGCCGTTTGTGTACTCGTACTGTCCGCCGCGGATGTAGAGGTCTTTGACGTTCAATAAACGTTTTCGAACGAGGAAGTAGTCGGCAATGAGTACGCCGGCAATCGGCCCCAAAAATCCTGAATAACCGACAAGCCAGCCGAAAATATACGTGCCATAATCGGAGAGAAGTTTCCACGGCATCATGACGATGCCGATGAAGGCCGTGATGAGACCGCCGGTCCTGAAGCTAATTTTTCGCGGTGCCACGTTCGCGAAGTCGTTTGCAGGCGAGACGACGTTCGCCGCGATATTCGTCGTCAGCGTTGCGACAAGAAGCGAGATCATCGCGAGGATGATGATGAAGGGATTATCGAACTTCGCAAGAAGCGCGACCGGATCCCAGATCGCTTCACCGAAAATAATGATGGTTGCCGATGTCACAGCGACGCCAATGAACGAGTACAACGTCATCGTGGGCGGAAGGCCGATTGCCTGTCCGAGCATTTGCGCCCGCTGGCTTTTGGCGTAACGCGAGAAGTCGGGAATGTTCAACGAGAGTGTTGCCCAGAATCCCACCATGCCGGTGAGCGATGGAACGAAAAATTTCCAAAACTCACCGAGGGTCTGAAACTTGCTCGGCTGCGAGAGAATCGGTCCCCAGCCGCCGCCTCGTTGATACGCCCAGAAGAGAAGCGCCAGTCCGACGACAATCAGAAACGGTGCAGAGAGCGACTCCAGCCAGCGAATCGATTCCGTCCCTTTGACGATGAAGTACACATTCATTCCCCAAAAGATCGCGAAACTCATCCACGGTCCGAAGCCGAAGCTTGCCCACGATGGGATGAGAGCGACGAGGAGTGCGTTTAATGCTTGTCCGCCAATCCACGTTTGGATGCCGAACCAACCGCACGCAACGATTGCACGCAGAAGCGCCGGAACATTGGAACCGAGCGTTCCGAAGGATGCGCGCGCGAGCACGGGAAATGGGATGCCATACTTCGTGCCGGCGTGGGCATTCAGGATCATGGGGATGAGGACGATGAGATTGCCGAGCGTGATGGTGAGGATCGCCTGCCACCAGTTCATCCCGCCGGCAATAAGACCGCTGGCGAGCATGTAGGTGGGAATGCAGACAGACATCCCGATCCAAAGTGCGGCGATGTTATAAGTCGACCATGTGCGCTGTGCAAGTCGGGTTGGGGCAATGTCTTCATTGATGAGTGAGCTATCGTTGAACTGGGAAACATCGATCTCGACCAGATCGTCTCTGCGGGCGTTGTGCATCTGCGGGTCTCCTCAATGATGATGAATACTAAAACGGTTTTGCGTCTCTCTCAATGTGATCGCTTCGATTCCTGTAACAGACTCTCTGCTTCTGCGACGTTCAACTGCGCAGCTTTCTGAAAATATTCATGTGCGAGTTTCTTGTTTCCTCTGTCATTATAGGTATTCCCCAGGTTGTAGTATGCTTCTCCGTACATCGGGTTTAGCGCAATGGCCTGCTTGTACTGAGTGATCGCATGGTCGATATTTCCTTGCTGTGCGTAGACGCTTCCGAGGTTGTTGTGCGCGTTCGCGTAGAACGAGTCGATCGAGATCGCTTTCCCGTAAAACCGGGCTGCGTCACCGAGATCATCCTGTTTGAAGTATGCATTCCCGAGATTCAAACAGAAATTTCGATACACGATCCGTAGGCTGGTATCGTTGGAGGTATGGGAAAGCCACTGCTCGTATGTGTTGATCATCTCTTCGATCTTCGCATGGCCGCCTTGTGTCCAGCCGGTGATCAGGTTCTCATAACCACGGAGATCGTTTGGGAATAGCTTGTTGAACCGCTTCCACGATTCAATTGCAAGGCTATCATTTTTTATTTGCCGATAATACTGTGCCCGGTGAAGACTTGCAGTATAATAGCTGCCCTGGGAAACCGTTCGTGTATCCAGGAGCGCTTCGTATCGTGCGAGCGTCGCATCGGCCTTTGCGTTCACACTCCAGTATGAGACTGATTGAAGAAGCGTGAGAATGATTGCCAGTGCCCAGAAGCGCACTGTCAGCTGGTCGGTCGTTTCACTCACGAGCAGTATCGCGAGGAGTATCGCAAGAAATGCGTATGATGCAAACACGTCCCAATCACGTGCCGCACCCAGGTCGAACTTTATGACAATGAGGACGAGGAGTATCGGAACAAGTGCTGCCGCTGCAAATCGTTTCAGATCCGTACCGAAAATACCGTGCAGTGTGCCCTTCAGTGCAGCGAGGAAGAGAAGAAACAATGCCGGTAATGCAATCAAGACCAGAAGATTGGCAAGGTCAAGAACATGGAACGGTGAGAGGAGCGTGTACGCCTGCGATTCGGCATTGGCAGGGTCGGTCGGTTGCGTCAGGGACAAATAATGATGATGGGGAACATAGGAGTAATACTGACTTACGTCGAAATTTATGGCAACGAGAATACCAACGAAGACCGCTGCGAGCACGCCGAATCCAGTCAACACAGCCTTCAATCCCCGCTGGCGGTATTCCCGGTATGCGAGGAAAAGGAGTGATGGCAGAAGTACGACCGTCATGTAATGCGTCAGCGCCATCAAGAGAAACGCAATGGCCGCAAGTGTAAAGTACTTGTCTCTCCGGATGCAGATCGCAGCGGTAAGGATGTACGAGGAAAGTGCGACGAGTACTACAGGGTACGTTTCAACGTAACCGAAAAAGAGCTGCATCGAAGGGAGAACCAGGACAAGAAGGGACCCAAGCAATCGCGCCGTCGGATCGGCAATGGATATTTTTAGAGTGAAGTAGGATATGACGACAAAAGAGACTCCGAGAACAAGATCGGCAATAAGAAACCCGTGCAGAAACTCGGTGTAGGTCATCGGTACACCGATAATGTTGAAGATAATCCAGAAATAAACAGTGGCGATCGGCTCGTCTCGGAAATACAACGGTGCGGTGCCGTGAAATGCATCGGAGAAATTTTTCACCAGGAAAAAACCATCGCCAAGAAGTGGAGCTTCAATCCGAAAAAAGATCGCGAGACCCGCAAATGATCCGATCATGAGAACCAACATGAGAACAGGATGTGCGTCGAAGTAACCTGCAAGCCTGCGGACGAAGGGCACCACATCTGCCGTGCTCAGAATTATTACAGCAAACAGAGCAACGGCGATTGCCGTGATGAAGAGCCACGCCGGCAAAAAGCCGAACGAGTGAAACCCCCATGTAAAGCTTGTGGGAAAGAAATATCCGACGAGCTGAAGTCCAACAAACGCTGACGCGATGGCAAGAAGAATGCGAGTAGTCTGATTCACCATGAGTATCCGTTCTGTGTGAGGACGTGTTGCGCTGCTGCGCTTCCAAGATGAGCAGCCTGCCGGTACATTGACATGGCATCCTTCTTCTTCCCGACTGCCTCCAGCGCCTGTCCCATCTGCTCGTAGGCCCCAACGTATGAGGAATCGAGCGCGATGGCTTTTGCGAAGCAGGGTATCGAAACGTTTGGCTGACCCATTGCCATGTACACGCTCCCGATGTTCCGGTAGCCGCGTGCGTACATCGAATCAATCACGGTAGCTTTCCGGTAATACACGAGTGCCGAATCGTACAAGCCCTGATTATGATAGAGAAGGCCGAGGTTGTTATACGCGGCCAGAAGTTTTGGATTGAGGTCGATAGCGCGCCGGTATTGCGCCGAGGCATCCGACGGTCGTCCGGCATTGAATGAGGCTGCGGCCGCAAACAGGCAAAAGTTGGCGTAATCGTTCATCGTGGCCGTATCACTGGGAGCGAGCTGCAACCACCGTTCGTAGGCATCGGCGATTGCGGGATACGATCGTTCTCCCGTCTCCCAATACGATTTCGCAAGCTTGGCATAACCACGAGTGTCGTTGGGAAATTGCGTAACGTAACGTTGCCAGATTGTAACCATGCTGTCTGCTTCTTTTCTGTAGTACCGATACATAGTGAGGTGGTAGGATGTCTGATAATAGCCGCTCTGCGGCATGATTCGCCTGTCCATGAGCGACGCCACCCGCATAACGCTCGCCGCTTCTGTCGCGTTGATGGTAAAGTATGGCCATGAAGAGAGAGCTGTTGCGACGATGACAATGCCCATCGAGCGAACTCTTGCCATACTTCCATCCTGCAAGAAAAGGAAGGCGGCACACAGTGCGACCATGGCGAAGTAGGGAGCCGTCACATCCCAGTCTTTCGCCATCCCGAGGTCGAACTTTGCAGCCATCAGGAAGAGGAAGAATGGAATCGCACAAAGGAACAATGCCACGTGCACCCGGGTCGCGAACAACTCCGACGATTTCCGTATGCTCAGTGAGAGTAGAAGCAGTGCGCCGGGCGCCATCAAGAGCAGCAAGTTTGCGAGGTCGAGGACATGATATGGAGCGAGCAGCGAGTATGCTGCGTACTGATCGGTCGCATCGCTGAATGAGAGCAGATGGCTTCGCTCCGCATCGGGAACAAAGCGGTGGAACTCGAATCCAACCGCTGCGAAGATCGCGGCTATAACAGTTGCTCCCGATAGAACACCAATTCCTACGGGCAATAATCCATTCTCTTTGTACTCGATATATGCGAGATAGAATAACAATGGCAGAAGAAGGACGCCGAGGTAATGCACAAAAATCAGAAGGATGAATACGGGCGCGACTACCCACAATGGAATCCGATGCCGAAGATACAGCAACACGACGAGCAGCGTCACGGAGAGAGCCAACAGCACGACGGCGTACGATTCAGCATAGCCGAACAAGAGCTGGAGAGAGGGAGATACGCATAGGTACAGGAAGACGAGAAGTCTTCTGACGTCATAGCTCTCCGGGAAGAGGAGCAGTACGGAAAAGGAGGTCGTAACGATACAACAGTAGCCGAGGAGAAGCTCACCGATGAAAATGGCGCTCATAATCTCCGTGTGTGATGATGCGTGAAGGAGACTTGCCATCGCGTAGAGGAATGCAAACGCGAGCGGCTCGTTGCCGAACGAGAGACGGTGTTCGCCCTTGATGGTATTCTCAAGGTTGTTCGTAAACGTGAAGCTATCACCAAGAAGCGGAACCTGTATCCGGAACGCTATTGCAATCCCGGTGAAGAGTGCGCACGTAAGAACGATGAAGCGCCACTGCTTCTCTTCCATTACTTTCATGATCGGTCGCAGCAATTTCTCCATGTTGCTTGTTGTGCAGTAATACAGGCCGACGAGTGTCGCAACAACATACACGATCAGGTACGGGAACGGGAGAAACCCCAAGAAGTGAATACCCCAGAGTAATCCGCTCGGATAAAAGTAGCCGGCGACGTGCAAGGCAAGGAGTACGAGCGAGAACGCGACACTGATAGAGACGAGAGAGTTGTTACCCGACGCGTCTGTGTCACTGATGGACGTAATGATCTGATGCTGAGTAGTTGCGATACTCACGGTGTACGATTACTTTTTTCCTGCAATGCCGAGAATTTTCTTTAATCCCTCTTCATCCACCTTCAGAAGATCTACCGTTGGCAAGCGTGGTGTCAGCTCCGCCCAGTTCGGATCGGCTGCGAAGATTTCCTTGAAGAGAGGGAGCGATTGGTCGAGTCGTCCGGCATTGACGAGCGCAACTGCCGTCCAGTATTTCATTTCGAGATTGTCGGGCATCATGTTCATGGCGGTGCCGTACTCTTTGAGCGCGCCATCGATATCGTTGTGCTCGGTGGCGAGGTCGCCGGCATTCATGTGCTGGTATGCCCGGTGGACATTGACGACGCGGCGGAGCTCTTTGAGCGGTTCCGGGTTATCTTCGACGCGGAGATCCATGATGCGGTCCTGCCATGGCTTGCCCGTTGGTTTTCCGCTCACGATGAGTATTGCAGCAGATTGTTTCCCGCGGATGTCTCCGCCGACGGACTGCGCCGCATCGAGTGCTGCAAGCATCCGATCAGCGAGATCACCCCTTGTTTCGCGATACGCTTTCGCCATTGCAGGCCAGACTTTGTCGTTGAGCATCAAGTTTGCTTCGACGGTGAATTGTTCACCTTCGATGTGGCCTGCGGAAGGGATGCATTTCGAGCCCGTATGTGCGGCAACGGTTCCTCTCGCATCCGTCATGGCAACCTGGCGAACATCTTTCCCCGGATCGGAAGCAAGTAACCCATCGAGTGCTTGCCGTGCCGTCTTGCCGGCGCGCATGAGATCGAGTCCAAGCGGACCATACGCCGGATCGACGAACGATTGCGTTGCCACTGCACCAACGCCCGCTTCCGCCCACGGCACAAGCGGACCGACAGAGAACCAATGCGACTGCACGGCGACGCCGAGCTCGCCGGTAACCGAATCGCGAGCGACGATCGAAAACGTGTGCACCGGACGGTCTTGCGCCCGGAGTGTTGTGATAAGAAGTATCGCGAATATTAGCACACTCATTTGTTGTTTCATATAACCTCCATTCAATGTGTTTGTCAACGACCTCACCCGCAGCACTCTTCTGCCGGAGAGGATGAAAAGCGAAATTTTATAGGATGAGGCGACATTGTTTACATGCGAACCGGAAGTAAAATAGAAAAATTCTGAAGGAAGGTCAATGGCTGGATATAAATGTGGAGACCGATCTTACTGTTTGTGGCCTAGTTCCTTGATCTTTGACTTCACTTGTTGGATTGTTTGATCGTCTGCGCCGAATTCTTCGAGAGAGTGGAGGTACAGCGCCATCTCTGCAGCGGCAGCAGGATTATCGCCATTCGCCTCGAGACAGCGGGCGATATCTTGATGAACAGTATAGAGCCACACGTCCATATCTTCCGGCAACTCACCGATACGGAGAACTTCGCGGTAGTGCATGATTGCATCATTCCAACGCTGGAGAAACTCGTTCGCCTGTGCAAGGTCGTAATGCGCCTGACGGTTGTTCGAATCGAGACGGACGATCGTTTGCAGGTGAGGCAGTGCCGCTTCGGAGCGTTCCTTTGTCAACGGTTTCTCAGCACCGTGTAGCAACACGCCAACCAACTCTTCGCGTGCAAAGATACTCGTCGGTGCTCGCTCGACCGCTCGGTATAACTCTCGTTCGCCCGCCGCCCATTGCCCCTGCTGTCGAAAAAGTTGTGCCTTGCCGATATAGGCTTCCGCGCACGACGAATCGAGACGCAGTGCGGCGCCGAATAATGAATCGGCTGAGAGTATGTGGTTTTCCTCGAGTGCAATCAATCCTAGATATGCCAGTGACGCTGCATGATTCGGATGCGATTGGCTGATGGAGAGAAATTCATTCCTGGCTTCTGCGAGCGACTCGCCCGTATCGTCGTGCTCGTTGAAAAGATTGATCGCTTTATTGAATCGAGCGGTGAACGCCGTATCCTATTGAGCCGTAACGCAGCTTACGATGATCAGGCTGACGGCGCAGTAGCACAGAGTTTTTATGATGGAAGATCCGTTCATTCGTTGGTGTGGAGTTTCCTGTTCTTTTGTTCGATCAACTCGCCGAGTTTTTCATCTATCGTTTTTCTCCTCAGCGGGCAAAGGAAGGAGTTACTTGCTAACCCATCACGTTTGTCGATCCTGCCTCACCGGTACGCATCCTTCCTGTGTCGGACGGCGATAATATCGACGATCTCATTCTTGTCAAGAACTTGACGGTTCGTGCGTCGAGAGCTTCGAGTTCTTTGCGAGCAGCCCGAGTGAATGTTACAGTGTATTTACGCACGCAGCTTGTGCTGGAGTCGTTTCTTTACCGACTCGAGGGATTCCCCGCGGTTCGTTCGCACGTGCCCGGAAAATGTAGTTGTCGTAAATATCCTCCCAGAGTCTACCATGCTTTCGAAGGTCAATGATAACGGCGGTCTTCTTGCCTTTCGGATCAACTACGTACTGTATGCCCGTCATAGAACATTCTCCTTGAGCTTCTTCAACATTTTTTACATGATCTATCCAGAAAATGTACTGATTCACGGTCTGGAAGTCAATTCACTGTCTTCCAAAATCCTCTGAATGCACTGCCTTTCGTCTTCAGTCAGTGGAAGAAGCGGTGCGCGTACGTGCCCGCCTTCATAGCCCATGAGCGTCGAAGCATACTTGAGTCCTGCAATGCCGAACGTGTCGGTGACGGCTTTGTTCACGGAGATAAGCTGTGCCTGCAGCTCGTGTGCGGCGAAATGTTTTCCTTCCTCGAAGAGCCGCTGAACTTCGCAGCATTGCGCCGGCGCGCAATTGGCAAGTGCCAGAATGCCTGCACGGATGCCGAGCTCGAGTGCCGGATACAGGATCGATGCGCTTCCGACAATCAGCGACCACGTCTGCGGCACGACGTTCTTAAAAGCCTTAAGCTGCTCGGCGCTGCCAAGACTGTCTTTCATGCCGATGATGTTGGGATGCCTGCTCAATACGCGTACCGCTTCTGCCGAGACATTCACATGCGTGAACTTCGGGACGTTGTAGATGAGAACGGGAATTTCCGCTACGTTTGCAATGGTTGTATAGTGATGGATGAGTGCGGCGTCGGTCATCTGTTCACAGTAGAAGAACGGCGTGATAATGAGCGCAGCATGGGCACCGCGACGTGCCGCTTCGTTCGTAAGCCGGATCGTCTCGCGCGTCGATTCCAGTCCCGTTCCGGCAAGAACAATACGATCCTTTGCTGCTGCCTGCACCGTCAGCTCAATGAGCGTGAGCTTCTCCGTTTCTGTAAGATACGGCGTCTCGCTATTCGAGCCGAGGACGAGGTAACCGGAAAGCGGCGTGGCATTCCATCGCTCGATGTTGCGACCGAACGCGTCGTAGTCCACATCCCCGTTCTCTTTGAACGGAGTGATCATGGGTGGGAGGATGCCGTGGATTTGTTGGGAAGGATTCATAACGAAATTCTCATCGATAAATTTCTCTTCGATGTCGAACCTTCATTACGAGGACAAGCTTTTCTTTGTCATGAATTTCGTAAATGATTCGATAATCGCCAACCCTGGCGCGCCATGCTTCCCGCCCTGAAAGTTTGGCTGTTCCCGGAAGTCGTGGATCTCGTCCGAGATGTGTTAGGCAAGAGAGAACGCGGGGGAGAAAGTCTTCCGGAAGTTTATCAAGCTCTCGCGAAACGGATTTTGGGATGATGACGCGATAACTCAACGTTTTTTCTTCAGTCGTTTGCGGAGATATTCCTCGAGAGTTACCGCGTTCCCCTCTCGGACTTCGAGCTTGATCTTGTTCTTGGCCTCGTCGTACTCCCTAATATCTTCAAGCTCTTCGATTGCCTCGACGAATTTTTCATACGTCGAGAGATCGATCACCGCGGCAACCCGTTTGCCGTGTTCATCGGTGACATACTGTGTTTTTTTTGCGGGATGCATTGCACGATTCCTTAATGTGAAGTGGACACAATGAAATATACGATTCTGGTAAGAAATTCAAAATTGCCTGCCCAGTTTAAGAGTATGTGAATTTTTGATCATTAAGAAAGATCAGCATGGATGCATTACTTGGATTGATGTCGTTCAACATCGTCGAAGAACGAATATAATTTCGTTTTCTCTTCAGGAAGATATATCTTGAAATCGGTTCTTTTCTCCCCCAAGAGGATCATTTCACGGGATACCTGGTTCGAATTAACGATAAACCGCGTTTTGTTATTCACGCTATCATTGATCGTCTTGACGGATGATAGGCTCGGGACTCCTACTCTAAACACAACCCAAAGGTATGTGTCGAAGAGGGTGCCGAGATCGTTTTCGTAAAGAAGCAGAACATGGAATGTTCCCGTTTGACCTGGGTCGCGGATCAATTTCATTCCAACAGTAATAGTAAGCGAATCCTCATGTTCAGGCATCAGACTGATCTCGGAGAAGTATCCATTCCATTCACTGACCCTGATCTTATTTGGCTCGGCTTGGAAGAGCAATGGCATTCTAAGAATGGGGACACCCACCATTGAATCGAATGAGACCACCCCGGTTATTTTTGCAAAAGCTGAGCCAGTATTCTTAATCTTTAGGTCAACTTGCACCGAATCATAGGG
Source organism: Ignavibacteria bacterium (assembly GCA_016178595.1). GTDB lineage: Bacteria > Bacteroidota > Ignavibacteria > UBA10030 > SZUA-254 > JACOSY01. The sequence continues at coordinate 31,064 of JACOSY010000061.1, forward strand.
AATAACCAATGTGAGGTGTTTTTTCTGAATGTCTTGTGGCTCAAACTTTATATTCTTAAGATCAATGTGGAAACGGACGTCTTTAACTTCGATGCGAGGTCGATATTGAAGTGCGTTCTGCTGATATTGGAGGAAATCGATTTCACGCTGATGGGAGCAAGTTGTGATAATGTTTGCGATACCCAGCAATAAAGAGATCAACGCGATAACATTCAACCGGGTAGCCCACTGCGTGATTCTCAGGATCCGCTTAAAGTTGGTCGTAAAGAAGCTGTTTAGCGAGTTACGATTTTGAGGTTTCATCAGAGACACTGCAATTGAAGCATCCGATATCATTTTTCGAGGCCAGTTGCCTTATCTCCACGCTCCAGCAAACGCATCGCGCTTAATAAACTTGCCGCGGCCGGCTTTGCCGAGCCATTGTCCATTCTTCACAATGATGTCGCCGCGCGAGAGGACGGTTTCGGCATTGCCTTTCACTTTGAATCCTTCGAACATCGAATAGTCGACGCGCATGTGGTGCGTCATCGCAGAGATGACGTGCTCTTTGTTCGGATCCCATATGACGAGGTCGGCGTCGCTGCCGATGGCAACCGTTCCTTTGCGCGGATACATCCCGAACATTTTCGCCGGCGTCGTCGAGGTAATCTCAACCCAGCGGTTAAGCGAGATGCGTTTCTTATTCACACCGCCTTCGTACAAAAGCTGCAAACGGTTCTCGATGCCCGGTCCGCCGTTGGGAATCTTCGTGAAATCATCTTTCCCAAGCTCCTTCTGTTCTTTGAAGCAGAACGGACAGTGATCGGTCGAGACGACTTGCAAGTTGTTGGTCTTCAATCCATCCCACAACTTGTCCTGATTCCATTTTTCTCGGAGCGGTGGAGTGAAAACGAACTTCGCGCCCTCAAAGTTCGGACGATCCAAGTCTTCGATCGAGAGAAAGAGGTACTGCGGACACGTTTCGGCGTAGGCAAGCACGCCTTTGTCGCGTGCTTCCGAAACGCGCTGAAGTGCGTCGTACGATGAGAGATGAACGATGTAGACCGGAACGCCTGCGATCTCGGCAAGCGCGATGGCGCGGTTCACCGCTTCCGCTTCGGCAGTTGTCGGGCGGGTAAGCCCGTGATAGATCGGCGCTTTCTTTCCTTCCGCAACAGCTTTCTTGACAATCACGTCGATGACGCTGCCGTTTTCCGCGTGCATGCAGATCAAGCCGCCGTTCTCCGCCGTCTTCCGCATTGCCTTGAAAATCGTCGCATCGTCGACCATGAGTACGCCGGGATATGCCATGAAGAGCTTGAAGCTCGAAAGACCTTCGCGCACCATATCGTTCATGTCTTCGATGTGTGCGTCAGGCAAGTCGGTGACGATCATGTGGAGTCCGTAATCGGCGCAGGCTTTGCCTTCGGCTTTCTTCCACCAGATGTCGAGCGCTTCGCGCATCTTCGTCCCTTTTGCCTGGATGGCGAAGTCGATAATCGTCGTCGTCCCGCCGAATGCCGCTGCTCGCGTACCGGTTTCGAAATCGTCGCTCGAGGTCGTTCCACCGAACGGCATGTCGAGATGCGTATGCACGTCGATGCCGCCGGGGATGACGAACTTGCCCTTCGCGTCAATGACGGTGTCTGCCTGGATTGCGAGATTGGATCCGATCGTTGTGATCTTGTCACGCTCGATGTAGATGTCGGCGACGTAATCCTGTTCTGCCGTGATGATGCGTCCGTTTTTAATGAGCATGGACATAGAGAGTCTCCTTCATGGATGAAATGTGTTGGAGGAATGTACAAAATCTTCCGATGATTGTCATCTGGAACGACAGGCGTAAGAACAAAGGATTTACTTCACCCAGAGTATCGTGATGCCTTCATTCGGTGCGCCGAAATCCTTGCTGATCGAGAGATCGAGTGTAGCGGCAAGTTCTTGAACAACCGGATTGAACGGCGTAAGATATTCTCCGGGAATCGAAGACTTGATGCGAGCACGTTGACGATACATCCAGTTTCGAACAAGCGTCTTTAGCGTCCCGCCTTTGCCGCTGCTGCCGAAACCGTGGATGATCTTGATGACGCGGAGGGAAGAGGAGAGATGGGCTTTACGAAGAGCTTCATCGAGCACCGCCTCCGCCTCTGCACCGGGCAGAGGCGGATGTGCGATGTCGAGAGTATAGATGATGTTCATGCAACGGGAAAACGGTTAGAGGTTTCGGTTTACAGGTTCGAGAAAAAATATCTCTCAGTCAATTGCGAACCTCGAACCTCGAACCTCAAACCTCAAACCCGCTTTTTCACATCCACGGCTCGTCTGCCGATGGACCGTAGATGGATGGTACCTTTGCATCAGCCATGCGAAGATAAATGGAGAACTGACCGCGATGGTGAATGGTATCCATCATCATCATCCAGAGCGTATCGCCGCTGCGCATGTCGCCCATAGTTTTCGGGGCGACCATGAACTTGATCATTTTATTAAAGTCGGCATCGGTCATTTTCTTTACCTTGTCGACGAGCTGCCCGTGGCTCTTCTCATACGTCGAGGTGACTTCCTGCATCGAGGCGGGGGGCTTCGGCATGTTCATGAAATCGAAGTTGCCGGTCAAGGCGCCGTTGACCATCACCGGCTCTTCGGACACGATCCTCCATGCTAATTCCTTCGCAGTCGGACACTTGCCGTGTGGCTGCAGATCCGGTTTGTTTGCAGGGTACGACTTCAACACTTTCATTGTTGTGTTGAACTCACGCTCCCAGTTTTGGATGAATTGCTCTCGCTCTGTTATTGGCATAGATAACTCCTTCCTAGAGTTGTAAGTGATTTAACAAAGGTCTTTTAAGACAGCGTTCAACAGATGTTCGATTATTAAATATTCAGAGGATGCGTGGGCGATCAAGTCAGGAATTTTTTATTAATAGCCAGCCAGCTTAAGAGCTTCTTCGCGAGGAATAGCAACCATCGTTTCTGAGGAAGCTATATCCGTCAGTTGGGTTGAAGCTTTCATTGCTGCTTTTTCATCGGGCCACTCTGTCGTGAATACCGCATCAAATCTTCCGAGTGTCCAATATGCCGAAATGATTTTACCTCCCGCACTCTCGATAACTTTTCGAGGACGCTGGAGTTCTTCGGCGGTAGGCTTTCGTCTAAATTTTGCCAGGGTTATCGTAATCATTGATGAGTTTCCTTTCTTGCTATCGGGTTAATGATCAATGGATTTCAATTCTCTGTTTTTGAATGAACTCATTTTATTAAATCAATTATCTTAATACAGTCACTCACGATAGCTCTAACGTACGCGTTATTTTTTCTCCTCTATCGGCACTAAATCGAATTTGCCCGGTTGCTGACATAAGAACGTGCATCCGGAATCTCCTACAGCGCCGCTGGCATGTCGATCCTTTGCGCCGTACGAGAGGTAAGAACCAGGCCCGAGCTTGGTTTCCGTGCCACCTTCGGGCGTGTAAAACATCGTTCCGGAAATTACAACGGTCTTTATCGGGTTGGTATGATAATGGAGTGGAAACTTGGCGCCTGCCGGAAACTTGTAGAACGCGCCATAAGCGCCCTTATCGGGATCTCCCCACAATACCGCTCTCTTGACGCCGCCGGTGTTGGGAACTTCAACCCATGTAAGATTCTCTGCGGGCCAAACAGTGGCTTCCTTTTTGGTTTTCTTCTGGGCGATGGATTGTGTTGCTCCGAGCACCATCAGCGTTGCGATCAACAAAATAAAGAGCGATGAGAAGCGTTTCATAGATGATTCTCCATGATTGATGTTGTGATGAAATAGTGATTTAGATTAAGGTACAACTACTGCAGTCGAAATACAAAATCGTTTTTAGTGAATATCGATGCCGTGCTTTTTCTGGAACTGCCGCAAACTTTCCCACGTCAGCGGCTGCGGAAGCTGTTTCATCAATTGGTTCCAGGTGATTGCCTCTGTCCCATCATCCTTCCGCACCATGGAAATGCAGTTCTCGACGGGGCAGAGGAGGAAGCAGAGCGTGCAGCCGACGCAATCCGCTTGCCGTACGCGTGGTTGGTTCTTTCCATTGTGCGGAATCATATCGATGCACTGATGGGCGCTGTCCTCGCAGGCGATGTAACACAGGTTGCACTGGATGCATTTTGATTCGTCGATCTCAGCAATTGTTCTCGCCAGAAGGTTGAGGTTTCCGAAATCGGTAATACATCGGAGCGATTTTCCCCGGAATTGCTCGATCGATCGATAACCTTTTTCTTCCATCCAGTTGGACAATCCCTCGGTCAGGTCGTCGATGATGCGGAAGCCATAGTGCATAGCGGCTGTACATATCTGCACGCTTGACGCACCAAGTAACATGAATTCCACTGCATCGCGCCACGTGGAAACGCCGCCGATGCCGGAGATGGGAAGATCGACTTCAGGATCGATGGCGACCTGTGAGAGCATGTTCAACGCAATCGGTTTGATGGCAGGTCCGGCATAACCGCCATGACCTCCTTTGCCGTCGATGGATGGCCGTAATTCCAACGTATCGAGATTCAAACCCATGATACTGTTGATCGTATTGATGAGGGAGATACCCTGGGCGCCGCCTTTTCTTGCCGCGCGTGCGGGAAAACGGATGTCGCTGATGTTGGGCGTCAGCTTCACAAGCACAGGGATGGTCGATACTTCCGTCACCCACCCGGTGATCATCGCGCAATATTCCGGCACCTGCCCGACGGCGGATCCCATGCCGCGTTCACTCATGCCGTGGGGGCAGCCGTAATTCAGCTCGATGCCGTCGCAGCCCGTGTCGATCGTTCGCTTGACGATATCGTGCCATGTTTCTCGTTTCGATTCGACCATGAGCGAGGTAATAACGGCGCGATCGGGCCACAGTTTTTTCGTCTCGGCGATCTCCTTCAGGTTAACGTCAATCGGTCGGTCGCTGATCAGCTCGATATTATTGAGGCCTGCGATCTTCTGTCCATTGTAATCAATCGCGCCATACCGGTTGAAGACATTCATCACCGGCTCGCCGATGGTTTTCCACACGGCGCCGCCCCAGCCCGCTTCGAACGCCTTGCACACCTGGTAACCGGAATTCGTTGGAGGGGCGGAAGCCAGCCAGAAGGGATTTGGCGATTTGATACCGCCGCAGTTGATGGAGAGATCGGCCATACTCACCTCTTATTAAAGATAAACGTATCAATCCCATGCGCCGCCTTTTTTCCGTCAGCAGCAGCATTCACCACTTCCTTACCGCCGTTGATACAATCGCCGCCGGCAAAGTATTTTGGGTTTGCCGTTCGCATCGTCTCGGTATTCACAGCGACGTTGCCATCGACGAATTCCATGCCGCCAATCTGTTCGAGAAAATTTTCATTTGCATCCTGGCCAATCGCCTTGATGATCATATCGACCGGAATCTGAAATTCCGATTTGGGAACCGGCTCGAGGGATTGCTTGCCTTTTGCCACGGGATTTCGCAATCGCATCTTCACACATTCGAGCGCTTCAACAGTGCCGTTGCCGATGATCCGTTGTGGAGCTGTGTGGAAGTGAAAGAGAATGCCGTCGTTTTTTGCAAGCTCATACTCGAAGTCGTACGCCGACATATCGTTTTCGCCGCGGCGGTAAACAATCGTTACCTGTTCTGCACCGAGACGCTTGGCTTCGGTCGCAGCGTCGATGGCGGTGTTGCCTGCACCGATAACAGCAACACGATGACCGACATCGACTGTGCTCCACTTTCGCGGCGTCACGCTCGCAATGAAGTCAAGTGCATCAACGACGCCTTTCAAATCCTCTCCGGGAATCTTAAGTGATGGAGACTTGCCGAGGCCAACGCCGATGAAGATTGCGTCATGTTTCTTTTCGAGTTCGGCGATGGTAAGATTTTTCCCAATCCACATTCCTGTCTTGATCGTTACGCCGAAGCTTTGAACCAGCTTCACTTCATTCAAGCTGTCCTTATAGGTCATTTTGTATGGTGCGATTCCCCATGTATCCAGACCGCCGGCAACGTCTTTGCCTTCGTAGATTGTCACGTCATAGCCGAGAAGGGCAAGCTCGGCTGCACACGCAAGTCCCGATGGACCTGCACCGATGACGCCGACCGACTTTCCGTTTTTCGGCGCTGGCGTGAATAGTGCCGGCATCCCATGCTCGAAGTACCAATCGATGGCATAGCGCTGGAGCCGCCCGATCTTGATCGGCTCCTCGCCGCGATCGTTGTACACACATGCACCTTCGCACAACACATCCACCGGGCACGCTTTTGCACACGTCAGCGCGATCCAGTTTGAAGCGAGGATCGTTTTTGCCGATCCTTTCACATTACCGGTGGCGATCTTCTTGATGAAGGTGGAGATGTCAATATGAGTGGGACATGCCTTCATGCAGGGAGAATCAAAACAGTAGAGACAGCGGTTCGCTTCTGTCACCGCCTGATTCTGTGTGAAAGCGGGATGGATGTCCGCGAAGTTCTTCTCGTACTGCTCGTTTGTCAGTTTGGGCGCAGTGTTGTTCATTGAGTGGTTCGAGGTTTTGGGTTTGAGGATTGAGAAGAAACCAGTTCATCCGATTCAACATATTCTTCTATGTATGGAGCTACGGGGTCTTTCATAAAAGAAGGCATCTCGAATTTCCGATCAACAGCTTGAATGTATCGGAGAAGTTTTCCGCAAAGGTTATTACAATCGTGAAAGAGTTGAGTGAACTTCTCGTTGTTAGTCAGTGAGCCAGTGTGGTGGAGTAATTCAAGATGTTCCAGTGTTTCTTCACACGATCCGTAGGAACGGAAAAGATGATGGATGAATTCATTTTTGTACTGCTGGATTCAATGAGCAAGTGCAACACGTCGGTTAAAGACTTCGCGTGGTGTTTGATAATGTAATATTTTTCTTGGTCTGTTGTTCATGCGTCGTTCTAAACGTTTCACATCAGCATTGGAGACAGCGTCGAAGT
>JACOSY010000059.1 GCA_016178595.1 Ignavibacteria bacterium
GATCGACAACCCCTGAGCCCGATAGACGGCAATATGATTTCTTTCATCAAGAGACAGTTGATGATACTGTGGTATAGGTGCCATACTCCAAGAATAACAAATTCTCTCCTGGAGTGTTGCACTTCCTTGTAGAACTCATGAATCTAAAATGCGTCTCTGGATTAAAAGGATTCGGATAATTTTGTTCAAGGGCGTATGATGTCGGTATCCGGGCGAGTGTCGATTGTCTGTCTCCTGGTGCAGCAGGCGGTACTTCCTCGCTCGACACGATGTGGATCCGATTCGATGCGAGAGCCACGGCGGTTTCAGAAAGTATGAGTGTCCCGTTCCCACTGACTTTTACCCAATAGCCGCGGCCCGGAAGGATGCTGTCGCTATGAACATATATTCCTGTGTAAGTGAAAAAAGGAGATGTGATCATGCCGGGCGGATCGCTGGCGATCGCGCCTGAGGGAAGCGAAGTCGTGATGCCACCGATCAGGTTCCAGCCATCGTGTACCGGTATGGAGCCTTGTCGTATCGAGTCTCCGGCGATCTGAACGATTGTTTCAGCGGGGAAGCTGAGCCAATACCCGAAACCCTGAGTGAGCGTATCCTTCTGCACGTAAGTGCCTTCGTATGCAAACGCGGGGAGTGTTGCCGTTGGGAAAAGGTATGGCGTGACTCCGGTGATGCCATTCACCGGAACCGAGACGATATTCCATCCGCTCCGAACAGGAAAACGGACCGTCGCCAGGTTTGCTCGCGGTAGCGTATCCATCACTGCCGTGTAGATATCCATGTCGAATCCTCCGGCGCGCTCATCCGTCCACACAGGAATAGTATGCTTTCCCCATGAATCGAGACCGATATAATCACCATAACGGACGGCAGGGTTTGGAGTGTTGCGAGGGGACTGCGCAGTGCTGATCAAACGGTTCGTGAACGTGATGCCCCCGTCCCAAGAGTGAGCTAAGAAAGTGTAGGTAATAGAATTGTCGGAAGTGAGTCGCGTGTCATAATAGACGATGGAAATGACGCCGCGATCGTCGACAGCAATCCACGGCCAGAACTGATCCTTTGCATTCCCAATCGGGTCATCGTTTACGCGTCGTGCAGCCGACCATGTAACTCCGCCGTCGGATGATGATCTGAGGAAAACATCGAGATTGCCGTTGCGCGAGTCCGACCAAACTGTGTAAAGATATCCCTGCCGCGGACCATTCGTGAGATCTGTTGCAATAGACGGGAAGCCGGCAAGTCCTCCACCTCCACCGGGGGCGGTGTCGATGAGTCTATCCACGCCGAACGTCGATCCGCCGTCTGTGGATTTATCGAACATTATTCCCGGACCACCCGCCCAGACAACGCAAACGTCGCCATTCGGTCGCACGCACGGATCGGAGCCCTGGCCTGAATTTCCCGGATCGTTGATAATGACTGAGTGCGACCACGTCGCGCCCTGGTTGGTCGACTTCGTCAAGAGCATCCCGCCTCCAACGCTCCGAAATCCCGTCCAACTTATGTACAACGTATTGACGTACGGACTCGTAGGCGACAGGTCGCAAACAATGTATTCCTTGTCGTCGAAGTCGTTGAGTGCAGTATCGAGTGGTGCGAAGAATGCTTGATCGAATAGATCGAGGAACGGATTCTGTCGGTACACGATGATCTTGCCCCGACCATTGTTATTATCGATCGAGATTGTGGCGATGTAGAATAGTCCCGATGTGTCGACACATACCGCGGGATCACTCGTGCGCGGATAACCCGCGTCTTGGTAGATGAGCGGAAGCAATTGACTCTGTGACCACGTCGTGCCACCATCCGTTGTAAAGCTGTATCCGACACGGCGAATAGCCGGATTCACTCCCGTTCGAAAATCCCGCCATGCCGCAACTGCACGATTCGGATCTTTGTGGCTGATCCTGACCGACGGCTCATTCTGCGGCGCCGTGTCGCCCGAAATGTTCACGTTTGGAAATGGGACGGCGGACGGAGTGAACGTTCGTTCCTTCGGCGTCAGAATACTCAATGGCGGCTGTGCAAGATGTTGCTCGAAATAGCGCTCGTGCGGCATCTGAAAGAGGGAATCAGTTCGAGCGTTGCGGCCCTGAGCAACGACGATGTTCCCTGCGGTGACAGCAAGAGCGCTTAACGTAACGATGCAAAGTAAAAAGACAGTAGCCTTCTTGTACATGACGTTCGCCCCTGGGATTATGCATGGATGTAAAATGAAGTTGTTCGAGCCGACGCGTAAGGGTTCAGATGCCGAGACAGTAAAGCGTAATCCTAGTCCCGGCATTCGTTTAAATTTTTTTTTGACGATTTAAAAACGGATTGCTATCAAATTGCTGCATGCGATAGTGTAAGATAGGCAACCGTTCCTCGTATGTCAAGAGAAGAATTCTTCGATTTTCTACGTCGTCGATGGGTTTTGACGGTAAAACATCACCATATCCGTGCCGGCCGGCTTCATACCCAGGAGACGAATCATGGTGGTGATTTGACCGCGATGATACGTCGAGTGATTGACGAGGTGTTGCATCAATTGATACAACGGCTGTGAATAGGCGTTCCCTTTTAAATCTTTGTATGCGATGGTCTTGTTGATGTCGCCGTCAGTTTTGAGCATGTGACAAAATCCCATCATATTCATCTCCACCTCCATCCATGCATCGCGAACAGATTCAAAGCCTGGAAAGTTTTCCGCTTGCATGAAGTTTATGGTCGACTCACCTTTCCAGCGCTTCAGCCAAAGATCTTCGGCACCCACAATGTGCACGAGTGTGCCGTGAATACCGCCATGACTCGAACCGAAGTCTTTTACGTACTGCTCGTGGGGGATTGTCTCGAGCACTTCGAGCAATAGTTCCTTTGCCCAATAGTTGAATTCATACAGGAGATGGATATCGTGAAGGTGCATTGTAAGTTCCTTTCAAGAATGAACTAAAAGATATCTTCGAGGCTCTTTGCTTGCGGAAGAAGAAGCTTTGCAGCGTCTTCCATAATCAACATTTCATCTTCAAGCCGGATGCCGAACTCCCCGACGATGTAAATGCCCGGCTCGTTGCTGTGCGTTTCTCCTGCTCGCTCCGGTCGCGTGTTGCCGCGGACAAGGTAATACCATTCGTGTCCTTCCAATCCGATACCGTGACCAAGCCGGTGCGTGAAATATTTGTAGTCCGGACCGTAGCCTGCATCCGTAATGACCGCTCGTGCTGCAGCATCGATTGATTCTGCAGGAACGCCGGGCCGTGCGGCTTTGAGCGCTGCCGACTGTGCATCGCGAACGATTTCCCACACCTTCTTCATTTTGTCGGATGGCGTACCGAAGACCGTCGTGCGCGTGATGTCCGACGAGTAGCCTTCAACCGAGCAGCCGCCGTCGATCAGGACAATTTGATTTTCGTGAAGCGTATGTTCTTTGACGAGTCCGTGCGGGTATGCGGATGCTTCACCGAAGAGCACGAGCGCGCCGCCACCGACGCCGAATTGCGAGAAGAGACGGGAGATTGTGGATGCAAATTCCTTTTCCGTCATTCCCTCGCGCAATGTCTGAAGCGCCGACTTGAAGACTTCTGCCGTGATGTCGTTGGCGATCTGCATCAGCTCGATCTCATGCCCCGACTTTACACAGCGGCAGCCGGCTGTTACCGGCGTGCCGCTGACAAACTTCGCGGATGCAAGCGTCCTCCCGACATTTTCCGATACGAAGGAGCGTGTTGATTCTTCGATGCCGATCGTGGCGGTAAGCAGGCTGGAATCTTTCAGGACTTGCTTGATGAGATCGTAAGGACTTTCGTCTTCTTCCCATGTGAGAAGGCGTGCCGTGCCGACTTGCTCCTGAGCGCGCCCTTCCTCGAACTTCGGCGCGACGTACGCAGGCTCGCCGTTCCGCGGCAGGATCATTGCGAACAACCGCTCGCTGCGCCCCCAGTTGATGCCGGTGAAGTAATTCATCGTTACGCCCCCTTCGATCAGCAGCGCATCGATGTTCTCTCGAGTCATCAACTCTTTTGCCCGTTCAATCCGTTTCGTTCGTTCATCAGTTGTGATCGGTTTGATGCGGCTGCGAATCGTATCGACGTTGGGATTTTTCTCCTGTTGGTTCTGTGTCAACAAGGGAGAAGCGACAAGCGGTGCAAGCGCGCTCGTTGCTGTAGTCTTCAGGAAGTGGCGTCTGTGCATGGGCTGTTAAGAAAGTTAGATGCTTGTGGTTGTTAATTTTATTGAGACCTCACCCTAACCCTCTTCCTTCGCTGCGCTCAGGACAAGCTCTAAAAGGAGAGGGGACGCTTCCTCCCCTCTTAGGGGAGGATTGAGGTGGGGTCTCACTCTTCATTTATGTAAAAACCTGATCGATCTTTTTCATCTGAGAAATTGTGAATGCAAGAATGTTGTAATTCTTGATAAACGTCTCTTGTCCTTTGGAGGAAAGTGTCGAGGGTTGAATACATTTGATTTCATTGAGTCTCGCTTCCGCTTTCCTGAAAAGAATTGAGGAGACCGCGTATGTTCTCATGAACTGAGCTGGTATCGATAATACCCCGCCTTGGACGGTCGAGGTCAAGAATAAGAAAGATGGTCATAACCGTCATGATGGAATAACTGCACAGAATCACCCAATCTATCTTCCGTGATTTGCTCGCATAGCCGACGATAAAACTACCCGTGAGACAAAGCAGGAACAGCAGCCAAACGATAGAATCCGGAACGTGCTTTTTTCTTGCTTCCTCGCGCTTGCTCACGGCGTCAATCATGTTGTTGATAGCGGGAACCATTTGCATCGACCTTGTGGGGTCGCCCGGTTGACGAGACACGGACGCCGCGCGCTGCCATATCCGTTCGGAGAGAACGCTCGCTTTTTGCAGGGCAGTTTGTATTGCCTCTTCGTCGTTGCCCACCTCATAGTACGCGATGCGTTCCGTGATATATTCTTTGAAGTCCCGCCTGAACGCCGCCCTGAGAGAATCGGGATATAAGTCGGCGCGGAGCAACGCTGTGCCGATGTCGTTGCTTTCACCGACGAGCAAGTCCCTGCGTGTATCGTAATGTGATGCCGATTGGTTAAATGTAAATGCGAGCAACAGGGAGAGCAAGCCAAGCAGCGCCCCTTCAAGCGGACCCAATCCATCCGATTCATAGGAAGGATCTTTTTTCTTTTGATACTGCCTTACCCACAGGCCAAGCCTATGGAAGATGATGATCCCGATGAAGAGCAAGCCAACGAGAAGGAGAGCGGGTGCAGTGTATAACATGGAAGTTGTTATTGTAAGTTAATGAAATAGTTGTTGAACTCTACGCCCGCGTTTCTCATCGCTTGAATCTCCGGCGAAGTGCAAGGATGAAAAGGGTTACCAGAGTTGGAACGGTGATTGAATTGGCAATTACAATATACCTGGTATCAATATCAGGTTCATAATCACCTGATAAATTTTTCAGTGGAACAAGACTAAGCGCCGCATAGTGGAAGCATTGCAACCAATCTTCAGCAAATGGTTTCAATTCTGGAAAATTAAGTGAGAGATCATAGTTGATGTATCTTTTTGGTTGGCCGTTTTCGCTTGGAATCTTCAAGCCAGAGAACATGAACATAATAGAGTATATGATTAAAGCAAGACACAATGTAGCCAAGCTGTTTGTCCATAGTAAGCCATAGCCGCTCGAAAATCTGTACAGCCCATTCCACGAGAAAAGACGCTTCCATTTTTTCTTGGAGTGGCGAGTTATTTCCATTTCGCCAAAGTAGAATTGGTCGGCTATGTAGTAGTTCGTTGCTTCATCATAGTTCTGTTTTAGTTGTCTATACTCGGATCTTACCAGTTCTACTTCGTCGGGACTTGGGTCGTGTTGCTTGATTAATAGCTGTTCGTCAAATACTCCACGTAGCCTTGTCTTCTCCAACCGGCCGATCTTCAAACGAGGATACCTCGGCCATTCTACAGCGATAAAATTTATCTTTCTAAGGTCGGTACCTTGCAGTTCCACTTGTGAGAGATTGACGTGTCGGAATGTCGTCTTCTCAGGAGATAAGAAGAGGACATCTCGAATTGAAGCACCTTGCTCAAACATTGGCGCAGTATTTTTTTCGTGATTACGCTTGAAATCGACGGCATTATCAAAGACACTTTCATGGAAGTCGACTTTGCTTGATTCGAACTTGGTATCGTGAAATAACGTCCTCAACCCCTTGAACCAACAGTTTTGGAAATGAATATACTCTTTAAGAGATTTGAATGATGTGTCTCGCAAAGTTACGTTCTCAGATTTAAACTCTGCGTGGGAAAAGTCAATAACCTCACCGTGAAATATTGCCCCATCAAAGTTTGTTTCTTTTGTACTGTCGAATTTGACCCATGAAAAATAAGTTGCCTTGCTGAGGAATTTCGATTCATAAAACCTAGTAATTTCACCTCCAAATACCGTTTCTGTCGAGAACTTCGCGAAACTTGTACAGTCTCCTCTGAAAGTAGCTCGATGGAAGAAAGTGTTGCCTTTGAAGTGTGCATCCCGGAATTGTGTCTGTTCAGATAGAAATTCTGCCTCACCGAAAAACGTCTTATTGCCTTCGAATCGTGTGCCTACGAACAGAGTTCTTTCTCCTTGGAACTTTGTATTCTGAAATATAGCTTCCGACTTGAAAACTGAGTTTATAAAACTAACTCCTTCGATGAATCCAGTGTGAGTGAAATTCGCATTACCTTCAAAAACCGTATCTGAAAAATCAATTTCCGAACACAAAAACCTGCAACTCGCAAAACTGACGTCCTGCTCAAACTTCGCACCCTTAAAAATCAATGGCTTGTTGAATTCCTTAAAACTTTCGAAGTTAAAGTCAAGAAAGACTACACGAGTGAAATCGATGTAAGGTTTGCCGGAATTCTTTAATCCTTCGTCTATCCTTATCTTAATGATCGATTGAAACTTTTCATTATCTTTCGCCGTTGCATGTAGAACACACATTGCGACTCTGCCCTCATATATATCTGTTGGTAAGCCGCACGGCTCCCCATCGGCCATAATTATTTCGCAAAAGTCGTTCAGCATATTACAATTCTCAAATCAAAGCTTTCATTTTTTTCATTTTTCCTTTTGAATTGATCTCTTCATCTCCGCCAGTTTCTGCAACAAACCGTATCTGTCCCGCATGGTACACGTCGTGAGCGGCGGTTTCAAGTCCCCTCTCCAGAGGGGATTTAGGGGTGTGTTCTTTGTACCCACCCCGTCGACTTCGTCGCCACCCCTCCAGTGGAGGGGAATTATTTCGCTGCATATCTCACTGTCGGCTCTTCAACTTTAAACCCGATTTGCCGCTTTGGTTTCTCCGGTGGCAGCATTAATTTGCGGATAGCTTCGAAGACAATTCTGAACTGCGAATCATACTTTTTTTCCAACCCATCCAGCTTTCTTGCAAGATCTTTATTTGTCGCAAGAAGTTCTCGCAGTTTCACAAATGCCCTCATAATTTCGATGTTGACTTGTCCGGCTCGCTTGCTGCGAAGTACACTGGATAGCATGGCTACACCCTGGTCTGTGAAAGCGTATGGAAGTTTCCGGGTGCCGCCCCATTGAGCGCCTATGGCGCCATGGCGCTTTGCGCCACTTGATGTTCCAAAATGGAACATCAAGTTTTCGAACTCTTCAGCAGAAAGCTGGAACATGAAATCTTCTGGAAAACGGTCGAGATTGCGTTGAACTGCTTTGTTGAGATTTCGTGTTAAAACACCATACAACTCGGCAAGGTCTCTGTCGAGCATTACCTTTTGTCCTCGGAGAAAAAATATTTTCTTTTCGATCACTTCTGCCGGAATAAGCCGTTTCATTTTTCCTCCCCCAAAATGTTAAAGAGTTTTGACTTTTTCATTTTTCCTTTTGAATTGCTCTCTTTATCTCTGCCAGTTTCTGCAGCGCTTCCAGTGGCGTCATCTTTTCTCCACTGGGAGGGAGTTCAACTCCCGACCTGTAATTACACCAAACATTCTACCTTCAGCCCACTCGACAATTGTTACAGTCAGGAAATAGAACTCGGCTTCTTTTTCTTTGACAATTTTCCAGTAAGACATATTTGCAACTATTATAGTCGGGAGTGGAACTCCCTCCTAGGCATAAATTTCTATGTGGTCAAACAAGTCCCGCGAAGCGGGATGGCGCCTTCGGCGCTCAAATGTCTGACCTACCTATTTCTCAGCCTTTCTCTTGAGATCTGCAAGTTTGTTCAATGCTTCTATAGGAGTAAGCTTCTCTACGTCGAGCTTCTTCAATTCTTCTCGAAGCTTGTCGTCCTTCATCTCAAACAGAGTCATCTGCACTTCCGCCGGCGCGATACGGCCCTTCTTCTTACTCGTATCCCGTATCCCGGAACCCGCATCCTCTCCATCGTGCAGCGTCAACTCCGATCCTTCCAAATTCTTCAGGATATTCTTCGCCCTCTCCGTCACTTCCTCCGGCAGCCCGGCCATCTGTGCAACTTGTATTCCGTAGGAATGATCAGCGAACCCGGGGGTGACTTTGTGCAGGAAAAGAACTTTGTCGCCGTACTCACGCACTTCCACTTTGAGATTCTTGATGCGAGGGAACAGCTCCGCAAGCTCGTTCAGCTCATGGTAGTGTGTTGCAAAGAGCGTCTTCGCGCCGATCCGGTTGTGAAGATATTCGGTGAGCGCCCACGCGATGCTGATGCCGTCGAAGGTGCTGGTGCCGCGCCCGACTTCATCCAACAGAATCAAACTCTTCGTCGTCGCCGTATTGACAATATTTGCCGCTTCGTGCATCTCGACGAGAAATGTGCTCTCACCCGATGCAATGTTGTCGCTCGCACCGACGCGCGTGTAGATGCGATCGACAAGCCCGATGTGCGCTTTTTTCGCCGGGACAAAACTTCCAATCTGTGCGAGCAAGACGATGAGTCCAACCTGCCGCAGGTAGCTCGACTTCCCGCTCATGTTCGGTCCGGTAATAATAAGAACCTGGTTCTCTTCGTTCGTCAGCAGAACGTCGTTTGCCGTGTACGGCTCGCCGGGCGGGAGAAGCTTCTCGATGACGGGATGACGCCCCTGCAGAATTTCGATCGTCATTCCCTCGTCAATCGCCGGCTCGACGTAATTATTCTCGACGGCAACGTGCGCGAGCGAGACGAAACAATCGAGCATGGCGACCAACCGCGCGTTCTGCTGGATTGCTTCTGCTTCCTCTGCAACGGTCATCCGCAACTCGTTGAAGAGCTGCATCTCGAGTGAAAGGATTTTTTCTTCGGCATGGAGAATTTTTTCTTCGTACTCTTTCAGCTCCGGCGTGAGGAAGCGCTCTGCGTTCGCAAGTGTCTGCTTGCGGATGTAACGGTCGGGGACTTTGTCCTTGTGGGTGTTCGTGATTTCGATATAGTAGCCGAAGACGTTGTTGAAGCCGACTTTGAGCGATGCGATGCCGGTGCTCTCACGTTCGGTCTTCTGGAGATTCGCAATCCACGATTTCCCGTTGAGCGCGATGTCGCGCAGCTCATCAAGTTCTTTGCTGAACCCTTTCTTGATCACGCCGCCGTCGGCGAGCGAGGGAGGAGGATCGTCGGAGAGCGCCGTGGAAATCTTTTGCACAACCGGCTCAAGCGCTTTGATTCCTTCCGCAAGTTTCACAAGCGTCGTGCTCGCCGCCTTCTTCGCAATGTGCGGATCATTACCGTTGAGCACGGACTTCACGTGTGCAACCTGTACGAGCATGTTCTTGAGTCCAACCAACTCGCGAGGATTTGAGCGCCCGGTGCAAATCTTCGAGATGAGCCGCTCGATGTCGCCGATGGAGGAGAGCGTTTCGGTGAGACGTTTGCGGAGATCGGCGTTCTCGACAAGCTCACGGACTGCGGCAAGTCGTGCACGGATCGGCTCAATCTTCCGCAGCGGCTGGTTGATCCATTTTTTGAGAAGCCGTGCGCCCATCGGCGTCTGCGTTCGGTCGAGCACCCAGAAGAGCGTTCCATCCTCGCGTCCTTCGATCGAACGAGTGATTTCAAGGTTGCGCTTCGTCGAGTGATCGAGCGTGATGTAATCGCCGACATTGTACGGAACGATCTTGCGGATGTGAAGGAGATTCGCCTTCTGTGTTTCCTGCAAATAATTCATCACCGCTCCCGCGGCAATAATCCCGAACCTCAAACCTTCAACCCCAAACCCCTTCAGCGTCTGGGTCTTGAAATGATTGATCAGCAGCTCATACGCATAGTCGAAGTTGAAGACCCAATCGTCGAGCTTCGAGAAAATTCCTTTGTACTTTCCCTTGAGGATCTGCTCGATCGTTTCACGGTCGCGCTTCTGGACGAGAATCTCGGAAGGTTGAAGAGCGGCGACTTGTTCCGCGAATTGCCCGAGCGGAAATTCGCTGACGCCAAATTCACCCGTTGAGACATCCGAGAATGCGATGCCAATACTCTCAGCTGCGGTTGCGAGAGCGGAAGGAAGAGCGACGGCAAGGAGATAATTGTTCTGCTTTTGTTCCAGGACTTTATCGGAAAAGGCAACGCCAGGCGTGACGACTTCAATGACGTCGCGCTTCACGATTCCTTTGGCGAACTTCGGATCTTCAAGCTGCTCGCACACGGCAACACGGTAACCGGCTTTGAGCAGCTTCGGCATGTAGGAGTCAAGCGCGTGATAGGGGAAGCCTGCAAGCGGCGTTTCACCGGAAGTGCCGTTGCCGCGCTTCGTGAGTGTAATGCCCAGAACTTTCGACGCGATGAGCGCATCGTCCTCGAATGTCTCGTAGAAATCACCCATGCGGAAGAGAAGTACCGTATCGGGATACTTCGCTTTCATCCGGGCGTATTGTCTCATGAGTGGGGTGGACATGCGCTTCGCGTATCGGTGTACAGAGTATTATGTAAGAAGCGAGGAAGCAATTTCCAGAAATCCTGCCAAAAGAAGGCGGGATGCTCACTCGGACGATCAAGGTAGCTTCGCTCACTCGCTACCTCGAGTCCGAATGGCAATGTGCAGAAAAACAATATGAAAATCAATGTTTTCCCGTGTAACACATCTCGACTAACGATACTAATCACGTTCTATCCGTTCCCATTTGATATTATGTTCCACCATCTTGCTTCTTGATTCGACAATATGTATAATCTTCTAAAGGCGAGGTGCTTTTATTTGCAGGTCGTTTACAATCCGCACGAGGGACCTTCATTTCAATGCCAATGAAATATTCGTACAATGCCGGATACTGGATCGTCCTCACAGTGCTTGTTGGTGTCGCATGTTCATGCAGTGATGCGCCGCTTGCAGATGACAACCAGCCGCGTGTTCAGATCGTGGTGAGTTCACTCGAACTGAATTATGGTCTTGTTCCTACTAATGAAACCTCCGAGCAATCGATTGAGATAACGAACTCATTTAGTTTCGGACGAACGCTTTCAGGAACCATTAACATTTCGGGAAATGGGTTTTCGATTATTAAAGGAGGTGAGCCCTTTAATCTCGCTCCGGGAGAATCCAGGGCGGTTGTGGTACGATTCAAACCGCAGAGTCTTTCCTCGTACACCGGATCTCTGACGATTTCCCATAATGGGCTCAATGTCTCGAATCCGATCGTTATTACGTTGAAAGGAGGGGAAGAAAAAACCGGTCCCTCGGCTATACTTGTGGATCCGAGTTCGCTGGATTTCGGATCGACACAGGTTGGCCAGTCGCCAACCAAAATCGTAACAATTACAAATCCTCCAAATTCTCTACTGGATCTCATCGGCACGATTACCGTAGCGGGAACGGGATTTTCCGTTGTGAGCGGCGATGGACAATACGATCTTGCTCCCGGAAGATCACGATCAGTCACGATTAAGT
This sequence comes from Ignavibacteria bacterium, assembly GCA_016178595.1. Taxonomy (GTDB): domain Bacteria; phylum Bacteroidota; class Ignavibacteria; order UBA10030; family SZUA-254; genus JACOSY01. The sequence continues at coordinate 11,808 of JACOSY010000059.1, forward strand.
TTGCCCCGGGACTTGTGGGATCGTTTTCAGGTTCAATCACGATTGTTCACAATGCGTCGGATACCGTGAGTCCCTTCACCGTTACTCTCAAGGGAACCGGTGCGACACGCGTTGTGACGAAGATTAGTGTGACTCCAACGTCGGTAGACTTTGGGACAGTGCTTCTTGGTCAACTGGTGCAGCGTGACCTGACCATCAGTAACCCTATCGGTTCGACTGAAGCACTCAACCTCACGGTTAGTCTTGCCTCCGGTTCCACCGGCTATACGCTCTCCGGTGGTGGTTCTTTTAGTTTGATTCCCGGCGAAACCAGAACTGTCACCGTAACTTTTTCTGCATCCCAGAAAGGACTTTACACGGGGTCTCTGAAGATTACGCACAATGCAACGAATGTGTCAAGCCCCCTGGTTGTAGCATTGCGTGGAGAGAAAACATCATCTATCGTCCTTTCGGTCAGTCCTGCCTCTATAAATTTCGGTACAATACTGGTGGGAGATCATTCGGAGCAGGGAGTCACAATCGGCAACGCATTGAATTCCACGGGAAAACTTATCGGCAGCTTTGACATTATCGGGAGTGGATTTTCTATCGTCAGTGGGTCGGGCGCCTACGATCTCGCACCGGGACAATCGATAACACTCACTGTCCGATTTCTTCCGACGACCAATAGTTCATATTCCGGATCTGTACGCGTGTTCAACAATGGCACGTCGGTTTCCAATCCTATTTTTATCTCTTTGAGCGGCAGCGGACAGTGGAAGACGAGCATTTCCGTGAGTACAACATTGTTCGATTTTGGTACTGTGGTCGTTGGTCAATCTGCCGAACAATCTCTGACGTTTACGAATTCTTCCAGCTCGATTCAAACGATCAGTGGAACTGTCATCTTCGGCATTACCAGCAATGGATTCTCGTTCACCCAAGGAGGCGGATCGTACTCACTGCCCCCGGGTCAAACGCGAACGGTTAAAGTCCGCTTCTCGCCACAATCGTCTGGAAGTCATGGTGGTGAGCTGCAGATTTGGCACAGCGCGCAGAACTTCTCCAACCCCGTGAGAATCCCTATGCAGGCATACGGGCAGTTGAGAGCGGTTACGCTCTCTGCCAGCCCGGCATTCATCAGCTTTGGTGGTGTGCGAACGGGACAAACGCTTGATCGAACAATCACAATCAGTAATTCATCTGCCTCAACAGGTGTTTTGACCGGCAGCATCGGCATGAACGGCTCGGGGTTTTCAATCGTCAGTGGGATGGGGAACTATAGTTTGAATCCCGGGCAGTCTACGGTCGTGACCGTGCGATTTTCGCCGATCAATAAAATTTCTTATTCCGCTTCGTTACAGATCGTACATAATGCTACCAATATTTTCAGTCCTGCAACAGTACCGCTAAGCGGAACCGGTCAGTAATTTTCTTTGCGCCGACTGTGGTCATAGCTGTAAGCTGCATTGTTAACGTGTTCGGAAGAATTCAATCCGTCTGTTCTTCTGCCTGCCTTCGGGCGTGTCGTTGCTTGCTATCGGTTTATCGAACCCGAATCCTTTGGTGCTGATTCTCTTCTCATCGATTCCTCTCTGCACAAGATAATCCTTCACGGCGTTTGCTCGTGCCATGGAAAGCTTCATGTTGTAGGCACGCTTGCCGACGTTATCGGTATGCCCATGAATCCCGACGAGAATGTCCGGGTTTTGCTCAAGGGTGTTGTATGCTTTTTCAAGAATTGCCGCGGACGCAGGACCGATTTCGGCGCTGCCCGTTTTGAAGACAACACCAGCCAGCACGATTGCCTTTCCGACGTCTATCTTGAATTCTTCTTTGCGCGGCAGATCGTCCGATGGATCGAGCGGGTTGGTGCCGCGAAAAACTTCCGGCCCGTCTTTGATGCCGCCATGATCCGTGTCGGGGTCAAGCGGATCTGTTTTGTACTTCTTCACTTCTGCGCCATCGTTCAAGCCGTCATCATCCGTATCGCCGTTCAACGGATTCGTTTTGTAGGTAAGGATTTCCTCGCCATCCTTGAGGCCGTCTCCATCGCTGTCGGCTTGATACGGATTCGTCTTGTAGATATTGATCTCGTCGTCGTCGGGCAAACCATCGCCATCGGTATCGATGATTACTTGCTTCGCAGGTTCGACCGGAGGTTTCTCCGCTACGACTTCTTCGCTTCTTGTAATATTAAATAGCAATCCTGCCATCAAAGAAATCCCGTACGACTTTGCCGATGGGATCGATGGGTTATTATAAATGTCGGAGAGGCCATGGGAGTAACGCACATCGAAAAGGAGCGCGCTGTTCGAGCTAACGCGGTATTCCAATCCCGCTCCAATATCCAAGGCAAGGTCTACGGAATGAACGTTACCGGAGATATCGAGCGTGCTCGTATTGGGCCGATCGAGGACGTGCGTGCCGGGCGCGTCTATCCTGGCAAGATTATTAAAACACAACGCGGGTCCAGCGAGGAAGAACGGTTGAACGTTATCATTCTCGAGCCGGGCTTTGAGAAGGAGAGGAAGCTCGAAGTAATCGAGCTTGAACGTGGCATCGGTGGTGCCGAGCGGAGTGGGACTGGTACTCGTCGTAACGATCTGTTGAAACTTTGTTCCTTTTTGGATGTACTCAAGCTCAGCCTGGAGAGACCAGATGCCGGAGATGCCGAACTCCGCAATGCCGCCGAGGACAAAACCGGTGCGATATGCCTGAGGGTTATCGCTTGAGAACAGTTCGGGGGAGAACGACTGGTTGGCGAAATTCACTCCCGTTGTGAAACCGAGGCGGAGAGGAATTTGTGCCGTTGTTCGATTACCCGTACCGACGATCAAGAGTAAGCTCGCCGCGCACGCAAGAAATAGTCGTTTCATGAAGGATTATCCGTTCGGAAAAGGTCGATCGGTTCGGTAGAGTGATTCTGCAAAAGTATAAAATTCCCGCGTGGTAGTCAAGAGGCACGAAGGGAAAAGAGCCGATAAAGTCAACTTCCCAACTGAGTGGCGGGTTGTTGCACTTTTAGATGGAAGGCGACACGAATAATGTGCGGTAAGTAAGAATTCGTCCCAAGGGGACGCGTGAAGAGCGCCCAAAAAAACCCGAGCGGGAAATATATTATAAGGCTATGGCAAATCACTATGGAGTGGCTGCCACACAGTCGAGGCAGTCGATAATATCGACAGTCGCTGTTTCGCCTGAGTGTGTGTCGACGCTGAAATCGATGGACCCACCGACCGGTCCACCTCTGTTGATCTCAAACGCACGGATGACATAGTGCCCGGCGGGCACAGAGAATTTAGCCAGGCCGTTGGAATCTGTGCGCAGTGTGTCGCCCGTTTGCACCAACACAATTTGCTTGTCTGCGATTCCTTCGTTCTGCCAATGTACATACGCGACGATCTGACTCAGGGGTTGCACGGGTTGGGAGGGGGTCTCCCTGCATGAGGGCAGCGCCATCGCTGCCAAAAGGATCCAAACCTTTTTCATATAATCTCCTCCTGCCGATACACAGCAGAAAGTGTAGCCATAGATGAACTGTTCTATAATATAGTAAGCAAGCTGGTGAGAGGCAACTGTGGGTAGTGTCTCACTTTGAATCAGTGAATTGTTCTAAACTCTATCGCTCTAAGCTCTTTGCTCGCTAATACAAAAACATCGGTTTACCCAGAAGATGAGCAACCTTCGGTCGGTATTGTGCGACGTCGTACAACTCGTCAACGTCGACGCGCTTCTTGCCTTCGGTGATGATGTCGGCAGGGACGGTTGTGTACTTGCCGTCGCGGAGCGCAACCATCCGTCCCGTCTGTTTCTTCAACAGTAAATCGGTTGCAAGGTAACCGTAACTCGTTGAGACCATCAGGTCGAGCGCATCCGGCGCGCCGCTGCGCATCAGGTATGCAAGCTGCTGATAAACGGTCCGCGCGCCCGATCGCTTTTCAATCTCATGAGCGACCCAATCGCCGATACCGCCGAGCTTCTTATGCCCGTACGCGTCGGCTTCGCCCATCATCATCATCTCGCCGCCGATTGGTTTGGCTCCTTCCGAGATCGTCATGATGGAGTAGTTGCTCGGATTCTTCGCCCGATCGTCCACGAGGAGATCGACAAGTTTCCGGACGTCGAAATCGACTTCAGAAATAATTGCCCGGTCGACTCCTGCAAGGTATGCCGAGATGAGTGAGGTCTCTCCGGAGTATCGTCCAAAGAGTTCCACGACGGCGATGCGTTCATGCGATCCGCTCGGTGTACGGAGGGCATGGATAAATTCCACGCTGCGCGTGACTGCAGTCGAAAAGCCGAGACAGTAATCTGTGCCGAACACGTCGTTGTCCATCGTCTTCGGAATGCAGACCATCGGGAAGCCTTCTTTATGCAGTCGTACTGCATAGCTCAACGTATCGTCGCCGCCGATGGCGATGAGCGCGTCAAGCTTCAGATGGCCGAGCACGTTCAGTATGTGAGGAGTGCAATCGGTGGTCTTGTCTTTATCCGCGCCTTTGTATGATTCCTTCAAGAAGTCTGGGAGATCCTTCGGCTTCACTTTGCCGGGATTCGTTCGGGATGTGTGCAGGTATGTTCCACCCGTACGATCTATTGTTCTTGTGTTCGCTTTGGTGAGCGGCATGATCCAGTCTGTTTGAGTCGATGGGTCGGATGGATTGAAGTTCAGCAGTCCACCCCAGCCGCGACGGACGCCGATCATCTCATGTCCCTCGTCGGTTGCGCGGTAGACGGCAGCTTTGATGCAGGGATTCAGTCCGGGGACGTCACCGCCACCGGTAAGGATTCCAATTCTCATTCTGAATACTTTCAGGTTGTTGGAGAAGAGCAGATATTCCTGCACAATGTACGGAAATTGTCGCGCCTGAGCAAACAATGTCTTGCATTTTCCAGAAAGTCTGAGTATTTTCGATCTGCTGTGTGTAAACCGTTTTCGCATTCTTAACGTATTCTCTGTAGATAAGTGTTCATCCCTTTCACGTTACTGGCAGCAATGGTGTCTCGGACAAGTCGAGACGATGACGATCGAGCGAGACTTCAGCGGATCGCCCAGGGGGATGAGTCCGCTTTGTCGGAAATGTACGACCAGTATGGACAATTCCTGTATAGCTTTGTGGTGAGAATTCTCCACTCAGTCGAAGAAGCCGAGGATGTGGTTCAGGACGTTTTTTTGCAGGTCTGGAAGAAAGCGGCGACATACGAGCAAGGAAAAGGAACGGTGTATACATGGCTTGTAACGATGACGCGTAATCGCGCAATCGATCGGTTGCGCTCGAAGGATTTCAGGGCGCATTATCAACAAGTCGATGTCAATACCGTTGCACTCGCAGCAGAATCGCGTGTATCGAACCCGCACGCTCGATCGGTATTCTCCGACGTGCAGCGGGTAGTGAGTGGAACGCTGAGTCGGCTCAGTCTCGACCAGCAACAAGTCCTTGCGCTCGCATATTATGAAGGATTCAGTCAATCGGAGATTGCGAAGAAGTTGAATATACCGCTCGGCACAGTGAAGTCGCGTATGAGAAAAGCGCTGTACTCCATGCGCTCGATGTTACAGGAGAAAATGTAGATGGCAGATCAACACGAAGAGAAATATCTTGAGTTCGCTGCCGCCTACGTTCTTAGTGCGTTAGACGGCGACGAGCTGCGCGAGTTCGAAACACACGTGAAGACTGGATGCACAACCTGTGCATCCGAGATTGTACGACTTGCAGACGCAGCAGCCATTCTCCCGATGGGATTACAGCAGACGGAACCATCGCAGGACTTGAAAGAACGCATCATGTTCTCGGTGCAGCTTGCGCAGGTGGCTAAGGCAACATTCCAACCTGAAACCGCCGACGAGAAGGAAGGCGAGCTTGCCGAGGCTCCGGCGCCGGTGAAAGTTCGCCGCAAACCTGTATGGCGTCCATGGTTCTCCTACGGACTTTCTTTCGCAATGATTGTGATGCTTGTTGGCTTTTTTGCCTATATCAGTTCACTGTTCAGGACAATCCAGCAGCAGGACGATTACATCGTCAGCCAGCGGATTTACATCGTGGAGCTCAGGGATTCTCTCCAACGTCTAGCGGAAATCGTGAACGTCCTGGAATCCCGCCAGATCGAGATCGTGACGATGGCCGGACTTAAACCCGATTCGATCGGGTATGGCAAGATTATATGGGATCCGATCAAACGAGTGGCGATCCTGCATGTCTCCAACTTGCCGCCTGTGCCGGAGAACAAAGAGTACCAGCTTTGGGTGATCAGAGATCGGAAGCCTATCAGTGCAGGTGTGTTTGCGGTAAGGAATGAAAAAGATAAGCAGAACTTCTTCAAAGTGCAGTCGATCAATGTGCCCGACAGAACCGGTGTGAACGCCTTCGCCGTTACGTTGGAACCAAGGGGCGGCGTTCCCCAGCCGACCGGTGAGATGTATCTCCTCGGAAAGGTCTCAGCTCAATAACACCGCCGGAGTGCGGTCCTCCATCTCCTAATGTGCTGCGATCGATGATCGCGTTCGCGCAGCAGCTTTTTCATTTTTGGTGAAGGTCGAGAACTCGATCATCTGCTTCGCAAGATCGAATGGGTAGGAAACCTTCACGTCGACAATCTTTGCTTCCGGATTCATCGCCGGTTCAAGATGCGGCTGCACGAATCCATTGTACGAAGCGATGTTCAGCTTGCCCACCCGTTCGAGCACTTCATCCCGGAGCGTTGGATCGACCTTCAAGCCATACGTGTCGACAAGATTTCTTGCGGCAGCCAAATCCCCCTCTGCTTTGATGCGCATGATTTCCGCAAGAAGCTTACCGGCTGCTTCCCGTGCCTTGTCATAGTCGATAATGCGGTAATATGTTTTGCCGTTACGCGTCTCCACTTTGACTGCATCGGAATTCTTGATGATGTAGTGCGCGATGAGCTGGCGGTTTTTCATGTGGTCTTCTTCAAGCTGATCTTTCGATGGGCCAAGTCGCCGCAATTGCGCCAGTGAAACCCGGATCGCCTGCTGGTACATCGTCTCACCGATCTTGCGTGCCTCGGTTTTATCCTTCGCGATGCCGATGTCGACGATCTTATCATCCCATGCATTCCAGAGAGCCACGAGATCGGCGCGCGCTTCCTCGAGTGTATTGTAGTAGCCGGGAAGGAAATCGGCGGGGTCTTTGCCGTTGAGTTTCTCGCTGACTTTTCCGGAGCCATGGCCGATCACTTCGTGCATCGCCGTGTGCAAATTGTCGGCGCGAGATCCATACGCATCTTGATGATCGATCTCTTCCTGGTCGTACGCGAATTCGTTCAAAAGATCTTTGCCGCTTGATTTCTCGTTCGCTTCGACGATATTGTGCAGCAGGACGCTCTTACTTCCATACTGCTGGCGAATTGCCTGTTCGTTCGGAAGATTGATGCCGATGGGAGAAATGGGGCCTGTGCCGCCGGTCTCGATGATCGTGTTGATGACGTTGGCGATTGGCGAGCGCTCGATGTTTGCTTTGTACTCTTCTTTCCACGGCGCATTCGCTTCGAAGTACTGCGCGTACCTGGCAAGGTTCTGCATCATCTTCGTTTGTTCGGGATCCGTGTAGAAGATGGAAGCTTCCCACTCAGCTTTCTGCGCGCGCGGGTCGAGGTAGACTTCAATGAAGCCGAGGATGAAATCGACTGCCGAGCTGTCCTTCACCCAGTGGATATTGTATTTCCGAAAATCTTCTTCCTCGCCGGTCTTGAAGTACTTGACGAGCAGCCGCACGGTCTCTGCCTGATAGTCAGACGAAGCGTAGGGGATTGCCAGTTCCAAATACTTGATGACGGCGCCGAGATCGTCGGCGTACATGCCCGGCTCCACACCATTTCCTCCTGCTCGCCAGACCTTTTCAACAATCTTTCCATTTTCTTTCACCACTTTTGAATTAAGCGGATACTTCTCATGGCCTGTCTTCGCCCACGACTCAACTTCCTTGTAGGTAAGATTATCGCCGTAGAAATTCACGGCGCTGCCTTTGATCCATTCTGCACCCGGTGTCTTGTTCGTCATCGTCGATTGGAAGGAAGGATCGAAGATAATCGAGCGCAGGCGATTCAATTTCTGGTCGAGTGATTCACCGTTGAGATTGAAGCTCGCACCACTCTTTTGAGCTGTTGCGCACGCCGTCGTAAACTCCTCGAACGTACACTCGGGAACAACTTTCGTCGACGTGTAACTATCGTAGAATCCGTTGTTAATCCAGAACAGTTTCAGGTACTTGGTGATCTTCTGGAGAACCGTCGAATCGATGCCCTGGGAATGCGTGAACGCTTGCTCGAAGAGTTCCCGCACCTCAAGCGCGCTCGGGTGATGTTGGTCGATCGCGATATCGCGTCCGGCAATTGCAGCACAGTTGAGATAGTAGCCGAAGATTTTTTCTTTCGGAGAAAGTTGATCGAATCCGTCAGCATAGACTTGGACGACGCGCGCCGGCCCAACACGCTCGAGTGTGTATTTGCGTTGTTCCTGCGTTTGTTCTTTCTTGCCTTCTTTTGTATCTGAAGAACAGCTCATGAATCCAATCATCGCGATAGAAAAAATGAATGACCACACAATCTGTTTGCCCATGTCGGTATATCTCCACAATGTGTGAGAGCGTGTCGTGACAATGTAGCGCAGAACGAAACTCTTTGGGATGGAAGTTGCCGTGATGGAATTCAAGATAGTAAAAGAGACGGCAAAAACAAAGAAGTGAAACAGGGAAATAAACGAGAAGCAGGTACAAAATATGCGAGGTGACTCACGTAGAGTCACCCCGTCGTATACTGATCGATTGTCGTTCTCCTACGTGGACTTTCGCGTGTTGGCTTCGATGTCGAGGAGAAGGTTGATCGCACCACCGGCTGCATAGAGCAATAGGATGGGGACGATTGCCGCAATGATCGTGCCGCCATATCCTGCAATGAGAGATCGGAAGTCCGGCATCTTCATGCCGTCCGAAAAATACTGTATGAAAAATATTACCGCATTCAGAATCCACAGTACACCTCCGAAGAATGCAAGTCGTTGACAGATGTACGCCGCATTCCGAAGTCCCTTATTGTGATCCATTGTATGACCTCACATTGTGCAACATCAGTGATTTATCGTATTTCGGCTACTAAGGTACGGGATGAATGCAAGAATGTCAAGTGGGCTGTGAGGTCGAACTGTTTTGGGCGTATTTTAGGGCGAAATACACGGAATTCAATTCGTGCTTACCGCACAAAGTAATTGATCATCTTCGATACGAGCTTTGCCGCTGTCAGGTCGGGATGATGGAGGCCTTTGATCGGCGCAAGCTCGACGACATCGCACGCCACGATTTTTTTTCGACGGCCAAGCTTTCGCAAGAACCTCATCGTCTCGTGCCAGAAGAGTCCGTTCGGTTCGGGTGTTCCCGTTGCAGGCATGATGGATGGATCGAGGCCGTCGACATCGAACGTGACGTAGACGCGGTCGGAAAGTTTTTCGATGGCGTAGTCGTCCCACTCCTTTACGATCTTCGAATACTTTCCTTGCCGGATTTGGTGTGCATACAGTGTGGTGATGCCGGAGCGGCGAATGAACTCTGCCTCCTCGATGCATTGTGCCCGGATGCCGACCTGAACGATCTTCTTCGCATCGATGAACTCGCACACGCGAGCCATGACCGATGCATGGCTGAACTTACTGCCCTGATACTCCATCCGTAAATCAGAGTGGGCGTCGATTTGGAGGACGGAGAGGTCCTTGTACTTCTCCGCACATGCGGCAATGCCGGCCTGTGAGATCGTGTGCTCGCCGCCGAGCATGACAATGAATTTCTTTTCCTGCAGAAGCGATCTCGCCGTCTCGTAGATACGATCGAGCGCTTCTTCGTCGATCTTCTTGGCGAAGGAGAGCGGTTTCACAGTCGCGATGCCGAGTTCCTTGTGGATTTCCCGACCGGTTTCCTCATCGTAGAATTCTACATAACGAGACGCGTCAAGGATTGCCTTCGGTCCGTTTTTCGTACCGGCGCCGTAGCTGACGGTTCGCTCATAGGGAACGGGGAGGATCACGACCTTCGATCGTGCGAACGTCGAGTATGTGTCTTCGATGCCGAGGAAGTTCGAGTCGATGCCGAGCGTTTTGAACATAGGAGTGAAACAGAAATGGTGAACGACGTTGGCTATTACGCAGTACGAATATAGTGGAATCGACATCGAAAATCAATTGTGAAGATTGCACTGTTCATTCCAGCATCCTTGACTCTCAAGCGTTTTTCCCCTACTTTATTCAGAACTTCATCGCAATGAATTCACGACTTGCATATACGGTTCTCCTTGTCGGATCCTTCTTGTGGTGTGCGTTGCTTGTTCTCGCACCGCTTGTCAGTTCTATACATCCGACGGTCTCACATTTGCTGTACAGCTTTTTCGCTCCGATTTGCCATCAAGACGATGCCCGATCGCTGCACATTGCCGGGCACAAACTGGCAGTCTGCATCCGATGCTCGGCAATTTACTTCGGGTTCTTTGCAGGCATACTTGCAGTGTCGAGGCTTCGGCGATGGATGCGCGTTGTCCCGAAGACTACCTGGCTCGTTGCAATAACTCCGATGATGCTCGATGTATTGTGCGATATCACCGGCATTCATGCGAGCAATGCAACGACAAGAGTAGTGACAGGCGGGTTCTTCGGCATCATCGCGGCACAACTGATTGTACCCGTTGCTGTGCAAGCTCTTACGGAGGTCGGTCGATTCTTTTCACATTCACGAGGAACACTCTATGAATCCAAAACCGGATAAGACAATCCCGGCTCTTTACGGCGGAATTATTATCGGCCTCGTCTCCTCGATTCCGTTTGTCAGCTTTGTCAATTGCTTCTGCTGTGCCGGAATTCTTCTCGGAGGATTCCTCGCGGTTATGTTTTACAAGAACAACTTTACACCCGACACTCCGCCGTTCACCGCAGGCGACTGCATGACCGTCGGGGTCTTTGCCGGTATCATCGGCGCCATCGTCGAGACAATCTTAAGCGTGATCTTTGTGATGATGTTTGGAAATATCGCATTGCAGTTCTTGGTTGAATTGTTGAAAAACTCAAGCGTTCAAATTCCGTCTGAGGCGATGAGGAGTCTGGAGGATGCGATCAGAGAGAGGGCGAACGCTTTTCACATCATGCTGAACTTCTTCTTCGTACTCGTGTTGAATTCTATTTTTGGAATGCTTGGCGGCTTGATTGGCTACAGTATGTACAAACCCAAGCAGCAAACGATGATGCCGCCGCCCCCACCGCCTCCGGCGCCGCAACTGTCATGATTGTCGGCAAGTCGATACTTGCGCGGATACTGCTCGTCGGGGTCATCATTTTCATCGCCACCCTTTCGCTGAGAGCGGAAGATCAGCCTGACACGAGCTACGAGATCATCGGTCATCGTATCCGGTTACATATTTTCCCTTCACAGAATGGAATTACCTGCATCGACACATTTTCCATACGGCTTCTTCGCAAAGATGTGCATTCGATTCAACTGAGATTTCTTCCGGCGTACGACATCGAACAGATTCTGCTCAAAGGAAAAAAGGTCGACTTCAAGCGTGAGCGAGATCGCTTGAACATCGACGATGTGCCGTCGGATTCGGTTGTGCAGTACGTTCTGTCGTTTTCCGGTCATCTCAATTTTCAGTCCGAGTATTCTTCACTTTCCAAAGATCGAGCGATCCTGCGTGAAGAAGAGATACTTCCATACGGACCTCGTCGTTTGCAGGATGTACGGATGGATATTATCGTTCCGTCGAGCTGGGATGTGGCCGCGCCGGGGAATCTTAGCACGCGAGAGAGCCTTGCGGATTCGACATTGTTCCGGTTCCGGTTGGATGAAACAGTTCCGATGATTGGCTGGATTTGCGCCGGGAAGTTCCAGAGAAGCCGAAGTAGTGATGGAAAAGTTGAAGCGTACGTGTATGCAGAGGATTCCAGCTACGCGCCGCGCTTGATTGCACAGGCGAGCGAGGTACTGGAGTTCTATAGCCGGCAGTTCCTTCCGTACAGATTCGGAACATTCAAGATCGTCGAAGTGGAAGATTGGGTTGCGGGAAGAAACGTTCTTGCCATTGCCGTACCGTCGATGGTGATGGTGAAGAAGCTTGCGCTCACCACCGACGATAAATTCAACAGGGCCGATGCGATTCTTCCGCATGAGGTTGCCCACCAGTGGTGGCCGATGACGGCGTTTATTCGGGACGAAGACGCAGCGCTGCTTGCGGAAGGAATGTGTGAGTACTCGGCGCTCCTGTATAACGAGCATACAGGGAAACTCTCCGCGCGAGATTCGCTCAAACATCATCCGCTTTTGCGATCGCTTCTCCTGCGCATCCAGAAAGGAAAAGATATCGCATTGCAGCAGAAGGCCGACCTGCGTTCAGTCCCGACGCATTACCTGAAGTCATCGTACGTGCACAATATGCTGAGACGGATCGTCGGTGACTCCGTTTTTTTCCAGCTGTACAGGGAATGGGCACGGCGGTATCTTGGCCGGCGCGGCTCGCAGCAAGATTTTCAGGCGCTTGCTGAAGAACTCTCGGGCAGGAAGCTTGGCTGGTTCTTCGAGCAGTGGACGACGAAGCGAGGCGTCCCGCGGATGAAGATTTACAGCGTCAAGTCGGCGCAACAAGGCTCAGGCTGGGTGACGCGCGGTCGGGTTCGAATGGTCGGGTATGAAAAGTACACGACGTATGTCGATGTCGCCGTTGAAACGGCGGGAGGGAAGATGACGAAGACAGGAATCTGGCTCGGCGCGGATAGCGCAGGCACGTACCACAACGATGCGCCGTTCGAAATTACCACCGACGCAAAACCAATTCGCGCGCTTCTCGATCCGTCCGGCGATATTCTGAAGATGCAGAAACTTCCGGCAAAGCTCAGCGAACTGCGCGATCCGTCCGACGGCATCATGATCGTGGGAACGCGGCAGCACAAGGAATACTTGCTCGGCCTTGCGCAGAAAGATTCGGCATCGATGGACCGTAACTGGTGGTCGCTGGCGATCAAGTACGATTCAAGCATTACGCTTGCCGATCTTCAACAAGAGCATGTTTTCTTGTACGGAAAAGCATCGGAGAATAGCGTCGTTGCCGATCTCCAAAATAAATTCCCTCTGGGGTTCCACGGCGACTCGATCGAGGTGAAGGGTGAAACGATTTACGACTCGACGCTCGCACTCGTGCAGTGCATTGAAAGTCCGTATGTTACGCAGGGACTTGTCGTGTGGATCGCGCCGATGAGCGAGCATGCCGAGCCGGAGCTCGGTCCCTACGAATCGTCATGGACGGTAATACGAGGGAAGGAGGAGATCTCTTCCGGAACGTGGGAGGTAACGGATGAGGATTTGGTGGTGGTGGTGAAGTAAAAAAGTTCTCCCTTCTGAAATCCAAATTCATTTTCCCAGTTTTATCCTGAACGTCGTCCCTTTCCCAAGCTTGCTATCTTTGACAAAGATCTTTCCCTTGTGGTACGACTCAATGATGCGCTTCGAGAGACTCAAGCCCAATCCCCACCCGCGCTGTTTTGTGCTGTAACCGGGACGGAAAATATCCTGCCGCTGTTTCATGTCGATACCTTTGCCCGTATCCTTCACGTCGATGTAGACAGTGCCCCCCTTCTCGAAGATGAAGAATGTGATCGAGCCTTTGCCATCCTCCATCGCATCGATGGCATTCTTAATGAGATTCTCGATTACCCAGCCGAACAACTCGCGGTTTATCTTAGCCGTTGGATGATCCTGTGACTCGATCCGGATGTCGATATCCCGCCCGTCGCCGAAACGGGATGGAAGCCGTTGTTTGAAATATTCCACAATGGACTGGATGACGTCGGAAAGATCTTCATCCTTTAAGCTCGGCTTCGAGCCGATCTTGGAAAAGCGATCGGTCACGCGCTGGAGCCGGTTGATATCGCGCTCCATCTCGGCAATGGTTGTCACTTGTTTCGGATCCTGCGCCGCGTACCCCTTCATGATTTCAATCCAACCCATGAGGCTCGAGATCGGCGTGCCGAGCTGGTGCGCAGTTTCTTTCGACATTCCAACCCAAATATTACTCTGCTCGCTCCGTTTGATGGTGCTGAAACCAACGTAGCCAAGGATAATGAACATTCCCGCCACAACGATCTCAATGTACGGCAGCCATCGAAGTTTCGTGATCAGTTCCGATTCACCGTAGTGAACATAGCTGACAACGATTGAATCCTGGATCGCAACTTTGATGGGCGGATTGTGCGTATCGAGCCGGCGGATGACATCCCGGAAGAATTCTCGTTGCTCTTCAGGAGAGAGTGTCGAATCGAAACGCACGTTCCGCGCATTCGTGGCGTAGGGGAAGAGGGGATCGCCATGAGCATCCGACAAGACCATCGGGAAGTCAATGGAGCGAATGACTTCGTCGAAGATGAAACTGTAATCCGACTGATCGCCGATCTTGTCTGCCGGGCGGTTGGCGATGAACTCGAGCGACTTGGCATAAAGATCGGCGACTTCGCGCTCGCGCTCCAGAAGCTCCTTGACAAGCTGGCGCGTATAGAGGAGCGTGCCGACAACAATCGCGACTGCGATGACGATGAGGACAATCTTGATATTCGCTGAACGCGGAGTTTGCATTGCTGTTGTTTAGTGGACAACGATGGTTTGGTCGCGCCGCGCGCCAACCGAGACCATGCGCACGTTCGCCTCGGTTAGTTTTCCAATCGCGTCAACATACGCACGCGCGTTTGTGGGAAGGGCATCGTATGTTCGCGCCTCGGCGGTCGAAGTCTTCCATCCTTCAAATGTCTCATACCGTGGAACGACCGCATCGAGCCTTCGCACATCGCTTGGGAACGACTTCACACTCTTCCCGTCAAGCATATAATCCGTGCAGACCTGAATTGTTTCGAAGGAGTCGAGCACATCGAGCTTGGTGATGGCGATCTCGTCAATGCCGTTCACCATCGCGGAGTAACGGACGCTGACGGCATCGAACCAGCCGCAGCGGCGCGGCCTGCCCGTTGTTGCGCCATATTCAGTGCCGATTTCCCGAAGGCGATCACCGATCTTGTTCTGCTGTTCAGTGGGGAACGGTCCGTTTCCAACACGCGTCGAATATGCCTTGATGATCCCAAGAATCGAAACAATCGACGTGGGTGGAATGCCAAGCCCCGTACAGGCGCCGCCGCTCGTGGGGTTTGAAGAGGTAACATACGGATACGTTCCGTGATCGACATCGAGAAGCGCGCCTTGTGCACCTTCTGCAAGGATGCGTTTGTTTTCTTTCAGTTCGTTATTCAGGTACAACGCAGTATCGGTGACGTACTCGTCGATTTTTTTATCGAATTCTTCATACTCACACACAATCTTGTCGACGTCGAGCTCGGTGGTTCCGTAGATTCGCTTGAGGATCTGATTCTTCTCTTCGATATTGCGCTTCAGCTTGCTGACGAAGACGTCGCGGTCGAGCAAATCGACAATGCGGATTCCCACGCGCATGAACTTATCGATGTATGCCGGTCCGATGCCGCGGCCTGTCGTACCGATTTTCTCGGATGTCTGCTCGCGCATCGTATCGAGCAGCTTGTGGTAGGGCATGATCAGGTGTGCGTTGTGGCTGATGAGAAGCCGTCCACTGATGTTGATGTTGAGTTGCTTGAGCTGGTTGATTTCATCCAGCAGCGCGATCGGGTCGACGACGACTCCATTGCCGATAACGCAGGTGACATGGGGATGGAAAATTCCGGAAGGAATCAGATGGAGGATGTGCTCGGTCTCGCCGATGACGACCGTGTGCCCGGCGTTCGCGCCGCCTTGGTAGCGCGCGACGATGTCGACATTCTCACTGAGATGGTCGACGATTTTTCCTTTTCCTTCGTCGCCCCATTGGGCGCCGACGACGATTTGTACGGGCATATGTATCCAATAAAAGAAAATCTCCGATGGGATTCAAACCCAGCGAAGATTTCGCTAGAGCGAAGCGCGACTCATGTACAGTGAACCTCGCTCTGGACTATTTCATCAGGATCATCTTCTTGGTGTCTGTGAAATACCCGCCTGCCTTTCGAACATCATCATCGTATGGGATAGCCTGCAAACGATAGAAGTACATTCCGCTCGGGAAGTTGCTCGCGTCGAAGTTGACCGATTTATACCCTGCCTCTTGAGCCTCATCGACGAGAGTCGCAACGTCTTGACCAAGAAGATTGACAATCTTGAGATTGACACGAGCATCGGCAGGCAATGAAAAACGAATAACCGTTAACGGATTGAATGGATTGGGATAGTTTTGTTCCAAGCTAAATTGATGCGGGATGCGCGATGCAGGATGCGAGTTTTCAAGCTCGTTCGGCGGTGCCGGCGGTTGCTCTTCCGCATTCGCCACGATCCTGATGCGTGCCGTGCGCAACGGTATCGCCGCGCTTGCATACGAAGAGAGAACAAGCATTCCGTCCTGATCGACTCTTACCCAATACCCCAGTCCATCGGATATTGTATCTGCTACTTGATAGCCTGATCCATCGTAACCAAAGAAGCTCGACGTCGTCATTCCTCCGGGGATACTGGTAATCGTCGATGCAGGAACGGGATCGGTGACCGAACCGATGATATTCCATCCCGTGTGAACAGGGATCGTGTCTTCATAGACTGCATCACCCTGTATGGTGACACTCTGATTTGTGGTATCGACTTTGAGCCAATAGCCACCTCCAAACTGGAGCGTGTCTGCTGGTTGGTAGCCTCCATCGTAGATGAATGCACGAGAGGCGGCCATTGGATAGACCGTCGTGGTATGATTATCAGGGACACGACGGGGAAGTGACAGCAAATTCCAGCTTCCTGCACTCAGGCTCGTGAGTGACGCATTGGATGGTGTAAACTTCCACATCGCAAAGCCATTCAATGGATCGATCGTGTAGAGGGAATCTCCTCCTTTCGATGCGATCCCTCGGATATTCCCCAGTGCGCTTGTGACAGCAAGCTCTCTGGGATGAACCGGGTCACTCACGTCCACCGCACCGACCAAGCTATCGGCCCAGTAGCAGATTGTGCCTGATGCCGTCATCGAATAATGAGAGTTCACGGGAAGCGGTGTTGTTCTTCCAAGCTTGCCAATAAGACTGGGCGAGAAGGGATTCCCGTTCACGCTAAAGACAAAGAAGCTGTCAGGACGATTCACGTACAAGTAATCCCCCAGTACGGTTACTCCAACGGGATGAGGAGAAAAGAGTGATCCCGTCTCAACTGGACTTGACGGCGTGCGCAAGTCAACGATCCTCACTCCTCCATCTGTGGTGGCCAGATAACAGGTGCTGTCTTTCAGTGCAAGATCGTACACGCGGTGAGGGGATTTGAAGACTGATATCCGGCTGAGCGAACTCGGTGTGGAAGCATCGATCACTTCCAAGACCGTATCACGTGATATACTTCCTGCTTGTGTCAGAAGAAGTAGACTTCCGAGCCTGTGGAGTGAGTTCGGCAGGAAAGGATTACCAGAGGCATGCACGATCCCTTCATAGCGACCTGTAACTTGCGGATTGGAGGGATCGGACACGTTGATTGTTCTGATGCCACGAGCCGTGTCGCCATCAGCGAGCACAGAGTTGACGAGAAAAGCCGTAGACTCGTCTTGCGTAAAGACCACATCTGTCGTTATTGCCCTGCTTCCGAACAAGTCTGAGACTTCTGTAATGTAGTGATCGTAGCCAAAGTTATTCAGTGTCCACATGCCGAAACTGCCTGCCGAGACAGCCGCAAGCGTATCGTGGAAGAATGTGATGTGGTTGGAGTATAGACCGGGCTGATAAAAACCGATATGCTTTAAGTCATTGGGATTGGTAGCATCGGCAATCCACACTCGGTTGATATATGCTGCGTAAATCTCCTCACTATCTCTCAGGGCGATTGATAAACCCTCCGGAAGATATCCTATGCTTGTGTGTATTGAGTCCAGAAGAATCGGTTGTGAAGGATCAGATATATCAATCGTAAACAACGCTGGATAGAGGCCAGCCAAATATGCCTTCGTACCGGAGGTTGTCATTGCACTAATGAACGTGTAGCCGTCATCTAAGTTTGTACTCAACTGAATATCTCCTATGAGTGCAGGCGAGGTCGGATTCGAGATAGTACAGATGCGGAATTCGTTGCCGTTATCGCCAAGACCGATTAGCAGCAGTGTATCTTTGACCAAAAGAGATGTAAAATATCCCGTGAAACCCGCGGTTGAATACGTCAAGTGATCGGGATCGCTCGCGTTAACGATGTACAGGTCAATTGCATCAAGCGTTGCCAGGTATACATACGGATACTTCACTGTCAAGGAATAGGGCCGCTCGGGGAATAACATCGAGCCTCGGAGGTAGGGATTCGCGGGGTTGGAGATATCGACAACTCGTAGAAGTCCGCCAAAGGTTGTGACGTAGGCGAACGTACTGTCGACGACAACGCGGATAGGGCTTCCACTGATTCCAACATACCCCACGAATTGCGGCTCGGTCGGCAAGGAAATATCCTCGATATAAAAACCTCCGGTTGTAATAAGAAAAATGAGCGAATCCCTAATCACCATGTCTTTAATGGTGGAACCCAACGTCACACGCCCGACAACCACTGGCGAAGCAGGACTGGTTAGATCAATCACTCCTAAGTAACGGCCAATACCCGAATAGGCAAAACTTCCACGAACCTTAACGGCGTTCTCTTGACCAAACGATCTCGAGTGCTGCTGTTGGAAGTTGCCAGGTAAAGCCTCCAGCGGAATTTCGCTAGACGACTCTTCTTCACTTACCTCGTCATAGTGGGAGCGCAGGCGGTTAAGCTGAAAATCCGCCCGCTGGAAACGCCTCTCCTTCTGTTTCGCCAATGAGATGCTCGAGAATGGAATGGCAAGGCAAAGAAACAGTAAAGCCAAAGATGTCGCGATGGGATGCCAGAAACCTCGTGTACGCAGGACCCCGTCGTCAAGTCTGAAATACCTACCTGCTCTTTCTATCTCTCTGTGATTCATGCAACGTTCCTTCTCGAAAATCTTCTCGGG
This sequence comes from Ignavibacteria bacterium, assembly GCA_016178595.1. Taxonomy (GTDB): domain Bacteria; phylum Bacteroidota; class Ignavibacteria; order UBA10030; family SZUA-254; genus JACOSY01. The sequence goes on from JACOSY010000059.1 coordinate 30,804, forward strand.
TCAAATGGAAACTGTACGACTTCTCAGCTTCCACTCTGCTCAACGGAGAAGTAGCATCTTCTTTGTTGAAAGGAACGATCTAGCTTGTAAACGGTAAAAATACACCCCGCTAGGACAATTCTCGCAGTCCCAATTTATGCTATACTTTCCTTGTTCTTTCATCTCATTCACAATCACTGCTACTTCTTGGCCGAGGATATCATACACTATGAGATGCACAAATGCCGCCTCAGGAATAGTAAAGCGAATCTCAGTTGTCGGATTAAGCGGATTCGGATAGTTTTGTTCCAGGGAGTATTGGTAGGGCATCTCTCTTTCATCTACGTCCAAACTCGCTCTCATGCGCGAAGTGCTCAGCACGCTGGAACTACCAAGGGTCGTGTCGGCAACAGCGTACTGAGCCGAGTTTCCTTCTGTCCACACAGCAAGCAATCTATTTGTTGAATTCTTACAGGCAAATGCTGGATAGGTGGATGTAGCGGAAGTATTGGTCAATTGCTTCACCGATCGAGTAAGCAGCTTGTAGTAGATATCGTAATTTCCTCCGGATGGCTTCTCCGCCCACATCACGAGAGCCGTGTCGGTCGAGCTTGTCGGCTTAAAGCCAGAAATATACGGGTACTGGGAAAGACCACTGGTGTTACTCAGGTTCTGATTGCTGCCCCAGGTGCCATTAGTGTTGAGTCGATAATAGATTTCATCGTTTGTACTTGAAGTATGCTCCTGCCAAACTGCAAAGAACGAGAGAGGGATTGATAGAGCAAGTGCACGATGTGGGTGCATGAAAAGCTCCTATCGATGTGTGGGAGTGGCTCAAATAATATAGGAAGACTTCCCGAGACTGTCAAGGGCGGCGAAGTTGAGGTGCCGTCCTGCTTTGCACACCTCGACTTCTCTCAGTTCGACTGGAATGAGGTAAATAAGGAAGAAAAACAGGTGGTGCTATTTCGCAAAGCTGCCGACGGCTTTCTGAACGGTAGGGTGAAGGTCGAAGACAGTGCTCAGTTTGGTGATGACGAGGAGGCTCTCGATTTTTTTCGATGCGGCTGCAAGCTTCAAATCGCCGCCGGCATTCCGCATCGTTGTGAGTGCGCCGATGAGCATGCTCAATCCCGAACTGTTCATCGTCTGGACGCCTGCGAGGTCGACGACGACTTTCTTCTTCCGCTTATCGACGAGCGTGTGGAGTGTGTCGTTCAGTGCCGTGGCATCCGGACCTCCGAGCACGCTTCCTTCAAGCCGGATGACGGTGATGCTATCAACGTCCTTGGTTGAGAGTTTCATAGCTTGGCTTTCCCGTGACGACAGGTTGTTTGACCTTTCCGAGCTTCCGGTTGGTGTAATCGAGCACGATGGCGCTCGCAATATAGATTGACGAGTATGTACCCGTTGTGATGCCAATGGTCAATGCAAAAGCAAACCCACGGTTCACTTCACCGCCGAAAAGGAAGAGGATGAGCGTGATGACGAAGACCGTGCCGGAGGTGATGATGGTCCGGCTCAGGGTTTCGTTCAAACTCTTATTGATCAGCTCCATCAATCCCATCGAGCGGTAGATCTTCTGGTTTTCGCGGATACGGTCGAAGATAACGACGGTGTCGTTCATCGAGAGACCGATGATGGTGAGGAACGCTGCGATCATGTTCTGATCGATCTCGAAGTTCGTCCACGGGGTGAGACCGTCGAGAAAGGAGATAAGTCCCAGCGTGACCATGACGTCGTGGAAAAGGGCGACGAGTGCCCCGACGCCATAAATGAACTTAAACCGGAATGCCACATAGAGTGACATGGCTATGAGCGACGACACCACCGCGAGAAGTGCATTACGCCGCAACTCCGCTCCGACCTTCGGTCCGATCTTCTGTTCCTGCAAAACTTTGGGGCTATCGCCGCTGAACGTCTTGTTGAGTTCAGCTTTAATCTTGTCGCCGACGGTTGTTCCTTCAGCCTGCGACTCGGTCCGAATCAAAACGGTATTCGCGTTACCGTACGCTTTGATCTCGGCACGTGGAAAGCCGGCTCCATCCATCATCGAGCGAATCTTGCCGACATCGGAAGGCTGTTTGAACTCGACGATCATTTCCGTCCCGCCGATGAAGTCGATGCCGAAGTGGAAACCTTTGATCGCAAGTGATGCGATACCCAACACGATGACCGTGATCGATATGGTGTACCACATATTTCGCTTGCCCATGAAATCAATACTTGTCTTACGGAAAAAGCGCATTCACATCTCCATTGAAAAAGTTAGATCAACCAAAGCTCACGTGCTTGCCACGTTCGAGCATCGTTTCGATAATAACGCGGCTCACGACTACAGCGCTGAACACGCTGGCCACGATGCCGATCATCAGCGTGAGCGCGAAACCCTGCACCGGTCCGCTTCCGAACTGGTAGAGAATAACGCCCGTGATGAACGCCGTGAGGTTTGCGTCGAAGATGGCGGTGAACGCACGCGAATAGCCTGCATCGATCGCAGCCATGAGCGACTTGCCGGTCACGGACTCTTCACGGATACGCTCGAAGATCAGCACGTTCGCGTCGACCGCGATAGCCACAGTCAGGATGAGACCTGCAATGCCGGGTAACGTTAGTGTTCCCTGGAACGCTGCCAAGACACCGAGAACAAACAGGATGTTCAGAAAGAGGGCAATGTCTGCCATCATGCCGCCGGAGCGGTAGTAGAAAATCATGAACACAACGGTGAGCGCAAGCGCAAGTGTCGCAGACCAGATCCCCTTGTTGATCGAGTCTTCGCCAAGTGACGGACCGACAGTAGCCTGCTGGATGATTTCAACGGGAGCGGGGAGCGCACCGGCTTTCAAAACGATCTCAAGAAGTTTTGCCTCTTCAACGTTATCCATGCCTGAAATTTGCGAGCGGCCGCCGGTGATCTTATTCTGAACGACAGGAGCAGAGAAGCACGCATTGTCCATGATGATCGCGATACGCTTCTTAATGTTTGCGCCGGTGATCCGCGCCCAATCGTGAGCTCCTTCGCCGTTCATTTCCATTTCGACGATCGGTGTATTGAATTGAGGATCAATCGTCGCACGGGCATTGACAATAACGCCGCCGGTGAGTTCAGGATTCTTCTTCACTGCATAGAGAGCGAAGAATGGTTTTCCTTCCGCCGTAAAAGAAGACTTTGCCGACCAGGTGAAGCTCATGTCGGATGGAAGAAGTCTTTTTATATCCGGTTGATCAAGAATTCGCATCACCCGTGCCCGGTCTTCCTCGGCGCTGTACAACTGGCCGCTCCATGCCTGTCCTTCCTGCTGGAAAGGATTCGCGATGGCGAAGAACGGATGATCCTTTTTCGCCTGCTCAAGCGCCTTGGTCTTATCATCGGAGATATTGGCGAGTGCAGAGTCGGCTGCCGACTTGGCCGTATCGGTCTTGGCAGTGCTGGATTTCGATGCGAGGCTCTTCGAAGAATCTGCCGTCAAGGAATCGGCAAGCGGTTTGCCGGCGAGAACTTTGTCGACCGATTCGTAGACCTTGAGGGCGATTTCCGGATCGATGAGGAGCTTGAATTCCAGGAGCGCAGTTCCCTGAAGCAGTTTTCGAACTTCCTCCTCCTTGCTGACGCCGGGAAGCTCGACGATGATTCGCCGCGCACCCTGCTTCTGAATGGATGGTTCCGAAACACCATACTGATCGACGCGGTTACGAACGATTTCCTTCGCTCGGTCGACCGCATTCGTGCTCTCGTCGCGCAGCTTGCTGACGATGTCATTGTCGCTATCACGAATGCTGCCGTAGTAGCGGCTCAGGCGCACTTGCCGTGCCTGGAATTTCTGCTGCAGGATATCGATGACATCCTGGTCACCGGCAGCTTTCATTTCGGCGCGGACTTCATTCATGATGCTGTTGAAAAGATCATCTTTGTTTTTTGCAAGATCTTCAAGCAGCTTCAGCGTGTTGACTTCGAGGACGACACGCATCCCGCCTTGCAAATCGAGACCGAGCTTGATACGCTTTGTACGGGCATCGCGCAGATCGCTTCCATGCTCATCGACGAACTTTAAGCTGTCGGCGCTGTTGAGATTTCGAAGTTCTTTGCCGAACTTGTAGTCTTTGTATGTCGGATAGAGGAAGTAAAGCGAGATCAGAACGCAGGCGACAATGAAAACAGACTTACCACGGTTTTTCTTCACGAAAGATCCTTCAATTCCTGAATGAGAGAAAATGAATGGAAAACGGCAATTCCGCCGAATGTTGGAGTGAAAATATAACGGAATTTTCCAAGAAAGTCAATCACTCTTTCCGCGCGGTACCGTAACCTCCGGAAAAGACTCTACACTCGACGACGGGAAATACTCTCTTCGATGGATAGTTATCTCCTCGATAATCTGAAAGCAATTGCAAGGGAAGAGCGATTGATTCTGATTTCGAAGAGAACTATATTGTGCAACAATTTCTATAGTGCAACAATTTCTTCAACCCGTCACTGAATGTACTCCCGGTTCTAATGCGTTCAAGTTCTGTGGTCGCGTTGTGTATCGTTCTACCTATGCTTTCTTTCTCGCAGCAATCTCTCGCGAGAATTGTACCGCCCAAGCACGAGGTGCGGGCTGTGTGGATTACGACTGTGCTTGGACTTGACTGGCCAAAGTCGCAAAACCCCCAAGAGCAGCAACAATCGTTGCTGAAGATCGTCGAGAAGCTGCACGAAGCACATTTCAACACTATCTTCTTTCAAGTTCGCGGCCGGGCCGATGCGATGTACCGGTCCACCTTCGAGCCGTGGCCGCAACAACTCACGGGAACACTTGGTCGCGATCCGGGGTGGGATCCGCTCGCATTTCTTCTCAGCGAAGCACACGCGCGAGGCATGGAGGTGCACGCGTGGTTCAATACGATGCTGGCGCAAAGCGGCGGGGGAACGCCATCGCGCCCGCAGTCTTTCCATGTCATCGAGCTGCATCCCGAGTGGGTCAAGGAGATCGATGGTGAGTATTGGTTCGACCCGGGTATTCCTGCCGTTCGGAAATATCTTCTCCAGGTTGCGATGGATGTCGTCCGTCATTACGATATCGACGGCATGCACTTTGATTATATCCGCTATCCACAAAAACCTTTTCCGGACAAAACGACGTACAAACGCTATGGCCGCGGGATGCAGAAGGATGAATGGCGCCGGGAGAACATCAATGCGTTCGTTCGGGCATTTCACGATTCTGCACTTGCCGAAAAGCCGATGCTCAAAATCGGTTCGGCGCCGATCGGCATCTACGCGAACACCGGCGGCATGAGAGGATTGCAAGGCTACTCGGAACTCTATCAAGATTCGCGGAAATGGATTCGTGAAGGTTGGCAAGATTATCTTGCTCCACAAGTCTACTGGCCGCTTGATGGAAGAAACCACGATCCCGGCTTTGCATCTCTCGCCAGTGAATGGGTAGGAAATTCATCGGGCAAACACGTCTACATCGGCATTGGTGCGTATAAGCCTGAAGTGTTCAGCCAGATTCCGGTACTCATCGATTCGTCGCGTGCTATTGGAGCGAATGGAAATGGATTTTTCCGATGGGAGAACATCGGTGCGTCACTTGATGTCGGCGGACGGTATCAAACGACCGCTCTTATTCCTCCGATGCCGTGGAAGGATTCCGTTCCGCCTGAAATTCCGCGGAACGTCACGGTTGCAAGCATTGCCGATGGCTTCTTTCACCTTCAATGGATGCCGCCGCTGCCTGCGCAAGACGGTGATGGAGCGAAGATGTATGCGATCTATCGTTCAACAACCGCGCCGCTCGACATTGGGAACGCGGAAAATCTTCTCACAACACTTCCGGGAAGTTCGTTGGAGTTTACCGATACCATCACGCATCCTCAAACGACCAAATACTTCTATGCCGTCACCGCACTCGATAAAGCAAATAACGAAAGCGCTCCGGCAGTCGAGAGCGTAGTGCTGCCGGAGATCGCAGAGTTATCGCGGCACTTCTCGCTGGCGCTGGCGCTCGGGGAAACGTATCCCAACCCGGCGTCATCGGTCGTGTTCATCCCGTACGAAATCCAGCGATCTGCGCCGGTTATCGTTAAGATACTCGATCGGAATAATAAAGAAGTCGTCGACGTTGTCGATTCAATCCAAAAGCCCGGTCGGTATGTTGCCGCCGCCGATATCTCGAAACTTGAGGATGGAACGTATACGTGCCTCCTTGTTGCCGGAGATCAGACGATAAGAAAAACTTTAAGAATTGATAATTGATGGGATTGAAGATTGATTCATTCTCTCATTGGAAAAATGACACGATGGAAAAACGGTTCAATGTTTCTCTGCATGTACCAGATGAACGCCGGGCACGGAAAGACGATTGAACTGCACGTTGTTCAGCCCTGCCTTCTCGCACCATGATTTCACTTCACTGAACGAATAGACGTTTCCTCCGATCTCATTCAAGAGATTCAAGCCTACCATGAGAGGAAGCAATTGATCGACGCCTTTGCTTCGCGTGTCCTTCAATTGATCGAGGATATAGAGTGAGCCACCGCGCCGGAGCGCCGCTGCCAGCGATTCGATAAAGTGTCGATTCGTTTCTACTGGAAATCCGTGGATAATGTTGAAGGCAAGGACGGCGTCGTACTGTTCATTGTTGAAGCTTGCCCTCGTTACGTCGCAAGGCAGCAGCTGGATTCGATTTTCCAACCGATGCTTCCGGACGATCTCGCGAGTTGTCGTGAGCACTTCAGGAAAATCCGCGATGGTGGCAGTGAGGTTCGGATTCCGTTTGCAGAGTTCGATGCTGTACAGCCCGTGCGAGCCGCAGACGTCGAGCAGTGATGATGCATTCGCTGCGAGCTTGAGCTGTGGGATGACATGCGGTATCAGCAGCCCGGCAAGGTCCATCATGCCAAGCGTATAGATTTTCCACTCCTTTTCGGTGAACATTTCAACGTATGTTTTTGGAGGTTTGCCTGCCTTCAGCGTGTCTTCCAGGTACATCCAGTGACCGTGCAAGAGCTCGATGTACGCAAGGAAGTTGCCGATGTAATGCGGCGCCGACTTCACAAGCCATTTCTTTGACTGCGCAGTCAGCGAATAACTGTCACCATATTTTTTCAGATAGCCGGATGCGGACAAAGGCGGGAGGAGAAGCTGGAGACTTTTCAGCGGAAGATTCAGGGACGATACAAGCTCTCGATCCGTCCGAGGTCGATCATGCAGAGCTTCAAATACTCCGAGCTTGTGAGCGAGCACGAGCGCCCTGCCGAGAAGAACGGCTGGGAATGAATCGTAGAGTGCGGAAGGGAGGAAGTTAAGCCGTGCGGCGAAAAATTCTCGTAGTGTAAAAGTGCTCATCGAACGTCACTTCGATGCTTCCTTAGCCCGCTTCTGTTTCCACGCGTATTGCTTGCCGTTCCAATAAATGAATCCTCCAAGTGAATCGCGTTTCGCAAGATGGATGGCGTCTCCCGAATGCAATGCCGTTTCGTCTATCGTTCGAACGTCACGCAATGGAACCAACGTCCACATATCCATCTGCTGGAAATTATCGCCGGCTCTTCCCAACGACTTTCCTGCACCCAGGATTGTAACCGGCGTGCTGATGATTTGCGGCTTCTTCGCGTGAAAGATTACAATGCCGCTCTTGCCGGTATTCTTGTCCTGGATCTGGATCGCGATATCCTTCCGTCCGTCTCCATTGAAATCTCCTTTCAGAAAGGCGGGATGACGCGCGAATGTCAATGAATATTGTTGATCCAGGTTCTTGGCGAAGAATTCATTTCTCACCCACTTCGGAAGTTTGCGGAGCGGACTTGGAATAAGTTGTCCCTCTTGAGCGTCAACAGTGATGATGTTCAAGAGAAGGAAGAGAATGAGTTTCTTTGTCATACATTACCTACATGAAATATGTGAGTGTCGCTAACGAAGGTTCAATGCTCGCACGAGCCACAGGCTCAAGTCCGGCACATACGTGATGAATATAAGAGCAAGCAGCAGAAGACCAATGTACGGCAAGGTTGCCTTGACCACGGTTGCGACCGGTTTCTCAAATCTATAACTTGCGATGAACAAATTCAAGCCTACGGGAGGAGTCAGATAGCCGATCTCCAGGTTCGTCAGGAAGATAATTCCCAGGTGGAGCGGATCGACGTGGTACGCCGTCGCAATCGGGATGATCAGGGGTACGACGACGATGATTGCCGAGAAAATATCCATCATCATGCCGACGATCAGGAGAAAGATATTCAGCAGGACGAGAAACACCGCCTTACTTGAAATGAACTGCTGAATGAGCGCGAAGAGCTTCACCGGCACTTCCTGGTCAATCAGATAGTTCGTCAGTCCCATGGCGCAACCCAGGATGACGATGATCGCACCCACGAGCACCATGCTTTCGCGCATCACTCGCGGAATATCGGTGAAGAGTTTCAAGTCACGGTAGATGAATACCTCGACGACGAGGACGTAGAATGCCGTGATCGCAGCAGCTTCGGTTGCCGTGAAGTACCCGCCATAAATTCCACCGAGGATAATGAACGGAAGCGGAATCTCCCATGCGGCGGCTTTCGCCGACGTCCAAACATTGTTCCAGGAGAAAGGAACCTGGGGCACCTTCGCCCGGATCCCGTGACGGACTGCGTACGTGGAAAGAATGATCACGAGGAGCAGGCCGGGAATTAATCCGGCCGCAAAGAGCTTATGCACGCTGACATCGGGAACGCTTCCGGCTGCGGTGCCTGCATTCGAGGCGACCATCGAATAGAGAATGAGCGGCAAGCTCGGCGGGAAAAGGAGTCCGAGGCTTCCCGATGTTGTCAGAAGGCCGAGTGAGAAGCGCTCGGAATATTTTTCCTGAATGAGGATTGGATACAGCAAGCCGCCAAGCGCGATGATCGTAACACCGGATGCACCGGTGAAGGCTGTGAAGATTGCGCACGAGACGAGCGCGACGACAGCGAGTCCACCGGGAATCCACCCAAAAAACGCTTGCGAGAGTGCAACAAGTCGTTGCGGCGTCTTGCTCTCTGCGAGAACATAGCCGGCAAATGTAAAGAGAGGAATGGCGATGAGCGTTGAAGCGCTGGAGAGACGATAGAGTTCGACGATGATGGCAGAAGTGTCGATCCCTTCAGCTGAAAATGCAAGAAGTGCAACCGCTCCGATAATGGAAAATAGCGGAGAGCCGAGGAACGCCAGGGCGATGAGCAGAAGTGCGATGAGAAGAGTCTCCATCAGCGCTCGAGCGTTGGAACGTTCGGTTGAGGCAGCGATTGTTCTGTTGGATTGTTTGCCTCAATGATGTGTTCGATCATCCGAATGAAAAATCGGAATGCCATCAAACCAAAACCGACCGGAATAATCACCTGGAACCACCGCGTGGGGAAATTCATTTGGCCGATCGTGAACAGCACCTCGCCCGATCCTTCATTCATCAGAAAAATCCAGCCGGCTTTCGCCAATGCGCCTGTGACAATCGCTGCGAAGAGATTGGTGAGGCTCCGGATGAGATGTGTGACTTTCACGGAGGTGAAACGAGTGACGATATCGAGGTTGATGTGCTTCTCGTGGCGCGTGGCAAGTGAGGCGCCAAGGAAGCCGACCCACAGAACAAGGTGGCGCAGGAATGGATCGGCCCATAAGAAGCTGGTGTCGAACAAGTTGCGGAGGATGACTTGCGCGAACGCAAAGCATATCATCACCGTCAGCAGACTAACAACAAGTGCGCTTTCCACCCATGAGAGTACGCGGCTGATCGCGCTGAGTACGTTCATTTCGATGTCTTGATGTGACTCTTTCCCTGGCTTGCCCGGTAGTCGTAGACCACCTTCTCAAGGCGGTTCAGCACGTCCTCCGAGAACAGCTTGCCAACCAACATCCGTCGGGCGTTCTTTCCGATCTCATCATACGAGGCGAGCACCTCCTTCGATGGAGCCTCAACGATCGTGATGCCGTTCTTCTTCATCGTCTCGATTGCTTTCTCGTTATCCTTTCGGCTTAGCATCGTTAGCTTCTGCATGAACTTCTTGCCGTTCCGGAGAAGAATTTCCTGAAGGTCGGCGGGCAGCTCATCGTACTTCTTTTTTGAAATTACCACTGCACCGGCTGCGTTCGCAAGCGGGACGTTGAGCATATATTTGACGTGCGAAAACCACTGGAAGCCAATGGCCGCGAGTGGGGGCGAGTAGACGGCGTTGATCAAACCGGTTTGTAGCGACGTGAGAACGTCGGTGATGGTGAGTGGAATCGGATGAATGCCGATAGCCTTGAACGCTGCCCCGGCAATTGGGTCACCTTCCCACATCCACATCTTCACGTTCTTCATGTCGTCGGCAGTTCGCACCGGCGTGTTGCTGAACACGTAGACGAATCCGACTTCCGCCCAGCCAAGGTTGATGAAACCATTCTCTTCAATCGCCTGGTTGAGCTCGTTGTTGAACGCGCGGTAAACCGTGTCCACTTCCGCATACGACTTAAAAAGAAACGGCGAATCGAGGACGCGAACCTCCGAGGCAATCGTCGTCAATCCGTTGCCGCTGACGCCGGCGCTGTGGAGCTGGCCGAGCTTGATTTTTCTCAGATAATCCTTTTCGTCGCCCTGCGACATCCCGGCGTAAATCTTGAAGCCGAGCCGTCCGCCGCTTTCCGTGCGAATTGCTTTGTCGTATTCCCGCATCACCATCATCCACGTCGTTCCTTCGGGTGCGACCGTGGCAAATTTAATGGTGTATTGCTGTGCGCTTGTGAAAGTGCTTGCGAGCAGCAAGGAAAGGATCAATGCAAAAAATGTTGGAACCCTCACCCCCAGCCCCTCTCCCACTGGGAGAGGGGCGGCTCCGACGCCAGTCGGAGACGGGGCGAGGGTCTCATGTGAAACTCTTTTTAACCTGCGATGCATAGAATCCTTCGTCTCTTTCAGTTAGAATAATTGATCGATCTGTTGTCGTAACAATCGCGCTTTCTTCTTCGCGATTGCATTCGAGAGCCGTGCCTTCGGGAGAACATCGAGCGAGGTTGTATCGACTCTCGTCAAGCACGATTCGAAGAGTTCCCGGTCCTGCGTCTGTACGGCGTACGTCTTGGCATAAAAGATATACGCCATCAAAAATTTTCCATCACTGATGCGAAAACATTCCTCGAAGTGCTTTCGTGAAGAGTCGCTATCGCCGCCGAACATCTTCGGTCTCGCGCCGTAGAGTGTGCCGAGAAAGAAGTGCGGTCCGCCGTAGAAATACGTCGGGTCTTTGTCGAGGACGAAGCGCATCATCGTCTCGATCTTCGGCAAGTCGGCAAGGGCAGAGGGATCGGTGAGGCTCACATTCACATAACTTCCCCAGCCGATGGCTGTCCAGAAGATCGCCGGCACGTCATCCGTTGAGAACGAGGCAAGAGCAGTGCGGAGTTCCTCCGGACTCTTGCCGAGGGCGTTGCGGAACTTCTCATTGCGGTTGAGAATGCGGAGGCCGTAATCCTTGCCGCGCAGGTAAAGCTCGCGTGCGCGATCCAAACTATTGTCTTCGGCGTCTTCGGCAAAACCCAGAGCGTAACTGGAGTAACCTCTTGAAGCGAGTAGGAGATACTCTTTGTTGTCGGGATCTTTGCGGATGACGGTTTCGAGGAGCTTGAGGTTCGAGGCAATACTCTTGTCGGCAATATCCAGATCTTGTTCTTCATTGATGACCTCGAAGCCGGTATCCATGATGCCGCCGATGGAGTTGAGTGCGATCTGCTGGATGCAGCCGGAGAAGAACAGTGTGATAAGTATTGCGAGAGAAGAGGTCTTCATTCGTCGTTAATATACAAAATGTTGGAAAGAAGTGAAAGAAAAGGGATACGAGATGCGGGTTATTCCTCGTCGTCACCCTCGCGTGCGAATCCGTTCTGTAACCGCTCTTGCCGTCAGTGGAAGCGGAGCGTCGAGAAGGATACACTCCCAACAGAAGACCGTGGGAGCGAGAGGAAAATATCCCGCGACAGGCGGGGAATCACCCCACTATTTGTTATTTTTCTTCCACAAATTGATTGCGGAACCGGTTACCTTCCGGCTTTTTCTATTTCCCCAACGATCTTCATCGTCTCGACACTCACCGTGCAAACGCGCTTGAGCAAATCGATCACGTGGTCTTTGTAATCTGCAAAGCGGTAGGTGTTGAACTTTTCGGCGATGGTGGGATCGGAGGGTTTCTTTTCTTTGTATTGATCGAGCACCCATTCAAGCGCCGAGCGGTTGCCGAGTTTGTAGTCCCATGCTTCTTTGGGGACGCCGGTTAAGAATGTAAGCTCGTCTATTTCGATGATGCCTTTTTCTTTATCGGCCTTCAGTTTGACTTTTATTTTGGGTTTCTTGTCGAACATCGGTTCCGGTTCCGAGACTTTCATGAATATTTCCTTTTGGCGTTTCGTCTCCGCCTTGACTGTGTACGTGTTTTCTTTTAGCGCGAACGGTGTTGCAGTTTCGTAATTGATGTGCAGCTCCATCAACTCTTTGCCCCACTTCGCCCATTGCCAAAAATCTTTGTAGAATGGAATGCGCGGGAACTCGCGCTTGAGGTTGAGCTCGTATTTCTTGCGGTAGGCGGGATTGTGCAAGACGGCGTAGACGTAATGGAAAATATCTTCTTTGGTTATTGACACACCCCTAAATCCCCTCTCGAGAGGGGACTTGCCCGTTGGGAGGGAGTTCAACTCCCGACCTTTGCGGGCATGTGGGTCGGGAGCGAAGCTCCCTCCCAGCTCTGTATAATGTTTCCGAAACTGCTCCAGCCCCCAATCGGTGATGTTCTCCATCCGCTCGCCTTTTTCATTGTAGCGGTAGAGAGGAAGACATTGGCTGATTCCGTTTCCTTGTTTCAATATTCCAGCATCAAAAACAATATTTGAAACACAAACATAGAGTTCATGGGAGGAGGCAATGCTTAAGAATGAAATGACTTTATTGTCAAATTCGTTTCTAAACCCAAAGATGTTTTCCTGTTGATAAATCCTATGTGTATAGATTCTATCAAAGTAGAGTCTCTTTTTTGTGAATGGTCTAAAAAGGCAATTGACAATACTGTTCTTTTCATATTTGAGCTTATCACCTTTCACTAAATGACTTTCAATTTCAGAACCAAACTTTATCGTGCGATTTACAAAATCATTGATCGGAATTTTCTTATCTGATTGCCTCCATCTGTCTTGTTCCGAATCATAAAACTTACAAAAGAACCCCACTTTCTTCTCTAATGAAATATCTTCAAAATCATAAGACCATTCATCACGTGCTGTTATAATTCCGTTAGAGAAGAGTTCAAAAACTGCTTTTTGATTTCTACCGGATTTCACATCCTTAGCAACGCAAGGAATTAATTCATCAAAATCATTATCCGCAATGTTTATCCAGTTGTGGTTTTTGTCCGGGGTAATTTTGTCGAAAGGAATATCTTCCATCCTATTATTCGCAAACCAATCCCATTTCTCTTGCTTTCGCCATTCATCGGGCATGCTCATGTATTCGATCTTGCAAGCATCTTTTTTCTTCTCGCTCTTCACCAAAAACATCACCGCAACGCCCGTTTGTATGCCGAACACGTTGTGCGTTGTGCCGGCAATCTTCGGGTTGGCGCGCACGTCGCTCTTCGTATCGATGATATAGCAATGCGCAAAATCGCTCTCCACGCATTTGCGGAAGCCGTCGAACGTTCTGCTGTCGATAAAACTGCGGTTAGTGATAAAGGCAATCACGCCATTGGCTTCGATCCTGTCCATTGCCCAGCGGTAAAATCGGGCGTACATATCGTACACTTTTGTTTTCTGTGCGGTGCTGTATTTTATGTAGGTGTCTTTGATGCGCTTGTCGATGGAGGGATACTCTCGGTTTTTATTGTTCTCGTTTTCATTTTTCTGGTTGGCGTTATACGGCGGGTTGCCGATCACCACGGAAATCTTCTTCGTGTTCTGTTTCTGTATTCTCTTTGAGTTTTCCGCCGTGAATTGAAACATGCTTGTTTGCAGTCCGTGCCCCGTCGCAAGCTTTACCCTCAGCCCGGCGATGTTATCGAGCGTATCGACGAAGCAGATGTTCGGGAACTCTTCGTAATACTCCATCTTCTGCTTGAACGTAAACTCGATGTTCAGGTTGGCGATGTAATACGGGAGGATGGCGACCTCGTTGGCGTGGATTTCATTTTTATATTTATACGGAAGCGATTGCTTGGGACACTTGTCGATCATGTTGCAGATGAACGTTCCTGTGCCCGTTGCGGGATCGAGGATTTCCACGTTCTTATCCCACAGCACGCGCTTGAAATGTTTCTCCAGCAGATGGTTGGTGCTGTCGATCATGAAATTCACGATCTCGTTCGGCGTATAGACCACGCCGAGGCGGTCGGCTGCCTTGGGGTTGTACGCCTTGTAGAAGATTTCGTAGAGGGCTTTGAGAAATTTTTGCTTTTCGTGGTGGTCGGCGATGCCAGCGGCGGTGGCGTTGATAGCGTCGTAATAATGCTCGATGCTTCCAAGCAGGTTCTTGCGCTCGCTGTAGGAAAACAAAATGCCGATGAGTTTTTCCAACTCGCTGGCAATGTTATTGTGTTTGTGAAACTCGGGATCGTCGAATATCTTGTTGAAGATGTCGCTCGTGAGGATGTGCTGGATCATCATCTCGCGCACGTCGTCGGGCGTGATGTCCGGGTTGATCTCGGCTTTGCAGAGCTCCAAGAAACTTTCGCTGACGGCGACAAAATTCTTGTTCTTCTTCCGCGCTTCTTCAATTCTTGTGCGGAGCGTTTCAAGGATGGTAGGGATGTCTTCCTGGAATTTTTCCAGCGCCTCGTTGAACCTGCGGACTTCGGGTTTTTCAAAATGTACGAAGGCATTGAGGATGCGGTCAAGCTCCTCCGGCTTGTGCATATCGATCCGCATCGTCTCTTCGCCGTTCTGATATAAAGCGGCAGTGTTGCTGTCTTCAAAAAGAATATTGGTAAGCGGGTAGCCCTTCTTGATCTTCTTCTCGATCTCTTCGTCGAGGTCGAGGGCTTCGTCCTTGCTCTCCCAGTAGCCATAGTCAAGTCGCAAAACGTTTTTCAGCGTTCCATCGGGAGTGACATCTTTGCCTTTTGTTCCACGGACTGGAAGCTCAGCGACGAGCACGAGGTGTTTCTTTTCGGCGTAATGGTTCAGCAAATTGTAGAACTCATTCCGCACCGAAGTCTCCTTCTTCGATCCTCCGTACTGGATGAGCTTCTCAACCTTGTTGTAATATTCGGAGATTATCGTCGTCGACATAAATGGTTGAAACTCAAAAAGGTGTTTTCAGCTAGAATCATGGCGCTCGCGTCAGCAAACCTCGACGTGAAATGTACAGCTATTCGAAAGGAAATTCAAGAGCAATGGAGAAGATTGTGAATGTGTAGTAGCGAATCCTCGGATTCGCGGTTCTCGGGAACACCGATCTGAGGATCGGTTACTACAACTCGTTTGTGTAAGATAACGAAGGTATGATTTTCTGGAAAACACCCGAAGGCAGGCTTAGTGTCGACGTGCCAAGCCTGCCTCCCACTTCTCCCACTCTGTCTCTACCGGGCCCAACGAATGTGGAGCACTCATCGGGAAAGGTGTTGTCGGTCTTACGCGGCGTTCTTCACCTCAGCCGCTTTCTTCTGCTGCCTGAGCAGACAACACAATGCAACGCTTCTTTCTTCATCCGTGAAGTTTTCGCACGTTTGCCGGAAGAACCTTTTGGCTTCTCCGAACGAAGATTCGACTTGCCTGAGAAAACATTTAGCCCTCGTGAAGGAGCTTCATGCCATCGTAATGAAAGATCGGAGACTCGTGAAGGAAGATTTGGCTCTTCGAATGGAAGATTTGACAGATGAAATCGAACATTTGGCTTCTAAATATTTCCGATTCAAGTTCTTGCCTGACAATGCATTACCGGCGGTCGGAAATTGTTGACTCTGCAATAGAAGCTATTGGACTTGCAATGGAAGCTGTTGCCACTACAACAGAAGCCACTGATGAGTGTGAAGAAGCTATTGGAAGGTCAAAAGAAGCTACTGGAAGATGGATAGAAGCAATCGACATCTCAAATGAAGCTGCCGGTCTGCGTGACGAAGCCTCAGAGGATGGCGAAGAGGCAATTGGGAGGCGTGAGGAATCGTTCGAGCGACGATTGGTAGGACAGGACTCCCGTCCTGTCCCATTACTTGGCCCGCGTGTTCGGACAGGAGAGGACTCCTGTCCTACCGCAGCAGCACCATCTTCCTCCGTAGGTCGGGAGTTGAACTCCCTCCCAGCGTGGAAGGGTGGTTGGCTGGGGATTATAGATTTGTAGGTTGGTACACGATTACCTATTTGTAAATGTTTCCTCGCCAATCAATGGCTTCAATGTATGCGCGCCGAATCTCAAAATCAAATTCCACAATAATTCTTAGTTTACCGGCGCGGATCCGATAAAACCCATCCCATTCCCCTTTGAGTCTCTTGACGTTAACATTGATCTCTTCACCCTAAAATTTCTTCAACGCAAGCTTTATTTCATGAAGGACAATGTCTTCCTGAATATTACTTTTCTGTAAGAACTTAAGAGACCGTGAAGAAAAATCGACTCTCCAGTTCATAGTTGGAGACTTCTGCTCTTCATTGCCTTCCGAGTCGGCTTGACGTAACGCTTCTCAATATCTCTTAGCTCATGTTCAGAGACAAAAGGTAAGACAAGAGCTCTGATACTCATCAATTCTTGCGCCAAAGCCTCTCGAACACCTTCCTTGATTGTATCCTTCAATTCCTTCTTAGAAATAGAGACAGTCATATTTCTTCATCCCTGTGAAAACAATAACTTCAGTTTGCACGGTTAATGTAAGAGTTTTCGAGATAATAACAAAAGATGGTTTGTACTTTTGGGCAGTCGGGCTGGTGGATTCCCGCTATGCGACAGTTCAACTGTTGCACAACAGAGGAAATGATTCACAGCGGATAAAGGAATTAAGCGGATTTTCCTTTCATCCATTGATGCGGATAAGAGGATCAAGCAGGTATCCCTTTCATCCATCAATCTGCTGTGAATCCTACTTCAACAACACCATCTTCCTCCGTAGGTCGGGAGTTGAACTCCCTCCCAGCGTGGAGGGGTGGTTGGCTGGGAGGTAGCTGTGCTACCGACCTCGTGCGGTCATTTCAATAGAACCATCTTCTTCACTTCCGTGAAACGCTTCGAAGCATCCGCCGTGCTCGTCGCTTCGAGGCGGTAGAAGTAAACGCCGCTTGCATTGCTGCTTGCATCCCACTCCGCCGACTCGTATCCCGCATCTCGTATCCCATCGACCAGCGTCTTCACTTCCTGCCCGAGCAAGTTGAAGACCCTGAGCGTAACACGACTTGTAACCGGTAACTGATAACGAATAACAGTTGACGGGTTGAAGGGGTTGGGGAAGGATTGGGCGAGGGCAAATGAAGCAGGAATTCCTGTCTTGCCAATCGCACCATCTGGGGGAGATGGAGGTAATTCGGATGATGGGACGATCCTAATCCGGTTCAGAGGAACCACTTCTTGCTGCTCTCTGAGTAACAATACTCCCGATTGCATGACTCTAATCCAGTAGCCTTGTCCGGGCTCGATTGTTGAGGCTATGGTGTAATTGCTGCCATCGTATCCAAAAAACTCAGATGTTTGTATTCCGGGAGGGATCGTGCTGACACTCGAAACAGGAATAGGAACCGAAAGCGAACCGATCATGTTCCAACCTTGATTGACAGCAACGGTTTCTGAAGCGATCGGCTCACCCGAGATACTAAAATTATCTGCCGTTGGGAATTTTAGCCAATAGCCACTTCCATTTCTCAGAGAATCCACTGTAACGTAACTGCCTTGGTAAGCAAAGGCATTTGACGAAGCAGATGGATAAAGAATTGACTTACGATAATCCGTGACTGCTAATGGTACAGAGATCATATTCCAACTATCCAAAAAATGCTGCATCAGTAGCGATTTTGTGAAGATGGCATATATGCCATCGGACGAGATTGGCGCAACGATTGTATTCCGATTCGTGTCAATCGTGCCACCGACTGGGTTCCATCTATTATTGTTCCAAAAGAAGATTCCAATGCTTTCCTCACTTCGTTCGTTGAGCATTGACTGGTCATAACTTATCTCAATTGTGTTTTGTCCAAGAAGTTGATATGAAGTCGGATAGAATGACACATTGTATACTAAACTCAACCTGTGGTTCGAAGAATCAAGACCGTTTTCAGGAGGAGGAAAGTCAGTTGAGACAATCGCAACTTTGCCCAGTCCAAGATTCAAGGAATCGATTCGAAGTTGACACAATTGATTGTAATCGCTTATGGTTAATGCTTGTTGACTATCCGGCAGAGAGAGAATGGAGTATTGAGCAGGTACATCAAACGACTTAAGAGAATCGTCGAGGGCCCCTAAGAAAATTAACCCTCGATCACCGAGTGAATCGGATAGAGTCGCACTGTAAACGTGTGCCGATGAATCAGCTTGCAGCGCATACTCGATATCACTATCACCGTCGGTTGAAACGGTTAGGTTAGCGTCTCCTCCAAAAAGTTTATTTGTGCTTGCAATGAAATTGTAATGATCGAGTGAAGATATCTCCAATGCCAACCTTACATTGTAGCCACCATAAATCTCTTCGAGTGCTATGCTTGTATCTGAACTCGCTAATGCGTATGCAACTTGCCCGCACGCAGGAAGAGTGTACGTACGATAGAATGGCTTCCTTGAGAATATCTTTAAAATCCTGACCTTGTCTCCGACATGTAACCCAAGGCCGTAGATCTGGCCGTTTGAGGTCTTCCCTTGATACATGGATCTCCCTCCAGGTATTTTTGACCAAAGACTCGCTCCATCGACAGGTGTTCCATCAAGATATGCTATTCCAATTAGTCTGCAATCGAATGCACCGTTGACAGCATCATGAGTTATGATCTTTAACAGGGTACCAACATCATAGTCTAGGCTATTGATGTTGTCATTTGGTCCAACAAAATAATCCTGAGAAGCTTGTAAAACTCTCTCTGATGGCTTTACTATCGGAACAAAAATCCCATTTACTACCTTTTCATATTGTGACTCAAAGTAATCCCAACAACTCATGTGATACTGTTGCCACTGCGCTGTTTTCTGATAAAAAGGAGTTGGATATCTGGCAGCGGAGGATATCTCTGACGAATATTGAATTTCAAAATCGATATTGTCGTATTGGTAGTCCATGAATCCAAAGTTATAAGGAAAGTAATAATCATTGCCCCACTTATCCTCATGTTCATCAAGAAACTTCAGCAGGTTATAATGGCCGAACTCATGGATCTTTGTTCTGTAGTCCTCAGATTTCGTCAGACTATAAGGATACAACAGACTAGAAATTGGTCCATATTCCTCTCTCCCGAACCACTGCCTCGGCATCTCCATGTGGTCAACAATTATGCCACCTTCTTTGGGAGCGTACGTGTTGCTCGCATGGATTCGCATATCAGCATCATCCCAATGCTGCTTGTCGTCGTAGACCAGAATCTTGCGGAAGAAAATTTGCCCATCCAAGACATCGTAGAGATAATTCGAAGCGTAACGCATCCCCTTCGCAAGTGAATCAATATACTGTTGTGTGGCATCCCACTCAATTGAAATGATAAGATCGTACATAAATGTAGCGTGCCCAATTGTATCGGCTTGATTGGACGCACTTGTGAGAGTGTAGTAATGAATTGAGCCATCGGGGTTAAATCGAGCATTATCAATTTTCAGAACATACGCCGTGTCATCGATCGCAGCATGTCGACTTGTATGCTTAACATCTACAATCTGTTCAATCTTAACTGTATCACCTGTTGCAAACCAACCTGACGGAAGTGTAACTTTTCCTTGTGCATCCGTTGTTAGAATACCTTTGTGTATCTCAGACAGATCTGAGTTCACTTTTGTGAAAGTAAACCCTTGGTTGGGAATGGTATTGTGGGATGGCGACCCGTCGCGGAGCGTGATGTCGGGATTGGACGGAGTACATTCTATCGGAGCCGATGAAAACACCCAAACCGGTCCGTTAGTTAATGTGCCGGAATTGCCATGACCACTAAAATCGGCAGCGACATTACCAGTTCCTTCATCAAATTTCCAATAACCTACGAGACCGGATTCGTTACCGACTAGGCATTGACTCATGTTTTGCTGAATTTGTAATCCAGTGCGTGGTACATTCCAAATACGAACTTCGTCAATAAGTCCCTTAAATTGGTCAAAGGCACTCACCGATTTTCGGCCAAAATTGACGTCAATGGTGCTAGGACGCAAAGTACCACTGTGCACAGTTGATGCTACCAGAGAACCATTTACATAGATAGACAGATTTGTTCCATCATAGACTCCCGCCACGTGGTACCATGTGGTTGCATTAAGAAAGCTTGAAGTGTTCAGGGTATAGTAATAGTAGAAATTTTGGTATACCGCAACTACCTGAAATCCAAGAGTACGGGATGTGCCTGTTCCATTGAGCCATAAGCCATAAGAGCCGGGACTACTTTCTTTAGAGATTATTCGAGGGTTACCAGTGCCGCCGGACTCAAAATAAATCCACGCCTCGATTGTGATGTTGTTGGCGGGATTCAAACTTGCGCTGTTTATCACATTGACATAGTCATTAACCCCATCGAAGCGTAATGCATCGCCTGCCCCTTGAGCGTGGCTGATTGCGGAGATTAGAACTACGGTTATCATCAATGCTGACATGATTCGAATTAACATCTCACCCTCCAAAAGAATGTAAGTCTTCTTAAATATGCTGATCGCTCCCACAGCAGATTTTATCAAATGATTAACTGAGAAAAGCTGTGTGAAAAGAGCTCCCCGGCTGTTACCGCCGCTGTTTCTCCGCCCCTTCAAACGAAATGCTCTCGCGGAATACAACCGGGCAGCATGAATGATGTAGGGAAAGTACGGATTCCGCCGCTTAGTGTCAAGCAAGAAGATTGTGGAGTTGCAATTTCAGTAAAGACGAGATAGGCATACGCGTCTGCGGCAAATTTGCTGAGAATGGATTCCGCATGAAATCATTGCGGAATGACAAAAAAGAGGGCCTGTCATTCCCGAATGCTCTTGTCGGGAATCCAACGACCAAGAACCTTGCGAAGGTTCAAGAGATTATGGACTAAAAACCTTCGCAAGGTTTTCTCCTTCACGGATATCTGTCGTACCGTCATCAACTTTGATCTCACCTTAAAATGTTTTAATTATTTCTTAACCACAAGGCAATCAAGCTTTCGGTATATTGGTTGGATGGAAGAAGGTGCCGCTATGAAGATTCTCGTCGTAGAAGACGAAAAGAAAGTTGCCAAGTTCCTTCAGCAGGGATTGGAGGAAGAACGCTACGCAGTCGACGTGGCGCGCGACGGCGAGCAGGGGAAATCGCTTGCGTTAACGGAGAATTACGATCTTATCATTCTCGACGTGCTTCTTCCGAAGAAAGACGGCATCACGATGCTGAAGGAGCTGCGCGTGCAGAAGTTGAACACACCCGTTCTCATGCTCACGGCCAAGAGCGCGACCGAGGATAAGGTCGAGGGGCTTGACAGCGGCGCCGACGATTACCTCGCGAAGCCGTTTGCCTTTGCCGAGCTGCTCGCCCGTGTGCGCTCACTCCTACGCCGCGGTGCCGTGGAGAAATCCACTCTGCTGAAAGTCGCAGACCTGCATCTCGATACCGTCACGCACAAGGCAAAGCGCGGAGACCGCATCATCGAGCTGACGGGGAAAGAGTACGCGCTGCTCGAGTACTTTATGCGCAACGTCAATCGCGTTCTGACCCGCACCATCATCTCCGAGCATATCTGGAATTACAACTTCGATACCGGCACGAATGTCGTGGATGTCTACATCAATCATCTGCGCAGCAAGATCGATGACGGTTTCGAGAGAAAACTCCTTCAGACCGTCAGAGGTGTCGGATATGCGCTGAAGGACGAGTAACGATGCGCTTCCTCAAGTCGATCCGTGTAAAGCTGACACTCTGGTATTCCTTTCTCCTCCTTACCACACTTGTTGCCTTTGGCATTGTTGCGTATGTCTATACCCAGCGGCAGCTTGCAATAAACCTCGACAAGTCGCTGAAGTACGAGGCGCTCTGGTTCAAGAACAATTATGATCCCAAGACACGAAAAGCGAAAGCGCCGGGCCCTCTGCTGCGAAGAGTTCCCCGACGGCAGCAGATCGTTCAGCCACAGGAAAAAGTGGATGAGTTTGAAATCGCCGACAGCCTTTCCCTGATTCTCGGCCAGGTGTACACCCATCTCGTCCTGCACCCGAACAAAACATACATTGAAGTTTCTTCGAACAAAACGGGTGCGATTCTTTTCCACTCGCATCCGATCGACACATCTATTGTGATCGAAGAGTTCCCCCGCGACACGGTGGGACTGCAAACGCTGCACAACGGCACCGGGGTGGAGCTGCGTGTCGCATCGGTGGAAACCGACAAGCTCAGCATCATCATTGCTTATCCACTCGGAGAACTGGGCGAAGTTCTCGACGACCTTTTCCGGATCTTCGTACTTCTGATCCCGATCGCTCTCGGAGTTTCCCTTGCCGGCGGGTGGCTGCTTGCATTCATTTCCCTCCGGCCTGTCGATGAGGTTACGAAGACCGCGAGGGAAATCTCCGCCAGTAATCTCGGTAAGCAAATCCCGGAGAGTGGCGTCGATGACGAAATCGGGCGGCTGATCTCCACCTTCAACGACATGATTACCCGGCTGCGGCAATCGTTTGACCAGATCAAGCAGTTCTCCAGCGACGCATCGCATGAGCTGCGCACGCCGCTTACCATCATGCGGGGTGAAGTCGAGCTTGCCTTGCGAAGTTCGAAATCGCCTGAAGAGTATCGGCGTGTGCTGGTGAGCAACCTGGAGGAAATACTTC
Source organism: Ignavibacteria bacterium (assembly GCA_016178595.1). Taxonomy (GTDB): domain Bacteria; phylum Bacteroidota; class Ignavibacteria; order UBA10030; family SZUA-254; genus JACOSY01. The sequence continues at coordinate 53,669 of JACOSY010000059.1, forward strand.
GCCTTGCAACGATCATCGATAGTTTGCTGGAGTTTTCGAAATCCGATCCCGACCTTCTGGAAATAGCATTTGAAAAAGTGAATCTCAAAGAAATCCTTGCCGAATTATACGAGGATAGTGAAGTGATTGCAGAGAAAAAGCATATCTCTGTTACACTGGAGAAGAACGAAGACGTCGTCATTGTCGGTGATGCTGTTCGACTTCGACAGCTTTTTTTAAACCTGGTTGATAATGCCGTCAAGTATACTCCCGAACATGGACACGTGACACTCTGTTCTGAACGGCAGAATGGATTCGTGCAGGTCAAAGTCCGTGACGATGGGATCGGTATCCCGAAGGAAGATCAGCAAAGAATTTTCAACCGCTTCTACCGTGTTGAGAAAGGTCGATCGAGAGAAATGGGAGGAAGCGGGCTTGGGCTTTCTATTGCAAAGTCGATCGTCCTCCTCCATCGCGGCCGCATTGAAGTGGAAAGTGATCCCGGGAATGGCGCCACGTTTACCGTATTTCTTCCAGTCGGATAACAGCGAACGCTCCGTCCCTGGTGCTTAGAAATCTGCGCCAAGCGAAAAGTAATATTTCGGCGTGGAGAATTCCTTGAGGTTGTAAGCATACGCGACGTCGAGCTTCAACAGGAAGCCGAGGAAGATCATCCGAACACCATAACCCATGCCGGAGAGCAGATCCTTCATGTACACGTCTCCACCCGAATCTTTATCGAACGCCTTGAAATCATACCTGCCGTTCCATGCCGCACCCACATCGAGGAAGAGGAGTCCACTGAGACTCTGAAAGAGGACGGGGATCGGGCCGGCGGTGAAATAACCGAACAGCGGGAAACGAATTTCCGTATTGATGAGCGCGTATTTCGTCCCGACTCTTGCCGAGTAATTGTAGCCGCGCAGCGGAATGCCAGCCGTGAGAAACACGTAATCTTCGGCGTTCTCAATTGGAATGCGATTGTTCTCGAATTGCCGGTTGATCCAATTATCCACACCGCCGATGATGAACCGTTGTGGGTTGGGACCGAAACTCCCGCCGCCGGCCATGCGGAATGCAATCGAATAACTTCGCGCGAGCCTCAAGTATGTTCGGTAATCACCGGTTATTGTGTAGAAGCCGAGCGCTTCGCCTCCGATCTTCGGGCTTGCCAGGATACTCACGTTGTAACGCTCGCCATTTTCCGGCGAGATCAATCCCCACAAGCTGTTATCGTGAATGTAACTCAATGAAGGGAGGATGAGGCTGCGCCGCTGCGACGGCACGAAAACCAAATCCAGATTATCGCGTGTAATGTTGAACCACGAGAGACTCATCTCGAGCCGGTTGAATTTGTTGATCGGATACGAGGCGAAGGTCGAGACGCCGTAATTCCGGAAGCGGTTGAGACTCTCGCCAAGAATTGTGTCCGCGAGGTAGATGAAGCGCGCGCTGTGAAATGCTTCGATCCCATAGTCGATACGCTTCGGCAAGTAGAAGTATGCGAGCGCATAATCGCTGTTCTTCAGGTCGAAGAGCAAGTTCGTGAGGAGATAAATCTGATGATCGCCTAACATGTCGCTGAAGGCCATGATGGTCGATCCCTCAACGCCGTAGTACGTGTTATAACCGGCGTTGCCGTAGACGATGTCCGGCGAGAAGTTCAGTTTGTATTTGTTGACCTTGTAATTTCCCGTCTCGTCGATATTGTTCATTGCGAGCGGGAACTTCGCCGTATCCAGCCGCTTCTCGTTTCGCTCGCGGAATGATTCGTTGAAAACGTAATTGCGCAGGTCGATCTTGACATCGTCGCCGTAGAGCTTGGTTGAATCGCGCGTATCGGTTTTGATAATGACGTCGTCGTTGACCCTGAGGCTGTCTTTCCCTTCAAGTACTCGTGTGGGAGAAGCTGATGTGCTCAGTGCTTCCCGTCTGAGATATTCTGTTTGTTCGAGTTCTGTGACTTTGAGGTTTCGTTCAAGAGGATTTCGAAGGATAAAGAGATCAAAACCGGCGTTGTGGAGCGAGCTGAAAGCGAGCTTGCTGCCATCCTGCGACAGGGAGAGCTGGTACACACCGCTGAGCGAATTGGTAAGTGGACGAATGGTGCCGCTGTCCAGATTTGCCGCGTAGACATTGTTGATCCCGTTGACGTCGGAAATGAAAAAAAGGTGTTTGCCGTCGGGCGCGGCAACCGGCGATGTCTCATCACTGTGTGGCATTTCGGTAATACGTGCGATGCGGTGCGTTGCGATCGTCATGCGGTACAGGTCAAGCTGCCTGTAATTGTAACGCTGCATCTTGAAACTTGCAGGAATTGTTGCGGGATCGGTGTTGGTACTGCGGTCGGACGAAAAGAAGATTGCCGTTCCGTCAGAAGACCACGTCGGATCTTGGTCGCTGAAAATATCGTTGGTAAGGTTTTCAAGCTTCTTGGTATCAAGATCGTACGTGTAGATGTCCGATTGTCCGTTCTTGGTTCCAACGAAGGCAAGCTTTCTCTCCGGATGAGCAGAGTCTGTCCCGGCTGGGGACCAATTTACGGAGAAAACGCCATCAAGGTCGAATTCAAATCGCTCATCGTCGCCATTCTGGGTGTTGATGATGACAATTGCGTCCCGATCGCCGCTCTTGGCGGCAAGGGCAAGATATTTCCCGTCGGGTGACCACGACATGCCCGGCGTAAGCAGGTGCAGTTCTTCAAACTCCGGTGTTCGCTGTCCTTTGACGATCTTCTCACGTGTCGAGCCATCGATTGCATTCATGATGAAAACATCGAAGTAATCGTCGCGGTTGGAAATAAAGGCAATGCGATCACCCTGCGGTGAGATGGCAGGGCTCGTATTGTAGAAACTGCCATCTTTCCGATGGTCGGTCAATCGCCGGGCATAATCGGCCGGGTCCTCTCGCTTTGCAATGTCCGGCCAGTAGAGAACTTTCTGATCCTTTTGCCAGTGTTCCGATAGTTCTTCGATGCTGAGACCGATTGCACTGCGAAAGCCTTGATCGACGCTCCGCGTGCCTTTAATCCGTGTGAGGATTTCGGCAATCTTTTGGTCGCCATACTTCGTCGCGATGTAATTCCACATCGACTGGCCACCGCGGTAGGCGAAATAACCGTTCAAGAGTTGAAGGGGCGGGAGATACTCGTGGATCGTTGCATCGCGCAGGAACATATCGGAATTCGTGTCCCACTTGAGCGCTTCGTACTCGGCAAGCCCTTCGTTAAACCAGAGCGGAAGCTGGAGTGTGATATTATGGGTAATAATGGATTGAATCGATCCGCCGTAGAACATGTCGTTGAGAACGGCGTGCACGAGCTCGTGGTGGATGACGTGACGAAATTTTTTGTAGTCGCCTTCGAAGGGCAGAACAATGCGATTCTTGAAGAGTTCCGTGACGCCGCCGATCCCTTCTTCGAGATAGGAATTGACGACGTTGGTCTGCTGGAATTCATTGTGCGAGTTGTACACGACGATAGGGATTCGATTCGTAATCTGGTACCGAAATGATTTGCTGATGGAGGCGTACGATGATTCCGCGACATCGGCGGTGAAATCGGCGAGCGACTCACCACCCTGATTGAAGTACACATCGAAGTGGTCTGACTGAATGAAGTACCACTCGAAATCCTTGTATTGTACTTTGTTCTGACCGAAGATTGTGTTTTGTGCGGCTGCCGGGGAGATTGAAATCAAGCTTCCGACGAGAAGGACTGCGAGGATACTACTCATTGCTTTCATGCCGACTCTTCTGCTCCTATTTCTTCCTACATAATAACTTACAAAACCGTCTCTGCAAAAGCAATACGTGTGTGCTTCTGAAAAGTTTTTTATGGCGGGTTATTCCTGAGAAAAACAATACTGCTGCAATTGGACCACTACGGCTGCGTCTTCCGTGTATTGGTTTCCAGTATCTCGGATGGAAGCACCTCATTCATGGACCCGGTCCGGTAGCCCTGCAGGTCAAGCGTCACGTATGTGAAGCCGAGCGATTTTAAATGCTCGACGATCAACGTCCGTACGCTCTTATCGAACAGCCGGTCGATCTCTTCCTGGCCGACCTCGATCCGCGCCGTCTTATCGTCATGATGGCGGACGCGGAAGTGACGGAAGCCGAGGTCACGGAATAACGTTTCTGCCCGATCGACTTTCATAAGATTCTCCTTTGTGATTCCAAAGCCATACGGGAATCGCGACGACAAACAAGCAAACGAGCCTTTGTCCCAAGTCGGTAACCCTAAGTGTTTAGACAACTCCCGAACGTCGGACTTGCTCATGTTCGCTTCAAGAAGCGGGGAGCGGACATCCTGTTCTTTTTTTGCCTGCAGGCCGGGACGGAAGTCGCCGAGGTCGTCGGTGATAGTTCCATCGGCAATCCACCGAATGGCACGCTCCTCTGCTATACTGCGGAGCTTGGAGAAAAGTTCCGTCTTGCAGAAATAACAGCGGTCGGCCGGGTTTTGCCGGAACTTCAGGTGGTCGGTTTCCTCCGTCCGGACTTCTTCAAAGCGTGCGCCGAACTCTCTCGCGATGCGGACTGCATCTTCATACTCGCGTGTCGGATACGTTTCCGACTTTCCAATGACGGCGAGCGCCTTTTCTCCCAGGACATCGACTGCAACCCTGAGTAACAGCGTGCTATCGACACCGCCGGAATACCCGATGACAATACTTCCCATCTCGTGAAGAATCGACTGCAGGTGCTGGTGCTTTGATTGGACCTCGAACGTCATGGAGACACATCAATGTGAAGGAATGCACTCTACCGCGTTGTGCGGGACTATCGTACAACAACCTTACTACTTTTCCAACAAGCTGGTAAATTCTTTGATCGAGCGTACACCCGGAAATTCTTTTTCGAAAATCTTTTTCTTCTCCGGATCGAGCTGGAAGGACATTTTGAGCGATTCGAGCGCGTCGAACGTTTTACGCATGAGAAAGAGAACTTTCGCGCGGCTGTAGTAAGGATCGGACCACTTCGGCTGCAACTCGATGCATTTGTTGAAAGACTTCAATGCTTCCTTGAAGTAACCATACTCCAGAAGCGTTTCGCCGAGATCGAACCATGCTTCCAGGTTTGTCGGGTCGAAGCGGATTGCCATCTTATAACTGTAGAGCGCTTCACGCCACTTGCCGAGGCTGTAGGCTGCATCTGCTTTTGCGTACCAGAGGTCGGGATAATTCTTGCACAGTGCGAGCGCCCGGTTATAGTCATTGTAGGCTTTGCGATGCTGCTGGAGAGAATCGTAACAACTCCCGCGACCGAAGTATGATTCGTAATGTTTCGGATCGTGCTTGACTGCCTGCGTGAAGCACTTGATCGCGTCTTTGAAGAGACCCAGTTCTTCGTACGCATTGCCAAGGTTATGCCATGCCGGAATATCTTTCGGCTCGATGCGGAGCGTTTCGCGATAGCACTCAACCGCATCATAGAGCCGGCCCAGGTTTGCCAGCGCATTCCCTTTGTTGTACCAGGCTGCACCGAATTCTTCCTTGATTGCCAGGGCCATCTCATAGCTTTCGATTGCCTTCGTGTACTGGGCCATGCGATTCAGAACGATGCCTCGATTATACCATGCGTTGTGGTTGAATGGGTCGAAGGCGATATGCTTGTCGTAGCACGCGAGCGCATCGTCGAACTTATCGAGGCAATCATAGCAATAGCCGAGCTCGTACCAGGCTTCTTTGTGGCGCGGATTGCCATCGAGGATGAAATGGAAGAGACGGGCAGCCTCGTCGGCACGGTCCATCTTTTCCAGCGTGATTGCTTTACTGAAGAGGGCTTCTTCGCTCGTCGCATCGATTTCAATGGCACGGTCAAAACAGCCAAGCGCTTCTTCGTAGCGACCAAGATTATCGAGTGCAAGACCGCGACTGACGAGGAGTTCGGTATCAACCGGGTTCAGATTGAGTGCCTTATCGAAACACTCCAATGCTTCCGCAGGACGTTGAAGGTTGGTGAGGCAGATTCCTTTCCGTTGCCAAGCGTCCGCACTAAAAGGGAGATATTCCATCAGGAGGTTGATGAAATGGAGCGCCTCTTCATACTTCTCAGCTTCAAAATAGTAATTGACAATTTCTTCCAAGGCTTCGATATTTGTCGATCCTCCGCCACCGTCTTTCAAATGCTCTTGGAACCGCTTGATCTGATCGTCGAGATTGTCTCTCTTCGAATCCGATTCATCGGCGTCATCATTATCTTCGTAATCAAAAAGGTCCATGAGAGAGTCTATGATAGTATGCTGTCAAAAACTTCAGACCACTCTTTGAAAGAATATAAACAAAAATAAAAACGGAAGTCAAGTCATTGATACGATGAACGAGTGAAGTTCATTGTTTTTTGTCTCAAAATCAAGTATATTACCTCTCTCAAGCTCGATGGTTGCCGAAAATGTCCAAAATATTCGTGAACGCATTCTTACAGCATGTGCGCGTGTCAACAGGCGACCGGAAGAAGTCACACTGATTGCCGTTGCAAAGACGTTCACCAGCGACAAGATTCGGGAAGTCGTGCGCGCAGGAGTTTCTGATATCGGCGAGAACTATGTGCAGGAATTGCACCAGAAGCAGCAAGAACTTGCCGACGAACAGATCCGGTGGCACTTCATCGGACACCTGCAATCGAATAAAGTCAAGCACATTCTCGGCAGCGTTCACTTGATTCACTCCGTCGATTCTCTTCCGCTTGGTCAAGAAATTTCAAAGCGTGCGGTGCAGATCGGTCGCACGGCCGGCATTTTGGTGGAAGTCAACACGTCGGGAGAAACAAGTAAGTATGGCGTTTCTCCGCATGAAGCACCGGACCTTGTGGGAAAACTTCTCCATCTGCCGAATATTACTGTCGCTGGACTAATGACCATTGGCCCGTTTCTTCCTGATCCCGAGCAATCGCGTCCAGCATTTCGAATCCTGCGACAGTTACAGCAAGAACTGGAAGGAAAACATGTCCGACTGCCGCACCTCTCCATGGGAATGACAAATGATTTTGAAGTTGCCATTGAAGAAGGCTCAACGATGATCCGCATAGGCACGGCGATTTTTGGACGTCGACAGAAACGGAATGCTGCCGCTGTTTCCGATGAAGGCATAGGCTCATGAAAACATTGTTGCCGGGCGATATCAAGCTCAAAGAGTTCGGGAAGCGCTTGCGTGGATTTAACCCGGACGAAGTGAGAGCGTTTCTCCTTGAAGTCGCAAGCCGCTGGGATGAGGCGGAGCGTCGGCGTGACGAGCTTGATCGAAAGGTCGTTGAGCTTGAGACGGTAGTGAAAGAGTTTCGCACGCTGGAAGCTGCGGTGCGGCAAACGTTACTGCAGACGCAGGAGACGGGCGGTAAGGCGATCGAGGCGGCACGCAAGGAAGCACAACTCATCATCCAGGAAGCCGAGATGAAAGCCGCTCATATCCTGGAGAAAGCACGCAACGACCTGACTGCCGTGAAAGAGCAGGTTGTCATTCTCAGGGCAAAGAAAGATTCGATCGTATCTCGCATGAAGATGCTCTTGAATTCGGAAATGGAAATTATCAAAGCGCTTGAAGTTGATGAAGAGTTCCAGCGGAGCAATCCGGAAACACAACAGGAATTCTCTCAAGAGAAATCAGAGATCGACGAGATCATCAGGAGTCTGGATAAGGGATGAATCACAGCAGATGAAAGGATTAATGGAATGAGTATTCTTTTACCCATTCATCTGCTGTGAATACTACGCTATGACGTTGCTTCGTAAACATATCAATCAGGCAGTCGCCTTTATCAGGAAGCACACAACGATGCAGCCGGAGATCGGCATCATCCTTGGCACCGGGCTCGGTGGTCTCGTCAAAGAGATCAGGAAGGAAACCGTTCTCGATTACGACGATATTCCACACTTTCCCGTTTCGACTGTGGAGTCACATCATGGAAAACTCATCTTCGGGACGCTGAGTGGGAAGAACGTCGTCGCGATGCAGGGACGATTTCACTACTACGAAGGCTACACGATGCAGCAGGTAACGTTTCCTGTGCGCGTAATGTCGCACAAAGCCGGCCTTGGCGCAACGACGCTGCTGATTTCGAATGCAGCCGGTGGGATGAATCCACGGTTCCGCAAAGGCGATCTCATGATCATCACCGACCATATTAACCTGCAGGGCGATAATCCTCTCATCGGTCCGAACGATGACGACCTTGGGCCGCGGTTTCCCGACATGTCCGAGCCGTACGATCATGAATTGATTTCTCTTGCGCAGAGGGCTGCAAGAGATTTGAAGATCAAAGTGCAGCACGGCGTCTTCGTTGCCGTGCAAGGACCGAACCTTGAGACGCGCGCTGAATATCGTTTTCTTCGCGGCATCGGTGCGGATGCTGTCGGCATGTCGACCGTACCGGAGAACATCGTCGCAAACCACATGGGAATGCGCGTGCTCGGCATGTCGATCATAACGGATGAGTGCTTTCCGGATACACTGAAGCCGGTGACGGTCGAAGAAGTCATTGCGGTTGCGAACAAAGCCGAGCCGAAGTTGACCGCAATCATGAAGGAACTTGTAAAACGATTATAAAATTTGCAATTTGCAACTTACCATTTTCAATTTTTGTGAATTTGCCCTCCGAAAATTGAAAATCGAAAATCATTATGGCTCCGTTCGGTAAGATACTCGTTGTTTTTGGATTGGTGATTATCGGCGTCGGTGTGCTGTTGATGTTCATCGACAAGATTCCTTTCGTTGGGAAATTGCCGGGTGACGTCAACATCAAGAGAGGTAATTTCCAATTCTATGTTCCGATCATGACGAGCATCATCATTAGCGTCGTGCTGAGTCTGATTATGTGGCTGATTTCGTATTTGAATAAGAAGTAAAGAAAGAAGCATTGTTCAAAGAACTTACTGACAAATTAAACTATTCCCAGCTCGAGCAGGAGATCCTCAAGTTCTGGAAAGAGAGCTCCATCTTCGAGAAGAGCGTCTCGTCTCGCGAGGGGATGCCGGGCTTTACGTTCTATGAAGGTCCGCCCACCGCCAACGGTCGTCCCGGCATTCATCACGTCATGAGTCGAACCCTCAAGGATCTCATCTGCCGTTACAAAACGATGCGCGGCTTCCAGGTTCACCGTAAGGCGGGGTGGGATACACATGGACTTCCGGTCGAGATTGAAGTCGAAAAGATGCTCGGCTTCAAGCACAAAGACGAGATCGTGAAGTACGGCGTTGCAAAGTTCAACGAAGAATGCAGGAAGTCTGTCTGGAAATACAAGACCGAATGGGAAACGATGACCGAGCGAATGGGCTACTGGGTCGACCTCCAGCATCCCTACGTTACGTTCGAGAATTCCTACATCGAATCTGTCTGGTGGTCCTTGAAGCAATACTTCGACAAAGACATGATCTACAAGGGCTACAAGATCCAGCCCTACTGTCCGCGGTGCGAGACGCCGCTCTCGTCGCACGAAGTCTCGTTAGGCTACGAAGACGTGAAAGACCCGAGTGTGTACGTGAAGTTCAAAGTGAAGGGAGAGGAGAACGCCTACTTCCTCGTCTGGACGACAACACCGTGGACGCTGATCTCGAATGTTGCGCTCGCGGTTCATCCGGAAGTCAATTACGTTCGTGTCGAGCACAAAGGTGAAACGCTGATTCTTGCTGAAGCACGCCTCGGCATTCTGGAAGGCGAGTACACTGTTCATGAACGTTTGAAGGGAAAGAAGCTGGCCGGAAAAGAATACGAGCGCCTCTTCAACTATCATCAAGTCAAAGAGAGAGGCTGGTACGTTGTTGAAGCGGATTTCGTTACGACGCAAGACGGCTCCGGCATCGTCCACATGGCGCCTGCGTATGGCGAGGATGACTATCAAACTGCGAAGAAGTATGGCCTTCCAACAATCCATCCTGTGAACAAGAGCGGCGAGTTTGGACCGGAAGTCACTGACTTCGCCGGCAAGTTCGTCAAGGACGCCGATCCTGACATCATCTGGAATCTGAAGGAGCGTAATCTCCTCTACAAGAAAGAGAAGATCACGCACAGCTACCCGCACTGCTGGCGCTGCAAGACGCCGCTCCTCTACTACGCGCGCGACTCATGGTACATTGCAACGACAAAGTACGCGAAGCGAATGGTGGAGTTGAATAAAACCATCAACTGGTTTCCGCCGGAAGTCGGCGAAGGACGTTTCGGAAATTGGCTGGAAGAAAATAAGGACTGGTCGCTCTCACGCGATCGCTTCTGGGGAACACCGCTGCCGATTTGGGTGTGTGAAAAATGCGGAGCGCTTAAGTGCATCGGAAGTATTGCAGAGTATAAAAAAGGGAAGAACGTTCGAGAACCGCTCGATCTTCACAAACCGTTCGTCGATCAGGTTACCTTCGATTGTTCCTGTGGCGGCGAAATGAAACGCACGCCCGAGCTCATCGATGTGTGGTACGATTCCGGCGCGATGCAGTTTGCGCAGTGGCACTATCCGTTCGAAAACGTCGGCACGTTCACAAACCGGCATCCGGCCGATTATATCTGTGAAGGCATCGATCAGACGCGCGGATGGTTCTATTCGCTCCACTCGATCAGCACGTTCCTCTTCGATCGTCCTGCATACAAGAATATCCTTGTCAACGATCTTATTCTCGACAAAGAAGGACAAAAGATGTCCAAGTCGAAGGGGAACACGGTCGATCCATTCAAGATTATCGAGCAGTACGGCGCGGATACGGTTCGATGGTATCTGGTTGCAACAAGTCCACCTTGGCGACCGACGTTATTCGGCGAAGACGGACTGGTTGAAGTGCAGAGAAAATTCATCGGTACGCTTGTCAACACGTACGCATTCTTTTCGCTGTATGCAAATATCGACAGCTTCACGTTTGCCAAGGAACGCGTTCCCAATAGTCAGCGGCCGGAGATTGACCGGTGGATTCTCTCGCTGCTGAACTCGATGGTGGCGAACTACATCGCGGCGATGGAGACATACGACGTCACGAAAGCAGCACGGATGGTCAGCGACTTCACCATCGACCAGCTTTCAAACTGGTATGTGCGCCGGAACCGACGGCGATTCTGGAAAAGCGAGATGGGGCCGGATAAGCTTTCGGCGTACCAGACGCTGTATGAATGCTTGATGACGGTTGCAAAGCTCATGGCGCCATTCGCACCGTTTCTCGCAGAGGAAATCTTCCGCAACTTGAATTCCGTTACCAAAAAAGAGCTTGGCGAGTCAATACATCTTGCGATGCTGCCGGACGTCGATGAGCCAGCCATTGATACCAAGCTTGAGGGACGGATGGAAAAAGCTCAGCGCATCGTTTCAATTGTCCGCGCGATTCGGAACAAGGTCAATCTTAAAGTGCGCCAGCCGTTGAAGCGGGTCATCATTCCGGTCTCGTCGGATGTCGATAAGAAGACGATTGAGCAGATGGAAGACATCATCCTCGACGAGATCAACGTGAAAATGGTTGAGTATGTGAGCGACGACTCGGAAATCGTGCACAAGACTGTAAAGCCGAACTTCAAATCGCTCGGGCCGAAGCATGGTAAGATGGTGCAGCCGATTGCTAATGCGATCCGCAGCTTCGGACCGCAGGAGATAAAAGAAATTGAGTCGAAGGGCGAGATCATGATTTCCGTGAATGGCCTGGATGTTACCATCGCTCGTGAGGATGTTGAGATGCTTCACGAGAACATCAAAGGTTGGGTCGCAGAATCCGAAGGGGATCTCACCGTTGCGCTCGATACCGAGCTGACGGGGGAACTGATCAACGAAGGCTTCGCGCGCGAATTCGTCAATCGCGTGCAGAACATGCGGAAAGATTCCGGCTTTGACGTTACCGATCGCATCCGGATTTATTTCAACGGAAACGATCGATTGATGAAAGCCGTTACGTCACTCAATTCGTATATTATGAATGAAACGCTTGCTGTTGAACTCGTAGAAAGTCAACCGGCCGAAAGTCATCCGGTTGAGATCAATGGTGAGTCCTGTTCCATCCGTATCGAGCGGGTAAAGACAAACGGTGCAAGCTGACCTCGCGCTCGTTGGAACAGACGCCACGCAATCACAAGAAAGGAATTTCACGCAATGGCTAAGATGAAAAAGACTACGGCAGGTGCAACCAAGAGTATGACGGCAACGAAAATGAAGACGATGGATACGCCTAAAGCAAAAGTACGGGCAAAGACGGCGAAACCGGAAAAGACCAAGTCACCGGTCCGGAAGACGGGCTACACGAAACAGGAGCTGCAATACTTCAAGAACATCATCCTCGAAAAGAAAAAGGAGATACTGGAAGAGCTGGAGACACTCCGTGATTCGATGATGGATACGACGACCGGTGAATACGCAAGTGAGAACTCGACCTACTCGACGCATATGGAACAGGGCACCGACGCGATGGAGCGCGAAAAGACGTTCCTCTTTGCTTCGCGCGAAGGGAAGTTCCTCAATCACCTTGAAGATGCTTTGCAGCGCATCGGGAGAGGGGACTATGGACGCTGCACGATGTGCGGCAAGCTGATCGAGAAGGAGCGGCTCGAAGCTGTTCCCCATGCGCAACAGTGTTTGCAATGCAAACTGCATTCCGGCAAGTAATTACTTCTCCACGTCTCACGAACAAGACAGTGAAAATACTCAACCTCAGTATCTTTATTATCCTCGCCGATCAGATCACAAAGTTGACGGTGAAAGGTATCAGCATCCCCATACTCGGGATTCGTATGCCGGGATTACCGCTTGGCACCAGCCGACCGATCTTCGGCGATTTGCTTCGCCTCACGTATATCGAGAATCCCGGGATGGCGTTTGGAATCGATCTCGGCGGAAAGCTATTCTTCTCCATCTTTTCCATCCTCGCCAGCATCGGTATCCTGATGTATCTTTACAAAGCACGCAACGAGAATCTTGCGTTCCGGATTGCACTCGCTCTCATTCTGGGTGGCGCTGTCGGGAATCTTATCGATCGCGTGTTCTACGGTGTCCTCTTCAGCGATGCTCCGCTCTTCCATGGGAAGGTGGTCGATTTTATCGATGCCGATTTTTTCAACATAAACTTCTTCGGTTACCATCTTACGCGCTGGCCCGTCTTCAACATTGCCGATGCATCGGTGACGTGCGGTGTTATCCTGATGTTATTTTCTCATCGCAAAACCGTTCAGGAAGAATCAACACTTGCGGCACCGGCCGGTGTCTCGCCTGACGGCACAAGTGCGCCGATCGTTTCTGCGCCGGTCATCTCATCCGACTCGCAATCTCCTTCCACAGGGAGCGAACCCTCGCCCTCGTGAGGACTATGGCGTCCCGCGAAATTGAGATCACCGTTCCTCCCGGGAAAGTCCGCGAGCGTCTCGATGTGTTCCTGACGCACCACATTGAGAACGTCACACGCTCGAAAGTACAGGCGGCCATCGGCGCAGGACTCGTGCTTGTCGATGGGAAACCGGCAAGAGCAAGTTACAAGATATCGCCGGGTGAAGTCATTCACATAACAATTCCCAAACCGCCGCCGCCGGATGTTCTTCCGGAAAACATCCATCTCGATATTGTCTATGAAGATGACTACCTCCTCATCGTCGATAAGCCGGCAGGAATGGTGACGCATCCTGCGTTCGGGAATTACACGGGCACGCTCGTTAACGCACTCCTCTATCATTGCAATAATCGCCTTTCTACATTGAACGACAATACGCGACCCGGCATTGTGCACAGGCTCGATAAGGATACTTCCGGGTTAATGGTTGTTGCGAAGGACGACGTGTCTCATGCGAAACTTGCCCAACAATTCTCCCGTCGAATAATCGACCGCGAGTACTGGTCACTTGTGTGGGGTCGCTTCGAAGGAAAAGAAAAAAAATCCGGTGTCATCGAAGCGTCGCTCGGCAGAAGTAAATCGGATCGGAAGAAAATTACGGTGAGCGAGTCAGGCAAAACTGCGGCTACAGAATACACGGTGCTTGAAGAATTCGAGTACTTGTCGCTTCTAAAACTAAAACTTCGTACCGGTCGAACACACCAAATCCGCGTTCACCTGCACCATGTCGGTCATCCGGTCTTCGGCGATCCGACCTACGGCGGTCGTCGCATTGCGTGGGGAGGAACGGACAAGAAGAAGAAAGAGGAAGTTCACCGTTTCCTCAACATGATCGGTCGGCAAGCGCTTCATGCAAAGACGATCGGATTCGTTCATCCTGCTACGCACGAGAAGATGAAGTTCGATTCCGAATTGCCGGAGGATATGAGGGAAGTCCTTCGGTTCCTTCGGGATGAATGATCGCCGCAGTTTTTGGTCTTGACAAAAAGTGTGTAATCCCGTATATTGTCTCCGACTTTTCAATTCCCAACAATTATCTCTCGTGTATGAGGGATATCAATCACATCACAATAGTGGAGAGATGCTATGAACCGAATTGTTCCATTCATCATCGTTCTTGTTGTCGTTGTCGCAAGCATTCTTCTTCTCGGCTCGAGCCCTCAGTCTGAGAAAAAGAGTGAAGGGAAGTCCGGCAAATCAAACGCAGCCATGGTAGAGCGGGGCCGGTATATCGTTAACACCGGAGCTTGCAATGATTGCCATTCTCCGAAAATCTATACAAAAGATGGTCCTATTCCCGATACGTCTCGCCTCCTCTCGGGTCATCCTGCGAGCGAGCCACTTCTACAGATTCCAACCACAATACTCGGTCCCGACAAGTGGGGTGCCGTGACGAACAATCACTTCACTGCATGGGCAGGACCATGGGGTGTGAGCTTCACGCGGAATCTCACGCCTGATACTGCGACCGGCATCGGGAGCTGGACGGAAGAAATGTTCATGAAGGCGATCCGAACAGGAAAACACATGGGAGAAGGAAGAGATATTCTTCCTCCGATGCCATGGCCGGAGTACCGGAATTTCACCGATAATGATCTTCGATCTATTTTTGCATATCTTCGAACGCTCAAACCGATCGAGAATGCAGTTCCCGATCCAATCTCTCCAACCGGTGAAAAAATTCCTACGCCGAATGCGAAGAAGTAAAATACTATACGAAGCTCGATGGTGAAGGAAAAAATATGGAAGAGCCGATTGCTATCGGCTCTTCTTTTTTTACGCACGATGATGAAAGGATTTCTTATCGAAGGAGTTCTTCTGGTAGGTTTGTTGAGAATACCGCTGCATGCACAGTTATCCTACAAAGAAGTCGAAGTCACAAATGGTGGAATGATTACCGGAATCGTCCAGCTCAAAGGCGATGTCTCGAACAATGAGAAGATGGAGATCACGAAGGACAACGCACAGTGCGGCTCGGCAAAAGTTTCGCCCAGACTCGAAGTCGGTAAGAACGGCGGAATTAAAAATGCGGTCGTCAGCCTTGACAGTATTCTGGAAGGGAAAAAACTTCCCATACTGTCAAAGGTACTTCTCAACCAGTACAAGTGTGCGTATGAACCCCACGTCATCATTATTCCTCAGGGAACATTGTTGGAGATCGTGAATAGCGATAAAATCCTTCATAGCGTTCATGGATATGCCGGAACACAGTCTGTGTTCAACATTGCCCAACCCATCAAGGGACAGCGTACGACGATCAAGCAGGCGCAACTTTCAAAACCGGGTACGATTGCTCTTACCTGCGACGCGGGACATCCGTGGATGAGCGGCTTTGTCGTTGTCGTTCCTCATCCATATTATTCCGTGACAGACAAAAATGGGAACTTCCGTCTTGATAACATCCCACCTGGAAAATACATCGTGAAGATGTGGCATGAAGGAATTACTATTGTTAACAAAGAGATGGAAAAAGGGAAAGTCAAAAAATATATTTTCGAAGAACCCTACGAAGTGATGAAGGAGGTAACGGTTACTGCCAACAGCACGGTTCCTGTGGATTTCCAGTTATCACTGCGGTAGCGAACGTGTCTTCCCTCCATGAGAGACACGACGATTGCAGTCAAGGGAGAGGTTTGATTCACGGCACACCTTATCCGACAGATAGGCGAAGCAATCGACAAACGCCATCGTTCGATAATTGATCCACCGCTGCTTCCTTCCAGCGTAAGATGCATTCCGAAGAGTCTTTGGGATTTCATTCAAACACCCCTTTTTGAGATCAATATCTTCAACCTGCTGTTGCCCATTTTTGACTTGACAATCGCGATCCAATCGCATATATTTCCTACCAATTAGCGGGGGATACTAGATCATAAAGCACCTCACGGATCTGCCCCACGCCGTTTCCCGTATAATTCATTTCAGGTATCATCATGGGAGAAAAGATGAAAGCTCTTCTGCATACGGTCGCCCAGTGGATTCGCCAGCTCATTGCTTTGCTTGCACGCATCACGGTCGGAACATACGACGTAAAAGAGTTGGCCGAACAGTTCATGATTACGGTGAGAGCAAGCTTTGACCAAGCGCTTGTTCATAATCCGAATCCTCCCCATGAATTGGTCGAGAGGGTGAGATTCCTTATCAAGTACGGGCCAATAAGTTTTCGAACCGCTTATGAGATCGAACGTCTCCTGGTAGAAATCTATGATGATGCAAGTATATCGACGACGCTGAAGAGGCGATTAGGGGAGGCCAAAAGTCAGCTCGACAAAGACAGCTATGACTCGTACGAGGCCTTGGTGAACGATGTGCTGGCGAAGAATGATGTCGCACAGCAACGAACGATTCTCCATCGAATGATCAATGACTTGCAATGGTCGTATACGAAGCAGCAGGTCACCCGGGTATATCAGAGAGACATTCGGCGAAACACCGTCCTGTTGTTTTTGATCGCCCTTCTCATGTTCGTCGGTTTGATACTCTGGGCTGGAGCTCATCCCGACTTTGAAGATCTCAATCTGCTCGTCGCAGTAATGACGGGTTTCATGGGAGCGTGCTGGTCGACACTCGTAAATGTGGAGGAGAGATTTAAGTACGTTACAATCGATGACCTCGCGAGCCTCAGGACGTTTGCTATTCTTTTGTTCCGGCCCACAGTCGGACTGGGTGCGGGAATTATCATGTATTACCTTCTCAACGGTGGATTGCTCGGCGGGAGTTTTTTCCCGGATCTCACTCCATCCCGGCTGAGTAGGAGTCAAATAAACCAAGTGATTGAATATGTCGCCGACAGTCAGTCGGTTCCGGGAAGCCCGTTGCGCCGGGATTCAGTGAAAAATCATTTGCGGCTCATGTTCGGCGAGCTTAATGATTCGAAGATGCTTGAAGGAGATCGACTGATCAAGGGATTTGACGCTTTCATGGAGAGGGACACTGCTCTATCTCTGCGTAAGGATTTCAATCGAGAACGGCTGCAGAGTAAGATCGTCTCAACAATGTCGACAGTCAAGCCGAGCTGGGTTCTTCTGGGCGCGAAAGACTTCGCGCTGCTGGTTGTCTGGTGCTTTCTTGCAGGATTCTCAGAAAAATTTGTTCCCAATCTTTTGGCGAAAGCCGAAGAGTCGGTGAGCGTGAAGAAACAAACATAAATGGATTGTGCGCAGAGGTGAACCATGGCTAAGAAAACTGAGACTACAATTCCAAGAGCGACAATACGAGAACTTGCCTACAAGATGAAAGGAGCGGGGAATAAGCCGAGTCCCCGGTAAATTCGGTCACTTACGATACGTGTAGGAAGAAGTGTATTTTGTCCGTGGGAGAAAGTACGCATGATCCAAATCGTACTTCATCGGATACGCCAAATCGTCGAACGTTACCACGATTGTTTCCTTCACGCTATCTCCCGCTGGAACGGTGAATTCAACCGGCACGCGCAAGATCGTGTCGGGGAACGAGTACCAGTCAATCTCCGTAGTACCTGTCTTCGTACTGAAATACTTGTAGCGCGTCTCAAATCCCGGCACCACTTTCCCGTCGCGGGAATAACTGACTGCGACTGTGTACGGCCGCCTCGTCATTGCAAGTGTCAGTCGGACGCGATGGCTTGTCACTGAATCGGCTGGATGTTCGATGGAATCATTTCGACCGATTGTTACCCAGCTCGTATCAAATGATCCGGCAGGCTGAATCTCTACCTTCATCGTTCGTCCCACTATTGCCGTATCTTTCCCTTCATGAGTGATTCTAAGGCCCGAGAGATACTCGGAGCTCTTGATCAACACAGATCTGGAACGATCGTTCATGTTGTACTCTTCATTAACACGGACGTCCCTGTACCACAATTCGTTGTACACGGGGGTTGCCAGCAAATAGGCCGTGAGTGCGATAAAGAGTACTCCAACGACTGCTAGAATGCGTGGTGACCGGATAGCGTGGACAATCGACTGAAGTTCCGGTGCATCACGGATGACGGCGACAGATGCATATAGAAACGGCAAGAGATAGAGACTGAAGAAGAGGATTGCTCCGCCATTCAGCGTGAACGCAGCAAGAGACGTTGTCGGAATGGCGTTGGCAACGGAACGAAACACCAATCCATCCCATTCTGAAAAAACGAGCCGGATCATCCACCATGGTGAGAGGACAAGAAAAACAAGTTTGAGAACAGGCTGACGAACAATGATAGCAAGACTAATGAGCAGCAGAGCAACCGCCGGTTCGACCGTGAGCTTGATGGTAACAAGGCTGAGGAGGATGAGAAATACGACGAGCATGATGAGTGATCGAGCTGCAAATTCGAATGACGATGGGGCAAGCCTGAGTCGTCTCGCTAAACGAAGCGTTATCCATCCGCCAATGATCATTGCAAGGAAGGCGAGCAAGTAGTAAGTATCGAACGCTGTAAACCACGGATGGCGAAGACCCCGCAGGAGTCCGATGACGTCGGATGAAAACCAACCGCAAGCAATGATCGTCAAAGAGAAGAGCCATACCTTCAGGCCGGACCATCGTATGTGCTCTGCCGGCTGTTGCAGCTTACGCTGTCGATGTGCAGCGATAAGCGCAGCGATTGTTGTCGTGAGCGCAATTCCTACAAACGTCCACAATGCCCAGATCGGAATGAAAATTGGAGTTGTGCCTATGAGGTAGAGCCAGTATCGTTCAACCTCTCGCGACAGCACGCCGCTATCAAAACGTTCGGCGAGTTTCAATACGAGATCGCCCGATCGTTTCAATCCTCGCGGATCGAAGTTCTCGAAGTTATCGCGCGGCGTATGAATCGGTTTGGCGACATCGGTGGAAAAATCTATGGCCGGGACTCCTTTCCGAAGAAACGATTCATGGTCCGATCCTGCGCCCGCCTGTCCCGCATAATTGAGCGAGAAGAAATGAGTGGGGTAGCGGAGATGTTCATACCCTAACCTGGAAAACTCTTCAACGGCGGCACGCGGTAACCAGGCAGGTGCACTTATCCCGCCTCCGACATCGGGATCCATCTCGAGTATTCCGAGTCCGTTTGCCATGTCTACCTGAAGCATCAATGCAACGCTGTCAATGTCGGAGAAATGGTCGACGAAGTAATTTGAACCTTCCAAGCCTTGCTCCTCCCCGCCAAAACAACAAAAAACAATCGTTGACTGCATAGGCCGTTGTCCGAGGGTGCGCGCACATTCTATCACGACAGCCGATCCCGATCCATCATCATCAGCGCCGGGGATTTCAGGCCCTGCTGAATCGATGTGTCCACCGATGACGATGATACGTTGCGTTGCACCGTGCTTGATCCCGACCGCAATCCCGCTCGTCGTGTTCGCGCGCGATGTGTACGTCATCGGCATGACGTAGGAAGTATCGCAACCGTATTCCCGAAATTTGTTGACAGCATAGGCAAGTGCAGCCTGTTCAGACGGCGAGCCCATCGGCCGCGGACCGATCTCAACCGCGAGGTGCTTCAGGATTACAGCGGCATTGTCTTGTGAGAATTCCGTCCCGGAGTGGAGAGAAGCAAGCGAAAAAATGGAAAGCATCGCAAACAGGAAGTACTTCACTGAAGATTCCTTTCAAAGAATTTCAACACCTTCGTTTCGTACTCCTTGCCGGCGACGTTCCACGTATCATGGTGCATCGCTTCTTTGATAGGATAGACTTCCTTAGGGCCAGTCGCGTTGTCGTAGAGTGTCAAGGAGTATGTGTATTTGATCAGTTGATCGTTCTCGCTATAGATGAAGAGGATGGGAATGGAAATTTTCTTCACAGCGTCCAGCGGTGAGACGTCGCTTGCTCTAAACTTGGCCATCAATTCCGACCGGACGATCACGATGTTGCGCAGGTAGTGGAAAGGAAGCTGGATCATCCGCTTCTGGTAGTCATCGAAGATGGATCGAAGCGTGGCGAAGGAATTCTCTGCAACCACGGCAACGATGCGTTTATCGATGGAGGCGGCCTGCAGCGCCACTGCAGCGCCCATCGATGTTCCGAACAAACCGATTTTCCCGAGTCGCATATCCGTGCGTGTCATGAAATAGTCGATGACCTTGGAGACGTCGTGTTTCTCGTAATAGCCGTAGGTGCAGAAGCGGCCATCACTGTCGCCATGCCGGCGTGCATCGTACAGAAAAACATTGAAGTGGTGATCGTGAAGGAGCTTTGCGAATTGCAGCCCATCGATCTTCGAATCACCGACACCGTGAAGATAGATGATCGTTCCTTTGACGGGAGATCCCGCCTTGATGAGCCACGAGTTTAATTTGGTATCGTCATCGACGGGAACGTTGATCTCGTCGAAGGAGAGGCCAAGTTCTTTCGGCGATGTCGGCACGCCCAGGGAACGGTAGACGTCAACCGTGCGGCGGCGCGGGCGCAAGAGAAGCGTCGGACCGACGAGAAAGAGAATGATTGTGACACTCGTGAAGAACAAGAGGAACGCTATCACAAGTGCGAGGAGTAACGTCATTGATGGATGAGAAGGTTGCTAAAAAGTGAATTCCGAGCTAAACAGTTGTCCAAATATACGGACGAGTGCCATTGGATGCAACCGCTCTACCGATTCTCCCTCAATCTTCGTATATTTTCCTCCACGATGCCCGCACAACCGAATATCGCACTCGTCCACGACTGGCTTACCCGTATGCGGGGAGGAGAAAAAGTACTCGAAGTGCTGTGCGAGCTTTTTCCAAACGCACCTCTTTTCACACTTGTCCATCGCAAGGGAAGCTGTTCACCGGCAATCGAGCGGATGAACATTACGACATCATTCCTGCAGGATATTCCATTCGGACAAAGTCATTACCAGCATTTCCTCCCGCTGTTTCCTCTTGCAGCAAAGAGTTTGGATGTACGTGACTTCGATCTTGTCATCTCCAGCAGTCATGCTGCCGCAAAGGGTGTCCGCGTGAGAGACGATGCGATGCACGTCTGTTACTGTCACACGCCGATGCGGTACATCTGGGATCAGTACGAACAGTACTTCGGGGAACAGCAAGCCTCGTTGCCGGTTCGACTGGCAATGAAAACGATCCGCGGTTCTTTGCAACGGTGGGATGTGAAGTCATCAAAAAATGTCAACCACTTTATCGCGAATTCAGAGAATGTTCGACAGCGGATTATGAGAATATACGGGAGAGATTCGACAGTCGTTTATCCGCCGGTTGATGCGGCCCGATTTTCTTTATCGACGAGAGACGAACATTACTATCTCATCGTCTCGGCGCTCGTTCCATACAAGAGAATTGATATTGCTGTCGAAGCGTTCAACCATCTTGGCGAGAAACTGGCGATTGTCGGAACAGGCTCGGAAGAGAAGCGGTTGAAGGCGATGGCGAAGCCGAACATCGAATTTATCGGCTGGGCAAACGATGACGAGCTGCAGAAGTATTTTTCCGGTTGCCGCGCGTTGATCTTCCCGGGCGAGGAAGACTTCGGTATCGTGCCTGTCGAGGCAATGGCGTGCGGCAAGCCTGTTATCGCCTTCGGCAAAGGCGGCGCGCTTGAAACTGTGGTGGAAGGAAAGACGGGACTCTTCTTCCAGGAGCAAAGTGCGGAGAGCCTGGAGCGAAGAGTACAAGAATTTCGGGAACAGGAATTTGATGGCCGCACGATCCGCGATCATGCAATGAAGTTCAGCCGGGAGAGATTTTCTGAAGAGATGCGAGAGACGATTGAAAAGTTTGTGGAACAGCGCAGCCGGTAGCCGCGACCTTTATGGTCGCGTACCCGATAGATTTTGCTCGCTCCCAAGCTCTGGTACTTCCTCTTGTGTTCCCAACCAGAGGTTGGGAACGAGCCTGCGCTTGTTCCGCGCGCCATCATGTGACGTCGCCTTCCAGCTATCCATCAATCCCTTTCATCCGCTCGACGAGTCTACGGCTCGTCGAGTCGTAGACTGTAAATTTCCCCCCTTGCTTTTCCTCCCAAAAATTTCTACTTTACATCCGCAATTCTGTAGGAAATGTATTGACTGACCGATCGATCATCGCACTGCGTCGTTTTACACTCCAGCTCCTGCTGATCGTTCTCCCTCTTTTTGTCTTCGCTCAAACCCAATTCATCATTCGCCCGACGCTTTCGCCGCAGCAGTTCAATGGCATTCGCCTGCAATCGCCGGAAAGGCTCGGCCGGCCAAAGGTGGGACTTGTGCTCAGCGGCGGCGGCGCTCGCGGCCTGGCGCAGATCGGCGTTCTTCGCGCATTGGAGAAGAATGATATCCCGATCGACTTGATTATCGGGAATAGCCTCGGCAGCGTCGTCGGCGGATTGTACGCGGCAGGATATTCAACGACGCAGATCGAGAGCATTGCAACGCACGCAAACTGGAGCGAGCTTCTGTCGTTCTCCGAAGAAACGAAGCGAACGGATTTGTTTCTTGAACAAAAACTCTCGCAGCAGTCGGGCTACCTCGTCATTCGCTTCGATGGGCTTGAGCCGATCATTCCATCGGCCATCTCCGGCGGGCAGCGTCTCTCAAACTTCTTTTCGTATCTCACGCTGCAAGCGCTCTACCATCCGAATCCAAGTTTTGATGATCTGAAAATCCCGTTCCGCGCGATTGCAACCGATCTCATTTCCGGGAAACGCGTGATGCTCGATCGCGGCTCGCTCGCCGAGGCAATGCGCGCAAGCGTCACGGTGCCGCTGTTGTACTCGCCGATTGAGCGCGATTCGATGTACCTTGTCGATGGCGGGCTCACGTCCAATATTCCTGTCGATATTGCCCGATCGATGGGCTGCGATGTCGTGATTGTCGTAAACTCGACCAGCTCAATGCGCAACGCGAGCCAGCTCGAAGCGCCGTGGGAGATTGCCGATCAGATCATGACGATCATGATGCAGGAAAACAATGAGCGTCAGTTGAAGCTTGCCGATATCGTCATCACGCCGGATAGGGGGAATCGCATTGTTTCCGACTTCACGGGAATCGATTCGCTGATCATTGAAGGGGAACGGGCGGCAACGCAGAACATTCACGCCATCCACGATGCTCTCAATGAACATACAAAGATCATCTCGTCTCTGTCGCCGGAAACATTTAAGAATGTCGATGTAAAGTTCAGCGGCGATTCGATCTCGAGCGAGATTCATCAAGAAATTCTTACGGAGATTCAACAGCAAACAGTTTCGCCTCGCTCTATCGAATCGTTTCTCAATCGCATCTACTCGTCGGGTCGGTATCAGAACGTCTCTGCTGAAGTGTCAAGCACCGCAAGCCCTACAGAAGTCTTGTACCACGTTTCGGCGTATCCACCGCTGAACGAGATTACGTTTTCCGGCAACGAACTGATTGCCAACGATCTTATTGAACAGGAGATCGCTCATTTCAAAGGAAAAGAGTTGAACTATGCCGACGTTCAGAAGGCGATGGAAGATATTCTTACGTTGTATCGCGAGAAAGGATATTCGCTCGCCCGGATTGAGTCTGTCCACGTCGATCCGACGAAAGGGACGCTGAACTTTCACATCAATGAAGGAACGATTGCGCAGATTCACTACGAAGGCAACGTGCGAACGAAGGACTACATCATCAGGCGGGAATTCCCGCTTGATGAGGGAGACATCTTCAACGTCGATCAAGCAGCGAAAGGCATCACGAACATCAAGAGCACGGGCCTCTTCGAGTATGTGTTGTTGGATGTCCGTTACAGCGGCAATCAACCGATCATCGTCCTGAAAGTGAAGGAGAAAAGCTCCGAGCTTGTGCGGCTCGGCCTCTATGCCGATAACGAGCGCAGCATCGTTACGACCGTCGATATCCGTGATGCAAACTTTCGCGGCGCATGGGAGGATTTCGGACTTCTCGCCCGTTACGGCTACCGCGACAGGCACGTGCAGCTTGGTTATACGGTCAACAGAATTTTCAATACGTACTTCACGTTCAATGTAAGGGGATACTTCAACTCGCACGACATTCTTACGTATCGAGACGATCTCTCGACCGACTCGCGCAGCTGGGATAGAATAGAGTTTGGAAAATACCGCAAAGATATTTATGGCGGAACTATGTTGTTCGGAAGTCACTTCGAGCGTTTTGGAGATGTCACAGCGCAGCTTCGAGTCGAACACCACAGAATTGTCAGCATCTCGGGCAATGGTTACGCGCCCGAAGAGTATCATTTTGCGAGCGTTCGATTGCAGAGCACTGTAGATACGGAGAACAAGTTCCTCTTCCCAACCGAAGGGATGTACCTCTCGATGTTCTATGAGTCTGCGTCGAAGAATCTCGGGAGCGAGGTTGGATTCGGCAAGATCGGCGTCACGTATGAAGCGTATATCACACCGCTGCAGCGTCATACGATTCGACCAAGAATTACCTTCAGGTTCGCAGATGAAACGCTGCCGATTGCCGAGCAGTTCACGCTCGGCGGCTTCAACTCGTTTTTTGGCCTGCATGACGACGATAGTTATGGCCGGCAGCTTTTCGTCATCAACACGGAGTACCGGTACGCGCTGCCGTTCAAAATCATCTTCGATACGTATATCAAGGTGCGCTACGATCTTGGAACGATCTCGCTCATTCCACAGGAATTAAAGCTCAACAGTTTCCGGCACGGCATCGGAGCTGAGTTGGCACTCGATACGCCGCTTGGCGCGGCATCGTTCGGTATCGGCAAAAGCTTTTATCCGAGACGAGACCTTCCCAACACGCCTCTGAGCTTCGGACCGCTGCTTCTGTATTTCTCGATCGGTCCGGCTCTTTAGTTGTTCACGTTGATATTCCCTGCGGTGCTTCGTATCTTGCGTACAGATGAAGCCCGGCTACACGATACTCGATCACCCTGCCGACCTCGGCATCGAAGCCTATGGCGCTACGCTGGCAGAGGCTTTTGAACAAGCGGCTGTTGCGCTCACCTCCATTATTATCGAGCATTCTACCGTCGAGTCTCGTGAGCAGCGCGAGGTCGAGATCACGGCCTCAGACTTCGAGCAGCTTCTGGTGAAATGGCTGACGGAAATTCTGTATTTGTATGATGGCCGACAGTTCGTAGTGTGTGAGGCAGCAATCCATAAGCTCTCGCCGGCAAAACTGTGGGCAACAATTTGCGGCGAACAATTTTCTCCGCTCAAGCACAAAACAAAGTTAGATGTGAAAGCGGTAACCTATCATCAACTCCTCATCCAGGAAAATGCAGAGGGTGGGAGGATAACAGTGTATCTCGACATCTGACTTCTATGCTCAAGAAGATCGACGACTACCGTTATCTCATACCCAAATCTTACTTGGCAGGGATGCGAATCGAAGGCTTGATATACGCTGACGATACGCTAATCAAGCAAATCGAAGGCGATCAAACCCAAAAGCAGATTGCAAACGTCGCGACGCTTCCCGGATTTGTTGGGCGATCGCTGGCGATGCCCGATGCGCACCAAGGATACGGCTTCTGCATCGGTGGAGTGGCTGCCGCAGACCTGGAGGAAGGAGTCGTGTCCGCCGGCGGTGTCGGGTTCGATATCAATTGCGGCGTCCGGCTTCTTGCATCGCCATTCCAATTGACCGAAGTGAAACCAAAACTCGATCATCTGCTCAATCAACTTTTCAAAGATATTCCTTGCGGAACAGGACGAAAAGGACTACTGGAGATTTCGAAGGCAGAACTCGATCGCGTCCTTCGCGACGGTGCGCAGTGGGCCGTGGAGAATGGCTGCGGCAATGAAGAGGACACGGCGCGCATCGAAGATTATGGAAAGATACCGGATGTCGATCCTTCGCTCGTCAGCCACCGCGCGAAGGACCGAGGACACCGGCAGCTTGGCACGCTTGGATCGGGAAATCACTTTCTCGAAATTCAGGTTGTCGATGAAGTCTATGATGCCGGCACTGCATCACGCTTCGGCGTACATGAAAACCAGATTGTCGTTTTGATCCACAGCGGCTCGCGCGGCCTCGGTCACCAGGTTTGCACCGATTACCTTGAGATCATGCAGGATGGCATGAAGAAATACGGCATCTCAGTCGTTGACCGGCAACTCGCCTGTGTTCCGATTCGATCGAAAGAAGGACAGGATTATCTCAAGGCAATGGCTGCCGCGGCAAACTTTGCCTTCGCGAACCGGCAGATGATGACGCACCGGGCACGCAGTGTATTTCAGCGCGTGCTCGGCAACGGCAGTTTGAGAATCGTTTACGACGTCTGCCATAATATCGCCAAGAATGAAGAACATGAAATTAACGGTTCACGTAAGAAGGTATTGGTGCATCGAAAGGGAGCGACTCGTGCATTCCCGAAAAATCATCCTGTACTTCCCGAGGAGCTGCGAGATGCCGGCCAACCGGTGCTCATTCCCGGAAGCATGGGCACGTTCTCGTATGTGCTGGTCGGGACAGAACAAGCGATGAAAGAGACTTTTGGCTCCTCGTGCCACGGCGCCGGTCGCGCGAAGAGCAGAACGCAAGCGAAACGCGAGACGACGGCTGAGCAATTGATAACGGAAATGAAGGAAAAGGGGATCCTTGTCAGAGGAGAAACACGTGCAGGTCTCGTCGAGGAGAAGCCCGATGCATATAAAGACGTCAGCCGGGTCGTTGATGTTGTGCATGGCGCAGGCATTGCGCGGAAGGTAGCACGACTCAAACCCCTTGCAGTAATGAAAGGATAATAGTAGATTCTTATCGCGATGAAGGTTTGCTTGTACTTGTAGAATAACTCATGGATATTGTGCACCTCAAAACATCATTACGCATCGCTGCCGAGTGTTAACCGAACACCAACAAAAAGCTCTGGACTTTGAGCATCATCTCTCCGTCACAGCGAATGCCGGAGCTGGAAAGACGACGGTGCTCGTCCAACGGTTTGTCGATATTCTTCTCAAAACCGGAATACCGGTGAAGCAGCTTGTTGCCATCACGTTTACCGAAAAGGCTGCGAGCGAGTTGCGCAAGAAAGTCGCCGAACATATCGAGCAGAAGATCAGAAACCCGATCACATCCGGGGAGCGATACGCTCTCGAGTATATTCGCGATCAGTTATCGTCGGCAAACATCGGCACGATTCATTCCTTTTGCGCTCAACTCCTCCGTGAATTTCCGGTCGAAGCCGATGTCGATGCAGCGTTCATCGTTTTGGAAGGTGTCGATCAACAGTTTCTCGAACAGGAAGCGATGCGGGAGACCATTGAATCCATCCTTCGGAAGCCGGAAGAGCCGGTCGAGCGCGACGAGGCCTTGGAAGTTATCCGCATGCTCGGTCAGCGAACGGTGCAATCGTACCTCGCGGAATTCCTCCGGAAGCATGAACACGTTGATCGCTTGTTGCAGGACGATGGGTGGTTCTCTGAACGGAAGAGGGATGACGAAATACTGGAATTCTGGGGAAAATCGGTGCGTGAACTTGTCGTTGCGGCACTTGATGATCCGCGATGGATCGACTCGGCGCAAAATATTCTGTCCGTTGCCGCCGGAAAATCTGCAGGACAAGCTTCTGCTTTGCTCGGTCAATGGAAGTCGGTTCTTCCGTACAATGAAAAGGTCCGCTTATATCAAGAACTCCGATCGTTAGTGTTCACGCAGAAGGGAACGCTCCGTAGAGACTTGGTCGGCTCGAAAACGGATGTCTCGTCCATCCGGAAGGATGAACATGTTCTTTCACAGCATCTGAAATCAATTGAGTTTTTCCTGTCGGCCGGTGACGGTGAAAATTCTTCGAACCAAATTCTTCTTCGGGTGCTTCGCAATCTTCTGAAGCTCTATAAGAAAATTGTTGATCGCTACACGTTGAAGAAGTACCAGAGTGGTCAATTGGATTTTGACGATCTTCAGCTGCGAACACGAGAGCTTCTTCAACATGCTCAAATTCGGGAACGATTAGCCGGGAAATATTCCTATATCATGGTTGACGAATACCAAGACACGAATCAGCTCCAGTACGATGTCTTACGCCTGCTGACGTCGAACATTCAGAAGGGAAACCTGTTTATCGTCGGGGATCCGAAGCAATCCATTTACGGATTCCGAAATGCCGAAGTAGAAATCTTCGAGGCGACCCGGAAAGATATAGTGAAGGCGAATGCTGATTGGCAACACGGGAATATTGCACTCGCGGAGAGTTTTCGACTGCTTCCGGCGCTCGTTGACTTTGTTAACCGGGTGTTCTCACAGACGATGGGGAGTGCGAATTCCGGCTTTGAGGTCTGCTATGATGAGCTTATCAAGGGGCGTACAAATTCGTCGGAAGGACGCGTCGAATTCTTACTCATCTCTTCTGCAAACAAAGAGGAAGCTCGTGAAGCGGACGCAGTATCAGTCGAGTGTAGGTCGATTGCTCGTCGGATTGTTGAGCTAGTCGATGCAGGTTGCGAGGTCTTCGGAACGAAAAATGAGCAGGCCCATCCCTTCCAGTTCAAGGATGCGGCAATTCTCCTGAGAGGTCGCAGCCACTTGCGGAAATTGGAAAAGGCATTGGTGGAGTGTGGCGTCCCCTACCAGCTTTCCGGTGGCATCGGGTTCTATCAAACACAGGAAGTGTTCGACTTCCTCAATTACTTCTCCTTCCTTCTCAATCGCGATGATGACGTTGCGCTTGTTGGAGTGCTTCGCTCGCCGTTCTTTGTCGTCTCTGATGCCGAACTCTTTGGGGTCTCGCTCATCAGTGGAAGTGAGAGCTTGTGGGAGAAAATGAAACGGTACGTAAAGCGATCCGAGGCAAGCGTGGGAGTTCAACGTGCTGTGAATACTTTGCAAGAGGATCTGGCGATTGCAAACCGTCTTCCAATCCCCTTCCTTGTGCAGCGTATTTTCCACCAAACGGGCTGGCACGGAACGGTTGCCGGGTTAACGTTCGGCATACAGCATTCAGCAAATATTCAAAAGCTTCTTCGCATCGCGAGAGAATTCGAAGGGAAAGGCTTCCTCTCGCTGTACGACTTTGTGGAGCGACTCCGGACTCTTGCGACCCACGAAGAACGAGAAGGACAAGCGACCGTTGAGCCCAGCGGCAACTGTGTACAGATCATGACCATTCATGCAGCGAAAGGCTTAGAGTTCCCAGTTGTGTTCCTTCCATTCACCCACCAAGAATTCCGTTATGATGCCGCGCCATATATCGATCATGAATTGGGAATTGCTTTCAAAGTAAAGGATGAAACGGATTACAACCAGGAGATCGTTCCACCGTTCTTCCACTTCTTGAGGCGAAGAAAGAGGGCAAAGACGGAGGCGGAAGAGAAGAGGATTTTTTACGTCGGATGTACGCGCGCGAGGGACATTCTCGTCCTCTCGGGTAATTATGACCCAGATTCCAGCCACTCGTGCTACTTACGATGGACTTTAGAAGGTCTGGGACTGGGAACCGGGTTCCTCACACCCGGGCCTCTAACGCTTCCGCCAGTTCGGATGAAAATTTTGGATCAGAAAGATCATCGATTGACACTTATGGAAATTCAGCACTCTCTGGAGATAAATATTTTGCTCGCGGACGAACACGCGCATGCTCCGGCTTTTAATGAGAAGGGAAAGCACGAAGACGTGCCGAATCGGAAAACTTGCATTGAACCGCTCACAACGCAGCCGCGAGGCGAATTCTTTTCCGCAACGCAGATCCGAACCTATATGGAATGTCCGGCGAAGTATTATTTGAAGTATTGTTTGGGCTTGCCGGAGCAGAACGCAGTTCCGTATTCTTTCGACGAGGAAGAAGATGCGAACGACGCCATTCGTGGAGAACTCCTCGGATCGATCACCCATGGCATTTTGGAGGAGATTGAGACTTCAGCAATAGATCGTCAGGAATTACGGCAGAGAATCGAACGACGCATCGCAGTTCAATCGGTCATTCCCGAGCATGAGAAAAAAAAATATGTTGAAGCAACCGTGCGGAATGTTTTCGGATTTCTCGATTCTGAATTTGGGAGGCGTGCGCTTTCGTCACACGAGACAAAACTCGAATATTCCTTGTCTCTTGCATTCGAAAATGACTTCCTTGTCGGAACAATCGATAGGCTCTACCGCGGCTTGGATTCTCAGTGGTGCATCATCGATTACAAAACAGATACTATTTCATTGGAGGAAATTCATCGAAGAGCGGAGATTTACAAACAGCAAATTGCAGTCTATGCGATCCTGGTGAGTCGGCTCTATCGCCAATCCACTGTGCCGGCATCGATCGTCTTCCTCCGACATCCTGATTCTCCTATTCATTTTCTCTATACCTCGTCGGACCTCAATATGTTTGAAGGAATGATCCGGCGAATGATTCATAGTATTAGGGAGAATCGCTTCGAGCCAAAGGAGGAACCAGCCTGTGCAACGTGCTCATACCAATCAGGTGGGCAATGCATCTTATACAATCAGTATCTTAGTATTTAAAATCCGTTTAAATACAGCTATTTAGCCAACTTTCTCCTTTCGGACTACTCTGTCTCTTCTGTCTCTATTGTGGACAGCTTTACAAAAGAAGCCAAATATAGCTTTCCTGTATGAATCCCTTCGTGGGTAAGGTGTGGATAACTGCCAAGTCTTTATATTTTAGTAATTAATGGTTACACCTCAAGCCTTTCTTAAAAAAGTGCTTGCATCTTATTATAAAAATACGTAACCTTCAGGCGTTTCTTTGCTCGGCCTACCCATCCGGGCTCTTCCAATTCTCTGAATAGTTTATGGACAGAATATGAATTCATCTCAAAAATATGAAGAAATACTCGAAGGTATTTCAGGCGGTTTCTTTGCACTTGACGGAGATTATCGATTCACGTATTGGAATCGAGCGGCTGAAGAAGGAACCGGTCTGAAACGGGAGCAAGTTTTGGGCAAGAATGTCTTCGAGATTTTTCCGAATGCACGTGATGCCGAACTGGGCGAACGATACCGCACGGCAATGGAAAAGAAAACCTTCCAGAGTATCGAGACGTCGTATCGTGATGAGCGCTTCGAGGCGTGGTATGATATCCGGGTATATCCGACAGAAAGCGGCATTTCAGTTTTCTTCCAGGATATCACCGAGCAAAAGCGCCAGCAACGGCAGAAAGAAATGTTGATGGAGGTTTCGCACGTTATCAACATTGCCCCACATCTTGACGACCTTTGTTTAAACGCCGGTGAGCGGATCGCCGAGTTCATGGAAATCCCTTCCAAGTTCGTATGCATCTATCGTTACGATCAACGTTCTTCGCTCCTTCACCTGATGGCACCATCGCTCGTCGATGTCCGTGTCGATCCTGAAGTAGAACATCAGATTGTTGACGAGAAATCATCGACCATTGCCGTCCGGACCGCCCTCGAAAAGAAGACCGTTGTATCGGATGAGCTCTCACGAAGCTCAATTGCCGCGTATTTTCTCAGTGAAACGGATGAGCTCCGGCTGAAAACACTGATTTCCATCCCACTCATGGTTCAGAACGAATTGCAGGGTGTGCTGGAGGTACTTTCTCCAAAAGTGGACAAGTATGTCGATGAAGAACTGAAAATGCTCTCCATCATTTCGAACGAACTTTCCATAGGGATGAGCCGCAAGCGCCTTATGGATGAGATTACGATTAAGAACATCGAGTTGGAGAACGAAAAGAAGAGGTCCGATGATGCGAATGAAACCTTGAAACGGTTTCTTGCCACTTTCAGTCACGAGCTTCGTGCCCCACTGAATGCCATCGTCGGCTTTTCGGAAATTCTCACCAACGACTTGGAATCATTACCCGGTGAAAAGGTGAGCGATTTCATGAAAAATATCAATGAAAGTGGAAAGCATCTTCAGGGACTGATTAACGACATCCTTGATCTCTCCAAGATTGAAGCCGGGAAGATGGAATTGCACGTCGAAGCTTACCCGATCTCTTATTTCACCGAAAGCGTTACACGGGTCATGCAGGCGGCAATGCGGCACAAGAATGTCACCCTCGATTGGAAGATAGCTCCCGACGTCGATCAACTTGTCGTTGACCAGACACGATTCAAGCAGATACTTGTCAACCTCGTTTCCAACGCGATCAAGTACAGCAATAAGGACGGAATGGTTTCGGTTTCCATGCGCAGGTTCGTCAATGAGATTGAAGTGGAAGTGAAGGATGAAGGCGTTGGAATCAAGCCGGAAGATCTTTCAAGACTCTTCCACGCATTCCAACAGGGGAAAAATGCGCACGGTTCCAAAGAAGGCACCGGTCTCGGCTTAGTGATCACAAAACGTCTTGTGGAACTCCATGGCGGTCGTATTTGGGTAGAGAGTGAGTGGGGAAAGGGTTCGACATTCCATTTCCGTGTTCCGATGGTCGTCGCCGGTGAAGTAGTCGAATCAGCCGATCAACTGTTACGCATTGTAGCCGACCAGCCGATCACCATGCCGGATGGGGAGAAGCCGCTTGTTCTCATTATCGAGGATAATGTCCAGGCAGGCCAGCTCATTCAAATGTATCTTCAGGAAGCCGGCTATCGGACTGAGATTGCCCGTGACGGCGCCGAAGGTCTCGAAAAAGCGAAACACCTTAAGCCACACATCATTACGCTTGATATGATTATGCCGATCAAAGATGGTTGGCAGGTACTCAAAGAACTCAAGCGACATCCCATTTGCAAAAATATCCCGATCATCATTATTTCCATTGCTGACGAAAAGAAGCTTGGCTTCAGCATGGGTGCTGTGGATTATTTCGTCAAGCCGGTCAATCGCGAGGATCTCCTCAGGGCAATTCAGAAGATTCCGCATCATGCGGGAAACCACAAGGATCATCCCAAGGTTCTTATCATCGATGACGATCAAACTGCCGCAGAATTGATTCAGGTGATCCTGGAAGCAGAAGGATATGAAGTCCTCAAAACAATGAATGGGAAGGAAGGAGTTCGACTCGCCGCCTCCGAGCATCCGGATTTGATCATTCTCGATCTCATCATGCCCGACATCTCGGGCTTCAATGTCGCGTTCCAATTGAAGCAACAACAGGCGACCCGGAATGTTCCCATCATCATACTCACCTCGATGGAGATCGATGACGACACACGTGAGCAGATGCAGGGATTTATTTCATCGATCATGAGCAAATCCCGCTTCACGAAGAAGGACCTTCTCCGCGAGATTAGCAGTATCGAAAAGATGAGGTAGAAGGATTTGGCCGGGGCCGCCCACGGGGGTGGGTCTGAAGTTTTCACCGCAGGATCACTAACTTCCTTACCTCTGTAAAGAATTCTGTCCGTAGCTGGTAGAAGTAGACGCCGCTTGGATAATTCCCGGCATCGAATGCAAAGTCGTATCGTGCTGCTTGTTCAATCTCGTCTACGAGTGTCGCAACCTCCTGGCCGAGAAGGTTGTAGACGGCGAGCCGTACGTGGGTTAGCTCCGGAATGTCATACCGGATGTGTGTCGATCCATTGAATGGGTTAGGATAGTTCTGCAGGAGCGAAAATGTCGGTGGAGGTTTTGTGATCGAATTCGGATCCTCGGTAAGAGTTCCGCGACGGTAGACGATCTCTATATTTCCAGCGATACTTTCGGTCCATGCCACATGAACACGATTCCCCGCAATCGCTACGGTAGGTTCCCCGACAATAGTCCCGGCTGTTGGCGTATCAACGTTGCAGAACGTTGCCCCGTAATCGTTGCTGTTCTGGAAACGAATGTCACGAGTACTGCCGCGATCATTATCCCACACCGCCGAGACGAATTCACTGCCGGCTGCAATATCCGAGAAAACTCCACTCGCATCCGGCGCCAGAAGCTGCTCCGGTCTCCAGGAATAGCCCGCGTTCTTGCTTCGACGAAATATGATCTTTCCCTTTTCACTCCAGATCGCGAAGAGATCCCCGCGCTCGTTTGCGGCAAGCCTTGGTCGCAGGGATGGCAGGGTATCCTCTTTCGAAAGAATTTCAGGGCCAAACCAGCTCGTGCTTGATGTATAACTGAAGAAGTAGCCCACCTCCGAAGTACGGTCGGTTGTGACCGGACCGATGCCATGCAACTGGTCTCGCACCAGTACAAGCGCCGTAAGGTGCGGTGCAGCGGATGATCTGACATTCCAGGAGAGGCCGGCATTCGTACTGGCGAGAAGACCGGCTCCGCGAATTCGCAGGTTGCTGTAATGAATGTAGACACTCGAGTCACTGGCGACGATGATATCTGGCCGCGTCTCGCGCAAGAGTGCTCGCATTGGTTCCCACGTTATCCCGCCATCGATGCTTCGGAGGAGGACGGTCCCGTAGAACGTGTCGATAACTGCGAGGGCAGCGACATAGACGATGCTGCCGGCACATGCTACAATTGCCGGCGACAGGGCGCTCTCCAACGGAAGCAGCGTTTGCTGTGCGCCGAATGTCGATCCACCGTCCATACTGCGGCTGTACTGAATGCCGTCACTGCCGACTGTTCCGAGTGTATCGAATCCGTACCACACGATATGCACCGTGTCACCCGATAGTGCTATCTGCGGCTTGTTCGAGAGTACCGAATCGAATGAGATTTGTACGGCAGCATTCCATTCGACATTGCACGTGGCGGTTTGGGCGGCGGAAAAACAGGCAAAAGAAAAGAGAAGAAAAATGAAAATAAGAATGCGGGGTCGATTACGCCCCACGATTGAAGTGGTTATGAAGTGGAGCCAGGAACGTCTCACGCAATCCCCCTATCTGGATATGATAAAGTATAGCCAGAAAATGGCAGAGTTGCAAGGTTGAGTAGTGTATCAGTTTGAAAAATGTCGAGAGTGAGCCAAGTTAATCAGACCTCACCCGTGGCCCTCTCCTGTGAGGAGAGGGCGTTTACGCACCCGCGTATACGTATGCAAAGCCATTTCATCCTCTCCTATTAGGAGAGGATTATAGGTGAGGTCTCCTGTGGACTTCTTTCTTCTGAAACTGATACACTACCCAAGGTTGATTGTTGTTGCGAACTTCACTCCTCTCGCTAAGGAGGTGACCTGGGTCGTTGGGGTGGAATCCCTTGACTAACGCGGGGATGCGATCGGGAGATGAGGGGATGCTGACTACCGGCGAGGGGTTGCA
>JACOSY010000060.1 GCA_016178595.1 Ignavibacteria bacterium
CAAGGACATCCTTTACTCCTGCTCTGGTGAATGGAATGCTTCCCCGTGCAGGATATAGGGAATCTTCCAGCAATTTTCGTTTAGATTTTTCCATGAGGCAATACCTCCGTTTTATTTAGATTTTTAATGAGTCAATGCGGTCGTTTGACGGCGTAGCGTTTTTTTCGTACATTCTGTGCAGTTTCAAGTTTTCAGTGATCACGCACGAGATGGCATTGCATACGTTTACAACGGGCCTTCCTCACCTCGACAAATACATCGATGAGCCCCAGCCACGTGATTCAGTCCTGTTCTTCACTTCCTCGGAGAACGTATGGCATGATATCGTCCGTGCGCTGGTAAGCTGCGAATCATCAGTTCCTGTTCTCTACGTGTCGATCGATAACTCGCTTCAACGTTTTATTTCGGAAGCGAAGAAACATCACATCTTTCAACTCCCTTCAAAGAAGATTACATCGTCGAGTCTGCTGAGCAGCCTGAAGCGCTTTGTCTCGTCGAAACCGAAACAGTCTCTCCTCGTTCTTGATGAGCTTTCTGCCTGGAAGAAACTTCTCGGAAATGAGCATCGGGTGGTGGAATTCTTTCAAGGACTCGTGAACTATCTTGAACAGAGAAGTTCATTATTGTTTACAGCAGCTCTCAAGTCATCATTATCGCTCAATTCCCTCGCGGAACTGAAAGATACTGCGACAGTGTGTTTGGATATTATCCAGCAGCGTGAGAAAGTTTATTTCTTTCCCCTGACTCTGAGAGGAAGGTACAAACCTGGTACGTTGCTGCCCCTTCAGCTCAATGCCGATGATCTGACTCGTGGACACACGCCTCACTCTTCAGGCGATATGGATATACAAGCTGTTGCTGAACGGGTAGATGAGGTACAGCGCTCACTCGTCGCGCCGGATGAGCGATACCGGAGATTCTTCCACGATCTCGTTGAGCCTGCTGTGTTGTTCGATCTGAGAGGAGAGTATCGAGAGTTCAACCTAAAAGCACAACAACTTCTCAATCGTTCTTCTGAAGAACTCCGGGTTGCGCATCCTCTAAGCTTTGTACGATCCGGACAGAAGTTCCGGCTCCTCCGGTCGCTCGCCGAATTACGAAGAAAGAAAAAAACCGTCATCAAACTCGATATCGTTAAAGGATCAACATCTCTTCCAGCAGAAATACATTTTCAAAACCTTGGTGATGCACTCGTCCTTGCTGTCATCCATGATATTTCGCATCGACTTCTGGGTGAAGAGCAGTTACAACGTCTGATCGAAGAATACGAGCGATTTTGCGAAAGCCATCCGTTCCCGCTTCTTCTTTTCCAGAACAACACCGTGCTGTACGCTAATCCTGCCTTCTTTCAAA
This sequence comes from Ignavibacteria bacterium, assembly GCA_016178595.1. Taxonomy (GTDB): domain Bacteria; phylum Bacteroidota; class Ignavibacteria; order UBA10030; family SZUA-254; genus JACOSY01. Next base: position 1,354 of record JACOSY010000060.1, read on the forward strand.
TTCTTCGAAGAGACAAAACCGACGATCTACTCGGGAAAGGGTTGAAGCAAATCTTCGACTCGCACTCTGTCAAGGCTTTGCAGAAAGTCCTTCGTGAACAGACCGAGCTGCATCGATCGACGACTGAGGTGACCCTCGTGCGCGCCGACGGAAGCTCAGCTCGTTGTCTTGCAAAAATCTCGACGACGATCTTCCGCGGTAAACCGTGCACGCAGATTTGTCTCCTCGATATTTCCGAGATGAAGGATCGCATTGAGCGTCTCACAAAGAGTGAGTCAACATATCGAACTCTCATTGAGCAGGCTCCGCAGGCAGTTGCAATCGTAGAAAGAAATTGCATCAATCAGTGTAATCGCGCTTTCGTAGAAATGTTCAATCTCCCATCTGCCGACCAGATCATCGGGAAGCCGTACACGACGGTCGAGGGTGAAGGTGCTGGAGATTGGCTGTCAGAGAAGAATGGTAAGCGCAGCTCTGCGAAGAACGATGCAATTGTTCATGAAACGGCGATACAAAGAACAGACGGTGCGGCATCCAATCTTCACATCGTCGCATTGCCGTTCCACGAACAGCCCGAGCGCTTTATGCTCTTCTATCACGATATCACGGAACAAAAGCACTCGGCGGAAGAATTGAAGCAGCGCCACCGTGAGATAGCGCTGCTGAAGGAAGTGAGCTACAGCGTACTCGGAACCACCGAACTGCAGAAACTTCTCCATGCGAGCCTTCACAAAATAATGGATGTGCTTGCGTGGGGCATCGGTGCAACGTACTTACTCGATGCAACGGCGAAAGAATTTCATCTTGCACATCACCGGAACTTCCCGGCAGAGCTCTTGACGAAGTTTTCATCACTTCCTCTCGAAGAAGGCATCGGAGGCTTCCTGGCAAAGACCCAAGAACCGCAGTTCATCCGGATTGACCGGTATCCAAGTTATCTTCCGTACAAGGCACTCTTCAAGTTGCAGCAATTCCGAAAACTTTGTTTTGCCCCTCTTCTCGCTCACGAGAAAGTAGTTGGAATTCTTTTTCTTGGTGCGAAATCGTCGGCGCGAGAACCCATGTTTGCCCACGATCTTCTGGCAATGCTCGGCAATCAGCTCGGTTTGGCGATTTCAAATGCCCATGTGTTACGGAACCTCCAAGAAACGGCGGAACGATTCCAGCAACTCATGAGCACGAGTCCGGCTGCGCTTTACACGCAGGCCGCGAACGGAACAATCGAATTCATCAGTGACTCTGTGGAGAGCCTCCTTGGGTATTCTCCGAAAGAGTTTCGACGGAACAAATCGCTCTGGCTGAGCATTATGCATCCGGACGATAAGCGGATATTGCTCGAACGTACAGCAAACCTTAACGACCTTGAGCCATCTTCGGCGAGTGAATATCGGATGCTGCCGCGAGGAAGGGCTGTCCATAAGTGGGTTCGTGATGTCGTCAAGGTTGAACGCGATTCCGATGGAGTTGTCATCCGAATTTATGGAACACTCAGTGATGTGACCGATTACCGTGAGCAAGTACACACGCTCGCCGAGGTGGGAACTTTTGCCAACAGTATTGTTTCAAATCTTGATGTGGGAGCTGTCGCGTTTGATTCGCACCTTACCTGCACGTACTGGAATACATCGATGGAGCAGATGACAGGAAGGCGGGGGAAGGATGCGGTCGGAAAATCCGCTATGGACATCCTTCCAAGATTTGAGGAACAAGGATTGAAAAAGCTGCTTGGGAACGTTCTCCTGGGCGAGCCGCGCGCATCGGTGACGCTTCGTCATCAGATTTCCAAATCGAAAGGAGACTGTGACTTGTGGTTACGCTTTTCTCCTCTTCACGATTCACGCGGCTCGATCTCCGGCGTCGTCGGGACAATCTCGGATATCACCGAACAGAAGAAGCGTGAGGATGAGTTGCGCGAATCGGAACAACTCCTTCGTAATATTATCGACACGATGGGGGATATCTTTATCATCACCGATCTGCAAGGTGGAATTCTTCAAACCAACAAATCGTTTGAGCGTATTCTCGGTTATTCTCGTGCGGAAGCATTTAGTCAAGCTTTTCCTTACCCCTGGCTGCTCGATGAAGAGATGGGCCGGTATGTGCTCTGGATAGCGAGCCTGAGGGAGAAAAACTGGCTGCATGATTTCGATATGACCTGGAAGGCAAAGGACGGCCAGCTGTTCCCGATGAGTCTCAGTACCACGCTCCTCCGCAACTCCATAGGTGAACCCATCGCGATGTTGAATATCGCGCGCGACATTACAGAGCGCAAACGCCTGACGAAAGATCTTGAGAGTCGTAACAGGCAGATCGAGATGATCAACCGGATCATCAGCAGAGCGAATGAGACCATTGATTTCGACGAAATATTTTCAACGGTTATCGAAGAGATTCATAGCGTTACCCCGGTTGATATGGTGAATGTCGGTATCGTGAGTGAGGATGGGAAACTGATCCATGTATACGCTGACTCCGGGCAAACGTTCGCCAAGAAGGGCGCTACCATCCCGATGCAGCAGACCGTATCGCAGTTTGTGATCCGCGATCAGAAAACAATTATTATCGATGATCTGTTGGAAGAGGGGCATCGTGGCACGCTCATCTCGACGGCGAAAGGATTACGTTCCCAGATCTCTTTGCCAATCACGCTGAAAGGACGGATTGTGGGCACACTGAACATTGCGAGTCGAAATCCCCGTACCTTCACGCAGATGCACGTTGAGATGTTTCAGCCGATTGCCCAACATCTCGGAACGATTATCGATCGCGTTCGTCTCTTCCGTCAGGTTACTGACGACTCGACCTATATCCATAATCTCCTGAACTCTATCGACAATATCGTCTACACGGTAGACAGGTATCACAAGATTCGTGAGGTGAACCAGGCATGGTACGAATTTGTTCGTCAGTGCGGCCTTACCCCGTTTGATGATTACGAGGGGAAAAATCTTTTCGACGTTCTTCCCAGTGAAACTCTGAAAGTCACATACAAGAACGTGATAGACCAGCTCCTGAATGGCACTATTCATATTTTCTCCGAAGAATACATTCACCACTTCACGGCAGGTGACCGCGTTTACCAACTGACAGTAGCTTCAATGGTGGTAGATGATACGATCACGGGGCTTGTCTTCACACACACTGATATTACGCCTCTCAAAGAAACCGAAGCAAAACTCAAGGAACACAACGAGCAGCTCTTAGCACTGAATGAGATCTCCGCGCTTATCAGTACCTCGCGGGATATCAACGAGATGTTGCATTCAGCGGTTCCGCTTTTTAAGAAGACGACGCAGTCGGATGCGGTTATCGTATATCTCACTGACGATGAGAGCGGCGACTTGCTTGCCTTCAAACAAATCGGGTTCGAAAGTGTTTTGGACGCCAGCATCATGCGCTTGAAGCGGGTGAACTCTGCGACTGGTAAAGCGGTACAATCGAAGGAGCCGCTCTTTATTCCTGAGCGAGTGTATGCCGATGAGCGGATCGTACCCCAGAATCGAGAGGCACTTCGACAGATTCGGCTCGAAGCGATGGCAGTGATCCCACTTTTTTCGAAAGACACCGTTATTGGGGCCCTCGATCTCTTCTATAAAAATCCTCATCCATTCACGGGCCAGGATAGGCAAGTTCTCACGCTCGTCGGTAATCAGCTTGGGTCTGCGATCGAGAACACGCGCCTGTATAGCGAGCTTCGATCGCAGATTGAGCGACTGACTACCCTCTACGAGCTCAGCCAGCAGCTCACGTCGACTCTTGAAGTCGAACAAGTTCTTCGTGTCGTTGCGGAGAATACGCAGCGCATTGTTCCATTCGAAGAGTTGACGATCAGCGTATTTGATGACGATGCATCAGCCAAACAAATGTTCGAGTATCACGTCAAAGCTGATGAAGACGGAATACTACGGATAACGAAGTCGGCAGAAGCGGTGACCATCGGGATAGAGAGAGCTGAGTGGCAAGTCGTCTTGAACAGGCAGCCATATCGAAATCCGGAATCTTCACTCATGTCTGTGCCAATGCTCTCGAAGGAAAGTATTCTCGGAATCATGACCGTGCGTCAGGCTATGGATCAGGCATACACGATTGCAACGCAGCGAGCCTTGGAAAGCATCGCAAATCTCAGTGCGATTGCCCTCGAAAAGGCAAAACTCTATGAAGCAACTCTGCGCATCTCAGAAGAAATCCAGCGGCGGAACAAGGAGCTTGACGACTTCACTTATGTTGTTTCACATGACCTCAAGGAGCCGCTCATCAGCGTCGAGGGTTTCAGCCGTATCCTCCAAATGGATTACCAGGACACAATCCACCAGGACGGAAAAGAATATCTCGATTCGATTGTCGGCGCTACGACACGGATGAAAGGGCTCATCGACGATCTCCTCATGCTCTCTCGTGTCAGCCGGCCATCGGAAGCATTTAAACCCATCCCGATTAAGGAAGTGATCGATGAGATTCGGACCGATATGGTATTTACGATCCGTCAGAAGGGCGTGAATCTGCTTGTTCCAGATAACTTGCCGATAGTTTGGGGAAATGAAACGCAACTCAAAGTGGTCTTCCGGAATCTCATCGGCAACGCCGTTAAGTTCAATAATAAACCGAATCCGTTGGTAGAGATAGAATTTCGAAATACCGAAAATAATTCTTATCTTTTCAGCATCCGCGATAACGGCATCGGCATCGAAAAAGAGTTTTTTGAGAAGATTTTTGTTATTTTCCAACGACTCCACCGACGTGAAGAATATGAAGGGAGCGGTGCCGGTCTCGCCATCGTGAAGAAGATTCTCGAAATACACAAGGGGACGATTTGGGTGGAATCTATTGTGGGACAAGGATCGACGTTTTTCTTCACACTTCCGAGAGCAACTGAATAGGCTTCTGTATGAACGCAGATACAATCCACATATTGCTGGTCGAAGACAACAAAGACTTCGCGAAACTCGTGCAAGTCTATCTGCAGCGCTTCCAGAAAGATCTCTTCACCATCACGTGGAAGCAGAACCATGCAGATGCTCTTCAAGAACTCCAACCGAATAATGGCATCGATGTTGTGTTGATGGACTACTTCCTCCCAGGACGCAACGGCTTGGAGATTACACGCGAAATCAAAGAAAAGAAGATCGATGTTCCGATTATCTTTCTTACCGTGAACAAAGACTTCGAACTTGCCCTTGACGTCATGAAGCTTGGTGTCGACGACTATCTTGTGAAGGAAGAAATCTCTTCACCCGTCCTGCCGAAGACTGTTTTGAACGTTATCGAGAAGCACCGGCTGAAAAATCAGCTTGACCAGCTCGAGATCAGTCAGCAGCGCCTCAAAGCGATCCGCGAAACGCTTGCCAGCGTCTTGGACGAGTTTGAACCCCCCCTGCACGAGATGCACAAGATCGCCGGCCAGTTCAAGCAAAGTCCCTCTGCCGAGACCTATAAGAATTATCTCAAGATCATCGAGGACAATGTCCTTCGCATCATGGATAAGCTTGAGAAGCTGAAGACGCTGAAGCAAGATAAGACCATCAAGTACATCAAAGATATCAAAATGCTCGATCTCTCCTGATGGATACCTCGTTCAACCTCGATTGATGTCGTCAATCCGTCATGCACATTCCTTCCTTAGGCTCCTCGGTTTTCAATGCGTCCGTTTTTGATTGTCTGATGACACGCTTCCACTTTGTACTTCTTTCAACATTGACAAACACTGAGTGACATGAAGTTCACAATCGCACTTGCACAGATCGATAACACGCTTGGCGATCTCCGGAAGAACATCAAGCAACATGTCGATGTCATCCGCCGGGCGAAAGAGGGTGGAGCGGATATCGTTGTTTTCCCCGAGTTGAGTCTGAGCGGCTACGCGATCAAGGATATCAACTGGGATGTTGCGATTCGCGCTACTGACGATACAATATTGAAGCCGCTGCTCGATGAGAGCGATGACATTTCGATCGTCGCCGGAACGGTGGAGGAATCGGAGGAGTATGGCATGTACAACTCTGCATTTTTTATTGAGAAGGGAAGAGTGGCGTACGTTCACCGGAAGGTGTATCCTCCGACGTACGGGATGTTTGAAGAGTCTCGCTACTTCAGCTCCGGCAAAAGTGTGTGCGCATTCGATTCAACGCTCGGAAGGATGGGGATGCTTGTGTGCGAAGATCTCTGGCACGTTTCTCTCCCGTACATTCTTGCACAGGATGGCGCGCAGGCGATCATCGGGATCGCAGCGAGTCCAACGCGACTGAGCGGCGACGCTGCACGGATCCAAAACGCACAAGTGAACAGCGAACATCACAAGGCGTATGCGCGGTTGCTGAGCTCCTACGTCATCTTCTGTAACCGTGTTGGCTATGAAGATGGAGTGAACTTCTGGGGCGGCTCGGAAGTTATCTCGCCGAACGGCGACATCATCGTCCAGGCAAAGCTCTTTGAGGAAGACCTTGTCTTTGCCGAGATCGACGGCAATGACGTTCGCCGCGCCCGGCGCTTCTCCCGCCACTTCATCGATGAAGATGTACAAATCGTCCTCGATGAGTTAGCGAAGATAAAGAAAGGCAGAAGATAGGATAGGCGTCCGCACAAAGAAACGCGCTGTAGCACGAGATGCTATCTCGCGCCGAGCGAATCACCGATTCGCTCTACAATTTCTCCGCAGGCGACGTCACGTGACGTCGCCTGCGATAGTATCCGAACTAAGCTCTACGAGTCCTTCTGTTGTCCGACAGATCATCTGTCGGACAAAGAACAATTTCGGCAGTTCGACTGATCGAAGCACAGGAAATGTAGTGCGATGCCGACAGTGGGATCACGTTGATATGTACGCTGAGTTGAGATTGAAGAAACGTTTTACTACTTTGGAGCGTTGTGGAGTGGGACGTGGAAGAAAGCAACCCGACTGGACGAACGAGCAAAACTGATTTTAATTAGTTCCGATTTGTTAAGTGCTCTCCAGACTTTGCTATGCCGGTAAACAACGAACAAGTTGGTAGACTTGTCAATTGTCTGATGAGAGGTTCTTAAATATCACTATCATCGAAAGGAGAAAATCATGAGTAAGAGAGCCAATGTACTCGCAGAACGGATTGAGCAAGGAGCAAAAGCGCTGGTGACTTTTGCCGAAAGTCTTTCCGAAGCTGAATGGAAGACAGTCGTGCCTAAAGATGGCCGCACAGTGGGCGTGTTGATCCATCACGTGGCAAGCGTCTATCCGATTGAGGTGGACCTGGCTCGGTCTCTGGCGTCGAGCAAACCTGTTGCCGGAGTAACCTGGGATGCCGTCGCTCAGATGAATGCCGAACATGCGCACGAGCATGCGGCAGTGGGCAAACAAGAAACGCTTTCATTCCTGCGGCAGAATAGTAAAGCAGCAGCAGACGCTGTTCGGAAGTTCACTGATGAGGAACTTGATAATGCGGCGGCGCTCTCACTCAATAGCGATGCACCAATGACTGCACAATTCGCTATCGAGGATCATGCCCTGCGCCACAGCTTCCATCACATGGCAAAGATACGGGCAGCCCTCAAGCGCTAATATGATTTTTACCCGCATGGATTCGATAAGTGAACTATAGCACGACTCCGACGTACAAGTATACATTCTTCATCTGTCATTGGAAGATCAATCTCAAAACAATAATATCAAGGAGTACATCATGCGCAGAGTAACGTTGGAAGTAGTTGTACTGCTGCTCATTGCCATATCCGCAAAGGCACAGACAGCCGAAGAAATTGTTGCCAAATACGTCAAGACAATTGGCGGAATGGAAAAAATCCAAACCGTGAAGACGCTCCGTCGCACCGGCAAATTCACCGGAGGCGGTGGCTTCGAGGCAGCAATTCTCGAACAAAACAAACGCCCGAACCTGGTGCGGCAGGAGTTTTCGTTGCAAGGTCTTACCGGCATCACCGCGTACGATGGCAAGGCCGGATGGAAAATTCAACCCTGGGGCGGCAAGAAGGACGCTGAGCCTCTTGGCGAGGAGGAAATGAAGAGCATCCTTGAGGACTCGGACTTCGATGGGCCGCTGATCAATTACCAGCAGAAGGGGAACAAGGTCGAGTTCGTTGGCATGGAGCCGGTCGAGGGCACGGATGCTCTCAAGCTGAAGGTGACACTTGCCAACGGCGACATCCGATACTACTACATGGACACCGACTATTACGTACCGATCAAGATCGACATCAAACGAATGGTCCGAGGCGCAGAGCAGGAATATGAGACATCGCTTGGAGATTACAAGGAAGTGGAGGGATGGTACCTGCCGTTCTCGGTCGAAAATAATGTAAAGGGCAGCCAGGATAAGGGAAAAGTTACGTACGAAAAGATCGAAGCGAACGTGTCGATCGATGACGACCAATTCCAGGCGCCAAAACCGGCTTCGAGCCCGGCCAACAAGTAGAGCAATCAATTGACTTCATGACAAAAGGGGCAAACACTATGAAAACGAAAATAACGAAATGGCTCTCAGCGACGGCCATTGGCTTCATGCTTATCGGCGGCGCAGCGGCACAGAAACAAACTGCACAGGTAAAAATCGATGCGGAGACGATCTCGGGTTTGGGAGCGCGCAACATCGGTTCAGCGGCGATGAGCGGTCGTGTTGCGGCACTCGATGCCGTGCAGGAAGGGAAGCGGCTCACTGTTTACATCGGCAGCGCGAGCGGCGGCGTGTGGAAATCGGTCAACGGCGGCACAACGTTCAAGCCGGTCTTCGATAAGCAGCCGGTGCTGTCCATAGGTGCGATCACGATCGACCCCAAGAATCCGAAAGTGATCTGGGCAGGAACGGGTGAGTCGTGGACACGTAATAGTGTCTCGGTCGGTGATGGCATCTACAAGTCAACGGATGGTGGTGAGAATTGGACGAACATGGGCTTGAAGGAATCCGAGCGCATCGTCAAGATTCTCGTCGACTCGACGAACACCGACGTCGTGTATGTTGCCGTTCCAGGCAAGCTCTGGAGCGACAGCGATGAGCGCGGCGTCTACAAAACAACTGACGGCGGCAAAAACTGGACGAAAATTCTCAAAGGCGCCAACGCCTCGACGGGCTGTTCAATGATCTCCATGGACAGGCAGAATCCAAAGACGATCTATGCCGGAATGTGGGACTTCCGCAGAAAGGGGTGGACGTTCCGTTCCGGTGGTGACAGCGCAGGCGTCTTCAGCGGCAGCGGCCTTTTGAAAACTACGGATGGAGGAATAACATGGAATGACCTCGACGAAAAAACCGTGAAGGGTCTTCCCTCGAAACCATGGGGACGTGTTGCAGTTGCCGTTGCTCCGTCGAAGTCGAATGTTGTCTATGCGTTTATCGAAGCGGAGCCGCCGAAGAACGGTCTGTATCGTTCCGACGACGGCGGACAAACCTGGCAGGCGCTTGATCGCAGCCAGGCAATGATTTGGCGGCCTTTCTATTTCGCCAACCTTATCGTCGATCCGAAGAATGAGAATAAGATTTACAAACCCGACGGGCCGCTCATTGTCAGCACGGATGGCGGGAAAAGTTTCAGCAACATCTCGGGTGGAGCGCATGGCGATTTTCACGATATCTGGATCGATACCAGCAACACTGATCACGTGATCACTGGAGATGACGGCGGCGTGTGGTACTCGTATGACGGCTGCAATCGGTGGTGGAAATCGGAGAACCTGCCGATCTCGCAGTTCTATCACGTCAGTGTCGATATGGATATGCCGTATAATGTGTATGGCGGATTGCAGGATAACAGCTCGTGGGTCGGTGAATCCCAATACCCCGGCGGTATCACAAACAGTCGTTGGGAGAACATGTACGGTGGTGACGGCTTTTGGATGTTCGTCGATCCCTCGGATCCCAATTATATTTATGCTGAGTCTCAGGGTGGATACATCGGGCGCATAAATCGGAAGACACACGAGTCGCGCGGTATCCAGCCTTTGCCACACTACGGCGAGGGGAAACTTCGTTTTAACTGGAACACACCGATTCATGTAAGCCCGACACAAAAGGGAACAATCTATATTGGAGCGCAATTCTTGTTCCGCTCACGCGATCATGGTCAGACGTGGGAACGCATTTCACCGGACTTGACGACAAATGATCCTGTGAAGCAGCAACAAGAACACTCCGGCGGCGTCACGGTCGATAATTCTTCCGCTGAAATGCACACGACAATTTTCTCAATCGCGGAATCGCCGCGGAACGCAAACGTTATCTGGGTCGGCACAGACGACGGCAATCTGCAAGTCACACGTGACGGTGGAAAAACCTGGACAAATGTTGTCGGCAATATCCAGGGATTGCCGAAGAACCCCTGGGTATCTTCAGTTGAAGCAGGCCATTTCGCCGAAGGCACGGCATACGCAACCTTCGACCTGCACACCTTTGGCGACATGCAACCCTTTGTGTACAAGACAACCGACTTTGGCAAAACATGGTCGCCGGTGGTCGACAAGGATAGCCCCGTGCGTGGGTATGCCCATGTGGTCAAAGAAGACCTCGTGAATAAAGATCTTTTATTTGTTGGAACCGAATTTGGTCTCTGGATTTCTCTCGACGGAGGCCGGGAGTGGGCGCAATATAAGGGCAGCGACTTCCCGAATGTTGCCGTTCGCGACCTTGCAATCCATCCACGCGATCATGACCTTGTCATCGCAACACATGGCCGCGGAATCTGGATCATCGACGACATCACGCCTCTCCGGGCGCTCACGCCGGAAAACCTTGTGAAGGATGCGGTCTTCATAAAGGCAAATCCTCCGGTGCAGCACATCTCTGCATCTGGCGGTTGGGCAAACGGCGATGCAGAGTTTTCAGGGCCTAACCCTCCTGACGATGCGACGATCACGTATTACCAGAAGAAGCGCCACATCTTTGGCGATCTAAAGATCGAAGTCTTGGATGGGAGCGGCAAGTCGTTGGGTACAATTCCGAGCAGCAAGCGTCGCGGACTGAACCGTGCGACCTGGTCGATGCGTCTCAAGCCACCGAAGGTTCCGACGGCTGCAACTGCAACCGGTGCCTCCATTGGTCCCCGCGTTCTGCCCGGAACATACACCGTGAGAATGACGAAGGACAAGAATGTCTACACGACCAAGCTCAAAGTAGTAGCCGATCCGCGTTCGAAGCATACAGCCGGGGACCGCAGGGCGCAATACGATCTATCGATGAAGCTCTACAATATGCTTGGTGATATGACGTTTGCGGTAGACCGGATTAACGGCGTCCGCCTGGCGCTGGATGATCGGGCCTCGAAAGCGACGGCGGATGAGCCGCTCGTTCAACGTCTCCGGAGTGCATCGACGCAGGTTGATGACCTCCGCAAGAAAATCGTTGCTACGAAAGAAGGCGGCATGATCACCGGCGAAGAGCGGCTGCGCGAGTTCCTCGCAAACCTTTACGGCGATGTCGTCGGTTACGAAGGGAAGCCTTCGCAGACAAATGTGGAGCGCACAGATGCGCTTGGCCGCGAGCTGTCGGATGTGGTAAAGGAGTTCGACACATGGACGGGGAAGAACCTTGCCGACGTAAACTCGGCACTAACGCAGAAAAATATGGAACAGATAAAGCCGCTCACTCGCGAGGAGTGGGAGAAGAAGGACGCGCCGAAGTAGTTAAGAGAATCCATGGCTGTAAAGATGAGCAATATGAGATCAGACAATTCGAACTCACCTCGACGAGTCGAGTCGTCGACCTATAGTCCTTCCCTAAACTTAGAGAGGGACGAAGAGGCGTTGCTATCCCACCCATTCTCTCAAGTTAGAGAAGGGACTTATTGACTTCAAGCGGGCGACACTGACGATCAAGAACCTCGCCTCGCTTCAGGAATTGGCGAACTAACCTACATTTGAATCTATCTTCTCCCTCCGGGAAGAAATACCCCACGATTGTTGTCTAATAAATATGGATCACGGTCAATCGGCACACCTACGCTTACTTAAGACGGTGGACGTTGATGTGCGGCTCGGCTTCGAGGAAGTGTTCCTCCACCACCTTGATGCGCTCTACCGCACGTCGCTCCGGCTTACGCGGAGCAAGGCTGATGCTGAGGATTTGCTCCAGGAGACACTCCTGAGAGCTTTCAAGGGTTATCACCAGCTTCTCGATCACACAAAAGCTCGCGCGTGGCTCTTCCAGATATTGATCAACACGTTCTACAATTGGAAGAAGAAGCAAAAGAGAGAGCCACCGATTATTGATGTAGAACTCTCGGAAGACCTCGTTGCATCGTCACTCGACGTACCAGTGTACAATCCGGTAGAAGTCTTCGACAGTATGCTGACTGACGAGATCGAAGCCGCACTCGGGCAGTTACATTCGGAATTCAGACTTGTTGTCCTTCTTTACGACGTCGAAGGTTTGAGTTACGATGAGATTGCTGAAGTTTGTCGGTGCTCAAAGGGTACTGTTGCGTCAAGACTTTACCGCGCCAGAGAGATACTTCGAGGTGCTCTCGAAGAGTATGCACAGAGACATGGTTATCTGTAAGGAGGTATTTGAAAATGGATGAGATGACGAATTGCATAAATGCCCGGACGATTTTTTTAGGAAAAGAGACAGGAATGCCCTCAGACAATGAGATTGCTGAGGCAGAGATTCATTTTTCCACCTGTGAGCATTGCAAGCGGTACTTCCAGTTTAACGAACAATTCCAGCAACTCCTCAAAGAGAAGCTGGCGAACACGGTGACACCTCCTTCGCTCCGGGAGTCTCTACTGCAGCTGGTGAGTGAACAATCGTCGAAGGATTTCAGATTCAGTCGATTGATTCGAGCGAAACCACGATGGACCAATTGGGCAGCGGCGATCTTTGCTGTGTTCGTTATCGGGTTGGCAGCTTTCTATCTTGGATTGGTAAAGCACAGCGACGAATCCGCGTCGCTCCTCCCGTCGCTCTTAATTCAGGACCACATTGAGTTGCAAATGCGAGAAAACCCTTACGATGTGCAGACATCCAACAAGACAGAACTGGAGCAGTGGTTTTCCAAGCGGGTCGATTTCGCGGTGAATATTCCTGTCATTCAGAACGCCGAGCTACGGGGCGGAAGACTATGCTACTTACTCAAAAAGCGCGTGGTGTTCGTCGTGTTTGAAAAAGAGACCAGGCCGATCTCTGCATACATCCTTGACGGCGAGGGGATTGATCTCTCTTCACTTGATCAGTTATCATCGTCTCACGGCAAGACGTTCTATTGGGATAGCCAGAACGGTTACAACGTTGTCCTGTGGAAATCGGGTGGTTTGATCTATGCGTTTGTTTCGAGTATCGATTGCGATGAACTTCAGCAACTTGCTGCAGGACTGTAAATCGTTGTGAGACCTCAAGGTAAACTCAGAGGAATATCCGCATGGTCCAAGCCGCCCTAAGAAATCCCTTCGCCGTCATCGTCATGGCGCTCGTTATCGTGATCATCGGCATTACAGTGTTGAACCGGATGCCGGTCGACATCCTGCCGAGCTTTCAAACGCCTGCCGTCCAGGTTCTCACGTTCTACCCCGGTATGCCTGCGGAGATCATGGAACGTGATCTCACAAACCGACTCGAGCGCTGGACCGGACAAGCGGACGGCATCGCCCGACAGGAATCCAAATCCATCGTTGGCGTAAGCATCGTGAAAGATTTCTTCCGTTCCGACATCGATCCGAACACAGCAATGTCACAGGTGACCTCGCTTGCCATGTCGGATCTGTTTTACCTACCGCCCGGAACAATCCCACCAATGGTCATGCTCTTCGATCCCACAGCATCGATTCCGTTAGCGCTTCTCACGGTGAGCAGCGATTCGCTCGATGAGACCAAGCTGTACGACGTTGCATACTTCAATATTCGCAACCAGCTCAGCTCGGTTCCGGGTGTCATTGCTCCGGCTGTCTATGGTGGAAAGCTGCGGAGAATTCTTGTTTACCTCGATCCCGACAAAGTCCAGGCGCGCGGACTCTCGCCGCTCGATGTCGTGAATGCAATCCGCAGTTTCAACGTCCTCGTTCCCACCGGAGATGCAAAAATCGGAGACCTCGACTATAACATCAACGCCAACGGGATGGTCGAGAAAGTTGCCGACTTCAACAATATCCCCATCAAGATGACGAACGGAGCGCCGGTGTTCGTCAAAGACGTCGGCCACGTCCAGGATGCTTATGCAATCCAAACGAACATCGTGCATGTCAATGGAAAGCGGCAAGTGTACATTCCCATTTACCGGCGACCGGGAGCAAATACGATTCAGGCGGTCGAGGGAGTGAAAGAGATCATACCGACAGTACTCGCTCGCGTCCCAAACGGAATAAACCTCAACGTGATCTTCGATCAATCGACTTACGTGAGAAACTCGATCTCGGCGCTTGAGCACGAAGGTCTCCTCGGCGCAGCTCTTGCCGGACTGATGATCTTGATTTTCCTGGGAAGCGTTCGTTCGACAGGAATCATCATTCTCGCTCTTCCGCTTTCCATCCTCGCAGCGTTCATCGGACTCTACTTCACCGGGCAGACGATCAACAGCATGACGCTCGGTGGCCTTGCGCTTGCCGTCGGCATGCTGATCGACAACGGCATCGTGGTGCTGGAAAACATCGACCGACACCTGAAACTTGGAGAGGTGCCCAAAGATGCAGCGCTGAATGCAGCAAAGGAAGTTGCTTTGCCCGTCTTGGTTTCTACCATTACAATCATCGTTGTTTTCTTCCCGGTTATCTTTCTCACGGGCATGGGAAAGTTCCTCTTCACGCCACTCGCGCTAGCCGTGGCGTTCGCAATGGCGGCTTCCTACATTATGGCCCAAACGCTTGTTCCTGTAGCTGCTGCGAAATTCTTGAAATTCCATACCGAAACTCCTGCTGGCAAGTTGTCAAGAACTCTGGCGCGGTTTGAGGGGAGTTTTGAACATCTCCGATCACGCTACGAGAATATCCTCACGAAAGCTCTTGCCCGTCGGAAGAAGGTCATCGTCGGGATCGTTGTCCTCTTCCTCCTATCGCTTGGATTGTATGCGTTCATCGGAACGGAGCTTTTCCCTGGCGTCGATGCAGGGCAATTCATGATCCGCGCACGGACAAACTCGGGTACGCGCGTGGAGAGAACCGCCGAGCTGGTCAATAAGACTGAACGGTTCATCCGTACGAAAATTCCGGCTGCGGAGATCCACACCATTGTCTCCAACATCGGTGTGCTGAACGACTGGCCTGCTGCCTATACTCCCAACTCCGGTCCACAGGATGCATTCATCAACGTTCAGCTCACGGAGAATCACAGCCGAAGCACGATGGAGTATGCAGCCATGCTGCGAGATGCTCTTGCCGAGGAATTTCCCGGCGTCGGGTTCGCATTCGATACGGGTGGACTCATCACGGCGGCGCTGAACTTTGGTCTTCCCTCGCCGATCGATATCCAGATCGAGGGGAACGATTTACAGGTGGCGCACGGAATCGCCGAACGGGTGCGGGACATCATGAAGAATACACCCGGCGCAGTTGACGTGCGCATTCACCAGCGGCTCGACTATCCACAGATCGACCTCGACGTTGATCGAACGAAAGTTGCAGCGGTCGGTCTCACGCAGGAACACGTTGTCAAGAACGTGGTGACTGCGCTGAATTCCAGCATCAACTTCCTGCCGTCGTTCTGGATCGACTACAAGACTGGCAACCACTACTTCGTCGGCGCAACGTATCAGGAAAAACTCATCGACTCGAAAGAAACGCTGATGAACATCCCCATCACGAGTCCGAACCAGTCCCAGCCGGTTCTTCTTCGGAACGTCAGCACCTTCAAGAGAACCACAGCGCCTATGGAGATCAACCATCTCAACATCACCCGTGTGACCGACGTGTACGCCAACGTGGACGGTCGGGACATCGGTTCGGCAGCGAACGAAATCCAGACGAAGATCGACAAACTTAGCCAGGACAAGTCCATCGTGCCGCCCGGATACTTCATCCGGATGCGAGGCGAGATTTCCAGCATGAACGAGTCGTTCAAAGGTTTGGGGTTCGGACTGATCCTCGCCGTCATTCTCGTCTATCTGGTGATGGTTCCGCTGTTCAAGTCGTTCCTCGATCCGTTCATCATTATGTTCTCGGTCCCGCTTGGCATCATGGGCGTTCTGTGGATGCTGTTCGTAACGGGAACGAACATCAACATCCAGTCGCTCATGGGCGTGATCATGATGGTGGGGATCTCAGTTTCGTACAGCGTTCTGCTGGTTGACTTTGCCAACAAGCTTCGCAGTGAAGGAATGAGCGTACGCGATGCGATTTTGAAAGCGGCGACGATTCGTCTCCGCCCGATCCTCATGACGTCGCTCGCTGCCATCCTCGGTTTGCTGCCTATGGCAATCCGACTGGGAGCCGGGGGCGAAGCAAACCTCCCGCTCGCGCGCGCTGTCATCGGCGGACTGCTGGTCTCGACCGTGCTGACGCTGATTCTTGTGCCATTGTTGTATTCAGTTTTGAAGAAGGATAGTGTACAAGGTTCGGTTGCTTCATAAGTGCTGTTTATCAAAAGCATTGAACATTTTAGGAGTTAACGTATGAATTTCAGAAAAAACATGTCCATCCTGCTTCTCGTTGTAATGCTCGCTCTCTGCGGAGTACTGCTTGCGAATCGATTTCAAGCAGGTACAGATTCGCGAGAAACGTCTGCTCTGCCTCGCGTCCGGGTCGAGAAGCCACAAAGGAAATCTGTTTCGTCCGAGCTACAGCTCAATGGAGATGTCTTACCGTGGCAGCAGGCAACACTCTATTCCAAAGTTGCCGGTTATCTCAAAGAGATCAGAGTGGATAAAGGCGATTGGGTGAAACAAGGCGATGTCCTTGCGGTCATCGATGATCGCGAGACTGAGAAAGAGTACGAGCGTGCCGTTGCCGACTTTCATCTTCAAGAGATCACCTATAATCGATTACAAGAAGCACTGCCCAAGACTCCCGACCTCGTCTCGAAACAGGACGTGGACGTAGCAGAGGCAAAGTACGAATCGGCGAAGGCGGCGATGGAACGCCTAAAGGTGCTGGTGGATTATGCAACGATCCGGGCTCCGTTTGCTGGCGTCATCACGCAGCGATGGGTCGATCCCGGTGCGATGATCCAGGCGGCGAATATGTCGATGAACGCCATGGCAATCGTCAAGATTGCTTCAATGGACAAGCTCCGCATTCGTGTCGATGTCCCCGAGAGCGAAGTGCTGCTCGTCAAAGTAGGAACGAAAGCGAAGGTTTCTGTTCGCGAGTTGCCGGGGCACGAGTTTGAAGGAACCGTTGCTCGTTTTGGCGTTGCCCTCGAGCAGAGCACCCGAACCATGCAAGCAGAGATCGACCTTGCAAATTCCAAGCACACGCTCCGACCGGGGATGTTCGCACAAGTCACGCTCCATTTTCTCGCTGAAGAGAATGCTCTCACCTTGCCTGCTGCCGCTCTTGTCATCGAGAAGAATCAGACATTCGTCTACTGTGTCGAACAGAACACCGTGAAGAAGAAGCCTATTGTAATCGGGACAGACGACGGCGTCCATCCAGTCATCGCGCAGGGCTTGACGGGAGACGAGCTTGTCATCGTCTCAGGGAAAGAATTTGTCGTTGACGGCTCAAAAGTTAATCCTATACAGAAGTAAACAGGAGAGCAGACATGATTCGAACGCGATACTGCCTGTTGCTCCTCTACACCTTCGTGAATACGCTCGCCGCCCAGCCGCTCGGAGATTCATTGCAATTGTTCCCCATCGATCTGTCCACTGTACTCAAGCTCGCCGGTGCGAATAATCTCGAAATTCAACTTGCCGAACAGAAAGTGGAAGCTGCGCATGCACAGAGTTTGAGTGCAAACGAGAAGTACCTGCCGACATTCACACCGGGCATCTTTTACCTCCAGCACAACAATCGACTTCAGGCGACGGATGGAACGTTTCTCTTCGTGAACAAACACTCAATCCTCGGTGGAGTGAAAGGGGAAGTCTCGTGGGAATTACGTGATGCCATTTTCCAGTCGCTCGCAGCTCACCAGCGTTCGAACGCTAGCGAGTTTGCGTACGAGGCGACGACAAATGACATGCTTCTCCAAGCAGTGAACCAATACTACGATCTTCTTCAGGCAAAACAAGCGGAGAAAGTAGCGGAAGAGTCAGCGACACTGTTTAAGGAACTCGGGAAGGAGATCGAGCACAAGGTTAACGTCGGGCTTGGTTCTCCCTCCGATCTTTATCTTGTTCGAGCGGAAGAGGCACACGCAAGGGTTCTGTTCGAGCAGGCAAGAGAGCAATCCGATCTTGCATCACTGCGGCTTGCCCAGACGCTGCGCCTCGATCCGATGGTCACGCTTGTTCCGGCAGACTCTCAGCTCGTCGAAGTCACGATCATTCCGAAAGACTCTTCAGCAAGGGCATTGGTTGAAAGCGCCCGATCTCGACGCCCGGAATTGCTCTCGAGTCAATCGTTACTCAGCGCAGCGACGAGCGAAAAGAATGCAGCAATCTGGGGACCGCTGATTCCTTTAATCAAAGCTACAGTCGCGGGCGGTGGATTCGGACCGGAATTCGGCGACCTGAAGAATTCCAATGACATCGGGTTGGCGCTGCAGTGGAGCATCGGTCCCGGGGGACTGTTTGATTTCGGCCGGGGAAAGTTTGCCTCTGCACTGCAGAGGACATCGGAGCTTCAAGTTGAAAAAGCTCATGACCAAATCACAACTGATGTACTCAGCGCCTACACGAGAGTACAGACCAAATCTCGTCAGTTAGTGGCGACGAAGCAGGGACTGAAGGATATTCAACAAGCTGTGAAGCTCGCGCAGGAACGCCAACGAACAGGCATCGGGATCGCTCTCGAGGTCGTTCAGGCGCTGAAGACATACTACACGGCAGAAAAAGACTACGTAGAGGCAGTGGGAGGTTACAACAAAGCGCAGTACGAGTTGTATAGAGCTATCGGCGTCCCAATAGAGGCGCGGTAGTGATATTTTGTCTCAGGGAGGTGATCAAAAGGTATCAAATCAAGATGAGGGAAGGGATAGTCGTCACTATCACGATCTTAAATCCCGAGGATTAATCAACTTCACCCGCAAAGATCTCCTCATCAAAGATTTCGATAAACTTCGGCATCTCAGCCGTTGAGTTTGTCGCGTAGCTGACACTTCCCAAAGATTTTCAACTTTGCATCGAGATCGGCTCGCTCGTTTGAGTTTATCTTTGGAAAAGGGTACATTTTCGCGTCGAGCAATAGATCAAATCGAATAAGCGTTCAACGTAAAATGAGTCTCCTGTACGAACGTCTCCTCGGACCGGCGTGGCGGGATCTCCCCGAACCCATTCGCCGGGCACATCTTAGCAGTGAGGAGCTTCATGGTAGTGGAGTGTTTCGCGTCGTGCACGGTCGGGGGCTCATCGTACATTTCCTGATCCGGCTGCTTCGCTTTCCATCTGCGGCAGATGCGGCGGATGTTCAACTGACAATCGTGCGACGATATCAGGGCGAACAATGGGTCCGCACATTCGGCGACCAGCATCTGGTGACGTTTCAACATGAAACTGCAAATGGTATGCTTGCAGATACGTTCGGCATGATCGAGTTTCATTCCCAGCTTATGATCGTCAATGGAGCAATCGAGTATCACCAACGTGAGGCTGGGTTGTGCCTGGGGAAATTGTATCTGCCACTCCCACGATGGCTGTCGCCGCAAGTGGCGGCACGCGAAGAAGCTGTCCCCGGCAAAGATTGTTCACACGTCGTCGTGACATTCTCTCTTCCATTCATCGGTCTTCTCCTCAGCTATGAGGGTGAGCTACACGTAGTGGAAACACGTTGATGACGATTGCACTCTGGCTCCTGGCGCTGCAAGGCATCATCGGCGCATTCGATACAGTGTACTACCACGAATGGCGGGCACGGCTTCCTGCACGCGGATACGGCGCCGCATCGGAGCTCAAATTGCACGCCGCACGAGATTTCCTTTACGCAATGCTGTTTGGCACGCTGCCATGGCTTGCATGGCAGGGCGCCTGGGTGATCGTGCTTGGTTTCGTTATTGTTGCCGAGATCATACTTACTCTTTGGGACTTCATTGTAGAAATCACTGTACGGAAGGCGCTTGGCGATGTCTACGCCGGCGAGCGCGTCACCCATGCAGTCATGGGTATACTGTACGGAGGAATGCTCGCAAACCTGATCCCGACACTCGTGCAATGGTGGAGTTTGCCAACCGAACTCAACGTTTCTCACACCGAGATTTCAGAATTGTTGCGATGGAGTTTGTCGATGATGGCGACGGGCGTATTCATTTCGGGGCTGAGAGACTTGTATGCGGCGTATGAACTCCCGTGTGGTTCCTGGCCGTGGAGGAAAATCGAACTATCGTAGTATATCATCAAAGACATTCTGGTAGTGCCTCACTTTCATTTTTCCCGACCCCACCTTCCGTCCTCCCCTTGGTAAGGGGAGGAAACTTCTCCCCCTTGACATAGGGGGAGAACACAAGAGAGGGTCAGACGTGAACGACGCGACTTCGAACTGAGGCACTACCCGTAACTTCTTTTGTACATCTCCCATTTCTTTCGTATATTTTTCGCACATTTCATCCATCAATCCATTACAACTGTATGGCACGAGTTTATATCGAGGATTTACGGAACCACGTAGGCGAAGAAGTTACAATTCACGGTTGGGTGTATAACAAACGCTCAAGCGGTAAGGTTCGCTTTCTCGTCGTCCGCGACGGTACCGGCATTCTCCAGTGCGTGATGGTGAAAGGAGTGGTGTCGGAAGAAGTCTTCAATCACTCCGACGCGCTCACGCAAGAATCATCACTGGCAGTTACCGGCAAGGTCAAGAAGGATGATCGTGCCCCCGGTGGTTACGAGATGGAGCTTTCCAACATCCGCATTTACCAGATCGCCAGAGACTATCCGATCACGCCCAAAGAGCACGGCACTGATTTCCTGATGGACATTCGACATTTATGGCTGCGATCGGCACGACAGCATGCGATTCTTCGCGTTCGACATGAAATCATCAAATCGATCAGGGAGTTCTTCGATAACCGCGGCTTCACACTCTTGGATGCGCCGATCTTTACACCGGCGGCATGTGAGGGGACGAGCACACTCTTCGAGACGGAATACTTCGACCTTGGCAAAGCATACCTCACGCAATCCGGCCAGCTCTACGGCGAAGCCGGAGCAATGGCGCTGGGGAAAGTGTACGTCTTCGGCCCGACGTTCCGCGCTGAGAAGTCCAAGACGCGCCGGCATCTTACGGAATTCTGGATGGTCGAGCCGGAAGTTGCATTCAATGACCTGAACGACAACATGGAACTCGCGGAGGAATTCCTCGAACATATCGTTTCATCTGTTTTGAAAAATCGACCGAAAGAATTGCTGGCACTCGAACGGAACACCGCGTTTCTCGAAAATGTCAAGAAGCCTCTTCCGAAAATATCCTACAGCGAAGCCGTTGAAATTCTCAAGAAGAAGGGACATGCATTCGAGTGGGGAAACGATTTTGGCGGAACCGACGAGACGGTCATTTCGGAAGAGTTCGATCGTCCTGTAATCGTTCATCGCTATCCTTCACAAATCAAAGCCTTTTATATGAAGCGTGATCCACAGAATAAAGACCTTGCTCTTGCAATGGACGTCCTTGCACCCGAAGGTTACGGCGAGATCATCGGAGGAAGCCAGCGCGAAGATGATTACGATATGCTCGTACAACGCATCAAGGAACACGACTTGCCGCAGTCGGCATTCGAATGGTACTTAGACCTTCGCCGATATGGCTCGGTGCCGCATGCAGGCTTCGGTCTCGGCGTCGAACGAACCGTATCGTGGATTTGCGGACTCGAACACGTGCGAGAGACAATTCCATTCCCGCGCATGATCTACCGCTTAACTCCGTAGTTCTCCATGCTGAATGTTTCCCACGTCCGCAAACAGTACTCGACAGTTCTTGCTGTCGATGATGTATCGCTTACTGTGCAGCGTGGACAAATCCTGGGTCTCCTCGGACCCAACGGCGCCGGCAAGACGACGACCATAAGAATGATTCTCAATATCATCCGACCGGATGCCGGCATGATTACATTCGATGGCAAGCTATTCGACGAAACGATCCGCAATAACTGGGGTTACCTTCCTGAAGAGCGTGGACTCTACCGGAAGAGCACACTCCTCAATACAATTCTCTACTTCGCAAGCCTTAAAGGAATGGAGAAGAATGAAGCGAAGCGTCGCGCATACGATTGGCTCAAGCGATTCGACCTGCTGAACTGCTTCAATCAGCCTGTTGAAGCGCTCTCGAAGGGAAATCAGCAGAAAGTACAATTCATTATTTCCATCCTGCACCAACCACATCTCGTCATACTCGATGAACCGTTTTCAGGCTTGGACCCGCTCAACCAAATCCTCCTGAAAGATATCTTGATGGAGTTGAAGCATCAGGAGAGAGCGATTATCTTTTCGACGCATCAGATGGATCAAGCGGAAAAACTGTGCGACATTCTCTGCCTTATCAGCAAGGGAAGAGTTGTTCTTGACGGTGAAGTTGCCGCGGTAAAGAACCGGTATGGGAACAACACCGTCCATCTTGAATATGACGGTGACGGTTCTTTCCTGAAAATGCTTGCATCGATCAAGACTGCACATATCTACGAAAATTTCGCGGAATTAATCCTCGAAGACCATTCCTCACCATCGGACGTGCTAAGAGAAATTGCGCAGAAGGTCGATGTTAAAAAATTTGAGATGTCACAGCCCTCACTCAATGCAATCTTCCTTGCTCTCGTTGGAAATCCCGGCCCGACCGAGAAGACCACAGAGGTTACTCAATGACGAAAGCATTTGTCGTTGCACGCTGGGAATATTTCGAGAAGATCAAGTCGAAGGCATTTCTCATTTCACTCTTCCTCACGCCTGCGCTGATGGTTGCAATGAGCGTGCTTCCGGCACTTTTGGCAAGCAGAGCCGATACCGAAAGCAAAGTGATCGGAATTATCGATCAATCCGGTGAGGTCGCCACACCATTGTCCAAGATACTTGAGGAGCGGTTCAAGCTGCCGGATGGCGAGCCGAACTATATTCTCCAGCCGATCGGGCAGGCTTCCGATCTCAGTGCCGGGAAGAGAATAGCAGATTCGCTTGTGCTTGCCGAGTCAATGGAGGGGTACGTGGTTGTCGGAAAGTCGGTCATGACGGATTCAATTGTCGAGTATCGTTCCGAGAACATCGGCAATATTCGAGTCACCGAGAACATCAACAGCGCTCTGCGCGATCTTATCGTAGAAAAGAAACTGACGGCGCAGGGAATTGATCCAAAGATCGTAAAGGATCTCACGAAACCGATCGACTTGAAGACGATAAAACTGGCCAAGTCGGGTAAAGAAGAAGAATCCGGATTTGGCCAAGTGTTCTTCACCGCGTATATCTTCATGATGATAATGTTTGTCCTCATTCTTACCTCAGGGCAAATACTTGTCAGAAGTATGTTGGAAGAAAAATCGAACCGGGTTGTTGAAATTCTGATGTCATCATGTTCGGCAAGGGAACTGATGACGGGAAAAATTCTTGGCCTCAGTGGGCTTGGGCTGACACAGATGTCATTCTGGGTTTTGATGGGACTTCTCCTCAAGCTGAAACTTGCCATTCCAATGATTCCGGTTGGAAGTCTCTTGTTGATTCTGCTCTACATCATCCTCGGCTACGTGTTGTATGCCGCGATTTTCGTTGCGGCAGGATCGCCCGTCTCGACAGAGCAAGAAGCACAGCAGATTACCAGCTACCTGGTCATGATTCTTGTCATTCCGATCGTCTTTGCTTTCACAGTCACGCAGAATCCAAACACGACGCTGGTGAAAGTGCTCTCGTTCATTCCGCTCCTATCGCCGTCGATGATGATCATGCGGATTCCCAACCAGATGCCGTCGGTAGAAGAAATTGTTCTCACACTGATCTTAGTCGCACTTACTGCTGTTGCATTTATGTGGGTTGCTGGAAAGGTATTCCGCACGACGATCCTGATGTACGGAAAGCGTCCAAGCCTGAAAGAGCTTCTTGTTCTCATACGAGCTGCATAGGGCATAGAGATAGAGGCATTATGAAGATCGTCGCTTCCATCATGGTTTGCACCCTTCTTGTGCTCGGCACTGTTTCCGGACAGGTGACCGTATTGCCGGAACAACATAAGCACATTGACCGGTCGATTTTTGGTCTGGGTCTCTCTGCCGGAGTTGCAAGCGGTTTCGGCATAAGCTTCCGTCATCATTTGCCCGGAGATTTTTCCTACCAGCTTGTCGGTGGGATTATCAAGACCGATAGGAAAACGCACGCTACGATCGGCGGTGAGATGCAGGTAGATTTTGTTCGAGGCGAGAGCGTTCGGTTTTTCGGCGATGGCGCAGTCGGATATTTTTTCTCAGGTGAGCAGGGAAACAATGATCTCGATGCACCGCTTCGATTCGGTCTGGGCGTAGGGGCGGAATGGAGAAGCGGCGAACTTTTTCACCTGACGGGGGAATTGCTCTTCACATACTTTAGTGATGGAACGATACTGCCCCTGCCGCAAGTGAGTGCTCATTACTATTTCTTTTGAAACGTGGGAGTTTTTTGGTATCTTAAGAGCGATTGACTGACGATCTTCTGCATTGTACATGATTCTTGACACGGTTTTCTTCTTCCTCATCGCGGCTCTCGCAGTTGCATCCGCACTCATGATGATCACTCGCCGTAACCCCGTTAAAGGAGTGCTCTTTCTCATCGTAAATTTCTTCTGCCTGGCCGTGATGTATCTGATGCTCCAGGCTCAGTTCATCGCGATCATCCAGATCCTTGTCTACGCCGGCGCGATCATGGTGCTGTTCCTGTTTGTCATGATGCTTCTGAATCTTGGCGATGAAAAGCTTCTGGCCGAGCGGCGATCCTATCGAAAAACGATCGCTTATGTTTTGGGCGCTGTCGTTCTTTCAGAGATTGTCGTGGGGCTGCGCCTGCCTTCGGGAAATGGAGCGATCTCACTCCATCCGGAAGCTGCTCACATGGGAACCGTCGAGTTCATCGGAACGTCACTCTACACCGAGTACCTCCTTCCGTTCGAAGTGACATCGATTCTCCTCCTTGCCGCGATGGTCGGCGTTATTGTTCTTGCAAAGAAAAACTTTCGGTGAGGATGAGATGTGAGATGATAGACATTCCGCTAAACTACTATCTATCGTTGAGTGCCATTCTCTTCACCATTGGCGTTGTAGGCGTTTTGACGCGCCGCAACGCAATCATTGTATTCATGTGCGTCGAGTTAATGCTCAACTCGGTGAATCTCACGCTCGTTGCCTTTTCCTCATACCTCGGCAATATCAACGGCCAGATACTGGTCTTCTTCGTCATGGCGGTTGCTGCTGCAGAGGCAGCGATCGGGCTCGCGATTATTATCGCGTTGTTCCGGAATAAGCAAACAGTGAACATCGATGAAATCAATATCATGAAATGGTGATCGGATCGGTCATTGCGAATTCCGAGAATGCAACGTTGACAATGCGAAATTCAAAACCGAAAATTGTGCATGTATAGTCTGACCCCTTACATAGTACTCTTTCCTCTCATTGGCTTTCTGATCAATGGCTTGTTTGGAAAAAAACTGAATTCCGAAAAGTTGAGCGGTATCATCGGCAGTGGTACAATTGGAATTTCCTTCGTGTTTGCCGCGTTGATTTTCTTCAATATGCTTGGCCAGCCGTCTGAGGAACGCTCTCACATCGTCAGTATCTTCAACTGGATTGCAGCAGGATCGTTCTCAGCCGACGTGGCATACCAGGTCGATCAGCTTTCCATTCTGATGACGCTGGTTGTCACCGGCGTGGGTTTTCTTATTCACGTTTATTCGATTGGATATATGCACGGAGATGCAGGGTTCTGGAGGTTCTTCAGCTATCTGAATCTCTTCATCTTCATGATGTTGAACCTCGTGCTTGCCAATAACTTCTTGCTGATGTTCTTGGGATGGGAAGGAGTGGGATTGTGCTCGTTTCTGCTGATCGGTTTCTGGCACGATCAGAAATTCGATACCGGAGGCTATCAGCCCGGATCGGCGATGACAACGGACGCAGCAAAAAAGGCTTTCATCGTAAACCGTATCGGCGACTTTGGGTTTCTTATCGCGATGTTTCTGATCTTCAATCTCTTTGGAAGTCTCAAGTTCGACGATGTCTTTTCGCGAGCCTCGTCGCTCGCAGCATTGGGCGACACAGCTATCTTCTGGGTTACACTCTTATTGTTCCTCGGTGCAACGGGGAAGTCGGCGCAGATTCCGCTCTTCATTTGGCTGCCGGATGCAATGGCAGGACCGACACCCGTCAGCGCACTCATCCATGCGGCCACGATGGTCACGGCCGGCGTCTACATGGTGGCGCGCTGCTCTATTCTCTACGCACTCGCACCGGCAACAATGGAGATAGTCGCGGTCGTCGGTGCTGCGACTGCATTCTTTGCGGCCACGATGGGCCTCGTGCAGAACGACATCAAGAAAGTTCTTGCATACTCGACCGTCAGCCAGCTCGGGTATATGTTCCTCGCTCTCGGTGTCGGCAGTTTTACCGCAGGCATCTTCCATGTAATGACTCATGCGTTCTTCAAGGCGCTGCTCTTTCTTGGAGCAGGGTCGGTTATCCATGCGCTGCACGAGCAGGATATTCAAAAGATGGGTGGATTGAAATCTGCGATGCCGACAACCTATAAGACGTTCCTCATCGCGGCGTTGGCCATCGCCGGCATTCCACCGCTCTCGGGATTCTTCAGCAAGGATGAAATTCTTTTCCGCGCGTTTTCTCAAGGGTCAACCGTTCTCTGGCTCGTCGCTTGGGTAACGGCCGGCTTGACGGCATTCTACATGTTTCGGCTGGTCTTGCTGACGTTTGAAGGAGACCTTCGATGGAGTCACGAGAAGCATCCCCATGAATCGCCAAAAGTTATGACTGTTCCGCTTCTTGTGCTTGCCGCGCTCTCAGTGATAGGAGGATTTATCGGAATTCCTTCCAGTCTCGGTGGAGAAAATGCGATCGAGCGGTGGCTTGAGCCTGTCTTCCAACGTGCCGAGTCACAGTTGGCGCTTACTCAAGGAGTAAGCTATCTGACAGAATACGTGTTGATGGCTCTCTCGGTCGTGGCCGGTGTTGCGGGCATCGCGCTTGCACGTCGGATGTACTTACAGAAAGATCGCGCTCTCATTCAGCCTAAAGGCGCGTTCTATAAGTTACTCTGGAATAAGTACTACGTCGACGAAGTGTACGATGCGGCTATTGTAGCACCCATGGTGAAGGGTTCGGAAAAACTGTTGTGGCGAGGATTCGATGTTGCGATTATTGACGGTATCGTGAACGGAGTTGCAAAACTCATAGGATTGCTGAGCGATCAGTTGCGCAAGATTCAAGTCGGTGTCGCCCAAACGTATGCGCTTGCATTCGTTATCGGTATTATCGTGGTGTTGGGAATTTTGGTGTTTCGTTAACAACGCATTGGAAATCCACATTCTACAACCGTAAACTTTTCGGATGTTGCATCTCCTCACAATCCTGATTTTTCTCCCGCTCATCGGCGGGCTTCTCATTCTCTTTTTCAAAAAAGGAAACCCAAATGCTATCAAGATAGCAGGCATTGCTCTCAGCACTGTTACGCTCATCGTATCTCTCATCGTCTACGTTGGGTTCGATGCATCGAACCCGGGCATGCAGTTTACACATAAGACTGTATGGATTTCATCATTCGACATTTCGTATTCCGTCGGGATCGATGGGATGTCGCTTCTTCTCGTCATGCTCACGACATTTCTTACACCGATCGCAATGCTGTCATCATGGAACTCGATTGAGAAACGCGTGAAAGAGTTTACGATCATGATGCTGCTCTTAGAGACAGGAATAATCGGGGTTTTCTGCTCGCTTGATCTCTTCCTGTTCTACATTTTCTGGGAAGCAATGCTCATCCCGATGTATTTTCTTATTGGCATCTGGGGTGGAGAAAACCGGATCTATGCAGCAATCAAATTTTTCGTATATACGATGTTCGGGAGCTTGTTGATGCTTATCGCCATACTCTGGCTTGGGTATTACGCATCGATGCAGCCGGGCGGACAATTTACGACCGATCTTTTGCAACTCTACACTGTTGGCCCCACGATTCCCTTTGCGATTCAGATGTGGATGTTCCTCGCATTCACACTGAGTTTTGCAATTAAAGTACCGTTATTCCCGTTCCATACATGGCTGCCGGATGCGCACGTCGAAGCGCCGACGGCGGGGAGCGTTATCCTTGCCGGCGTGTTACTCAAGATGGGAACGTACGGCTTACTGCGGTTCTGCCTCCCGTTGTTTCCACAATCATCTGTCAAGTTCGGACCGTACATCGCGGCTCTGGCAGTCGTCGGCGTCATCTACGGCGCACTTGTTTCAATGGTGCAGACTGATATGAAGAAGCTCGTTGCGTATTCATCGGTAAGTCATCTCGGGTTTGTCGTGCTTGGCATTTTTTCGTTTACGGAAGAGGGAATCCAGGGAAGCATGATCCAAATGGTCAATCACGGCCTTTCGACAGGCGCGCTCTTCTTGATCGTTGGGATGATTTATGACAGGCGCCATACTCGTATGATTTCGGAATTTGGGGGACTGGCAAAGGTGATGCCGCTGATGTCGACTTTCTTTATGATCGTTTCACTATCCTCAATCGGGCTGCCGGGGCTCAATGGTTTCATTGGAGAATTCCTGATTCTCCTCGGTGCATTCCGTTCAACATTTCTCAGTCAGTGGTACTCCATGCTCGCCGCAACCGGGGTGATACTCGCTGCCGTCTACCTGCTCTGGATGTACCAGCGAGTGATCTTTGGGAAGGTGACGAATCCTGCCAATCAATCATTGCAAGATATCTCGACACGCGAGATCGTCGTGCTGGTGCCCATCGTACTCTTCATCGTCTGGATCGGTGTCTATCCGGGTACGTTCCTACAGCAATCTTCGACCACGACGAGGCACATCGTTTCAGTCGTTCAGTCACAACGTGCTCATGACGTAGCACTGATTCCTGCTCCGAAATAACCATTCACACGAGGGGTGATGAATCGAATAGCCGCACATATACTCCTGCTCATCATCCTTACTCTTGTTGTAACACCCTTCACTCATGCAGATGAAGCTGTTGTTCACGATGTTAGTCCTCTGATGATCTCACCATTTATTCTCCTGCTTCTTGCAATCGCGCTCATGCCATTCATTAGCAAACATTGGTGGGAAAGGTACTATCCGCATGTTTCGGTCGGTCTGGGGGCAATAACGGTCGTTTACTACCTATTGTTTGCAGGCGACGCAGCGCGTATGCTTCTCACAGGCGCCGAGTATCTAAGTTTTATTATTTTGATCGGCTCGCTGTTTGTCGTTGCAGGAGGGATCCATATTCGCATCAAGGGAAAATCGGCGCCGATGACGAACGTCATCATTCTCGCGAGTGGTGCAATCATTTCCAATTTTCTCGGAACGACCGGCGCCTCCATGATTCTCATCCGGCCGTACCTTCGTGTGAACAAATACCGTCTTCGCGGATTTCATGTTGTTTTTTTTATTTTCGTCGTCAGCAATATCGGCGGCGCACTCACACCAATCGGCGATCCGCCGCTCTTTCTCGGTTACCTGAAGGGTGTTCCTTTCTTCTGGGTGCTCGAATATGTTTGGCAGATGTGGGCAATTGCGATTGGGTTGGTCCTTCTCGTCTTTTTCGTCGTTGATTGGAACAGCTTCAAGAACCATGAAGCGCATCGAAAGCTTCATCGAATGGAAGAATTCCATGAAGAGGCAGAGGTGAAAGGATTGTTCAATGTATTTTTTCTTGCCGTTATACTGATCGCCGTCTTTATACAGAATCCTCCATTCCTGCGTGAAGCGCTCATGGTAGTCGCTGCGGCCGGCTCGTATTACACGACAAAACCTGAAATCCATCGGAAGAACGATTTCAATTTCATTCCAATCAAAGAAGTGGCCATCCTGTTCATCGGAATTTTTGCAACGATGGTCCCTGCGCTCGATTGGCTGGAACACAACGCGACGAGCGTCGGTATCACAACTCCAGGGCAATTTTATTGGGGCGCTGGAATTCTCTCAAGCTTCCTCGATAATGCACCGACCTATCTCAATTTCCTCAGCGCTTCGATCGGACTCTTTGTTGACCAGAATATTATTCAGCAAGTGGAGCACCTTGTTGCGACGCGAGGCGCCGATATCGGAAGCGTTGCGGGAGTGCACGCGGGAGAAATTCGAAATACGTTTGCAGCGCTCATGAAGTACCATGGCGACCTGGTTGCCTCCGGGCATGTTCCCATCAATGATATCCAGATTTCATATCTCATCGGCAATCAGAATATGTATTTGAAGGCGATCTCCATTGCGGCAGTATTCTTCGGAGCCAACACCTACATTGGCAATGGACCGAACTTCATGGTGAAGTCGATTGCAGAGCATGCCGGTCTGAAGACCCCCACGTTCCTCGGCTACATCGGAAAGTATTCCTTGCCGATCCTTCTCCCTATTTTCCTCGTGATCTGGCTGCTCTTTTTCAGGAGTTAAACAGCTGACTCACAATGGATTATAGGATTAACGGATTGGCGCCTCAATCCGTTGTGCCGTTGTGAAACTATTTCGTGAGAATCAGCTTCTTCGTTTCCGTAAATGCACTCGTACTGAGGCGATAAAAATACACTCCGCTTGCCAGATGAGATGCATTCCACGTTCTTCCATATTCACCCGGTGGAAGTACATCATTCACAATCGTCGCCACTTCTCTTCCTAGTACGTCGAAAACGTTCATGGAGACAAATCCGAAATCCGAAATCCGAAATTTAAAATTCGTTGTGGGATTAAATGGATTGGGATAATTTTGTTGGAGTGAGGAATGAGTCGGTAGTTCTCGATGAACGGAGAGGTCTTTTGGCGGTGACGGCGGAATTTCCGATGTAAGAAGAATGCGGATTGTCCCGCCGTGAGATGCAAGAGGAGTTGATTGCAAAATGAGCTTGCCATCCTGCACAACCTTGACCCAATAGCCGCTTGCAGGAAGCATAGTATCTGAAGTCGCATAGGTTCCGTTGTACGTGAAAAAGTTCGATGTGACCAAACCGGGTGGAAGGGAAGTAATAGACGACACAATAATCGGGAGGCTAATGGAGCCGATAAGATTCCATCCTGTAACGACAGCAATCGTGTCGGTGAGAATCGAATCACCAACAATGTTCATCGTCAGATCCGCCCCGAATCGGATCCAGTATCCAATACCATTCACAAGTGTATCCTTGACGCTATACCCGCTTCCTCCATCATACGCGAAAGCAGGTGAGAGCGCAGTCGGAAAGAGCGTCGCTTTCGATGCATCGGGAACTTTCAACGGGACGGAAATCATTTTCCAATGGCTGGGAATTACGAAGGTGAACCGTTGTACAGCAGACCAGGCGCTGTTGTCCGCGGCATTTCTTGCTCGTACACGCCAATAGTAGGTAGTGTTGTTTATGAGCGGAGAAACCAATAGTGACGTGTCTGTTAGTGTGGAATCCTCAGCGATGATGGTACTGAATAGAGAATCTGTTGATACCTGCAGACGATAGAAATCGGCGCCGGTCGAAGCTGTCCATCGAAAAAGAGCAGGCGATAATTCGATGATGGACATGTCGGGGGGAGCGAGAAGCATTGGCACTGCAGGCGGCGACAATTGAAGAAACTCAAACTTCGAAATGATTACATCTATTTCGGCGCTGTCTGTCGGTGCGTGACCTCCCGAAAGCCACAAGTTCATCCGCGCGTTCTCGTTGCCCGCAGATGGAATGTCGGGCCCCGTGTAGTTCCAGGATGAGAGTATAGAATCAACAGGTGAAACGGATTGGCTTCCTTTCGCTCCAATGAATGAGACCTTGTCGGGATTCCAGTCGAATGAACTGGTAGAGGTGTCGAGCGCAGGGGGAATTCTCCATCGGATGAGATTTCCGGAATGGAAGTACGGCTGCACGGTGAATTGTGCGTTGAGTGTGTCCGTCGAATCGCTCCAGCGGGAAAACTCGATATCGATCTCGCGATGATTCTCCTGCGGCGCATCGTCCCACGTGAAAAGACCGAGCACGACGTTCGGATCAAGGCTGCCAACGTTGCTCGCGAGATGAAAAACGTAACGTCTATAACCATGAGATCGATTCAGCACAACTTCGCTGCAATACCACTTACCATTGACCTTCGTGATCTTCAAGTGAAGCTGGCCCAATGAATCGACCCATACATTCGATGTGCTGTCGGAAAAGTAGTTCGGTCCCGGGCCAACTTTTCCGGTGCTTGTCTTTACATTCCACGCATATCCGGAAAAGAGAATTGTTCGCTGAGTCTCCGGACTCCACCAATTGCCTGAGACAACAATCATCGAGAGGAGCTTCAGTGTATTTTGGTAGTACTGGTCGGATGAAAAAGAATATGTTCGTATGAACGACCACAACGCGTTGAGCCAGCTTTGGTTCGAGGGATCAGCCATTGCACCGACGGCGAGCGGAGCGGTGAAGGAAGCATCGCTGTAATTGTTTCCAACAATGTCGGTTCCGTTGAGTTTGTAGCCGGAACGGATCTGGGTGGGATCGTTTCCTGTTTTAGATTTAATCCAGATATTGAGATTGTCGAGTGCAGTCTTCGCACGGGAATCGCCGGAGATAAGGTAGTCGGCAGCAAGCCGCCACGGATCGCGGCAGGCATTGTAGTAGTACGAGCCGTCATTCGGTGATTCCAAAAAATTCGATGATGCCGGAGCCGGAGTTGTATTAGTGTGCTGGATAAAATCGGGGAGGAGGCCTGTGGATGCGCTGTAGTTCGTTTGCATCGCGCTCACGAGCGAATAGCATTCATCGATAACGTTCGACCATCGACTGTCGCCTGTGGCTTGCCGGAAAGCGCGAAAATGATCCATCATGAAATCCGAGGTGCGTGTGCCGTAATAGTAATTCGTTCCCGATGAGGTACTCCAATCTCCTAATTTCACCGACCACGTTACCGGATTAATTTCATCCTGCATGATCGCGTCGATGATACGCACGGCCTCTTGAAGATAGTTGATCGATCCTTGACTGCCCCATTGATTATCAGCAAGGAGCAGCGAGAAGGCGGCGTCGAGATCGCCATCGGTGGCGGCATCGAGACCTGAGGCTGCATCACTCATGCAACCGGTGATTTGCTTCCACGCCATGAGGTTTGGATTGATCGAGCTTGGGTGTGTTTTGTAGAAATTATAGAGACCATCGAAGTACGTCTGCGCGTTCGGATCGTAGCCTGCCATGATCGCGGTGATGAGCATGCCGTACCCTTGTCCCTCCGAGACGCAGATTGTGTTTCCTCCTTCATCCCATCCGACGTAGTACAGATTGGCCCCGCAATCGTTCTTCAGATAACGAGCCATCCACCGATCATAAAACGCGGCGGTAGAGTCATCCAATTGCTGCTGGGTGACATTGTTGGGTTTGATTGATCCTGCAGTGTAGCTCGTGTGCTGGGGGAATGGTCGTTGCGGTGATGAACTTTGTGCAACACAAATGGCTGAAACGATCAAGAGGCAGACGAATGGTTTGCGCATCGACATTCACGTTGATGAGAATGATGATGAATTTACAAGAAAGGGGAGTGAATTGCAATTTGGCACATGTAGCTGTGGTGTTCTCATTCTCTTCAGTCAATCAAGCAAAACGAGTAATAACAATAAACTTCTGCTTGATTGTCTCAGCAAACTTCCATACCTTTTAGTCATCCGCACTAGTCATAATTTCCCATGAGGTTAACGTGAAATCACTGCTCTTTGTCTCATTTGTTAGTCTTGCGCTTGTAATCGGAGGGTGCTCGTCTTCGGATAACCCGACAAGTCCGGCCACAACTCCAGATGCATCAGTCGAGGCGCAACGTACATTTGTTCTAAGCTTGCCTTCAGATCCGCGCCTGCCATTGCCCATGGTGGAAGACCAACAAGCCACCGATAATGAGCGCGCGTTCTGTGCTCAGGCTCAGCCGGACATGGACGGTCCGCGCGTGGACACGCCGCCGCCGGAGGTGCCTCCCATGCTCTGGAATAGGGTTACAACGCGGCTTGGACTGGCAGCGAAACTTCCACCGCCGAAATTCTCCCGCGCATACGCTCTCGTGCATGTGGCAATCTATGATGCATTGCTCGCAGCACATCAAACGAACCGGCACGATCTCTTGGATAACGCCGTCTCCGCAGGTGCTGCAACGACAGTCTTGGAGTATCTCTTTCCGAGTGATTCCGCAAGCATCTTTGAGTTTGTACGCGGTCAACTCCGCGCACCGCATGGTCTTGCGATCGGTCGAGTCGTGCGAAGCTGGGTGTTGGGTCGAAGGGTTGGAGAGTTGGTTGTCGATCATGGTAAGCTTGATGGCTCTAATGTGCCGTTTACTGGGACACCGCCATCCGGCGATGGAATTTGGACGGGAACAAATCCTGTGCTACCCACCTGTGGCGATTGGCAGACATGGATTACAACATCCGGCGGTGAATTCCAGCCCGAGCCTCCGTATCCATTCGGTTCGCATGCAGATTCCGTCGAGGTTCAGCAAGTATACGACGTCTCTCTGCATCGCACGCCTGAGCAGATTGCCATCGTACATAAGTGGGCAGATACACCTCCACCAACAATCTGGAATGCCATTCTGAATGACCGCATCACGAGCAACTCGCTCAACACCATGCACGCGGCACGAGCGTACGCATACCTGAACGTGGCTATGTACGATGCGTTTGTCTCCTGCTGGAAGACGAAGTATATCTACTGGATTGCGCGTCCATTCCAAAGAACTCCCGGTCTCGTTACCGTCATTACCACACCAAATTTTCCAAGCTATACATCCGGACACTCTACAATTTCCGGAGCCGCCGCAATTGTCATGGGCGAGCTTTTCTCATCGGAAGCAAGCTACTTCAGCGCTCAAGCTGATGAAGCTGCAATCTCACGACTGTATGGAGGAATTCACTTCCAGCACGATAACGATCAGGGACTTGCGGTTGGACACCAGATCGGCAATAAAGTCGTTGGCGTGATGCAGCATGATGGCACTCATGCGTTGATGGCGATAAACTAACGCCTCACCGGTTCTCTCGTTTAACTTACTCTTCGTTCCAAACCCCGACCAGTTCCATGGCCGGGGTTTCTTTTTGAACACTTGCCGCTGAACAGATCATCATTTTGTTTTTTTGTCAAAAATTTCATAATTTTGCTGAACATGATCGTTTATCGTACCAGCAATGACAGAGAATAGCCCTCCGCGAGAATGAATATCTCCGAACTCTTTGCAGTCGCACCAATTAGCACGCTTGCCGTTTTTTCCCTCATTGTTCTCCTCATTGAAACATTCGTTAAAGAGAGTGAACGAATCACTTTTTGGATAAGCGTCATCGGGCTGATCCTTTGCACCATCCTTTCGCTTGTAACGATTGACCTGACCGGGACTGTGTTTCGCAACATGATCTTTGTTGGAGGGCTTGGCAGTTTCTTTGCAGCTCTCTTCTCAATCGCTGCAGTAGTCACTGTGATACTCTCGCGTGACTATCTTCAAAAAGAACATGTTTACTTCGGCGAGTTTTACTTGCTCATTCTTTTTGCTACACTCGGAATGATGCTGATGGCATCAGCCGCCGATCTCATCATGATCTTCTTGGGTTTGGAATTGATGTCGATTTGTTTGTACGTACTTGCCGGATTCATGCGCACGCGGATGATTTCGAATGAGTCGGCGCTGAAGTATTTCCTGCTCGGGGCATTTGCGACGGGATTTTTACTTTATGGGATTGCCTTACTGTATGGAGCTTCGGGAACGACTAACATTCCAACAATCGTAGCGAACTACTCCGCACTTTCATCATCGACGTTCTTTTGGATAGGATTAGGATTACTTCTTGTTGGATTGGCATTCAAAGTCGGCGCCGTCCCGTTCCACATGTGGATTCCGGATGTGTATCAAGGTTCACCGACGACGGCTGCAGGATTCATGGCAACGGGCGCGAAGGCTGCCGCGTTCGCTGCGTTCATACTTGTCTTTGCTCATCAGCAATTTGAAAGCGCACTGAAGATCAAAGCCATTCTTGCTCTCCTCTCCGCCGCTTCGATGATTGTTGGTAACGTGGTTGCACTCTCGCAATCGAACATCAAGCGAATGCTTGCCTATTCAAGCGTCGCCCACGCAGGCTACATGCTCGCGGGACTTGCCGCAGGAAACCAAATTGGGCGGTCGGGCGTCCTCTTCTACATTGTTGCGTACACGTTCATGAATCTTGGCGCGTTCGGCATCCTCTCGCTTCTTGAACGGGAGGAAGAGAAGAACCTCTTGTTCGATGACTATGCCGGCCTCGGAACGAAGAGGCCATTTCTTGCTGCGCTCATGGCGATCTTCATGATCTCGCTTGCAGGAATTCCTCCTTTCGCTGGATTCTTCGGGAAGTACTACGTTTTCCTTGCCGCGATTCATGCAGACTTAACGTGGCTCGCGATTCTCGGTGTTCTCACCAGCGTCGTTTCCATCTACTACTATCTCCGCCTCGTTGTGGTAATGTATTTTCAGGAAGGTGACATGCAGATCGCTGTCACATTTTCGCGAACGAGCATGGTCGTGCTGATGATTGCTGCATTCGCTGTTATCGGGTTGGGTCTCTATCCATCGCCCGTCCTTGCCATCATCAACAACTTGTACTGACGCCGTGGAAATGCTCGTCACATCGGCTGAGATGCAAGCATGTGACCGTTTCGCGATCGAGACTCTCCATATTTCCAGCGTAACGCTCATGGAGAACGCCGGAAGGGGAGTTGTCGACGCCATGGAAGGTCACTTCGGTCCACTCGCCGGAAAATCTGTAATCATCTGCTGTGGAAAAGGGAACAACGGCGGTGATGGATTCGTTGCGGCAAGACATTTGCAGCTTCGAGGTGCACGAGTTTCAGTCATTCTTGCAGGAAAAGGTAATGAGCTGAAAGCCGATGCGAAGACGAATTATGAGATACTGAAAAACATCCAGCGGAAATCTGCCGCTATTACAAAACTTCGCATCATAGAGGCACCCTCTTTGCGGAAACTCGAGGCAATTCCCAAAGTCGACATTATCGTTGACGCAATCTTTGGAACGGGCTTCTCAGGCAAAGTTCAAGGATACCATAAGAAAATTATTGAATGGATGAACGGAAGAGAAGAAAAGAAAGTTGCTATTGATATTCCATCGGGAGTGAATGCAGATAACGGAGACATTTGCACCGTAGCTCCAAAGGTGGACATTACTGTGACGATGCAAATGAAAAAGGTAGGTCTCGTCACGGGCAACGCTCTTAATTATACAGGGGCGATTGAAGTTGTTGATATCGGATTCTCGATAGACGTTCTCGACCTGAAGAAAGTACAAACGTATTTGATTTCCTCAGATGATGTGAGAATGGTTTTACCGCATCGACCGCTGCATGCACACAAACATAGCGTTGGAAAGATATTTGTCCTTGCGGGATCGCGGGGACTTACAGGTGCGGCAGCGATGGCTTCATCGAGCGCGATGAGGGCGGGTGCCGGTGCTGTAATTCTTGGAACGCCGGCATCTGTCTACCCGATTCTTGCCAAGAAGCTGACCGAAGTGATGGTCGAGCCGCTTTCCGATACTTCAGAAGGAAGTGTAAGCTTCGGTGCGCTTGATCAGATCAAGAAACATCTTCAATGGGCAGATGTTGTCGTAGTCGGTCCCGGGCTTTCACGAAATCCCGATACAGTTAAGCTTGTTCACCATATTGTTGCAAATCATGAGGGTCGCATTCTCGTCGACGCAGATGGATTGAATGCATTGGCGGAAAACAATTCCATCTTGAAAAAACATAAGAGTAAAAACGTCATCATTACACCACACACCGGTGAATTATCGCGTCTTACAGGAATCCCATCTGCGGAGATCGACCGGAATCGAGTTACTGTTGCTCGAGACGTTGCGCGTCAATTCAAGCTCACACTTGTCTTGAAAGGTGCACCAACAGTAACGGCAACGCCGAGAGGTAACGTATTCGTAAACTCGACCGGTAATCCGGGGATGGCTACAGCAGGCTCGGGGGATGTACTCACCGGAATTATTGCAGGGCTGTGGGGACAAGGAATGAATTTGCACGAAGCTGCATACGCCGGCGTGTACGTGCATGGCCTAGCAGGCGATAATGCACGCGTGCAATTCGGTGAGAAAGGATTGCTCGCAATGGATATCCACGATTATCTGCCGAAAGCCTTCCAGCAGTTGGAAGCAGGTATTGTCTGATGGGTGTTTCACGATCTTCCTTCGTTCGTTATCGACTTCCTGCAATTCTATGGGCGATGCTCATCTTCATTGGCTCTTCCATTCCGGCGAAGGCATTTCCCATGCTGAAGATTTTTGATTTCGATAAGCTCATTCACGTTGTCATCTTCTTTGGTTTCGGAACACTTGTCTACCGAGCGCTTGCGCCTTCTATAGGAAACCCTACATTCAGTTGGCGTCGAGCCATCGTTGCCATTCTTGTTGTAGGCGCCTACGGGATATTGGATGAATTTCATCAGAGCTTCGTCCCTGGACGAACTCCCGACATCTGGGATGCAACTGCAGATACGATTGGCGGGATCGTTTCTGTCATCAGCATCTACATTTACTACCGCTGGAAGTCGATCAAGCCTCAAACAGAGGCCTGATGGTAATGTTACAGTTTGAATTTGTGTGCGGTAGCTATGGCCTTGTTGCATTACTAAACTAAAGTCATTATGTTAGAAATGAGCCTAAAAAATGAGGAATACGGGTCACATCCTACTTGCAAATGAGTTAGGAGAGATGTACCTTAATACTCGCATCCAGAGATAAATTTCCTCAAACGGGCATGTTTATCAGATATTCGTTTCTTGCTGATACTGTAACGGTAGATGCAAGCGGGAAGCTCAATGCAATCGGAATTTTTGATAACATTTTTGCAGCCCAATTCCCGAGCATCCACAGAGATATGACCCTCGTGATTAACTTAGAGGGAACAGTCGCAGAAAAAGGAGAACACGATCTCTCCGTCGAGTTAAGAGATGATAAGGCTAACCGGCTTGCCGCTTTTGACCAAAAGATCAACATTCAAAACGCAGCGATAACAAAAGGAAGTCTCAGAGCAAACGTCATATTCAAGTTGCAAGATCTTCCCTTTCAACGGCATGGACAATATGAATTTGTTTTTTTTATAGATGGTCGTTTCCTGGGACGAGTTTTATTTATCGTTCAGCGTGTCGATATTAAAAAGGCAGGAGAGGCATGAATGGAAGGGCGGCTCAAAAGCTGCTGGAAAGAATGCGGAATACGTCTTCCGGCTGGAGACAAAAAGATTTTGAACATTTACTACTGGGTTTCGGATTTGAATATAAGGAGGGGAAAAAACATCGACTTTACAGGCATCCTCAGTTCACAGAATTGTCTATCAGCGTTCCCCGACATGATACGCTAAAGGAGTGGGTAGCTCGGGAAGCCGTTAAGCTAATACACGACTTAATTGATCAAACGAAAGAGAAGGAAGATGATAATGGAACAGACAGCGAAGAATCTCGAATATTATAAGCGTCTACCTTATACGCTCTATGTCGAACCATTGCGTGATTCCGATGGTAGTAGCTATTGGACTGCCCAATACAACGAATTGCGAGGCTGCAAAACAGATGGACTAACAGAGGCAGAGGCGATAGCCAATTTACAGGAATTGTTTGATGAATATATTCTGGATGGAATTGAAAAGGAAATCAAAATTCCAGAACCAGTTCAGTTAGAAAGTAAGGTTGAATCCGCCTTGATAGTCATTGAACTTCGAGCGGGCGTGGATGTTACTTTGCAAACAGTCGGTGAAACTAAGCCAGAAATATCAACGCCTCATAGAGAATTGGTAGATGCTGCATAGCGACAATTCTTACAATCCGTCGGAGTTAGCACTAAGCCACTCCCAGCTATATTTCCTATGTTGCTTGCTACTTTTGTCCCCATGTTAGTAAGCCTTCCCGCGACCAAAGCCTATTTGTGACTTTGGCTTCCATTGCTGGTGTCACCCTCAGCGTACTGTGAATCTTCACAACCCTGACTGCATCTTTGCTTTTTCAGCGATAAATCTGTAATTTCATACAATGGAATTCAAGGTTTCCCATACCGATGGAACTGCCAGAACTGGAACGGCCATGACTGATCATGGCAGTTTCCAAACTCCAGCGTTTATGCCTGTCGGAACTCAAGGGACGGTCAAAGCGATAGAACAACGCGAGATCGTTGAGATCGGGGCTGAGATAATCTTGAGCAATGCGTATCATCTTTACCTTCGACCAGGAACGGACATACTCGAACAGGCTGGCGGCTTGCATAGGTTCATGAGTTGGGACAAACCGATTCTCACTGATAGTGGCGGCTATCAAGTTTTCAGTCTTTCCGATCTCAGAACGATTGAAGAAGAGGGCGTGCAATTCAGATCACATCTCGATGGATCGTTGCACCGGTTTACTCCGGAGCGAGTAGTGGACATTCAGCGCTCCATCGGCTCAGACATTGTGATGGCGCTGGACGAATGCGCACCATACCCATGCGATCGTGAGTACGCGGTTTCCTCGAATGCGCTCACGCTACGATGGGCCGAGCGGTGTAAGAAACGGTTCAGTGCAACCATTCCATTGTACAGTCATCAACAAGCTCTCTTTGGAATCGTACAGGGAAGTGTGTACCCGGACATCCGTGAGTATGCGACAAAGGTGTTGACCGATTTGGACTTTGAGGGCTATGCAATCGGTGGCCTTGCCGTTGGAGAACCTGCCGAAGAGATGTACGAGGTGGTATCACTCTGTGCTGAATTGCTTCCCAATGACAAGCCCAGATACCTGATGGGCGTTGGAACACCTGAAAACCTGCTGGAGGCAATCGAGCGAGGGGTCGACATGTTCGATTGCGTGTTGCCTACACGAAACGGCAGGAACGCAATGCTCTTCACGAGAAACGGTTCCTTCAATATCACGAATGCTCAGTTCAAGGCCGACTTCACGCCAATCGATCCCGAATGTGAATGTTACGCCTGTCGAACTTTCACACGCGCTTATCTTCGTCATCTTTTTCAAGTAAAGGAAATCCTCGGTTTGCATCTCGCGACAATCCATAATCTGCATTTCTATCAGTGGCTGATGCGGCAGGCGCGCGAAGCGATCACATCGGAAAGTTTTAGTCAATGGAAGCAGCAGATACTTAGTTCACTGCGTCAAGAAGTTCCAATCTACTCATAACTATTCATACGAACACATTGGAGGTTCACTTGAACGTATTACAATTTATTGCGATGACCCCACAACAGGGCGGTGGCGGGATGTTCAGTACCGTCATCATGTTCGGCCTGATCATACTCATTTTCTATTTCATGATCCTGAGACCCCAGCAGAAAAAACAGAAAGAACGCCAGCAACTGCTCGAGAGCGTACAGAAGGGGGACAAAGTCGTCACGGTCGGTGGTTTGCACGGAACTGTCATTGGGCTTGAGGATAAGACAGTGTTAGTGCAAGTTGCCGACAACGTAAAGCTGAAATTCGAAAAGTCAGCGATATCGAGCATTACGCGTCCGGGAACTGAAACGGCAGTCGGAAAGACAAGTTAACACTTTTACACGGAAGGTGCTTCAGATGCAACGCGAGGAATGGAAATTCAGCAGCATTGAAAATGCCGTTAAGGATATCCACGAAGGGAAAGTTGTCGTCATAGTTGATGACGAAGACAGAGAGAACGAGGGTGATTTTGCCATCGCCGCAGAGAAATGTACGCCTGAGATCGTTAACTTCATGGCGAAGCATGCTCGCGGTATCATTTGCGCTGCTCTTACTCCAGAACGGACGAAAGAGCTTGTCCTCGATATGATGGTTGAGAGCAATACCTCTTTGCATGAAACTTCCTTTACCGTGAGTGTCGATTACATCCACGGCACGAGTTCAGGCGTATCCGCCCACGATCGTGCCGCAACCGTAATGTCATTGATTGACCCGCGGAC
Source organism: Ignavibacteria bacterium (assembly GCA_016178595.1). Taxonomy (GTDB): domain Bacteria; phylum Bacteroidota; class Ignavibacteria; order UBA10030; family SZUA-254; genus JACOSY01. Next base: position 43,364 of record JACOSY010000060.1, read on the forward strand.
GAAACCAGCCGACCTCGCACGCCCCGGTCACATCTTCCCACTTCGTGCAATGGAGGGAGGAGTACTCCGGAGAGCCGGCCATACTGAAGCCGTCGTTGATCTCTGTCGACTTGCCGGCCTTCATGCGGCAGGCGTCATCTGCGAGATCATGAATGAAGATGGCTCGATGGCACGTGTTCCCGAATTAATGTCGATCGCGAAACAATTTAGCCTTCACATCATCACTGTAAAGGATCTGATTCAATATCGTATGGAACGGGAGAAACTCGTTCACCGGATTGTTTCGACAACACTTCCGACTAATTATGGCACCTTTGAAATTTACGTCTATAAAAGTGAGACGGACAGTAAAGAACATGTTGCTCTCGTAAAGGGGGAGATTCGTGAGGATACACCGGTCCTTGTACGCGTTCACTCGGAATGCCTTACTGGAGACGTTTTTGGTTCTATGCGGTGTGACTGTAATGATCAACTCATTGCTGCGATGAAACTTGTTGAGCAGGAGGGAAACGGGGTCGTCTTGTACATGCGGCAAGAGGGGCGCGGGATCGGTTTATCCAACAAACTCAAAGCGTACAAGCTTCAGGACGAAGGTATGGATACAGTTGAAGCGAATGAGAAGCTGGGCTTTAGGCCCGATCTTCGCGACTATGGCATAGGTGCACAGATTCTACGCGATCTCGGCGTTGGCAAAATTCGGCTGATGACCAACAACCCCAAAAAGGTTGTTGGACTCCACGGCTATGGACTGGATATCGTGGAACGAGTCCCCCTTGAAGCAGAAGCTCATGCACTGAATGAGAAGTATTTGAAAACAAAGCGCGATAAACTCGGGCACTTGATCCTCATCAACAAGAAAAAATAGTTGCATTTTTCACTTGATTTTATAATTTCCAGATTGTAGATTACAAAGTAGACGATCTGTTCAGCCATCACTGTTTCGGGTGATGGCTTTTATTTTTCGCTGTACCATACGGAGAGTAAACTGTATGAATATATTTTTTACAGAGTTGTTATGAGCGATAGCAATAAGAATAACGGCGTTGTGTATCTGACGCGTGAACGGCTTGTTGAGCTTGAGCATGAGCTTCATCGGCTCAAAGTCACCGGCAGGGCGGAGATGGCTCAAAAAATTGGCGAAGCGCGCGGTCATGGAGATCTCTCAGAAAATGCAGAATACGACGCAGCGAAAGAAGAGCAGCAACACTTAGAGTTGCGAATTGCAAAGCTCGAACAGACACTTTCTCGTGCTCGTATCATCGAGAGTAAGGAACTGCCAAACGACAAAGTGTACATCCTTTCCAAGGTGAAACTGAAGGACTTGAGGACAGACGAGATTGTTCATTACGTGCTCGTCTCACCCGAAGAAGCCGATTTCGAGAAGAATAAGATCTCTGTCACTTCACCAATAGGTCGAGGTTTAATGGGGAAGACCCAGGGAGAGACCGTAAAAATCCCCGTTCCCGCCGGATCGCTTGAATATCAAATTCTTGAGATTACACGTTGAAAAAACTCCACCATCTGTCGGATTCGCCCGCAACGCTTGTCAGTAAAAGTCGAGGATGATCGAATTATTCTTCAGATGATGCAAGTAGCAATGTGGATCTTTTTTGCAGTAATCGAAATACATTCTTCCACCATTTTAGAGATTATGATACTTTCTTTCAGTTGCACAAGGTAGGGAAATTTAGTATATTATCAGCCGTTCATTGCGGGAATAGCTCAGTTGGTAGAGCGTCACCTTGCCAAGGTGAATGTCGCGGGTTCGAATCCCGTTTCCCGCTCGAGGTAATCTATCAAGGGTTACCACGATCCCGACGGATGGGATCGAGTCGAGTATATATGTTGCCCCGCCGATCCCAATTCTACCAGGTGGCGTGGCTTTTTTTTGAACGCTCTTTACTCATTTTTATTGAGTGCTCGGTGGGGAAACGATTTTGAAATGGCGCCGTACCCAAGTGGTAAGGGAGAGGTCTGCAAAACCTTTATGCGGCGGTTCGAATCCGTCCGGCGCCTCGAGTGAGTTACATAGGTACTTGGTTAACTGGATGATTCGTTCTCGCTGTGTGCACCGCGGGACACGTGCTGTCATTCGCGACAGCACCAGTTAATTGCACGTCGCTAAACCATGCCGGGGTGGCGAAACTGGTAGACGCACGAGACTTAAAATCTCGTTCTCCGCAAGGGGAGTGCCGGTTCGATTCCGGTCCCCGGCACGCACAACTGATGATGCGTTCCGGGCTCTTAGCTCAGTTGGTTAGAGCGCTACCTTGACATGGTAGAGGTCATAGGTTCGAATCCTATAGAGCCCACAGTGAAAGGAGTGGCTAAAGAATTTCAGACGAAACAGATCATACGTTCCTGTATCCTGCGTTCACTGAAACCGGATTCACTCCGATTTTTTATTTTGATCTTCATGCCAACGATTAAACTTACATTCCCTGATGGATCTGTTCGCGAATTCGAGCAAGGTGCAACGGGTCTCGATGTCGCGAAGAGTATCAGCTCAGGTCTTGCCCGAGAAGCGCTCGCCGTCGAGTTCAATGGTGAAGTATGGGATTTATCGAGGAATTTTTTCCAGAATGGAACCCTCAAGATTCTTAAGTGGACTGATGACGGTGGGAAGTTCGCCTACTGGCACAGCTCCGCTCACCTCATGGCAGAAGCCATAGAGTCTCTCTTCCCGGGCACGCGGTTCGGTATTGGTCCACCCATTGAGAACGGCTTCTACTATGACATCGACATGGGTGACCACGCTTTATCGCCCGACGATCTCAGCACGATCGAGGAAAAAATGTACGAGTTGACAAAACGAGACGTGCCCTACGTTCGAGAAGAGAAATCGTGGGACGACGCTGTCTCCTACTTTCAAAAAAAAGGTGATCCGTACAAACTTGAGCTTCTTGCCGGCTTGAAAGATAAGACGATTTCTTTTTACCATCAGGGAAATTTCACGGATCTCTGCTACGGTCCGCACATTCCTTCTACAGGCAGAATCAAAGCTATCAAACTGCTGAGTGTGGCAGGCGCATACTGGCGCGGCAGTGAAAAGAACAAGATGCTTCAGCGCATCTATGGCATCACCTTTCCGTTGAAGAAGGAGTTGGATGATTATCTCTTCAGGCTCGAAGAGGCAAAACGCAGGGATCATCGAAAGCTTGGAAAGGAACTCGATCTTTTTGTCTTCCACGATATTGCGCCGGGCGCACCATTCTGGCTGCCGAAGGGCATGATCGTCTTCCGCGAGCTTGAGAAGCTCATTCGTGAGGAGCTTGATATGCGCGGTTACCAGGAGATCAGTACTCCTATCATGGTGAAGAAAGATTTATGGGAACAGTCGGGGCACTGGACGCATTACCAAGAGAACATGTTCCTGATAGAGTCAGAGGAGACAACTTATAGCCTGAAGCCGATGAACTGTCCCGAGAGTACGTTCGTCTACAAGCACAAGCTTCGCAGTTACAAGGATCTTCCGTTACGTTTCTCAGAACTTGGGCGGTTGCATCGCAACGAGCTTTCTGGTGCACTCGGCGGCATGTTTCGTGTTCGTCAGATCACGATGGACGACGCACACATCTACTGTCGTCCGGACCAAATTTTCTCGGAGATCAATCAACTCATCGAGCTTGTCACACACGTCTATTCGATGTTTGGGTTGAAGCCGATGTTCAATCTTGCAACGAAACCGGACAAGGGTATGGGTGATCCTCTGTTGTGGGAGAAGGCTGAAGCGAGCTTGAAGCAAGCACTGGAAACGAATAACATTGCGTACAAGCTCAAGCCGAAAGACGGTGCGTTCTACGGCCCGAAGATCGATATCCAGATTGAAGATGCAATCGGACGCGAATGGCAAGTTGCAACAATCCAGCTTGACTTTGTGATGCTACCCGAGCGTTTTCATCTCGAATATGTTGCCGAAGACGGCTCACGTCAGCAGCCGGTAGCGATACACCGTGCCGTGTTCGGATCGTTTGAGCGCTTCATCGGAATCATTACGGAACATTTTGCCGGATCGTTCCCAACATGGCTTTCACCGATTCAAGCTGTTGTCCTTCCGATCACTGATGCACACGTCGATTACGCGAAAAACGTTTTTGATTGTCTTGCAGCAGGCGGCGTTCGGATCGAGTTGGATGACCGGAATGAGAAAGTGAATTACAAGATTCGTGACTGGGAAACTAAGAAAGTTCCCTACATGCTTGTCGTAGGAGAAAAAGAAAAGAGCGGTGGCTCCGTTGCCGTTCGCCAACATAAAAAAGGCGACATTGGCATGATGCCGCTTGGAGAGTTTATTGGCAAAATTCGATCGGAAATCGCACAAAAGATAATCACATCTTAGGAGTAAGACTATTAAAGGATCAGACCGCGTACGCATCAATGAAGACATCAAAGTTCCCCAAATTCGCGTCATCGATGACAGTGGGCAACTTGGTGTCATGAGTCCAACGGAGGCGATCAAGATCGCGCGGCAGCGTGGTCTTGACCTTATCGAGATCGTGCCGAACGCAACTCCACCTGTATGTAAGGTTATGGACTTCGGCAAGTTCAAATACGAGCAGACTAAAAAAGACAAGCTCCAACGAAAGCACCAGCATGTTTCTCTGCTCAAAGAACTGCGCTTCCATCCAAATACCGATGACCACGACTTTGAATTTAAAGTTCGTCATGGCCGGAGATTCCTGGAAGAAGGACACAAATTGAAAGCGACAGTCGTTTTCAAGGGGAGGGAAATCACATACAAAGAACATGGCGAGGAGCTCCTCAAGCGTCTTGCAGAGCAACTCGCAGATGTTGCCAAAGTTGACCAGGTCGCGAAGTTGGAGGGCAGAAGCATGGCAATGATATTCGCTCCTGACAAGATCGGAAAGAAGAAAACAGAAGGAAAGTCGAAAACACAAGGAAAGCAGAAATCTGTCGAAACCTAATTAATATGAAAGACTCTTATGCCTAAAATGAAGACGAATTCCGGAGCGAAGAAACGTTTCACTACAACTGCATCGGGGAAGTTGAAGCGTCATAAGGCGTTTCGTAGTCACATTCTCTCCTCGAAGTCGCAGAAACGAAAGCGTCATCTACGGAAAGCAACGTTGGTATCGCCGGAGGAGCAGAGGCGCTTGCATATTTTGATTCAGTCGTAGGAACTTCGAAACAAGAGTAACATACTAAATCATAAAATCCATTCACATGAGGAAAGGAAAGAGCAACTATGCCACGCTCGCAGAATAAAGTTGCCTCCCACCGTCGTCGCAAGCGGATATTAGCGCGTGCGAAAGGCTACTGGGGTGCGAGAAGTAAAGTCCTCACGGTTGCAAAACACCACATCGACAAGGCGGAACAGCACGCCTACCGTGATCGACGCTTAAAGAAACGAGAGTTCCGTTCACTTTGGATTGCTCGCATCAATGCAGCCGCCCGAATGCACGGAACAACCTATTCACGTTTGATGGACGCGCTCAACAAGAAGCAGGTAGAAATCAATCGCAAGGTCTTGGCCGACCTCGCAGCACGAAGTCCTGAGGCGTTTGCTGAAATTGTGAAGTTCGTTCAAGCGTAATGCATCTTCATATCGAACGCGAAGGGAGGGGTACATGATGCTACCCCTCCATCATTTTTGCGTTGACGGTGTGAAGATTGTTTTTCGCCGGCCCCTTTATGATCGATCAAATAGAACAGATACGACGAGCTGCGGCGACTGAGATTGAAGCAGCATCAGACTTGCAGGCACTTGATATTACCCGCGTCAAGTATCTGGCGCGGAAAGGCGCGATTGCTAATCTCTTCGATAATCTGAAAACGATTTCCGCAACAGATCGACCGGCGATGGGAAAAGCTCTCAACGAGCTACGCCAGTCTGTTCAAAGCCTTTTCGATCAAAAGAAAGCCTCTTTGGATTTGGCTGCAATGCCACAGCAGACCTCCTACGATCTAACGCTTCCAGGACGGATGCGATGGATCGGTTCAAAGCATCCCATCACACAAACAATCGATGAGATCAAGCGTATCTTCATTGGGATGGGTTTTCAAGTTGCGACGGGGCCCGAGATCGAAGACGATTACCACAATTTCGAAGCGCTAAACTTTCCTCCCGATCATCCTGCACGTGATATGCAGGATACGTTCTTTATCACAGACAAGATATTGCTGAGAACGCATACCTCACCCGTTCAGATTCGCGTCATGGAGAATCAGAAGCCGCCAGTTCGCGTGATCATTCCGGGTCGAGTATATCGGAATGAAGCCATCAGTGCCCGCAGCTATTGCCTCTTCCATCAGGTCGAAGGACTCTACGTTGACAAAGGTGTCACGTTCAGCGAACTCAAAGGCACGCTTCTCACCTTTGCTCGACAGTTTTACGGGAGTAGCATCAAATACCGTTTCCGTCCAAGCTTTTTTCCATTTACGGAGCCGAGTGCAGAGATGGATATTACGTGCTATCTCTGCTCAGGTAAGGGATGCAGAGTCTGCAAGCAAACTGGCTGGCTTGAGATTCTTGGATGTGGGATGGTTCATCCTAACGTCTTCAAGAATGTGAATTATGATCCGGAAGAGGTGACTGGATATGCGTTTGGTATGGGTATTGAGCGAATCACAATGCTAAGGTATGGCGTGGATGATATCCGAACGCTCTTTGAAAATGACACCCGATTTCTGAAACAATTCCGCTAACCTTTTTTCTATGAGAGTTTCACTCCATTGGCTAAAGGAATACGTTGACTTTACGCTATCTGCTGAAGATCTTGCTGAGTGTCTGACGATGGTAGGTCTTGAAGTTGAAAGCATTGAGTATCAAGGTAAAAAGTATGAGAAGTTTGTAGTAGGGGAGGTGCTCGAGATTGCCAAGCATCCCAATGCAGATAGGCTGTCGGTCTGCAAAGTAAATACAGGTAAGGAAGCCCATCAAGTTGTTTGTGGTGCACCCAATGTTGCAGAGGGCCAGAAAGTAGCTGTAGGCTTGGTGGGAGCAGTTGTCCCTCACAATCAGCATGATCCCGACGGCAAGCCATTTGCCCTCTCGCATGTCAAGGTACGGAATGTCGATTCCTATGGAATGATTTGTTCAGCATATGAGCTTGATCTGGGCGATGACAGGAACGGCATCATAGTCTTGGATTCAAATGCCAAGCCGGGCATTCCACTTGCACGATATCTTGGTCGTGAAGATACAGTTATAGAAGTTGGGATTACTCCGAACCGCCCTGATGCCATGAGCCATATAGGAATTGCTCGTGAAGTAGCCGCATTGTTGGGAAAAAGAATCAGGCTGCCAAAGGTAAAGGTAAAAAAGGGATCCGTTCCGATCAAAAAAGTACTGACGGTAGTAGTCGAGGATACACAGAGATGTCCTCGCTATACTGCACGAGTTATTCGCAATCTTCAAGTTGTGCCATCGCCTGGATGGCTACAGAATAGATTGAATTCCATTGGTATTCGACCAGTTAATAATATAGTTGACATAACGAATTATGTATTAATGGAAATCGGTCATCCACTTCATGCATTTGATTATGATAAAGTTGCGGGACAGAAAATTGTTGTTCGACTCGCTCAACAGGATGAGTTGTTCGTTACACTTGATCATAAGCAGCGTTCTCTTCGATCAGACACTTTACTGATTTGCGATGCTGAGCGGCCCATTGCCGTTGCTGGAGTGATGGGAGGTGAGAACAGCGAGATCTCTTCATCCACTACGGCGATTGTGATTGAGAGTGCCTATTTCATTCCTCAGTGCATTCGTAGTAGCTCGAAAGCCTTTAGTTTAAGTACAGATGCATCACAACGATTTGAGCGAGGAGCAGATCCCAATATCACTCTTTGGGCTGTCGATCGAGCAGCCTCGCTTATTCAGTCGATAGCCGGTGGTGAAGTTTTGAAAGGCGTGATCGATGTATATCCTAAGAAGATTCAACCCAAACGAATCACTCTTCGCCCTACAAGAGTCAATGAAGTCCTTGGTACAACTCTTAACCATAAAGAAGTTTCAGCTTTATTACAGAAGTTAAATATCAGAGTTGCTGGAAAGGCTCGTAAGAAAGTTGTATCGTCTACTTCCTATGTGGTTCCTACCTATCGTCCCGACATCACGGAGGAGATTGATCTCGTTGAGGAGGTTGCTCGTGTATACGGTTACAACAATATCGATACGAAGACTGAATCGCTGATCAAATTTTATAGTTATGCTCCAGAATGGGAATTTGCCGATGAACTTCGGAACTGCCTCATCGGTGGCGGATACAGCGAAGTCATTGTGAACAGTATGCAGGAGAAATCTCAGGCACGACTCGCCTCCGACAAAGTTGTGGAAATTGCCAACCCGATCAGTAAAGATATGGGGGCACTTCGAACAAGCCTGATTCCAAGTATGCTCGGGGTCATCCGCCATAATATCTTTCACGGTGTTAAGGACCTCAGATTATTCGAAATAGGGAAGGCGTATTTTCATGATCCATCAATTGCTGATGGGACGTCTCTGCAAGGGTTTGTTGAAAAAGAACGGCTTTTATTGGCCCTCACGGGGATAGTTGAGCCTGTTTCCTGGGGTCGAAAACCGCGTTCCGTTGACATCTTTGATGCCAAAGGAGAGCTTCAAGTCCTCTTCAACAAGATTTCCCTTGACAAAATTAAATTTATTCCTTATTCTACTACCGACGCTTTAATTGATACCGGTCTACATGTTGAAATTAATGGGCAACATGTCGGTATGGTTGGATCAATACGTAAGGGACTTTTGTCAATGTTTGAGATCGAACAAGATGTCTACATAGGTGAACTTACACTCGATCCATTAAAGATGAACCGACTGCGAGCTCGAACGTATCAGTTACTTCCGAAGTTTCCGCCAGTTGTTCGAGATGTCGCATTCATTGTTGATGGCGCTATTTCGTCGGAAGTTCTTGAGTCTGCAATTCGTAATGCTGGGAAGCCGCTACTTACGTCTATAAAGCTCTTTGATATTTATACTGGTGAACAAATTGAAAATGGGAAAAAGAGTTGTGCGTTTTCACTTCAATTTTTATCTGAGACGCGTACGCTGACGCAGGAAGAAGTCGATCGCACGATGCAACATGTTATTGTGCAGATTTCCTCTACGTTCGGCGCGACGTTGAGACAATAGGAGACATGAATTGAACCAACAGCAACCTGAAATCGAAGTTGGTATGTCAAAGGATATAAATGTTCTCGATGACGTCTTTAAAGTGATTTGGGAGAGAATACGAGCTGCTACCGATTTGATTGGCCAGCTAAGGGAAGAAAGACGGATGCTTACCGATCAGCTCCGCGAAGTGGAACAGTCATACGCTGATCGGCTGAAGGCTTTTGAGAAAGAAATCATTATCTTGCGGTCAGATCTGATGACCAGGGACCAAGAACTCAAGCGACTCCGCGCCCAGCATACACAGTTGCTTAACGTGAATGGTCATCATTCATTTTCAGAAGAGGAACGAGAAATACTCAAGAGTAGGATTCGTGACTTAGTCACAAAGATCAACTCGTATTTGTAGTAAATCTGTTTGGTTGTACAAATGCTTAATATGTTTGATCGGGAAGAAATTCAATACCAACCATGAAGGATTGAGATAAAAAGTTATGGCAGCCGATGGCAAAAGCATTAAAGTGAAGATATTTGGTTCGGAATATCCACTCCGCGGCGAGAGCGAAGAGCTCACGAAACGAGTGGCCAGTTATGTGGATCAGATGATCAGTACCATCCATAATAAGATTCCGGAGCAACCACCTCTCACCGTTGCCGTCCTCTCAGCGCTCAATATCACAGAGGATTTATTCAAGGAGCGGGAAAAAAACCGATCCCTGACGACTCTTGTTGAAAGTGAGGTTGCAAGGATCAGTGAGTACCTCGATCAGTTCTTGAATACCGGCGTGTAAGAAATTTCTTCCTGTTCTTTACCATAGAAGATGGTGCAATGATATCGATTCGGAAAACCGCACCGTCAGCCGCAAGCCGAAGCTGAAAAGCTTCGGTGACTGAGTCAAACATATTAAAGAATCTTACAGTTACTTTAATAGGGAACTCGACTCATGGGCGTCATATTACGGGCCTCGACTCGCTCGCGCGGGATCTGCTTAACCCCAAAACATCGGGAAGCGGCGGACAGTGGATGTAAGAAACGTTCAGGGGAGTACCCACCGTGTTTTGAAAGAGATTCTTCAATACACTAGACGAAGTCGGCTGCGTGCGGTTTTTTGTTTCCCGTTGCGCGACCAAATCTTTCACAATCGCCAATCCTGAGATGGAGCTATTATGTTGTACGAAGCGTATATTCTGATCCCCATAGTCGTTGTTCTTGTTGGAGCTTCCTTCGCGGTTGGATGGTATGTCAACATTCGAATCGGGCAGAGTAAAGTTTCCAGTGCCGAAGAACGGGCAAAAAAAATTATTAGCGATGCCGAGAAAGACTCCCAGGGTATTAAGAAGGAAAAACTTCTCGAAGTCAAGGATGAATGGTATAAGAAGAAGCAGGAGTTTGAGCACGATGCCAATCAGAAGCGCAACAAGCTTCAGTCATTTGAGAAACAGCTTCAGGGGAGAGAGGATAATGTCGAGCGTAAAGTTGACCTTCTGAACAAGAAGGAAAAGGACACTAATGAAGTTAAGCGACAGTTGGACGAACGATTGAAACAGGCCGAGGAGAAGCAAGCGGCGCTTCATCGGCTTATTCAAGAAGAAAATCAGCGACTCGAAAGAGTTTCCTCCCTTTCTCGCGAGGAGGCAAAAAAACTTCTTCTCGATAACTTAACAAATGAGACGAAAGTTGAAGCCGCGCAAATGCTCAAGGATATACGCGATACGGCGCGTCTTGAAGCAAAGAAGGATGCTCAAAAGATTGTTATCCAGGCTATTCAGCGTACAGCCGCCGACCATTGCGTTGAAACAACCGTGAGTGTGCTCCACATCCAGAATGATGAAATGAAGGGGCGCATCATTGGAAAAGAAGGAAGAAACATTCGTGCGTTCGAAGCTGCCACGGGAGTTGATGTGATTGTAGATGACACACCGGAAGCGGTTATCCTCTCCGGTTTTGATCCGCTCCGTCGTGAAGTTGCGCGCCTCTCTCTTGAGCGACTCATCGCCGATGGACGAATCCATCCTGCGCGCATTGAAGAAGTTGTTGAAAAGGTTCGTAAGGAACTTGATGAAGAACTATTACACACGGGTGAAAACGCTTTGCTTGAAGCGGGATTACATGGCGGCCATCAAGAAATTCTCAAACATATCGGACGGATGAAGTACCGTTCCAGCTATGGACAAAACCTCCTTGCACATAGTCTCGAGGTTGCATATCTCACAGGCTTGATGGCGGCGGAATTTGGATTCGATGCCAACCTTGCCAAGCGAGCGGGACTTCTTCACGATATTGGAAAAACAGTCGATCGCAGTGTCGAAGGACCCCACGCGCTTCTTGGTTTCGACTTGACGAAAAAATTTGGCGAGCATCCGCTTGTTGTCAATGCCGTTGGCTCGCATCACGAAGATATTCCGATGGAACATCCGATTGCGGCACTCGTTCAAGCAGCCGATGCCATCAGCGGAGCACGACCCGGTGCTCGTCGGGAATCGGTCGAAGGCTATGCGAAGCGACTCGAACAACTGGAAAGTATGGCCAAATCGTTTGACGGCGTTGCAACGACATACGCAATCCAGGCTGGACGCGAAATCCGCGTGATTGTCGAGCATGATAAAATTGATGATGCCATGGCTGACCAGCTTGCACACGATATCGCAAAGAAAATTCAGCAGGAAATGGGTTACCCCGGCCAAATCAAAGTCATAGTAATTCGTGAGAGACGCTCGATTGCATACGCGAAGTAGTATATCTTTCATTACCCTGTGGAAGCCAGTACCTGTCTTGTTGAGGATACTGGCTTTTTTTTGATCATTCGAAGAACAGGATGAAACCACTTGCGATCGGGGTTACGGGCGGCATTGGCGGCGGAAAGACTACAGTTGTCGGTATCTTTGCGTCGATAGGTGGGCATGTTCTCTACGCGGACCAAATGGCACAAAAGATTGTCAACACCGACGACACTGTTCGGCGACGGATCAAACGCCAGTTCGGTGATCACGTGTATTCGATGAACGGCACACTCGACCGGAAACAAATGGCACGGTTTGTCTTTACCGATCCGCTTGCCCTCGATACACTGAACGAGATTGTTCATCCATCCGTTCTCCGATCGCTTGAAAAAGAAATCATATCCTTCAAACAAAAGGAACAGAACTGTTTGCTCTTCGTAGAGGCAGCACTGCTCTTCGAAGTCGAAGCGGACACGATGTTCGATTACATGATTGTCGTTGACGCGGAAGAGGAGGAGCGTATCCGACGCGTGATGAGCCGCGATAAGAGCGCGCGGTCGGATGTTCTCCAACGGGTCAAGACACAGATGCCTGTATCGGAGAAGATGGCCCGGGCCGATTTTGTCATACACAATACGCAAGATATGAAAGTGTTGAAGGAGAAATGTCGATTTATTTATAAACTCCTTCACGCGATTGCTCGCACATCCTAAGGCCGTTTATGATTGAAATTCGTTCAGATGTGTTGGTGATCGGCAGTGGAATAGCCGGGCTTTCCTTCGCGCTAAAAGCGGCAGAGATGGGAACGGTTTCACTCATCACCAAGAAACAGAAGGCTGAGTCGAACACGAACTATGCCCAGGGTGGCATTGCTGCCGTAAGCTCGCCCGATGATTCCTTCGACTTACATATCCACGATACATTGAGTGCCGGCGTGGGACTTTGCCACAGGGACGCAGTTGAAATACTGGTGAAGGAGGGACCGAATCGTCTTAAGGAACTGGTGCACATTGGTGTCGACTTTACGACGAACAAAGGAAAGCTTGATCTGGGACGTGAAGGAGGACACTCGCGGCACCGCATTGTCCACTCGCACGATAGGAGCGGTTCGGAGATCGAACGAGCGCTTCTCCATGCGATTGCAGCTCATCCCAACATCACCGTCTATGAAAATCATCTCGCAATCGATCTTGTCACCGAGCATCATTTAGGCGAGAAACTCGCGAAGGATACGCCGGTTCATTGCTGGGGAGCGTACGCACTTGATGTTGAATCAAACATCGTCAAGACTGTTCTCACATCCATCACCGTGTTATGTAGCGGTGGACTCGGACAGGCCTATCTCCATACGACAAATCCCTCCATTGCAACCGGTGATGGCGTTGCGATGGCGTTTCGGGCAGGTGCGCGCATCGGCAATATGGAGTTTATCCAATTCCACCCGACGACACTCTACAACTCGGGCTCTCCGGCATTTCTTATCTCTGAAGCCATTCGGGGTTTCGGCGGGATTCTGAAGACGAAGAACGGAGAGGAGTTCATGAATCGTTACGATGAACGTGGATCGCTCGCTCCACGCGATATCGTCGCCCGTGCGATCGATACCGAGCTTAAACGGAAAGGCGATGAGTATGTCCTTCTCGATCTGCGTCATTTGCAAACCGATGATGTGAAGTCGCACTTTCCGCACATCTACGAAACCTGTCTCACCAAGTACAAGCTTGACATCACGAACGAGCCGATACCCGTGGTTCCTGCGGCTCACTATTCGTGCGGTGGTGTTCTGACCGATCTCAACGGACGTACATCCATCCAAAACCTTTATGCATGTGGCGAAGTGGCGATGACGGGCGTGCATGGAGCGAACCGCCTCGCAAGCAATTCGTTGCTGGAAGCCGTTGTCTTCTCCGACCGCGCCTTTCGCGATGCACAGCATGTCCTTGAAACTCAGCGGCCCCGCGTGCCCGATATCCCTGCGTGGGATGATAGCGGAACGTTCGACGCAGAGGAATGGGTGTTGATCTCACACGATTGCCGGGAAATCCAGGAGATCATGTGGGACTACGTCGGCATCGTTCGTTCCGATCTTCGTCTTGAACGCGCACAGCGCCGGCTGAAGTTCATCCGGAATGAAATCGAAAACTTTTACAAGCGAACGAAAGTGGTGGAAGGACTCATCGAGCTGCGCAACCTTTCCACCGTTGCCGATCTGATCGTTCGTTGTGCGCTGATGCGGAAAGAGAGCAGAGGACTCCACTACACAACCGATTATCCTGAGCGAAACGATCGGGAGTGGTTGAAGGATACTGTGGTAACGATGTGGGAGTAAGGATCAAATTATTACTCTGCACGCCTTTTTTACTGCAAGAATACGATCCCGCCATCGATACCAAACGTGCTGATGCTGTTTGCCACCGAGACCGATGGCGTGAGCACGATGCGTGTCGCCTTTCCTGCGCGAAGGATCCATGACAATCCGAAACCGTAGAAGCCCGCCGATTGGGAAATGTTCTCAACCGATGTGTTGCTTGTTCCCGCCTCAACCAATGGTTCGATGGCAACGGAGGGTGCAAGCTGCAACCTCGCACCAGCAGTTCCTCCAATAAGAAACGTGCTGCCGGTAATATCCCGACTTCCATATCCGTAGGGACTATACGTTGAGCCGAAATTGAGGCTCGTATACGCAGCATCAACCGCCAGGACCGGGCCGGTAGAGCTATCCGGATTCAGCATGTAGAGAGAAATAGTGGGTCCCCAGAATGTCAGATCTGAGTTTGATCCTGTGCCGTTCCCGATGCCTGCGGTCAATCCAACATCGAATGTTTCCTTGAACGAATGGCCAATCAGAATTCCTTCGGCAGTGGCATGTTGTGTGGATGCGTATGAAACTTGCAGCATGGTCGCACTTTGTCCCCGGTTGACGTACAGTCCTTGAGCCGGGCACAGAGAACTCGACAGTATCAGAAGTATGAAAATATTCCTCACGATGATTTCCTTCGCTTGGTAGAAGAGTGTGTAGACGATGAGAAGCATTTTTAGGTGACACGAGGAGGAACGATGTAAAAGCTTTCCTCTTCGAATAAACGTTGCTGCAAAAATAGGGAAATGGATTGAAAGATGCAAGGATGTCGAGAGTTTTCACAATAGAGTAATCAGATGAAGCGGATGCGGGTAGTTACTGATCCATTGGCACTCACTTTGTGTCGGGAGTTTTCTGGAATTGCAAGAAAGAGTGTATTGAACCTGTCGACAAATTTACGTATGTTAAAGCCGATGCAATGCAGGAGACGGAGAGTCGTAAGAGCTGAGCATCGAGAACTCGCATGGAGATTGGATGGCGCGAAAAGGCAGCCGCCAAAGGATGTGCGGGATTTTTTTGAAAAAGAAAACCACCAGGTCGTGGTTCACTCTTCAACTATGTCGAACGCCATAAGCCCCGTCATTGTTGCCGCGCATGAACTCGCCGTTCGCTTCGGAGAACAGATTGTTTTGCAAAATGCGGCATTGAGCCTTCATGAAAACGATAGAATCGGATTGATCGGAAACAATGGTTCCGGCAAATCGACGCTGTTGAAGATTCTTGCCGGCATCATGGAGCCGGATTCAGGAACGGTGACCCGCAGGAGAGACCTTGTTACAGGATACCTCTCCCAGGATTTTCAACTCGATCCCTCGCTATCGGTGTACGAGAATATTGTGGAGGGAGCGCACGATGTCATCGCAATCCTCAGGGAGTACGACTCTCTTCCGTTCACATCAAAACGACGTCATCTTCTTGAAGGACACATTCATCACCGGGACGGATGGAACCTGGAAAACAGGATTGAAGCGGCGATGCATTCGCTGAATGCACCTGAGAAGAATCGTGATATTACGACGCTCTCCGGCGGGGAGAAGCGGCGTGTTGCATTGTGCAAGGCAATCATCTCCCGTCCCGATCTCCTCATCCTTGACGAACCGACGAACCATCTCGATACGGAATCGATAGAGTGGACGGAGGAATTCCTGGTGAATTACTCCGGCGCATGTCTCTTTGTAACGCACGACAGGTATTTTCTCGATTCGATTGCGACCCGGATCGTCGAGCTTGCAGAAGGTGTGTGTCATACGCACGCCGGAAATTATACGGACTTCCTGCTTGACAAGGCGGAACGTGAATCGCAGTTGGAGACGGAAGAACACAAAAGAAACCGCTTCCTTTGCCGCGAGCTTGAATGGGTGCGCAAGGGGCCGCGGGCAAGAAGAACCAAATCAAAAAGCCGGCTCAGCAAGTATTTTGAAGAGGTGGAAAAGAAGGGACATGAGCCGGAGGCGGAGGTTGAGCTGATAATTCCCCCGGCAGTACCGCTTGGTTCAAAAATTCTGAACTTGAAGCATGTAGGAATGAAGCTGGGTGGCAAAAAATTATTCGGCGGCGTGGATTTCAATTTCGACAAAAAAAGAAAGTTAGGCATCATCGGCCGCAACGGTCTTGGCAAAACCACGCTGCTGAAAATCATCCTCGGAGAGCTGCACGCTACGGAAGGCCGCACGGAAGTCGGGGACAGAACACTATTCAATTATGTCGATCAATCCCGTGTGGCGCTGAACGATGAGAGTACCGTCCTGCAGGAAATTGGCGAAGGGAACGAGTGGATTGTCTTTGGCGAGGAACGCCTGACGGTGTGGAAATATCTGCGGCGGTTCCTGTTTGCCGACGAGAGGATGCAGACGAAGGTCGGGAAACTCTCAGGCGGAGAACGAAGCCGGCTCTTACTCGCAAAGATATTGAAGAACGGCGGGAATTTTCTGATCCTGGACGAGCCGACGAACGACCTCGACCTGGCGACGCTGCGAGTTCTGGAAGAGGCACTTACAGCATTCGACGGATGTGTGATTGCTGTGAGCCACGACAGGTACTTCCTGAACCGCGTATGCAACGGCATTCTTGCATTCGAAGGGGAAGAATATGTGCATTTCAGCGAAGGCGACTACGACTATTATATTGAGAAGCGCAATGCCCGGTTCGCTTCAGCCGCAGCACAATCCGCTGTGGTTGATGCCACGAAACCGCGCGGCACGCAGTTGACACTCCAGTCCAATAAACCGTCTAAGAAATTAAAATGGAAAGAAGCGAGGGAACTGGAGACAATCGAGCAGGACATTCTGCGCGCAGAGGCGGAGGTGCAACGCATTGAGGCAATCTTCTCGGCGCAGGATTTCTATGAGAAGCATGGTGATCAAACCGTGCAATTGACTGAAGACCTCGCCGCCGCGAAAGAACAAGTGACGCGACTCTACGCCCGATGGCATGAACTTGAAGAATTACGGGCGGGGATTCAATGAAGCTTCTTGCGGAGAATGCCACGAAGACACCAAGACACCAAGAAAGATAACGATATTGTTTTGAAA
Organism: Ignavibacteria bacterium; assembly: GCA_016178595.1. Classification (GTDB taxonomy): domain Bacteria; phylum Bacteroidota; class Ignavibacteria; order UBA10030; family SZUA-254; genus JACOSY01. The sequence goes on from JACOSY010000060.1 coordinate 60,567, forward strand.
TCGTATATTATTTCTTTGTGATATCTTCGTGCCTTTATGACTTGGTGGCAAAATTCAGTTAAGTCGGAAGAGTACCTCTTGCTAATATCATTCGTATTCTTTATTGTATTGTCGGATGATTTTCTTCACGACAGGACATTTCTTACAATGCAAATCATGCTCGCCGTAGCACAACATCTGAGAGAGACCATTGATGGTGCGAAGCCTCGACTTCTCTCCATTGCGGAGAGCCGCGCCTCCGAAAAACCTTATCCGGGCAAGTGGTCCATTAAGGAAATTCTTGGCCACCTCGTCGACTCGGCAAGCAACAACCACCAGCGCATTGTCCGGATGCAGGAAGTTGCCGACATCGGGGCGTTCTCGTATGCACAAATGCACTGGGTGAGTTCCCAGCACTACCGGTCGGAACAGTGGAACGACCTGGTGAATATGTGGTATTTCTACAACAAGCATCTCGCGCACATCATTGAACACATCGATCCAAAATCGTTGACCAACGTCTGCGACATGGATTATCTAAAACCGGCGACGCTACAGTTTGTTGCAGAAGATTATATTCGCCACTTGCAACATCACTTGGACCAGATCTTCAGCGATGCCGATCCACGGGAGAGAGCGAAGTGGATGGTGGTGCAGTAAACAATAACTAACTGACGTTACGCATGGACGTCTTCTTGATCCGAAAGCACGAAGCACCAAGCCCTAAATTCTAAACAAATCCGAAATCCTAATGTTGGAAATGTTCCAAATCTGCTTGACTTGAGCATTGTGGATTTAGTGCTTCGAATTTGTTTCGAGCTTCGAAATTAGAATTTAGGATTTTTCAGTTCAACGCTATCCGGTGCGTAACATCGGTAACTAATTGGAGGAGGCTGTATGAAGAAATCGAGAACATTGATTCCTGAGGTAATAGAACGGCGGATACTCTTGATCCGGGGACAGAAGGTTTTGCTTGATGGGCATCTTGCTGGATTGTACGGGGTATCCACCAAAGTCCTCGTTCAGGCAGTCAAGCGCAACATCGCCAGGTTCCCTTCGGATTTCATGTTCCAGTTGAGTCGTGAAGAAGTGGAGACGCTCGCCCGTTCAAGGTCACAATCTGTGACCTTGAAGCGTGGGAAGAACATCAAGTATCGTCCGTACGCGTTCACCGAACACGGTGCCATCATGGCGGCAACTGTGCTCAACAGCCCGCGTGCAGTGCAGATGAGCGTGTTTGTTGTCCGTGCTTTCGTGCGAATGAGAGAGGCGATGATTGCGCACCGGGATGTGGCCGAAAAGCTCAGAGAGCTTGAGCGAAGAGTCGGCAAACATGACGAGCATATTCAGGCAATCATTGACGTCATCCGCCAGCTTATGGCTCCACCCAACCCACCAAAGCGACGGATTGGCTTCGGCGTTGAGGAGCCGAAGGTGAAGTACCGGATTGCGAGATGAAAACCGGACGCCTCTCTGCACGATGGCATGAGCTTGAGGAATTACGGGGGATTGAATGAATGCTGATATGTGAGTCTACCTGGAAGAGGCAAACCGCCTTCCTTGATTCTCTCGCGACAGAAAGGTACCTTGCTTTCCTCGCAAGGTCAGGGATGATGTGGGAGAGAGAAGAAACGAGGGATTTTCAACGGATTATTGGATGATACGGATGCGGGGATGGATTGACTTGGGATGAAGCGGGAGAAATCTTTTCGAATTCGAAACGCTCACGTCGATCTACTGAAATGGGCATCGAGTTTCTAACTGTAATTATCATGTGTTGAACTTTTTATGAGGTGAATTTCGATGTCAGAGAAAGTGCGCATTCTTGTTGCTGAAGACGACACACAATTGCGAGAGAGCCTGGACCATCATCTCTCTGAGCAAGGGTACGATGTAACTTCCGCATCGGATGGAAACGAAGCCATCCCTCTCATCCATGGAAGAGAATTCCATCTCGTCATTCTCGATCTCAAGATGCCGTATATCGACGGCTTCGAAATCTTGAAGTTTATTAAATCGACCTTCCCCAATACCAAAGTGATCGTCCTTACTGCCTATGCGGACCTTATGACTACGGAACGGTGCAAGAGCCTCAACGCAGATGAAGTGATCGGGAAACCGTACAATGTTCAAGACTTGTTTGATGTCATCGAAGGCATGATGAAGAAGTAGAGCGGCAAAAGGGCCTCGCAATGACTGATAAGAGGTTCGGCGTCGAAGAGCCGAAGGTGAAGTACCAGGTTGCGAGATGAAAACATCCTCTCCTATTAGGAGAGGATTATAGGTGAGGTCTAAAAAGAATGCGCGACGAACGATGAGACCCCATCCTAACCTTCCCCTAAGAGGGGAAGGGACATCGCACCGAAGCGACGGATTGGCTTTGGCGTTGAGGAGCCGAAAGTGAAGTACCGGGTGAAGAGAAAAGAAACCCATAACTCGAACGAAAAGTATTAACCATGTGAGGTACATATGCCACTAAACTTGAATGGGATGTTCTATCGGAACTATACAAACGATGCTGAGCGTTACTCCGACGGGGACAAAGTTTGTATAGAGCAATCGGTTGAGAGGTTGCAGTCTATTGAGACAAGTGCTGAAAAGCCAGGGATGTTGTTGGGGAAGATCCAATCTGGGAAAACAAAAACGTTTCTTGCAATGATTGCATTAGTTTTCGACAACGGTTACGACATTGCAGTTATTCTGACAAAAGGGACAAAAGCGCTTACGAGGCAGACACTTGAAAGGGTTCGTCGTGAGTTTGCGGCATTCAACGAACGTGACCAACTACAGATATTTGATATTATGACGGTGCCTCAAGGACTCACCGGATATGAACTCAACCAAAAGCTGATATTTGTTTCAAAGAAACAATCTGACAACCTAGATAGGCTTGCGGTTCTCTTGCGGGATACATATCCTCAACTCGCAAGGAAACGTGTGCTAATAATCGATGATGAAGCTGACTACGCCAGCATTGGTTTCCGTAACACGAAGCAGCAGGGATTATTGATCAATACGACGACGCGGCAGATTGAAGCCCTCCGTCAGATTCTCGCGGCATCCGCGTTTCTTCAGGTGACTGCAACACCATATTCACTGTACCTCCAGCCTGAGAATTTCGCGCCTCAGGGAGTTGAATTTCGACCTGTAAGACCAGCATTCACAGCGTTGGTTCCTGTAAACCCCAGGTATATCGGCAGTGACTACTACTTTGACCGCAGCCAAGAAGGTAACTCTGTCGCATCTTTCATTTATCAACCAGTCAGTGTCAACGAACTGGAAGTCTTGCGACAAGCTGATCGTCGCCGCTTCCGATTAGAAGATTGTCTAACAAGTGATGCCATCCCTGCATTACGTTCAGCCCTTTGCAACTTCGTCGTTGGCGGGTGCATCAGGCGTCTCCAAGACAGAAATGCTAATCGAGATCCTAAGAGATTTAGTTTTCTTATTCATACAGAGTCGCAGCGTGCTGCACATGCATGGCAGGAACGCGTTGTTACAACACTAAATGAGAAGCTCACAGAGGCAGTGCATGCTCAACCGGCTCTCCTTTCCCAGCTTCTCAATGCAGCTTATGATGATCTTTCAAACTCCATTGGTGTCATGAATCATTACCTTCCACCTCGTGAAGAGGTACTCCAGGAAGCATTTGGAGGCCTCGAACAAGGATGGTTAATGATAGCAAAGGTGAATTCTGAACGCCAGGTAGAAGAACTTCTTGACAACGAAGGTCAGCTGCGGCTTCGTACACCGCTTAACATTTTCATCGGAGGACAGATCCTTGATCGAGGGGTCACCATTGCCAACCTCATTGGGTTCTTCTATGGACGGCGACCACAAGTTTATCAGCAAGATACAGTGCTTCAACACTCACGGATGTTTGGCTTCCGGCCTATTGAGGACATTACTGTCACACGCTTTTATACCGAGCAGCAAATTTATGATGCAATGCGACGTATGCATGAAAGCGATGTTGCGCTTAGAACCGAGATCGAGCGTAATCCCGATCAACCCGTAGTTTTCATTCGACGAGATGATCGCGGACAAGTTATTCCATGTAGCCCCAACAAAATCTTGGTGTCAAATACAACAACGCTTCGCCCTTTCAAGCGCATCTTACCAGTTGGTTTTCAAACAGACTACTCTGTGCGGCTGAGGCCGATCATAGAGGAAATTGATAGAACCCTCGATAGGATCCAGCCAAATGGAGCCATTGATGATCCGTTCGAAATACCTCTTGCAATTGGGATCAACCTAATCAATCAAATTGAAGAGACTCTGATAATGGCAACAGCCGAAGGATACGATTTCGACTGGGACGCGGCCCGTGCCGCATTGGAACACATGAGTAACTCTGCGACAATTCCTGGAAATCGAGGGCGAGTATTGTGCTTGGTCCGTCGGGATCGTGACTTAAGCCGTCGTGTTAGTGCAGGCAGCCACGCCGTTTACTCCGATTCTCCGGACACGACACGTACTGAAGGCGCGGTAGCACGCCAATTTGCCATTGACATCCCGATGTTGATGCTCATCCGACAGAATGGGTCCGAGGAACCACAAGGATGGCGTGGACATCCCTTCTACTGGCCGGTTATTGTCGCGCAACAGAATATTCGGACTGCAATTTTTGCACACGAAACAACACCATAGAGCAATCGTTCTCAAGTTCTTGATCTAACTATGCGGGAGTAACAGATACTGTAAGTGTATCGATGCATTTATTATCTTCAACGAGAAGTAAGTAGAACTGAAATCAACAATGAATTCCCAACTCCATAGGAGTTGAACGCTATTGGAGAATAACACTAGATCCATTCAACCATTTATCCCCCATGACTCGCATCAAGGCCTCCGACTCGATAATCCCCCCGTATCCTGCCAAGACAGTCTATGAAGTGCTTCAGGACTTTGGCTCTTACGGTGAATGTCCCGCAAACACTCGCTTCGTTCATGAGCGTTTGCGGGACGAAGCCATTCAGGTTTGCTATCATCGACGCTCACACCATGCGAATACACAATGGCCCGCTCGTTTCGTGGGTTGCAACTGCAACCGAGCTGAAACCGGGTGAGCTGATTCGTTTTCGCTATGAAGGGAATTGGATCGGTGATGCATGCTGGATTATTTCTTCAACGTCGATCGGAGACATTGGCGAAAACACTGGCGGCACTACTGTCGAATTTCGAATCGACCTTGAGCCTCAACCACTGTGGATGAAGATGCTGCACAAAGTTATGGACCTCGGGAAGTTTCACTCGCATCAAATGCAGGAGGTGCTGCAGGCGCTTGGCCACCGGGTGTCTCACGTTGTGGAAATGCCATCGATTGTGTAACTTGAGGAGAACATCGTCCACATGAAATGGAGAAATCCGTATGCCGGAGTATGAGTACGGCCAAAAAGAGCCGATGGAAAACGAGGCAATGGTTCGCACACTTGACGCACAGGCACGCGCCATCTGGCCTCAAGAAAAGAAATTTCTCAAACGCATTTTCACACGTCCCGGGCTTGAGGCGCTCGATGTCGGGTGCGGGACGGGGGAGATATCGTCGAGAATCGCGCGCGAGTTCTCGACCAAGCATGTCACGGGTATTGACCTGGCGGAGTCACATATCCGACTGGCGAAGAAGCGCTTTGATGGTATTGCAGGAGTTTCATTTCAGCAAGCCGATGCGACTACGATGCCGTTCGAGGATGATACGTTCGACATCGCCCTTTGCCGGCACATGCTGCAAGCGATTCCAAAGCCTCTGGCTGTGATCAAGGAAATGATCCGCGTTATCAAACCGGGTGGATGGCTATACTCACTTGCCGAGGATTACGGAATGTTGTTCTTCCATCCGACAAAGTATGACATGGATGAATTCTTCGGTGAATATGGAGGCAAGGCAGCCGCGAAGGCCGGTTCGGACTTGCGTCATGGTAGAAAAATGCCGTCGGTGCTTGCATCGCTGAAGTGTGTAGACGTCGAGGTGAATTATCTTTGTATCGATACGCTGCGCGTCGACCGAAATTTGCTGGCGGACATTTTCGTTCACTGGCGGGACGGATTCGAAGAGTGGATCAGCACGAACTCCGGCAAGTCGCTCGAAGAGGTGCGGAATCGTTTCGACGACATGATCGATTGTACGAGAGGGAAAGACAGCTATGCGGTGTGGCTGATTCCTTCCATCAGCGCACGGGTGACCGCAGAGGCTAAACACGCAACGTCAAGAGGCTGATAAAGAGTCGAGGATTGTTACAGTTTTTTGGATATCCCAAGAGCGCAGGTACGTCCTTGTATAGGCGGTGGGGCAGCACATTGTCCCTCCCGAGAACAAAGAACTGCCCCCTCCATTTTGCTTTGCACCGCTTTCTTCGCCTCGCTTCCTTTGCAATAATCCACACTGCGGGCGTGTAGGAGTGTACCTCGTACAATACGATGTTCGCTAAAACTATTGAGAGTCTCAAGTGGCAACAGTACGTAAAATGAGGGTGGAAGAGTGCGTACCGAATCGGTTACGCTCATCCTTGAGTAGTCTACAGTTTTCTCCGTCTCCGATGCACTCCGCCAAATGCATTCCTTGAGATATCAGAATGGATGATGCGGGTGAGAGTTTTCAGAACGGATGAAGCAGCCGAATATGGGGCAGTAGCTCTACGAATCGACGACTGCGTAGAGTAGTAGACGGGTACGCAAAATTGAGGACGGACAAGTGTTCAGATCGGCGATCAGGTTCGAACGACGACGACGTTCTTGCAACTCTAAGCGGAAATCATTACATTGCAACCGTCTCTTGAAGCTGCATTCACGGAGAGGTGGGTGAGTGGCTGAAACCAGCGGTTTGCTAAACCGCCGTAGGGGGTTAACCTCTACCGAGAGTTCAAATCTCTCCCTCTCCGCAAAAAACTCTGCTTCATTGTTTGTGCATGTCCCCATCAGGGGATTTTTTGTTTCTCACTTTCGATGGATACGTCTACTAATAACGTTCGAGTTCGTTTCGCGCCAAGCCCGACCGGCTATTTGCACGTCGGAGGATTGCGAACGGCTCTGTATAACTATCTCTTCGCTCAGCGTCATCAAGGCGCATTCGTGCTCCGCATCGAAGATACCGATCGCTCTCGGTATGTTGAAGGAGCCGTCGAGAACCTGATTGAGACCTTAACATGGGCAGGACTCGAGTACGATGAGGGTCCGCTCAGAGATGGACCGTTCGGGCCTTATATCCAATCGGAACGTTTGGAGATCTACCGCGAACATGCTAACAACCTCGTTCGTGAAGGAAAGGCATACCGATGCTTTTGTTCTTCAGACCGGTTGGAAGCGATGAGGAAGGAACAGGAGAAGCAGAAACTCTCTCCGAAATATGATCGACTTTGCCTTCGACTACCGCCACAAGTCATTGAAGAGAACATTCAAAAAGGAATATCCTTTGTTGTTCGCATGAGGGTCCCAGACAATGAAATAATTCGCTTTCACGACATCATCAGGGACGATGTAGAATTCCTCAGTGATCGTATCGATGATCAAGTCTTATTGAAATCCGATGGATATCCTACATACCATCTTGCTAATGTCATTGATGATCACCTTATGCAGATTACACATGTGATCCGGGGAGAGGAATGGTTGTCGAGTACGCCGAAGCATATACTCCTATACCGTTTTTTTGGCTGGAACACTCCGATGTTTGCACACCTGCCGTTACTCTTGAATCCGGATCGATCAAAGTTGAGCAAACGGCAAGGGGATGTGGCAGTTGAGGAGTATCGGGCGAAGGGTTATTTGAAAGAAGCGCTTGTGAATTTTGTTGCACTACTTGGTTGGAATCCAGGCGATGAGAGAGAGATTTTCAGCTTAGAGGAGTTAGCTAAGGAATTCTCCCTCGAACGAGTGGGGAAGGCCGGCGCCATCTTCAACATCGACAAGCTCAACTGGATGAATTTTGAACATCTGCGACGCAAATCCGATCAAGAAGTTCTTGCAATGCTGAAAGAAGAGCTGGCACACTCTAGATTTAGAGAGCATCAATTATCAGATGAGTATTTGTTCAAAGTTATTGCAGCAATGCGGGTGAGGGTTTCATTCGTAAAGGACTATCTCGAGAAGAGTCCGTATTTCTTTGAAGCGCCTACAGAATTTGATCATGAAGTTGTGAGGAAGCGATGGAAGAGGGATACCCCAGCACACATGGAGCAGTTGGTAAAAATGTTTCGTAAACTCAATAAACCTTTTCCAACGAAGGAAGACTTTGAAAAAGCACTGTACGAAACTCTAGGAAACCTAATAACCGCTTCACCAGATGGAGGACTGATCCACCCCACGCGTTTAGCGATTTCCGGTGTTGGTGTCGGACCAGGATTGTTTGATATGCTCTATATCCTTGGAAGAGATGAAAGCATACGACGCATCATAACTGCAATTGAAAAAATCCGAATTGAATGACACATTATCACGATGGGGAAACATGCTTCCAGAATCGACAAGAAAAAATTGAGAAAAAAAACGTGACCAACAAGGAAGCAAATCAAGAGACAGCAAAGCCGCTTAATTTCATCCGCGAAATTGTCGAGGATGATTTGCGAACGAGTAAGTACGGAGGGAAAGTTCAGACTCGATTTCCTCCGGAACCGAACGGCTATCTTCATATCGGTCACGCGAAGTCGATCTGCCTAAATTTTGGAATCGCAAGAGATTACAGCGGCCTTTGCAATCTTCGGTTTGATGATACAAATCCGACGAAAGAGGAAATGGAGTACGTCGAATCGATCAAGGAAGATGTCCTATGGCTCGGCTTCGATTGGCAGGATCGTGAGTATTATACATCGGATTATTTCGACAAGCTCTACGAATATGCGCTACAGCTTATCAAGCAGGGCAAAGCTTACGTCTGTGATTTGACTGCAGATGAGATGCGCCAGTATCGCGGCACGTTAACCGAACCGGGAAAGGAAAGTCCCTATAGAAATCGTTCTATCGAAGATAATATCGAGCTGTTTGAGAAGATGCGAAAAGGTGAATTCCCCGACACCTCGCGCACGCTTCGAGCCAAGATTGACATGGCCTCTCCAAACGTCAACATGCGTGATCCCGTCATGTACCGTATCTTGCACGCAGGTCATCATCGCACCGGTGACAAGTGGCGCGTCTATCCGACGTACGACTGGGCACATGGGCAGTCGGATTCCATCGAGCGCATTACGCACTCGATCTGTACGCTAGAGTTTGAAGACCACCGGCCACTCTATGATTGGTTTATCGAGCAACTTGAAATTCATCACCCACAACAAATTGAATTCGCCCGTCTCAACCTGAGTTACACAGTCATGAGTAAGCGAAAACTTCTGCAACTCGTAGAAGAACGAATCGTCAATGGGTGGGACGATCCTCGCATGCCTACGATTACCGGGCTACGGCGACGCGGCTACACGCCGGAAGCTATCCGGTACTTCGCCGATCGTATCGGCGTCTCGAAGCGTGAAACAATAATTGATGTCTCCTTGCTTGAAGATAGCCTGCGTCAGGATTTAAATAAACGTGCTCCGAGAGCGATGGCTGTTCTTCGACCGGTTAAAGTTGTGATCGACAATTATCCCAATGATCGGGTGGAAGAACTCGAAGCGGTAAACAATCCGGAAGATCCGGGAATGGGCACACGCAAAATTCCCTTCTCGAATGTTCTCTACATCGAGCAGGATGATTTCCGGGAGGTTCCTCCGCCGAAATATTTCCGACTTTCTCCGGGCAAGGAAGTACGATTACGCTACGCCTATATCATCAAATGTCATGATGTGGTAAAAGACTCGAAGACGGGGGAAATTATTGAAATTCATTGCACGTACGATCCGGAGACGAAGAGCGGGGGATCGCAGAGCCAGCGCAAGGTAAAGGGAACCATCCATTGGGTATCGGCGCAGCATGCGGTTGACGCCGAGGTGCGCGTCTATGATCGGCTGTTCCGCGTTGAGGATCCAAACGGCGATGAATGGAAGTCGTTCATTAATCCCGACTCGCTTGAAGTATTGAAGAATTGCAAACTCGAACGTGGTCTCGTGAATGTAACGCAGCAAGAGCGTTTCCAATTCGAAAGGCTTGGGTACTTTTGCGTTGATCCGGATTCGAGGAAAGATCGCGTTATCTTTAATCGCACTGTTACGTTGCGCGACACATGGGCGAAGATCGAGAAAGCCGGCGCGTAACAGATGCGTTCATCTTGACTCTCGTTGGTTGAACTGCTATATTTGCCAGAGCTTCCATGTCACACCAGGATATCATCAGAATCAAGAATGCTTCGTTCTACGCCTATCACGGCGTTGCAACGGACGAACAAAACCTCGGTGGAAAATTCGAGATCGATGTGGAGATTCGGAGCGATCTCTCTAAGGCTATGGAGAGTGACAGCTTAAAGCGCACAATCGACTACGAAGCAGTGTATGCGATGATCCGGCAGATTGTTACGTCGAAAAAGTTCCGCCTTTTGGAGGCACTTGCAAATACAATTGCGAGTGAGTTGCTGACAACGTATCCGCAGATTGACGGCGTGACCGTGCGTGTCAGGAAGCCGCATCCTCCTGTCAAGGGCGTTGTTGACTACGTCGAGGTGGAAGTGACTGAACACAAGAAGTGAGCGATGTATCGAGTGTACCTCGGGCTGGGATCAAATGTTGGCGATCGGTTGCATTACCTCGAGAAAGCTGTCGAAGAGGTCGGTGCATTCAGTCTCGTCAGTTCAGCATCGTCTGTTTATGAGACTGAACCGATAGGCATGGATTCCGTGCAACCTTTTTACAACGTGGCTCTGGCAATTGAAACGGAATTGGAACCCCGCACATTATTTTTGCGACTGAAAGAGATTGAAGAAAAATTGGGTCGAAAGCCATCGACGCACCTGAAAGATCGTGAAATCGACATCGACATTCTGCTCTACGAAGGAATGACATACAAAGACACGATGGTTGAAAGCCCGCATCCCCGGATGGCGCAGCGGTGTTTCGTATTGGAACCGCTCCGCGAGATCGCAGCCGATCTCGTGCATCCGACGTCGGGGAAAACGATTGATGAACTATGGCGACAGTGCGACGTCGCGAAGCATGTTGAGCGGACTAATTATCAGCTACATCTCACTCACTAACACCTATCGTTACCCGTGCAGCAGACACTTGAAGCTCTCATTGAGCAATCAGAAATCCGGCACATCGCCATCGAAGGAGTCATTGGAGCAGGGAAGACAAGCTTGGCGAAGCGGCTCGCTGAACATCTCCCCGCCAAGCTCGTCCTCGAGCGATTCGAGGAAAATCCTTTTCTCTCGAAGTTCTACGAGGATGCGCAACGATACGCTTTCCAAACGCAACTGTTTTTTCTCTTGAGTCGCTTCAAACAGCAGCAAGAATTAATTCAGGCAGATCTTTTTCACCGTTTTTTAATTACCGATTACATTTTTGAAAAGGATAAAATATTTGCCTACCTTAACCTCGAAGATGATGAGCTCAAGCTTTATGAGACGATGATTGGCGCCATCGAACACAGTGTCCCGACAGCTGATCTTGTCGTGTACATTCAGAGCAGTGTTGATCGACTGATGACGAACATTCGACTGCGTGGCCGGGAATTCGAGCGGAGTATGCCGGAGCAATACATTCGCGACTTAAATGAAGCATACAACTACTTTTTCTTCCGCTACAAGTCGGCGCCGCTCCTTATTGTCAATGCAACCCAGATTGATTTCGTCCACAACAGCGAGGACTTCAAAGATCTGATGCTGGAAATATTCAGACCGAACAAAGCACCCGTCGAGTACTACAATCCAATCGCACTGAAACGGTAGCATGACGTGAAGCTTCTGCGATACATACTGTGGATCATTGTCGCCTTCATTATTGCCAAAATGCTGCGAATCGTTCTCGGCTGGCGCCGGACAGATCACGACAGCGCCGAGAAGGTAGATATTCCACAATCAGCGTTCGAGAATATTCAGGATGCGGAGTTCGAAGACCTCACTCCAAAGTCACCTCCCAAAGAATCCCCACAAGAATAACCGATCGTTGAGCAACACCGTCGTTCCATCATTCGGACACTCCCTTTACTCCATCGAAGATTCTTTCAAAGGTGTCGTCGTCCGCATGCTGCGAGCACTTGTTCGACATCAGCACGAACATGAAAGATTTGATTCTTCGAGCGTGAAGAACATCCTTGTTGTACGGCAGCACGATCAACTCGGTGATATGCTCTGTACGGTTCCACTCCTTCGCGCACTCAGGCAGCATTTTCCTGCCGCAACGCTCACGCTCGTTACAAGTCCCGTGAGCTACTCGATCATGCTGTATCATCCGTGTGTGGATGATGTGGTGAACTATGACAAATCTCGATTGCTGAGTTCGCTTCGCGTTCTTGCCCGCGCTTTTCGGGGGAAGAAATTCGATCTTGCGATTGTTCCGGCAACGGTCTCGATCTCATTCACGAGCAATGTGATAGCGCTCCTTTCCGGTGCGAAGTGGCGAATCGGTCCGAAAAGTTTGAATGGCGTTTCGAATGCGAGTGCATATTGTTTTACGACAGCAGTGGATCTCGATTGGAACAATGATGCGCGAAAACATCAAACATGGAGGAATCTCGATCTCGTTCGTCCGTTCACCATTGAGACTGATGATGTAACCTGCACGATCGGCTTGACGGACGACGAACGAAAAACCGCAACGACACTTCTCGCGCCGTTGCACAAACGGTTCCGGTATTTGATCGGCATACATCCGGGGGCTGGAAAAATCGCAAACCGATGGGATGCCGAGCATTTTGCCTCGGTTGCGAATCGCATCAGTAAAGAGTATCATGCCGGCATTGTTGTAACATCGGGGCCGATGGATCGGGAGCCGGTCGAGCGCATGCTTGCGCGGCTGGAATGTGAGTATCTACTCGTCGATCATCGACCCATCCGGGAAGTTGCGGCAATCCTTGACGGTCTCGATCTCTACCTTACGAACGACACCGGAACAATGCACATCTCCGGAGCAACGGCAACAAATGTTCTTGCGATCTTCGGTCCGACCGATCCTCTCCAGTGGGCTCCGATCGGTCAAAAGAACCACTACATTTCAGCGAAAGATGGAGATATTGCTTCGATCATCGAGGACGAAGTCTTCGACATGGCAGGCCTGATTTTGCAAGGATTGCATCGTCGTTGATTCTTTGAAATTTGAACGCCTATGCTTATCTTTGTATAGGATGATTGTGCAAGAAGCGCATATTGGGACGCACGTCGATGAGATTCCTCTGAATCTCGAAGAAGAAATTCTCCGCTTGAAACGGGACTTGAATGCGGTTCTTCTCGCCCATTACTACCAGGAATCGGAGATTCAGGATCTTGCCGACATTGTTGGCGACAGCCTGGAGTTATCGCGACGTGCAGCATCGACGAATGCCGATGTGATAGTTTTTGCCGGTGTGCATTTCATGGCGGAGACCGCGAAAATTTTGAATCCTGCCAAACAAGTATTGCTTCCGGATTTACTGGCTGGCTGCTCGCTTGCCGAAGGGTGTCCGGCGCCGCTCTTCAAGCAATTCATTGAACAGCATCCCGGCCACATCGTGATCAGCTACATTAATTGTTCGGCAGCTGTCAAAGCCTTGAGCGATATCATCTGCACATCGAGCAATGCTGAAAAGATTATCCGGCAGATTCCGGAAGCGAAACCCATTATCTTCGCTCCGGATCGAAATCTCGGCAAGTACCTGATCAAAAAAACGGGACGGCAGATGGTCTTGTGGCAAGGCACATGTATCGTTCATGAAACCTTCAGCGACCGAAAGATCATTCACCTGAAAGTACAGTATCCCGCTGCAAAGCTGATCGCTCATCCGGAATGCGAAGAGTCAGTTCTCGACAAAGCGGATTTCGTCGGCTCGACGAGCGGACTCCTCCGGTACGTGCAGAGTAGTCCCGACCAGGAATTTATTGTTGCGACGGAAGCCGGCATTATTCACCAGATGACAAAGGCCTGCCCCGAGAAATTCTTTATTCCTGCTCCGCCGGAAGAGAGCTGTTCTTGTAATCTTTGTCCATACATGAAGCTCAATACGATGGAGAAACTCTACCTCTGCATGAAGAATCGAAAACCTGAGATTACAATTGCGGATGAGGTGATGCGGAAAGCTCTCCTTCCGATTCAACGCATGCTGGAGATGAGTTGATTCTCATTCGAAGAGAATCCTTCCTACGGTCGGCTTGTTCCTTATCCTACCGTCGATTGAAATGTACATCAAGAGTTCATACTTCAAAATCTCTATGACGCCCTGGGTAACACGCCTCATCATTGCTAATGGCATTATTTTCGTTTTGAGCAGGATCAATCCCGCAGTTGTCGATAACCTGATCCTCGTCCCGGCGTTCATCGCCAGTCGACCCTGGACTGCGGTAACGTACATGTTCCTCCATGCAGGCTTCGGCCACATCTTCTTCAACATGCTCGCGCTTTTTTTCTTCGGACCACGTCTCGAGATGGTTCTTGGTGGGACGCGTTTTCTTTCTCTTTATTTCATTAGCGGCATCATGGGCGCAGGGCTCTCCTTTTTCTTTACACCGAACACGGCGATTCTCGGCGCGTCCGGTGCTGTATACGGTGTGATGTTTGGTTTTGCACATTACTGGCCAAAGGAACTGCTCTACGTTTGGGGAGTGTTCCCCGTGCAAGCACGCTGGCTGGTTGCGACGATGACCGCACTGTCGCTCCTCGGCGGCTTCGGCATGGGAGGTGAAGGCATTGCCCACTTCGCCCATCTTGGTGGATTTGTGGGTGGATTCCTCTACCTTCGCTGGGCCGATTCAACATCGCATGCAGCCCAGTATCAACGGAAAATGGACGTTACCGTCGCGGGCGAGGCCGACTTCGCAAAATGGGCAAAGATCGATCGGGAAAAACTTCACGTCGTCAATAGGGAGGAACTCGATCGCATCCGAACTAAGATCGGCTCCGACGGCGTTACGAGCCTCACTCCTCAAGAACGAGCTTTCATGGATCGGTTTAGCACGATCGAGTAAACATCGCTTCCGCTTTTCCGGTTTTTTTCATACATTACTCGCATTCCTCTCGCTTTTCTGAATCTATCAAGCCTGAATAATGAAGGATCATACATGAAGAATCTGAATAGTTTCAATGCCAAGACGACACTGACTGTCGGTGGAAAGACCTATACAATCTTCTCACTGAACAAGCTTGGGAAGAATGAAATGATCTCGCGACTTCCCATGTCCCTCAAAATTCTTCTCGAAAACCTCCTCCGTTATGAAGATGGAAAATCCATCCGCAAGCAAGATATCGAAGCGCTCATCAATTGGGATGCACGAGCAATTCCCGACAACGAGATTGCTTTCATGCCTGCCAGAGTATTACTGCAGGATTTTACAGGCGTCCCGTGTGCAGTCGATCTTGCCGTCATGCGTGATGCGATCGTGCGAATGGGCGGTGACCCGAGAAAGATCAATCCTCTTCAGCCGGTCGATCTTGTCATCGACCATTCTGTGCAAGTGGATGATTATGGAAGTCCACGATCGTTTTCGATCAACTCCGAGCGCGAGTTCGAACGGAACAAAGAGCGATATGGATTCCTTCGTTGGACGCAGCAAGCGTTCAAAAATTTCCGTGTCGTGCCGCCGGATACGGGCATTGTTCATCAAGTGAACCTGGAGTATTTCGCGAACGTCGTTTTCACGAATATGATCGATGGCGAGACGTTCGCATTTCCTGATACGCTGGTCGGGACGGATTCGCACACGACGATGATCAACGGCCTCGGTGTACTCGGATGGGGCGTGGGCGGCATTGAAGCAGAAGCCGCGATGCTCGGGCAAGCGATCTCGATGCTCATTCCACAGGTGGTGGGCTTTCAACTTCACGGCACGCTTCCGCCGGGAGCCACAGCGACGGATGTAGTTCTGACGGTCACGCAAATGCTTCGGGAAAAAGGCGTCGTCGGAAAGTTTGTCGAGTTCTACGGACCCGGTTTGGCATCGCTCACACTTGCCGACCGCGCAACGATTGCCAACATGGCTCCGGAGTATGGCGCTACGATGGGATATTTTCCCGTCGATGAGGAAACGCTCAACTATCTCCGCTTCACCGGAAGGAACGACGAACAGATCAAACTCGTCGAAGCGTATTGCAAGGAGCAAGGTCTCTTTCATTCGAAGGACAGCCTTGATCCCGTATTCTCGGATCGTCTCGAATTGGATCTCTCCACCGTCGAACCATGTATTGCCGGTCCCAAGCGACCGCAGGATCGGGTGCCGCTGAGCAAAGCGAAGTCGTCCTTCCGCAACGCGCTGATCGACCTCCTCGAAGGAAGAGGAACGAAGATCAACGCAGTAAGAGCTGAGACATGGATGACCGAAGGCGGCAGTACGGCAACGCCGGTTGCAAAACCGGTTGCAGCGACAGAAGAACTTGAGTCGAAGAACATTCTTCGAACCGTGACGGTGACAAACAATGGCATTCAATTTCCGGTGGGCAACGGTTCCGTCGTGATCGCTGCGATCACAAGCTGCACAAACACATCGAATCCTTCAGTGATGATTGCAGCCGGCTTGCTTGCGAAGAAAGCAGTTAAAAGAGGATTGCATTCGAAGCCGTGGGTGAAGACAAGCCTTGCGCCCGGCTCGAAGGTTGTCACCGATTACTTAAACGAAGCCAAGCTCTCTCAGCCTCTCGACGAGCTCGGGTTCCATCTCGTCGGATACGGCTGCACGACATGTATTGGGAACAGCGGTCCGCTGCCTGAGTCGATTTCCGAGGCAATTCAGGAACACGATCTCGTCGTTGCTGCAGTTCTTTCCGGCAATCGAAATTTCGAAGGACGCATTAACGGACTTGTCCGTGCGAACTATCTTGCCTCGCCTCCGCTTGTGGTTGCGTACGCGCTCGCAGGCACAATGAATATCGACATTCAAAACGATTCGATTGGAAGCGACAACAATGGTCATCCCGTGTACCTCCGTGACATTTGGCCGACACCGGCTGAAGTGGAACAAACGATGCGAACGTCTGTAAAGTCGGAGATGTTCAAAAAGGAATACGACAATGTCTTTGAGGGAAATGAGCAGTGGGCCGGTTTGCCGGTTCCCGCAGGGGATCGCTTTGTGTGGACAGACGATTCAACGTACATTCGACCAGCACCGTTCTTCGAAGAGATGCCTGCCGTTCCGGCCGCACGGCAGGACATTCGCGGAGGAAAGGTACTTGCGGTTCTTGGAGATTCCGTCACGACAGATCATATTTCACCTGCAGGTTCGATTCCAATAAAAAGTCCGGCAGGACAGTATCTCATTTCGAAGGGAGTGGATCCGAAAGATTTCAACTCGTACGGCGCCCGACGCGGCAACCACGAGGTAATGATGCGCGGAACATTTGCCAACATCCGACTGCGCAATCTCCTCGTACCCGGAACAGAAGGTGGCGTCACAATTCATCACTCCTCCAAAGAGCCAATCTCGATCTTCGATGCGGCGATGCAATTCCAGAAAGAACGAACTCCTCTCGTCATCATTGCGGGAAAGGAGTATGGCTCCGGTTCGTCCCGCGATTGGGCAGCGAAAGGTCCGCGCCTGCTTGGCGTGCGTGCTGTGATAGCCGAGAGCTTCGAGCGCATTCACCGCAGTAATCTTATTGGAATGGGAGTCTTGCCGTTGCAATTTGAGGAAGGAGAGACTCGGGTCTCATTAAATCTTACAGGATTTGAAACGTACGACATCAGCGGCATTGCCAATAATCTTACAACGGGGAAACGAATGAATATCGTTGCGACGGATGAGAAAGGGAAGCAGACGAAGTTTGTCGTCATCTGCCGGATCGATACGCCGATGGAAGTCGATTACTACAAGAATGATGGGATATTACAGTATGTGTTGAGGACGTTGATGAAAGGGTGAGAGCTTTCAGAACTCATCCCCAGCCCTTCTCTTAAGAAGAGAAGGGAGCGTGTTGCTCGGAAGTTCGTCCCTCTCTTGTTTAAGAGAGGGACCATAGGGTGAGTTCGACTGCGTGTGTTAACCCCTCCGTCTCGACAAGTCGAGACACCTCCCCTCGACGAGTCGAGTCGTCCACTTGCTAAGGGGAGGAAAACGTTTTCTCCCTCTTCGGCAAGGGGGAGTGTCCCGCGGAGCGGGGCGAGGGGGTTGCGAGAAACATTTGATGTGAGAAGAGATTGCGTACTTGCGACGACGTTGGATGGAAGGGTGTGATCCTTACCCCAATTTGTAGACAAAGAGAAAAGCCAGTATCTTCAGACAGAGAAGGAGAACTGGCATGGTTGGAGAGAACACTCGTAAGAAATATGATCGGCAGTTTAAGATCGATGCAGTGAGCATGGTGGTCAAC
>JACOSY010000003.1 GCA_016178595.1 Ignavibacteria bacterium
ACGCCAGGGCAGTTCCCCGGTGTCAGTACATCGGCGAACGTGATTGTCGGGCTCGGATCGCACACGTCAGTTGCCGTCGGCGCCGGGAACACAGGCGTCGCAGGACACTGAATCGGCGATGGCGCTGCCGCACAGGTGATCACGGGCGGCGTTGTGTCAACCACGTTCACCGTCCGGCTGCAACTTGAATGGTTGCCTGCACAGTCGGTTGCAGTCCATGTCCGCGTCACGCTATACACACCCGGGCAGTTCCCCGGTGTGGTCACATCAGCGAACGTCACGGTCGGGTTCGGATCGCAATTGTCACTTACTGTCGGCGGCAGGAACACGGGCGTTGCCGGGCACTGAATCGGCGATGGTGCTGCCGCACAGGTAATCACAGGCGGTGTATTGTCATGCTTGGTGATCGTCTGGCTGCACTCGGAATGGTTGCCGGCGCAGTCTGTTGCACGCCATGTGCGCGTGTAGCTCGATTCCGTCGGACAGCTTCCCGGTGTTGCTACCGTCGAGAGAACCGTGATCACAGGATTCGGATCGCAGTTGTCTGTCGCTGTCGGCGCAGTGAATACCACTGCTGCCGCACAGTCGATCGTCTTCGGAGCGGCACAGATAATCACAGGCGCTGTGTTGTCATGTTTGGTGATCGTCTGGCTGCACTCACTGAAGTTGCCGGCGCAGTCCGTCACTCTCCATGTCCGCGTGTAACTCGATTCCGTTACACAGCTTCCTGCCGCACCAACTGTCGAGATAATGCTCAGGACAGGATTCGGGTCGCAGTTATCGCTGAATGTCGGCGTATCGAACACAACCGCTGCCGCACAATCGATCGTCTTCGGACCGGAACAGTTGATCACAGGCTTCGTCGCGTCATGCTTGGTGATCGTCTGGCTACAATCGGCAAAGTTACCGCATGCATCTGTAGCTCTCCACGTCCGCGTGTAGCTTGATTCCGTCACGCAGCTTCCTACAGTGCCAACTGTTGAAAGGATCGTAATTACCGGCGTTCCACAATTGTCGGTCGCAGTCGGCGTATCGAACACGACTGCAGCCGCGCAATCGATCGTCTTTGGTCCGGAACAAGTAATTACTGGCGCAGTGACGTCCTGGACCGTAATATTCTGCACGCACACTGCAGAATCACCGCAATTGTTTTTCACGACCCATCGGCGGGTATAAACCTTCGGGCAGGTTCCACTAATGGTTGTTGTTGAATCATAACTTGCAAGACAGGGTGCATTGATCGATGCAACCCCGAAGGTCGGTGTCGCACCCCCCGGACATCCGTTGATGATCTGGTCTGTCGGACAGAATGTAAACACCGGCGGAGGAGCCGTACAGAAACTTAATCCAAATGGCGGCGTCAAGTCTTTCAACTCGGCATTGTCGACGTTCGAGGACTTCGTCGCAATGACGATGTTCTTAATGTTCTCGCACGTTAATCCCGACGCCTGGAAGATCGCGCTCAGGTTGACAGCCGTCTCCACGAACGCCAGTGAATCGTATGTGCTATCCGCATTGAAGGTTGGGAAGCACGCTTTGACCGTCTGTGAATTCCCCGCGACAAATGCCGCTCCGGCGGGAACGATGATCCCCGTGGTGTCGTACTTGAACGAACCGCTGACTGATTGCCACTTACGGAAAAACAAAGTTGCCTTCGAGCCGCCACCGGTATACGTCGCGGTGATTTCAAAATCTCCAAGCGTTCGACCTGCTGCTGGACCGGTTCCCTTGATACTTCCAACGTCCAATGATGTGAGCGGTGGTCGGTAGAGTATGTTGCCCTGGAAGATCAAGAAGTCGAGAAAACTTGTTCCTTGCGTCGCCTTTCTATCGGCTGCTGCAACCAGCCAGAGCTGTTGTGTAGCGTCCACGAAGAAACGAATGAGAATGTTTTTCATGTCGTCTTTCTGCGGTGCACTGCCGAAGACAACCTTCAACGTATCCTTGCTCGTGAGGCTAATGTCGCCGTTCAGCTTGCTGCCGGTAAAGACTGTGCTGTCAGTCTCTCCCGGCGCGACACCATCGCGTCTATGCGCGAAGAAGATGCTCGGGAATGCGCTCGTGCGTGCGGGTGCACCCGGAAGAGAGCAATCGAGATAGGGTCTGCCAGACTTCGGTGGATCCGGAGACGTATCCGCACTGGCAAATGTAACCCAGTCGGATGCGAATGAATCGAGCGAAGTTGGAAAATTGTTGATGAAATTGTTGGTCCGAAGATCGCCATCGATCTCGAATCCCGGCGGATGTCCCGGGTCTCCCGTTGGAGCTATGCCAGGTTTTCCGCTGGCTTGTGCCCTTGCACCATTCGAAAACACGAGCGTGCAAAGAGTCAGTGCGAAACAGAATACAATGAACGTTATTCTGCTTCGCATGCTACAGTTAGTTAATGTGAATTGCATAACTCTAAGCTCCCTTCAAGCGAGTTGTGAGTATGTTGTGTTATGATTTAAACTTGCGAAGAACATGTACTAAACTTTTGCTGAGATGACAGAACAATTAAATGTTATCGCCGGTGACTAAAATGGGGGATCGCTCTATTTTCTTTCGTCCGCGGGAAGACGACGATGGGGAGATTGCGCTCCTACAATTACTAACTCGATTTTTGAAAATGTTGAATCAGGTTACGAAAGACCGGCATAATAAATTTTATGCTTTCCTAATGCCGATACTCGTAGCAGATTATGCTTGACAAAAGTAATTAATTCCCTCTCCAATGTCAAGACTTTCCACCCCTTGACTTCTTCGATTTACGTAATTACGTAGAGTTTGAGCAAGCAGAGAGTTCCCGACCTCGAATTTGGTGCAGCTTTGATATTTTTTTTGAATCCTCGCTGATTTAGACATCAAGTTTAATGAGAAAATCAGGCATCGATATGGATAAGTCATTCTCATGCAGCATGCAACATCGGAAATTCTGGTCTCATATCAATGGTGGTTAAGTTGATACCCAACTCAATATCCCTTCATATACAAATTTCGTTCACAAATATTTGGGAGAAAACGGACAAGAATCCCATAAATACTCTCTCAGGGATTTTTCTGATAACATCAGCACTGTTGAGATTGGTAATATGAAGTCTCGCAGCGAAAAGGCAAGAGATGGATAAATAACCTCATTGGCTTCCCATTACTTTGAATTCAGAATGAAGATTAAGGGCAGGCTCATCGCCTGCCCTTTCACTTGCAGAAAAGTAAAACCATTTCAAATCTATCTCAAGAGAATCATCTTCTTAACTTCACCGAATCGTTTCGATACATCGGAGACACCTGTAGCTTCTAGACGGTAAAAATAGATGCCACTCCCAGCTTGAGATGCATCCCATCCTACCGATCTAAAGCCGGCGTCTTGAATCTCATCCACCAGCGTTGCAACCAGCTGCCCGAGAATATTGTAGATCTTCAATGTCACTCTGCTTCGCCATGGAAGATCGTATCGCAGCATTGTCGTGGGATTGAACGGATTGGGATAGTTCTGGTTGAGACTAAACGTCAACGGCACACCGGTTTTGCTGCGGTCGTCGACACCGGTAATCAAGGTGAACAAGACGGTAATAGTATGATGCGCGGATATCGTATGGAAAGTATATGAATTCACAGGGCCGACTGAGACGGAGTCGACCGTAACATCGGCGACGCGATAGCCTGAGTCCGGTGTCATTGTGAATCGCAAGCTATCTTCGTAGTTGACATCGGTTGTTCCATCCGGGCTAATAGTTCCATGTGGACCTGCGCTCGCGGTGACAGTCAGTTGCACTGCCGTTGCGGTGATGACGAGCGTAGCGGGCGAGCTGGCAGCGTTGTGCGTGAATGTAATCGTCGTTGACTTAAATCCTGCCGAAGTCGGTCGGAAGTCTGCATCAAACCCCGTGCTGGTCGACGGAGCAAGCGTGCTGTTGGCAAGATTGACGTTGAACTGGGAGTCGCTATTCGTGACCGAGCTGATAACCAGTGGGGCCGTGCCCGTGTTAGTGATCGTCGCACTTCCATGACCTACCTGCCCGACAAACAGAGTACCAAGGGAAAGAGTATCGGTCGGCACAATTGAAAACGCCGGTGCGATCCCTGTTCCCCGAACCTGTAATGTATCGGTCGTACTCGTTCCATCATGTGTGAAGACGATTGCTCCGCTGAACGTTCCGGTCGATAGTGGAGTGAATGCAACCCGGAACGCCATGCTGTCATTGGCGGCAATCGTCCCGCTCGTCGGCTGCACACTAAAATGTGCATTCGTGGAAACGACGGAACTGATCGTCAATGGTAACATGCCCAAATTGTGAACAAAGACAGTATCTATCTTTTGCAAGCCAGCGAGTACCGAATCGAACTCCACCGTTGACTGCGTGATGTTGAACATGCCGCGTGAAACTCCAACCCCTTTGAGAGATACACTATCAGGCGATCCGGATGCGCTATGGGTGAAGATACTCCATCCATTAGATAATCCTGTTCTGGAAGGTCTGAATCGGAAATGAATAGTAAGGCTGTCATGGCCGGGAATAGTTAGAGCAGGAAGTTCCGCCGAGAACTGGCTATCAGTCAGGCTCACTGACGTGATCGTTAACGACTGCGTGCCCTGATCCCGGACGATAATGCTGTCAAGTTTTTCTTGTCCGATGATAACGGAATCAAAGTTCAAGCTGTCTGGCAACGCATTAAACGTTGCCTGAGTGATGCCTGTACCGTTGACTGTGACAGTATCCGGAGATCCCACGGCATCGTGTGAGAAAATGATCGCCCCGCCCAAGAGACCTTCTGATCCTGGGGTAAACGTCACGTGAATAATAAGGCTGTCTAGGCCGGGAATGCTGCCACTCGTTGGTGAGACCGCGAAGTTTGCATCCGTAGCGATCACCGATGTGAGGGTAAGCGGCTGAGTTCCACTATTTCTTACCGTGACGCTGTCGGATTTTTGTTGAGCGACATAGACCGAACCGAAGTTCAGGCTTGCCGGAAATACGCTGAACGTCGGAGGAGTGATGCCGGTACCGGTGACTGTGACGGTATCTGGAGATCCTGCCGCATCGTGCATGAAGACGATCGAACCACCGGCAAGACCGATGGAGGTCGGCGAGAACGTCACGGTAAAGATAAGGCTGTCCAAACCCTGAATTGTGCCATTCGTCGGTGCAACCGTGAAGCGTGCATTGGTGGACGTCACCGACGTGATCGTGAGCGCCTGTGCTCCCGTGTTCCTTACAATAACGCTGTCCGATTTCTGCTGAGCCACGATGACGGAACCAAAGTTAACACTGGTTGGCGAGACACTGAAGCCCGGTGGCGTACTGCCCGATCCGCGGACAGTAACTGTGTCGCGTACACCAGGTGCATCGTGCACGAAAACGATATTCCCTAAGCGTAAGCCAACTCCTGTCGGAGAAAATGTTACAACGAACTGCGATGAGCTTCCTGCATTAATTGAGCTACTCGACGGACTCACGGTGAAATCGGCATTGTCGGAGGATACCGAAGAAATATCGAGCACAATATTCCCGGGATTATTCACCACTATCGTATCCACTCGATTCGAGCCAATCAAAACGCTGCCGAAGTCGAGAGTCGATGGCTGCGCTGCGAATCCCGGATTGAACCATCGGCTAAACCGAGCAGAAGACTTCCCTCCGGCCATTGTGAGATCTCCACCCGCAACGAGGTCGGACCCCAATCGGCTCAAAGCATAAACAACGGAGTTGACGCCGCTGCCGAGCGGTGACCATGTTGATCCATTCCAATGGGCAATTTGGTTGACTGTCGTTGCGCCTGAATTCAGGAATAACCCTCCTGCGTAAATATCCGATTTGATCGCCGTTAGTGCCAGGACTGCGTCACTTACTCCATCACCCAACGCTTGCCAAGTCGTGCCATTCCATCGCGCAACATGGCTCGAACTCTGGCCACCAGCCATCGCGAAATTTCCGCCAGCACAGATGCTGTTCCCGCTGACGGCAAGGACGTTCACGTCACCATTCGTCCCGCTACCGAGTTCTCTCCACTGCGTTCCGTCCCATTTCGCGATGTGATCGGCGTTGATGCCGAAACCGCCGCCAGCGACCGTAAAGTTGCCACCGACGTATAGCTCTCTGTCGAGAACGGCAAGGGCGTATACGTCGCTGCTCACACCGTTACTGATCGCAGACCATTGGGTACCATCCCACTGGGCAATGTAGCTTGTAGAAGTACCTCCCGCTACGGTGAATCCGCCGCCAGCGTAGAGCGTATCACCGATCTTAGCCAAGGCATCAACGTAGTAATCCATCCCGCTTCCCAAGGGTGACCATGCCGTACCATTCCAGCGAGCAATGTTCGATGCTCCTCCTCCTCCAGCCATGCCAAATGAGCCACCTACGTAGACATTCGTGCCGTCGATCAAGATAGCAAAAACATAACCGTCAACACCGCTACCCAAATTGGACCAAGTCGTTCCATTCCATTTGGCTAAGTACGGAACGATAGAATCTCCCGCAGTCAGAAATGCACCACCGACATAAACGTTCGGACTATCGACCGCAATTGTGAACACGATGTCATTCAATCCGAATCGACTATTCTGATTGAGAGATGCCCAATCCGTGCCGTTGTAGCGCGCAATGTAGTTTGCACTGAGATTACCCGCTGTCACGAAGGAACCACCGACGTACACTACCGAACCTGTTGTCGCAAAAGCACTCACAGTTGAATTGACACCATTGCCCAGCCCTTCCCATGCCGAGCTTCGCCATCGGGCGATATGGTTTACTGTTGTTCCATCTGCCGTTACGAAGTCACCACCTGCATACAAGTCGCTTCCAATCGTAGCGAGAGCGTAAACGGAATTGTCCACTCCGCCATTCAATGCTGTCCATTGCAACCCATCCCACTTGGCCACGTAGTTTGCACTATTCCCACCCGCCATAGTAAATGCGCCGCCTGCATAGAGGCTGCCACCGAGCATGGTCAGGGCATACACGCTGTTATCCATTCCACTGCCGAGGCTGGACCATGCTGACCCATCCCACCGAGCGATGTAGTTCACGGTGTTGCCGTCTGCCATGGTAAAGTCACCACCGGCAAAGAGCGTGGATGAGGAGTCGACTAGCGATCGAACTTCGCCTGAGATCGTTCCGAGCGATATCCAGGCAGATCCATCCCATTTTGCTACGTGTGAAACCGATACTCCTCCCGCCATCACAAACGATCCTCCTGCATATAAATGAGTGCCAATGACCGCAAGTGCATTGACGTAACTGTCCATTCCTTGGTGAAGCGATGACCATTTTGACCCATCCCATCTGGCGATGTAGTTCACCGTAGAATCGCCTGCGATAGTAAAATCACCACCCGCATATAAATCCGTACCGATGACCGCCAAAGCTCTCACAGAACCGTTCACTCCTCCCCCAACTGCCGACCATTTATTGCCGTCCCACCTTGCAATGTACCGGGCATCACTGCCACCAGCCGATGTGAAGTAGCCGCCGACGTAAATATCGCTCCCGATCACAGCAATCGCAGTAACGCTGTTGTCCGGGGAGGGTGATCCGAACACTGTATCCCAATGCGCATCCTCCGATACTGTCTGAGTCCCGGACGGCATTCGAATGAATTGCGCCTTCCCCGTTCGATCTATTACTTTCCGGCGACTTCGGGATTCGAGATTCTGCAAAGTACTTCGTACTGCGCTGACGGCGCCATTCCGACCGATCAATTTACGGGTTGACCGACCAGCGAACTGCAAAAGCTTCGGCGGTTGAGACAATGCAATTGGGATATTAATCAGAACACAGAGGAAAATGATGGTAAACTGTCGCATGTTGCCCTCGATTGTTAATAATGATGTGTGAATGAACAAATTTGACTCGCGTGAGAAACAAAACCGACGAGAATATTTATTCTCGGTGTTTATTACATATCCAATAGTAATAACTTTTTGAATATACATGAAATTTCGGTTGGTGTCAAAGAGAGAAAGAGATGAAGACCGAAACAGCCGCCTCTCAAGATAGGTTCTTGGATTTTAGAATCCAGAATATGCCGGAGAGAATTTCTTCATTCATGATCATCGGTGATCTCATTGAGTCGTCAGAAATTCACAAAGGTCATGCGAGGGTTTTCATCGGAAAATTGAAAGAGGCACATTCATAATTCAATCCATAAGAGACGACACCACATTGGGACGATGAAGCAAAAAGTTCCGCGGACAACATGGAACAATACTTACTACTCGTATGAAAACGCTGCAAGTCTCAAAGCAAAAATTGATACGGTGCGCAATGGCGGAGTCGGGGTATCGGTATCTGGGAACTCTTCAGAGGATTTGCGCGGAATGCCACGCCGCCTGATTATCTCCTTCAAACAGTCAAGCAGATAGTCCAAGGAGGAGGAATTCCTCATCCGCCACCGCCAGTTCCCGACACTATTAAACCGATCGTGTTGCTCTTAAGTCCGTCGAATGGAGTTACTGTTTCCGGTGTCGATACACTTTCTGCTTCAGCATCGGATAATGTCGGAGTCGTATGTAGATATACCAGACCTTCTGAGACAAATATTGTTAAATTGTTAGGACAATATGGAGGTCAAATCAATGGGCAAGGGTTGGACAACTCCGTACAAGAAGGTCGTCTTGGAGTATGCGGATCTCAGCGGAAGCGATGCGAAATCCTATCGTTCGTTCGATGTTCCCCGATCGACTTTTTATGAGTGGAAGAAAGCATTTGCGAAGGAGGGACCGACCGGCCTGATCCGCAAGAAGCCTGTGGCAAAGAGCCACCCACGTCAACTCTCACCTGAGGTGGTCGAGAAAATCAAAGATCTCAGAAAGACTTGCCACCTCGGGCCCCAGAGAATTACATGGTACCTTGCAAGGTATCACGGGATTGAGACCTCCTGTTCAACCGTGTTCCGCACGCTGATCCGTCAGGGTTTGAGGCGTTTGCCCAAGCATGTGGGCCTGAGGGCGGTTCACACACGCCGGTATGCCAAGGAGGTTCCGGGCCATCATGTGCAAGTGGATGTCAAGTTTTTGGTCTTAAAGACCACTGACGGTCCTCGAGTCCGTCGTTTCCAATACACTGCGATTGACGATGCCACAAGAGTAAGAGCACTCAAGATTTACGCTCGCCATAACCAGGAAAGGGCGATAGCTTTCGTCGATTACTTTATTGAGAAGTTCCCGTTTCGCATCCACACCATACGCACCGACCACGGCCATGAGTTCCAGGCTCAATTTCATTGGCACGTCGAGGATAAAGGAATCAGGCATGTCTACATCAAGCCACGAACTCCACAGCTCAACGGGAAAGTCGAGAGATCTCATCGTTCAGACCAAGAAGAGTTCTATCAGCTGCTGACGTATAAGGATGATGTGGATCTGAATAAGAAGCTGGAAGAGTGGAAGCGGTTCTATAACTTCGATCGCCCGCATGGCGCTTTCAATGGGAAAACTCCCTATGAAGTTCTCAGAACTTTATTACATTAAGCTGACGTTTGTCTCAGAGGGTATGACATATTACAATCAACGCCACTCATCGTCTCGTAATACGATTGCATGGCCATTTCATGCCGGTACGCCTCAAACTGCTGCTGCCGTTCTTCCCATGAGACATAGCCTATCGATACTCTGCCTGTCGGGTCAGTGAAAGTAATAGGATTCCCTCCAGCGTAGCCAAAAGGAGAGATGTCCTGCCCCGCAGGATCGCTCGCATAAAACCTCCCAATATCCTGGTCAAACATCCGTGCCCGGAAATTATTCACGCCTGTCTGCCCGTCCCACTCCTGCCCGGTGAATCTGTACTTAATATCAGGCGAGATCACCTGCTGCATCACCTTGCCGTAGCTGTCGTACGCCGTGTACTCTACTCCTGCACCAGTTGCACCGTTCATTACGGCGCGGACTGAGCCAAGATGGTCTTTGAATGTGTAGTATGTCGCGCCACCGCTATCGATTGCACAGAGAAGTCCTGTTGGTCCGTACACGTATTGACGGCTTCCTCCCGTGCTGGCTTTTTCAGTCAGTGGGTATTCACTCAAGCCCCGCAGGTACAGAGTCGATGTCGTCGTCGATCCTTGCACCACCTTCTTCAACACCCGCTCCTTCCTCCCGTCGTACTCGAAGCTTGTCGTGGTTGTGGCAGTAGCGGCGCCCATCGTCAGTTGCGTGAAGAGGTCGTAGCTCACACTCGTCAGCCCCTTCGGCGTCGATTGCGTAATGTTGGCATTCGGGTCGTACGTGTATTGGTCGGTCGAGCCGCTCGTGTAGCGGAGCTTGTTCGTCCCCGTCGTGTACGTGTAACCGGACACGGTGCCGTGCCGGTCGATCGCGAGCAGGTTGCCGTTCCCGTCATACGTCATCGGGTCGGCTGTGCCGCTTCCATTGATACCGAGATCGAAGGCATTATAAGAACTTGCGTCAACATCCGCAACCGTGATCCGCCCGGGATCGTCGTAGCGGTATTTTACTGCATAATTCGTCATGCCGCTTCCTGCTGCATACGTGAACTTCGAGCTGGCGATCTTGTTATCGTAATAACCCGAAGCGTCGAAACTCCCGGTCGTGTACGTGAGCGTATCGCTGAAGAGAGAGCTGCTCACCCACCGTAATCTCCCGCGCGGATCGTTGTAGCCGTACTGGATCGTCTTCTTATACGACGCGTTGTTATTGTCCACAACCTCCTGGTTGATCGAGCCGTCGGCATTATAGGTGTAGGTGGCATAGTAGGCCGGATCGCTCCCGTTGCCCACGCTGGAGATACGTCCCTGCTGGTTGTATGCGTAAGTCGCCTGTGACTGCGAGAACGTCTTGATCTGTGCATCGAAGGTACAGCCCGCCTTCGCCCAGAAGCCCGCCCTGAGATCTACGAGCGAGCCGGCACTGAAGGTGACGCTTGCACCGGAGTTGACGTTGACGGTGTAGGCGACTGTTGAATCGGTCGTGATCGAGCCTGTCGCTTCCACAAGATAGGAGTTGGGCGACGTATAGGTCTGGTTCGAGACAAGCACGTTCGCCTGTGTCGTCGCCGGGTAGTATACTTTCGTCAGGCGGTTGAGGTGATCGTACTCGTAACTGGTGGTGTAGATGGTCGGCCCGAAGCTGACTTCGAGGAGTGTGGAGCTGATGACGTTTCCGTATTTGTCATAGAGGAACGACTCCGTCACTTCAGCCGTGCTATCGTCGTTATTGTTGGTGATGACCTGGTACAATCGCCCCCGCATGTACTGCTGCGTGCCGTCGCCGTCGTAGATGTATTTCTTCCGCCATGTGACAGGCGTTGTAGGATAGGTGCGGTCGTTGGCGAGTGTTTGCGTGAACGTACTCCAGTTCGCGCTCAGGTAACCTTTCTCGATGACGCGTCCGAGGCTGTCGTACTTCCAGTAGAGGACGTTATCGGGAGTCGCCGCAGCGCCCACCGAATCGACCATGAAGCGCAGCCTGCCCGCGTTATCGTAGATGAACTGCGATCTTCCCTGGTCGGGAGAAATTTTCGTCACGGCTCTTCCGAGGAAGTCATATGCCGTCGTGTAGTTGAGGCCCTTGGGGTCAGTCACCTGCGTCGGCTCGCCGAGCATCGAGGAGGTCGTCAGCGACGACTGAATTTCAACCGGCGCACCGGGGGCCGTGGAATCAAGTACGGCAGTTTTAATTATGCGGCCAAGCTTATCCATGTACCGACGGGAAATGACTTTGGTTGAGAGATCTATCCGCGGCTGGTTGATGGCGTCGACGATATTATACGTGGCGCCGCTATAGGACGCCGTGCCATACCGCGTTTCAACGAATTCATTCGATGTCGTTTGACCGGATGGTTTATTGTAACGTATGCGGCTCAAAGGATCGGGATAGAACTCTGTTTCCGTGTATGGGTTCTGGATGCCGGGAGAGAAGGCATTGTAGTAGCTTCGCGCGTTGGTCTGGAAACTTGTGTCGTAGAGATGAGTGGTGTTTTGTGAATACGTACGCCAGGCGCGGTACGCGCGTCCCAGACTGTCGTACTGAACCGCCGAGACGAGATCGTTCACGCCGTCGCGTACCTGCGACTGGATCAATCTGCCAAGCCCGTCACGGAATGTCGTGCTTTGAGAGTAGCTTCCGACATAGTTATTCGCAAGATACATGTAATCGTCGAGGCTCCACGACCAGACATTGCAATTCCAGTTCGAGGGATAGCCGCTCGTCGTGTACATATCGGCATAATTCCGTGAGCTGCCTTTCGGATAGACCCAGGCGTAGCATCGCCCGCCGGAAGTCTTCTCGATCTCAATCGTATACCAGTGATTGATCGGAGCGTAGAGTGAGAAGTCATACGGAAGTATCCAACCGGCTCCGTTAATATCTGCCCGCACCTGGAACAGCGCATACAGCGGGTAATACTGAACGCAGAAATCATTGATGGGCGACCCGTCCGTGTGGAAGGCCAGCACCTGAAGAAGGTTCCCGTTCTGGTACGGGTAGAAGTCTACTCTTGCAATGACATCGCCGGAACCGGCAGGCTTCGTGATGTATCCTGCGGTATCCGGACACAATGTTCCTCCTCCGCCCTCGACGAGAGAGGGTCCATTCTGAATACAATTCCCAGGGATGAGGCCAACCTGAACGCAGGTTTCGCCCTGATAAGAAACATTGAACGTCGTATGACCCCGGTAGGTCCACCCCGTGCTGGATGAGAAATCGTTGTACCCGGTCGTAGATGTATACACAATGGAGGTTGAGAAGTTCGGATCTGCAGGATTGAACGTCCCGCTGTTTTTTTCTCGTGAAAGGTACGTTGCACTCTGCGAGATCACCTTGCGGTCGTCGTTCGTCGACTGTGCGGCTCTGACGAATCCATCATAACTCATGTACGATGTCACATTATTCGCATCCGTTGTACTCATCACCGCGAGCGTTGTGGGATCGTAGGCAGTGGTAGTAACGTAAGCATCCGACGGGAAGAAGCGAAGATCGTCCCAGTAGCACTGCGATTTCGTCGTGTTGTCGCCGTTGCGCGCGTAGACATCCACCTCCGTAATATTCGCGTACGCCGGGAGATCGAGTGTCATTTGCAGCAATTCCCATCTGCCGGTTCCTGCCGCTGAGACCGATTGCGGGTACGCTGTAGAACTGCCATTGTTGTACTTGACAAGCCATAGAACCACCTCCGGAAAAAAGTGTTAGCAGAAATGTTAGCAGCCGCTAACACCGGAGGCAAAAAGTGCCCAAAACAAAGTGGACAGGGGCGGAATTGAACCGCCGACACACGGATTTTCAGTCCGTTGCTCTACCAGCTGAGCTACCTGTCCGAAAATTTCTGAATCTTAGCGAGTCCCCCACGCCTTCGCGGGACGAAGCTAAGTTTATGAAATTTTCAGGATCCCGCCTGCTATTCAAGCGGGCTTCAACAACACATTACGATTTTTGGAACGTCAAAAGTTCGCGGCAGTCGGAGCTCAAGATTCGGATTCCGCGCAGCTCGGATATTCCCTGCGCAGCACTTCGAGTTATCGACTCGCCCGATCGCCGGGGCAAGTAAACTTTGCCAATCGTCTTGAAGCCCATCTCACGGAAGAGCTGCGTCACTTCACTCGGATAATCGATGAATTCGCCGACGGCAAATGCCGGCTCGATCACAATTGACGCTCTTCCTCCCGATTTCAGAATACGCGCACACTCTCGAAGGATTCCCTTGAACTTCAACGCAAAGTCTGCCTTCGATGCATCAAGACCGACGTCGAAACCCGACGTCGAATCCTTTTGAGTGAATTCAGCCGGTGGATCGAGGAACACGTAATCGACTGTGCCGGATTGTTCCGGAATTCCTGTCAATAACACATTGTTCCGCACGATGCGCTCATCCGTCGGCTCGATATCGTACATCTTATGCTTCCGGTCGTGGAAGTGAGGAACCGTATCGACGATGTCTCCAAGCGTTCCTGTTCCAGCTAACGGATCAACGATGTAATCGCCCGGCTTCGTGTAATAGTAGAGCGCGTTCGCGATGATTTGTCCGGGCAATCTGCCTTTGTGATTCGGCTTGCCGAAACGAGGATCCGGCGTTTCGAACGTCCAGACGTTGCGCTCGCGGAGATCGAATCCATACTTCGTTCGCTCATCGAGGCGGCGTGCAGTCTCATCGTCATGAATCTTTTTTCGGAGATCGGAGATCGTCCAGTGGTTGTCGATCGCCATCTTCTCGAACTGGTCTCTCTTTTTCGATTCGTCGATCTTGGTCGCGAGATCGAAGTAAAAGACTTCCGGCAACGGACGCTTCTTCACGTCGGGAAAATAAGTGTAGTACTGCTGGCACTGCTTGAGCATTGAGAACGGGAACTTGATACCCGGATGCGATGATACCATCTTCAAGACCTGATCTTCAAACATCCCCGCCTTCCGGGCCACGGGCATCACCTTGTCGACCAGGAACTTCCCAAGATCCCAGTAGTTATCGACACTGAAGGAATTCAATTCGCGGACGAGTTCTGCAATGGAAAATTGTTTTGGTTCTACTCGTACGCTTCCATTGCGCTTCGCCGCCGGGACTTTCTTCTTTGTCTTTTGTGCCATGGATATTCTTTCGTTGATATCTATTCCTGTTGCCTGTTGCCTGTTGCCTGTTGCCTGTTGATTGAACTCACTGGAGAGTGAGCCGAAGGGTTACGATTGTTCTTGACGGTTTCCAATATACGAAAACCGTGGAGTAAAATCAATGAATTTCTGAAACGATACTAGGAACTACGCAAGTTCTGTTGGACTCTTCTGTCCAATGTAACTCACAATATCTTCTCCGCCATCGACGCCGATGACGTTCCCGGAGATGAAGTACGCATCATCTTGAGAAAGAAGTGCAATCGCGCGAGCGACGTCATTCGGTGTTGTCGTTCTCAGTTGTGGGTTCTTGGCTTTCGCGATGTCGAGCATACTCACCGCACCCGGTATCTTACGGAGCGCCGGAGTATCCGTGACGCCAGCAAGGATGGAATTTGCAGTGATGCCATACGGCCCGAGTTCCATTGCCAACTGACGAATATGCGATTCAAGAGCGGCTTTCGCGGCTGAAACTGCACCATAGTTGGGAAGCGCCGAATGACCGCCCGAGCTTGTCATAGCGAAAATGCGTCCACCACGCTTCATAAGGCCTTCAAAGAAAACGCTTTGTGTCCAGTACACAAGACTATTGGCCATGACATCGAGAGTCATGTCCATCTGTGGTTGTGTGAGGGAATCTTCACTCTTTGTTCCGACAAAAGGCCTGAGTGTTCCGAAGGCAAGCGAGTGGAGTAACGTTCGAATGGTTGCATTTGGCGACAAAGCAAGTTCACGCTTCATTGCTGCAACAGTTTCCGAGCGCTTACCCGGATCGGAAGCATTGATGTTAAAGAACACCGCCTTGCGTCCGCACGACTCGATATCGCCGATGATACGCTCGACATTGGGCATCGTTGCGGCACGATCGAAGTGAACGCCGAAGATATTCATACCACGACGAGCAAGCTCAACGGCGGTACCTCCGCCGAAACCGCTCGATGCACCGAGAATTAACGCCCACTGATCGTCAGTAAATGGCAGTGTTGACTGCACAGAAAGTCCCTTCGAAACGGTGGATGATGAAGACGAATGTGTGCCAAAGATGGGAATTTTTCAGCAGAAAATCAACTTTACTCTACTGTCACACTCTTTGCCAGATTGCGCGGCTGATCGACATTGCATCCGCGAGCGACCGCCATGTAATAGGCAAGAAGTTGGAGCGGGATACTGTTGACGATCGGGCCGAAGTAACTGTACGTTCGCGGCACACGAATAACGTGATCGGCAAGCTGGTCGATCTCGTGATCATCTTCGTTGGCAACTGCAATGATCTTTCCGCGCCGTGCCCGTACTTCCTGCATGTTGCTGAGTACTTTTTCGTAGATCGCATCCTTCGGCACAATGAAAACGACGGGCATGTTCTCGTCGATGAGTGCGATTGGTCCGTGTTTCATTTCTGCGGCAGGGTATCCTTCCGCATGAATGTAGGAAATCTCTTTCAGCTTCAGCGCGCCTTCGAGAGCAGTCGGGAAATTACTCCCACGACCGAGATACAGGAAGTTCTGAACATGCTTGAACTCTCCGGCAAGGTACTTGATATGATCCGATTCACCAAGAACCTTCTCGACCTTATCAGGCAATGACATCAGGTCTGCTGCAAGCAAACGGCACTGTTCCTCCGCAAGACCACGATGACGAGCAAGCAAGAGCGTGATGAGTGAAAGAACGGCGATTTGCGATGTGAATGCCTTTGTCGATGCGACACCAATTTCTGGTCCGGCGTGAATGTACACGCCTGCATCGGTCCCGCGGGCGATGGTGCTTCCTACAACATTCACAACGCCAATGACGACCGCGCCTTTCGACTTTGCTTCCCGAAGTGCAGCCTGCGTATCGGCTGTCTCACCGCTCTGGCTGATAACAATCGCAACGTCGTTTGGTTTGATGACGGGATTACGGTATCGGAATTCTGATGCGTAATCGACTTCCACCGGAATCCGCGCGAGTTGCTCGAGCATGAATTTTCCAGCCAGCCCAGCGTGCCACGATGTTCCACAGGCCATGATGATAATTCTCTCGGCACTATACAACTTGTCGAGCACCGGCTCGAGACCGCCCAGTTTGACAACACCCTCCGGCATCAGCAGGCGACCCCGGAGAGAATTACGGATCGACTCCGGCTGCTCGTGAATCTCCTTCAGCATGAAGTGTTCGAAGCCGCCCTTTTCAATCTGCTGGAGATCGAATGTGATCTCTTCAACTTCCTTGATGATCTCTTTATCGTGGATTGTTTTTGTCACATACGAGTTCGCCGTAATGCATGCCACCTCACCATCTTCGAGATACACGACCTGACGAGTATGATCGACAACTGCCGCAGCATCAGAAGCGACAAGGTTCTCTCTTTCCCCTATTCCAATAAGGAGCGGACTTCCTTTCCGGGCGGCAATGATGCGATCGGGTTCCTTCGTTGAAACGACCAAGATCCCATACGCTCCTTCGACTTCCAAGAGTGCAAGACGAACTGCCGTAAAAAGATCGTTTGCGCGCTTGTACATTTCTTCGATGAGATGCACCAATATTTCCGTGTCGGTCTTTGTGCGAATGATATGACCATCCAACACGAGTTTCGTCCTCAGCGTCACATAGTTTTCGATAATACCGTTGTGAATGATCGCGATCTCTTTGTGACAATCCCAGTGAGGATGGGCATTGAGATCGTTCGGCTCGCCATGCGTGGCCCACCGTGTGTGGCCAATGCCAAGATGGGCAGTCAGACCGTGGCCATTTCCATTCACCATTCTTACAAGCTCGGCAACCTTGCCTGCCTTCTTATGAACGACAAGCTTGTGGTCTGCGATGAGTGCGATTCCTGCAGAATCATAACCACGGTATTCTAACCGCTGAAGGCCTTCGAGAAGAATCGGTACGGAGTTTTTGGGACCAATGTAACCGACAATGCCGCACATAGAGATACCCTAACGTTGCTATTGCATGATTGGTAAAGAAAATGTACTGATTTATTTTCAGATTTACAACGACACACACCACGCGGAACGAGAACGTTACGGCACGATGCCAATCACTCCCATCATCCTGCCGGAACTGTGCCCATCTCTTCTATATGAATGTAAGATTGCGGGAGTGCAAATGGTGCATAAGGGAGAGACTTCTATGCGCTGCTCATCGACGCCAGACTCAAGAAGAATGTTCTTATTGAAAAATTTGAGATCCAGCCGAGGTTTTCGCCCCTGTTCCTGTACGACACATTCAGTCGGAAATTCCTTCGCAACCTCCTTGCCAACCTCGTAACAACATTCTCCGGCAGCAGGGCCGATGAATGCAACCAAATCCTTTGGGCAGGAACCAAATTCTTTTCGCAGCGTCTCGATCGCCTTCAGCAAAACTTTCTCCTTGCTTCCTCGCCATCCGGAATGAACTGCCGCTATTGCTCTCGCCACCGGATCGTAGAGAAGAATAGGGAGGCAATCTGCAATTGAAACCGCAAGAAAAAGTTCCGGGATGTTGGTTACCAGCGCATCGCATGATTCATATCGTCCAGGATTCTCCGCTCGCCGAATGGCGGCGCTATGGATTTGATAGGGAATAGCCAATCGATCGATTGGAATATTCAAAGCGCCGAAGAACCGCTCTCTGTTTTGCGTAACTTTTGACGGATCATCACCGACGTTATAACTCAGATTCAAGCCAAGCGGCTCCCGGCTGACTCCGCCGCATCGAGTGCTCACTCCCGATCGTATCGGTGGGATTCGGGAAAGAAGCTCTGAGTGAATGATCATTTCATTGGAAGAATGCATCTTCCCTTCCTTCACCGGTCGAGCATCAATTGCCGGATTTGGCGTTATCATACATCCATCCGCTGGATCGGTAAACGAATATACACGGCCGTTCCCGATCCTGGAGTGCTCTGCACATCGATTGTTCCTCCCAAGTCATCGATGATTCGTTTCACAATTGGGAGACCAAGTCCCATGCCATCCGTCTTCGTTGAAAAATTTGGTTCGAACAACCGTGACAATATTTCCGGACGAATTCCGGGCCCGGTGTCGGTGACGTTAATCTCGACAAATCCGTCGCTCGTTTTCGTTTTCAGCGTGATGTTTCCGCTCCGCTCAACTGCCTGAACCGCATTGCGAATGATATTGATGAATACGCGCCGCAGTTCTTCTCGATCGGCTTGAACAGTTGAAGACGATCGATCCAACTCTACATCAAAATGAATGTTCTCGTGCTGAAAGAGATTCCTCGCTTCGAGAAGAACGTCGTTTACAAGACACGGTTCGATCACGCGCTCCGGCATCCGCGCGAAGTGGGAAAATTCTGATGCAATGCGGCTCAATGTTTCGATTTGTTCCAAGAGCGTATTCGATACTTGTTCGAGGAGACTGCCAAAGTCCTTCATTCCATCTCTATATGCCTGTCGCAAATGCTGTACGGAGAGTTTCATTGGCGTGAGTGGATTCTTTATTTCGTGAGCGACTTGTTTTGCCATTTCGCGCCATGCCGACTCCCGCTGGGCTTTCATCATCTCTTGCTGCGTGCGCTTCAAATCGTTTGTCATCTCATGGAATGCCTGTTCAAGTTTTCCAAGTTCGTCGCGGCGTTGGTGCTGTAACTGCACATCAAGTTTTCCAGTTCCAATTTGACGCGTCGCAGCCATGAGCCGGCGAATGGGAAGCGAAATCTGATTCGCGAACATCGTCCCAACAATAACCGAGAGCACAAGTGCCACGGCATAGGCGCCATACAGAAACATGCTTCGCCGTGTTGAGTCTTGGTTGATCTCGATCTGGCGGTACAGAGACGGAACGGAGACAACGCCCATGACGGAGCCATCTTCGGCTAGGAGCGGCCTGTACCCGACGACATACGGTAACGTCCCGATTCGCTGGTACTCGAGGAAGAATTTCTTTTTTTTCAGAACGATCTCACCGTATGCCGCAGCACTCAAACGCGTATCCAATAATTCTGCAGTGAACATTTCAGGCTTGCTGCTGGCCTGCAGCAACGATCCGTAGTAGATAGTGAAATCGACGTCGACGTCGTTTGCAATCTCCGCACACTGTTCGTCTCTCAATTGTGTGAGCGCTGCCGGCACGCCGCCCACCAATATTTCCCGAACTTCCGACTCTACGAGCAATGTCTGCTCACTCAGGCGTTTCGTCATCAGCTCTTCAGCTTGTTCTATCGCATACTGCCGGTTATAGTACACGAGGATGATCACAGGAATTAACGAAACGATGACGAACGCCGCCATGAGCTTGAGGCGAAAGCTCGCCGAGATGCGTTCGCCACGCAACATTCTGGCGACAGCAAGAATGAGAAGACTTACGACGGCGAGTAATAAATAGAAAATGATATAGCGCAAGAAGCTGTAGGCGTGCCATCGTGCATCGAGGGCAGGCATGCTGAGTACGATCCATGCCTTATTCGCTGAGGCGCCCTGTTCGGGGAAGTAGTATGATTCGTATTGTTGTCCGTCGATCTCTTCATCGACCCAGACGCCCGGTTTTGATCGATCCAACCTCGATAAAATAACTTGTGGGAACGATCTGCTCAATGGAATTGTCTCGTTCGTCGTGTAGAGAAGTTTCCGGTCGTAGTATTCTGAAAGAATAAGAGGACGATAATGCGTTTCAAAGTTCTCCCGTGTGTCACTCCGCAAAAATTCCGGAGCTCCCCCCCCGAACATCGTCTGCCGGCTCCCGGACACTTCAACCCGCACGCCACCCACAACGTCACCACTTTGTGACTCGATCAATGCATACCCGACGTACCATTTTACGATCCTGCCGTTGATGGTCTTCTCTTCGACACTGACCGAAGGGCTAACGGCAGGTACCACGACGGTGTGTTTCGTGTACTCGTGCGGGGGAACACCGATATGGAAGTCACTCACGACCGCTTCGTCCCTGTTCACGTAGGTGATAGAGCAGTTATTTCCTTCCTTACTCAACGTACTCTTCGCCCACTGTGTAAACGCGAGTGGTTGGAGATCGACGGTATCAGCGTCGATCAAAGCAGTTGCCGCATCCGGACCGGCCAGTTCAGACAATGACTGGTTCACAAGCAATGTCAGCCAGCTATCGGCTGGCCGTCCGATTTCGTTCGCGATCAACTCCACCTGGACGCGATCAAGCGCATGGACTTTCGTATCGAGCATCGACACAAGCAAGGCAACTGCGGCGAGGAAAATGCCGAGCACAGAGACGGCGCTCATGACCTGTCGCCGCTTCTGATAAACAAAAGATATCAAGAGCGTGATGATGGCAAGTCCCGCAATGTAGCACAATCTCTCCAACGGGGTTACCAGCGGATTTTCCTGCAAGCGACCGAAGAATAGAGCAATGAGAGAAAAGACCAGCACGAGCCACCCCGATCGCAACCATGCCGATCTATTGCGGCTGCTGAGATGCCGGGAAAAATGCCAGGCAAGCGAGAGAAGGATCATCGACGCCAGAATGAAGCTGATCGCAATAACGATCATACTGAGAAGCATGACTGTCAGATCAAGGGACGGAAGAACAAATGCCGGATCGTTGTAGGGAAGATTCGAATCGAACACGGCGCTGTGGATAGTTGCACCGAACGCGCGAATGAATCCGGCAAGAACTAACCCACTACCGACCAACAAGGTAAATGCAATGATCTTCGAGCCTCGTATAATCCTTGCGATCCACGCGCGTGATTCGGTTCGAAGATATGTCACAGTAATGAGAGAGACGCTGATTCCCAGGACAATGGCGCTCAAAAACATATCCCCGATGGATTTCGCAATCCCGAAACCAAAGGGAGAGGCAAATTTCATCGGATCGAAAATGCTCCATTGGAAATACGCACTCGGGAAATCAACCCAGACCAGAAAGTAGCGCAACATCCAAAGCGCTGTCGTAGCAGCAACGAGGTGAAGAAGTACTGATTCTCGAATCCTCGGCAGGGTCACGATCTGAACGAGAATGATCACAAGCAGCCCTACAGTGAGGAGTTCGGCTACATGATCTGCATTGAGGCTGACAAGATCAGTCTGCGATGACAAATCTTCGCGGGAAACAAACCCATAACCGACATGCTCTCCCGCAAGGTTCTTGATCTCGATCGCGATGCGCAGGGAATCATGTAACATCTTTGTGTTTGTCAAGAACTCGAACTCCACCGGCCATGGTAATTGTGTGGCAAATGTCCCGGCAAACCCTCTACTGCTGATGAAGCGGTTATTGATCGGGTAGTTTACTTCAATCAATCTCCTTCCAATGACATACCCCTGAACCGAATCATTCACGAAAACGGGAACGACAACCGTGAGGTAAGAATAGATCGGATCCTGAAGGACAAACGACTTTCGCTCTCTTTTCAGCTTACTCATATCCAGGGATGGCCCGCGCGTACCGGACCATCCAACGAGACCTCCGTCCAGGTCGTACACCTCGATGGGTTTATCTGCCGGAATGAGCGGAAGCACCTTTTCGAAAAAGTATGCCTGCTGCGTGCTGTCATCGTAGATTGAAAAAAGATGACCGGTCTCGGAGAGTGCTGCAATGGCATCAACATCAGTGAATGCTTGCCGTTCATAGTCACTGAATTTCGACTGAATCTCCTGCGATACCTCGCGCTCCCTCGCCTGCCGGATATCGTTCCAGTGTGTCGAGAGATCATTCACGTAGAGGTCGCGAACAACGAATGTGCTAACGATAAGAAAAAGAAAAAGGATACTCAGGGTAAGAAATTGCTTCCGCGTGAAGAAAGGTGTTATACTCCGATCCCTACTCAACTGCATGCATTACTAATACACATTGAATTGCGTGACAACCCACCGGTCACCGACGCTCGCCAACGCGACATACACCTGGAAGACCTCTGGATTTCCCTTTACCATGAAGACACCTCCGCCTGTAGCATAGGAGTTTGTGTCGTCTGTGCCGACTGTGGTAAACTTGAAGTTGAGCACACGTCTGCTGGAAAAGAAACTCTGGAGAATGTAGAACGCCTGGTTGCCGCTGAAGTAGCCACCTTCCTTTCCGCGAAGCGTGATGGACACCTGGCGGGCAAAATGCTCGGAGAACATCTGAACATTACCGGAGGCAATCCCTTGGTGAACTTTCTCGACGAGCAGTGTGAGTAAAGAATCATTTGAGTACGATACATCCCGGACACTATCCTGCTGCGATGCGGTATTGCCATTCATGGCGAAAAGGGATGCTTCTTCAACGTCTTGTGCCGGTAAACTCTCTTGAGAAAGAACCCAATACAGAAGGATGATTGATAATCGTCGCATAGTAATCTTCCACCAAAATAGCCGATTGGTTAGTAAAAGTCAACCTACAAAAATGGTACGCTGAAGCGTCTCTAACCCACCACTTCATTACCGCTTGTTGAGACGCCCCAGCGTGTATGTTCGTATGTGTTACTGCCGCACGGTTACGCCAGATCCAAATCGCAGTGGCTCACGAGTGGTCTGTATGCCTTGTTTTAAGAATGGATTTCCTGCTTGCATCTGATAGGCCCAATCAAACGTCACTATCGTTGGCTCCAGTCCCGCGATACGCACCTTCGCGTAGTGATGATCCCATGTTTCGATGGCGTACGTGTGTCCGACAATCAAGCGAACATCTTTTGACGGTGACCAGCCGGCCAGTGGTACCCTGCTAATCTCATCCAGTGAGCTTGTATATCCCATGTCTTGGATATTGGAATCGTTCCAAACATCCAGATAATACGTCCCGCTGGAATACTCGAAGAAGAAGTCGGTGTACTGATCATTGTACGGCCCGACGCTATTCGACGAAAAGTCGTACCCGGCGACATCGGGGTACGCGTGATATTCCTTCAATGACATTTCTGCTCCTTCAGGACGCGGCGTCGCGTGGACATCCTCACGACTCAGCCGACTCTCATTCTTCGCACGATCGTACGCGCTCACAGCGTAGTAGTATGTCGTTCCGTTCGTAGCTCCTCGATCCACAAAGCCCGTCCCTGTCGTTGAAGCGATGAGAGAGTATTTCCCATCGTACGAAGTGCTCACGAAAATATTGTACCCGGCAACATCCTCTGCCTGGCTTGGATACCAGACAAGATTAACTTGGTTGTCACCCGCAAAGGCTGCAATCCCCTGAGGTGGTGCTGGTGGGGTTGTGTCAACCTGGACAATTGCTTCCTTACATCCAGCCATAGTCAAAGCAAGACTTAGAAAACCAGTAATGATAATTGATTTCATAGTTCTTCTCCATGTGTAAAGACTGATAAGAAACAACTGACGTGCCATACCGATGATTTCGCCCTACAACGAGAGAGAAGATTTTTTAGGAACATTCTCCATCCACGATGATCGATATCGTCCTGAAAAAAAGGAATCTTGTAGGAAGATTAGGACAACGTTCTCAATCTGAAAACAACAACTGATTATTGTTGATGACCGCAAAAGCTTTGCCTCGCAGCGTTCGACCGTGGAAAGGAGAATTCTTCGACTTCGATTTGAATTGCCGGATGTCGACAACCCATTCGCTCTTTGGATCAACGATGGTAAGATTTGCCCTTTCTCCTTCGGCAATTTTGGCAGAAGAAAGTTTGAGGATCTTCCGTGGATTGATCGAAAACTTTTCAATGAGTTGTGAAAGTGTGAGTACCTTCAACTCGACGAG
This sequence comes from Ignavibacteria bacterium, assembly GCA_016178595.1. GTDB lineage: Bacteria > Bacteroidota > Ignavibacteria > UBA10030 > SZUA-254 > JACOSY01. Next base: position 24,127 of record JACOSY010000003.1, read on the forward strand.
TTCTGTTATCGCAAGACCGATAGCTGTCTCAAGCCCGACGATGCCAAACGGAGCGAATGCGAATTCAACCTCCTTCTCATCCTGCGAATGCGGCGCATGATCGGTCGCGATCACATCGATTGTTCCATCACGTAGTCCTTCTTTGATCGCTTCGATGTCTTCTTGTGTTCGGAGGGGTGGATTCATCTTGGTGTTTGTATCGAACGAGCGAACCGCCTCATCCGTCAGCGTAAAGTGGTGCGGCGTTACCTCGCACGTAACAGGAAGCTTCTTCGCCTTTGTCGACCGGACGAGTTCCACCGTTCCTCGCGTGCTGATATGCGCAACATGATACGGTGCACCGATGTATTCCACCATTCGAATATCACGAGCGACCATGACCTCTTCAGCGACCTGCGGCATCCCCGGTAATCCCAATCCTGTTGATATGAACCCTTCATTCATCGCACCACCTTTTGTGAGCGTCAGGTCTTCGGCATGTTGGATGATCGGTTTGCCGATCATACTTGCGTATTCAAGCGCGCGCCGCATGATCTCCGCTTGTTCAACCGGCGCTCCATCGTCAGTGAAGCCGACTGCTCCTGCATCAGCAAGCTCCATCATCGGCGCAAGTTCTTTTCCTTCGCGCCCTTTCGTCACCGCCGCGATCGGATAAACATCCACAATACCTCCGAGCACACTGCGCGCTCTCTCAAGAATGTTCTTCACAACCGATGCATCATCAATGGCAGGATTGGTATTAGGCATGCAACACACGGCAGTAAATCCACCGCTTGCAGCCGCACGACAGCCGGTCTCGATCGTTTCTTTGTATTCGTATCCGGGCTCGCGTAAGTGTACGTGCATGTCGACGAAGCCCGGCGCGACAATTTTTTCCGCCAGATCGTAGACCTCAGCGCCCTTCGCGAAACTCACTCGTCCAATCTTTTGAATGATTCCATGAACGATGTGAATATCCGCAACGGAATCTACATTGAGCGCCGGATCAATGAGGTGAGCGTTTTTGAAGAGTATGTTCATCATCAATCTGCCTGTTAGTTTGCAGTACCCAAGAGATAGAGAATTGCCATTCGGACGGCGACGCCATTCAGCACCTGTTGGAGGATGAGTGAGTGCTCGCCATCGGCAACATTGGCTGAAAGCTCGACGTCGCGATTGATGGGACCAGGGTGCATGATCGTCATCGGACGCTTGACCTTGTCAAGTCGCTCTCGCGTAATACCGAAGTACTCTCGGTATTCACGAATCGTTGGGAAGTACGCCCCTGCCTGCCGCTCCAGTTGAATGCGCAGCACATTCAGCACGTCCGATTCACGAATTGCATCGTCCAGCTTGTAATGAACTCTCACGCCAAACCGCTCGATTTCTCGCGGAATCAAAGTCTTCGGCCCGCACACTGAGACGTTGGCGCCCATCGCCTTCAGTCCGTGGATGTCGGATAGTGCAACGCGACTGTGTGCAATATCGCCGACAATACAAACGTTCAACCCTTCAATCTGGCCGAACTTTTCTCTCATCGTGTAGAGATCGAGAAGAGCTTGCGTGGGATGCTCGTGTGCACCATCGCCCGCATTCACGATGATTGCGTTTACAACTTTGCTGAGAAAGTGAGGAGCTCCCGCAGCCGCATGACGTATGACGATGATATCGATCTTCATCATCTCAATGTTGCGCGCCGTATCTTTCAGTGTCTCGCCTTTCTTCACACTGCTTACATCGGCAGAGAAATTGACAACGTCGGCAGAAAGCCGCCGCTCTGCCAGCTCGAACGAAAGCCGCGTGCGGGTTGAACTCTCGAAAAATAAGTTGACAATCGTTTTCCCCTGGAGTGTGGGAACTTTTTTGATCGGACGCTCTAACACTTCACGGAACGATTTCGCAGTATCAAGAATGAGCTGGACGTCTTCCTTCGGCATTCCTTCCAGCCCCAGCAGGTGTCGGCTTGCAAGTCGACGACTCGACTCGGTGAGCGGCATCAGCTCTTCCCTCCTTCTATTGCATCCGTGAGAACGACGGCATCTTCGCCATCGATCTCTTTCATCAGCACGTGCACCTCATCACCGGCGGCCGTTGGAATGTTCTTGCCGATGAAATCGGCTTTGATTGGCAGCTCGCGGTGACCGCGATCGACCATGACCGCAAGCTGGATTGATTGCGGACGACCAAGATCGATCAGCTCATCGAGTGCCGCACGCACAGTTCGACCAGTGTAGAGCACATCATCGACGAGAATGATATCCTTCCCGGTGACGTCGAATGAGATAACGGTGCCTTTGAGGATGGGCTGAGTCAGTTTCCCCCGAAGGTCATCACGATAGAGCGTAATGTCGAGGAAACCGAACTGTAGCTCGCGATTCTCAATCCTTTGGATCTTATCGACAAGGCGCTTGGCGAGAAACTCGCCGCGTGTGCGGATACCGATGATGGCAATCGTTTCAGCGCCTTTATTACGCTCGAGGATTTCGTGGGCAAGGCGAGTGACCGTTCGCTCGAAACCTGCAGCATCGATAACGCGGGATTTGATATTCACGACGCTTCCGAAACGAAAAAACCTCCAAACACTATTATCGTGTGGAGGTCCATGAACTCTGTCACTTTCTTTTCCGACATCATTGTCTCCTTCCCGACCTCACAGGATCGGATTAAAGGTGGATAGATGTACCAAATGTCGTGTTAATATATCGAAAGTAGAGAAGGAAAGCAAGTCACTATCAATAAAAGGCTACTGCTGATTCTGAAACAAAACTAAGACTTTTCTGAATAGTAAAAGGTTTTGGGAAAGCCATTTCCTGGTCTTTCCCCTTGACATTGGGATGGAACTTAGATAACTTTTGGAGGTTGGTTTCCGATTAGCTGGGTTTTCCAATTCTCACTTTCGCTGGAGGTTTTTATGAAACCTCGGTTCTCTTACATGCTCCTCGCATTCACGGCGACGATCAGCTTCGCCGCAGATTTTTCGATTCCCTTCCGAGCCGTCGATAGTCACGGAATGATCGATACAGTTTGGTTCGGGGTGAATCAAAACGCTACGACTTGTGTCGATGTTGCTCTGGGTGAATATCAACTACCACCTCCGCCGCCATCCTTCGACATTCGATTTGTGAATTATCGTGCAGGTCTCGGGACATGTCTCGGGACAGGAGTCAAGATCGATCTGCGTGGATATTACTCTCCTACCCAGGTCGACACTTACCGTGTCAATTTTTCAACAGGCGCTGGCTACGATATTTATCCAATCACATTCTCATGGCCCGACTTGAATACTTACTACGTGAATCATGTTTGGCTGCAAGATCGTTATGGTACGGTCTTTAAGCTCGACATGAAAACTCAAACGTCGTTTGTCCTTACCGAATCGCTCAACGTCTTTAGTCTCTTGATCGTAACCGGAGATTCCGGTACCGCACCTTCTCAACCAACAGCAGCACCAACGATTAATGCGATCAATGCCATATTTATTGGACCATCGGTCGCACCCTTGGATGTCAGTTCTAATCCGAACGGCCTTCCAACAAACGTATGGTTTGAGTCGGGAACAACTACAGCGTATGGAAATGCCACCCCACACAGATCGATCGGAAGCGGGTTCGACGACATCTCACTCTCTGATACTTTGGGAGGACTGTCTCCTTTGACCACATACCACTATAGAGCTGTCGCGCAGAACGACAAGGGAACAGTGTACTCGAATGATGCGACATTCAAGACGATGGCGGGAAACGATGGGCCAGGGAGAATTGTTATCCCGATAACGGCACATGACAACGTTGGAATGTCGGGCATCGCATATTTTGGTCTCTATCCCGGTGCCACTTATTGCATCGATCCCGACCTTGGTGAGACACAACCCTATCCACCAGTCCCTCCAGCTTTCGACATCCGTATGATACCGGGATTCAGTATCAATCATTGCCTGGATTTGGGAGTCTTTGCGGACATCCGACCTTATGTCTCTACTTCGCAAGGTGAAACGTTCATAGTGAGATTCCAAACCAGTCCTGACGTAGGCTATCCGATGACCCTCTCGTGGCCCGATTTGAATTTATATTTCAATCAGCCTGTCCGCTTGACAGATACGCGCGGAGGCTCAATAGTAGATATCGATATGAAGGCGCAGAACTCCATCTCCATCAGTGAAGAAATGGGAGTCTATTCCCTCTTCATAAAAATCGGAGATGGAACCCATGTCCTCACCGCACCCAATATCAATACTGCAGGTGCTCTATCCAACAGTGTTACACAGACATCCGCAGACTTGGTTGGTTCGGTGATACCGAATGGCGATTCGACAACCGCGTGGTTTGAGTGGGGTGCCACGACGAGCTATGGAAACACCTCAACACATTTTTCGTTGGGAGATGGAATCACCACCATCATGATCAATCAATCCATATCCGGATTAACTCCGAGGACGACATATCATTGCAGAGTTGTTGCGGAGAATTCACTCGGAACAACCTATGGCTCGGATTGGACATTTACAACGATGCTGGATGGAACGATTGGACAGAATCTCCTCCCCCTCTCTGTGTCTGATGCAACATCCATCTCTCGAACATTCTGGCTCGGGGCGGATTCCCAAGCAACATCGTGTGTCGATGCAAGCCTGGGTGAGGTGCAACTTCCCCCTGTTCCGCCTGGATTTGATGTTCGTTCCATTGGATTTCCCGGACACACATGTCTGAGTCTGGGAGTAAACATGGATTTCCGGAAGCTCGACAGTCCAACACAGGTCGATACGTACAAGATCCGGCTCTCGACTGAGATTGAAAAGTACCCGCTTACCATCACTTGGCCCGACCTCAATGCCTGGTTCAACGGAGCAGTACAGATGGTGGATGTGCACGGCGGACTCGGCGTAAATGTCGATATGAAGCAACAAAACTCCTTCGTCCTTCCAGAATCGTTGGGAATCGTAGCGGTCTACATCGTTACGGGTACACCAGCGTCATCCCCACAAGCACCCGCTGTACTTACAACCAAAGCGAGTGCCATTCAAGCCGCATCTGCTCAGTACAACGCGCTCTTGAATCCCAACGGATACCAAGCGAGCCGTTGGTTTGAATGGGGTACAACAACCGACTATGGGCATTCAACAAATCCGAAATCCGTCGATGGCACAACCGGTATCATTCCGGAGAGTGAGACGATAACTGGCCTTTCAACCTCCACGACGTATCATTACAGGGCTGTTGCTCAGAATATAAATGGTACCACGTATGGACCAGATAAGACATTTACAACCACTTTGGTGACGTTGGTCGAAGACCAAAAACATATCCCGACCGTTTTCACGTTATACCAGAACTACCCCAACCCGTTCAATCCGACGACAACAATGTCCTTAGTCATCGGTCATTCGTCATTTGTGTCGTTGAAAGTGTACGATGTACTCGGGAGGGAAATCGCGACGATTGTGAACGAGCAGCTCCCTCCCGGCGCGTATACCCGTACATGGAGTGCGGAGGGAATTCCGAGCGGAGTCTATACATACAGGTTGGTGGCGGAAACCTTCGTGAGCGTAAAGAAGATGGTTGTGATGCGGTAAGATACTTTTGGTTTCTTGAAACGAAAAACCCCGTCGGGTGTTTCCGGCGGGGTACTTTTTTGTGGGCGCTGCGGGGTTCGAACCTGCGACCTCTCCGATGCTTCGCATCGGAGCGCTCTGAACCAGTTGAGCTCAACACTCCCGCTTTTTACAACCTTCACCACAAGAAAAAGCCCAACGAAAGCATTCCTCGTCGGGCC